>QCDJ01000001.1 GCA_003280935.1 Prochlorococcus sp. AG-355-B23
AGAGATTCGTATTTTATTCCAAGAATAATTTCTCCATTTACTCTTTTAAGTGATTCACCATATATTGCCGCACCATTCTCAACAATATAAGGATCCGTCAAGTTAAGTTCCTTTCTAATAACTTTTACCTCAGAAGCGGTTTTGCTTGTACAAAGAATTACGGGTATAGATAATTTTTGTAGTTTTTTTATAGTTTCTTTAGCAGGTGATAAATCATATGTGTGATCCATTAAAGTACCATCTACATCACTTACTACCCAAACAGAAGAATTTTCTATCATTTTTATAAAGCACCAAGCCAAATTACTTGAAAAGGATCAAGACTAATATTTTTGCAATTGTATTTTGTGGATGTTAAAAAATCATGGGTATTGAAATCATTATCAATTATTTTTGGTATATCATTATCATTCAATTGATAATTAATTTTATTTTCAGTCATATTATGGATTGCAAAAACAGACTCTGGTCCTTTACCTCTTTTGATTACAACAATATCACTTCTACCTTTAGACAAACAATTCATTTCCGAGCAAGGGTGAAATTGCTTTAATTCTGATCGGACATCCATAGCATTACGAAGATATTTTAAGTTTTTATTAGCATTAGATTCAGGATTATTTAAAACAGCTGAAAGATTTTCTGATTTAAACTTTTCTCTGTTTAGATCTCTTCTTTGACCTGTCATAGAAAAGCTTTTGATATCATTTTCTGAAGCTAGTAATGCTGGCAAATAAAATGCAGGGACCCCTTTCAGAGCCATTACTAATAATTGACTCAAAATAAATCTCTCATATTGAAATCTTTTGGCATCCCTACTGGAATCTTCCATTGCACTCCACCAACTAATATTCAATTCATAAGGTTTATCATCACCATTTGATAAACGTCTATGACTTACTAATCCTCCTCTTTTCTCACAATTAATTAATAAATCCTTAATTCTCTGCTCATTCATTAAACCCTCAAGAGCTCTTAACCCAACACCATCATGAGATGCAGTGAAATTAAATAAAGTAGTCTCTTCAGGTAATATTGGCCAATCAAAAATCCATGAGTTTAGAATATCAGCTCTTGAAGTAATAATTGCCTCTAGGAGAAGAGGAGGCAATGGGAAATTATATGCCATATGGGCTTCATCATCATCAATGAGATAAGATAGATTCTCCTTCTGAGGAACATTGGTTTCTGTTATTAAAACGCCATCATCAAGAAGATTATTTAAAAGAACCCTTAAGAGTTTGACAATTGAATGTGCTTTAGGTAGATGTAAGCATGTAGTCCCTGATTCCTTCCAAATAAAACCTACAGCATCAAGCCTTAACCATTTAATTCCATTAGATAAATAAGTAGTAATTAAATTTAAGAACTCAAGAGTCATTTTAGGATTATGCCAATTCAAATCAATTTGATCTGGTCCAAAAGTTGTCCAAACTTGTTTAGGACCATCATCAGTATTTATTTGAGAAAACAAAGAGGAACTTCTAGGCCTAACTACATTTGACCAGTCAAGATTTTGCTTCGGTAAAAAAACATTTGATATTCCAGGTTCTTGGGATTTAATAAATTGTTGAACCCAAGGGTGAGATGATGAGACATGGTTTAATACTAAATCAGCCATCAAATCATGATTTGTAGAAATACTTTTGAGATCATCCCAACCACCAAATTTTTCTTCTAAGGAATCATAACTTGAAACTGCGAAACCCCCATCGCTTGTGGATTTCAGAAAAGGAAGAATATGTACAACTTTAGAAAGACTGCCAAAATGTTTACTTAACAACTTCTTAAGAGTTATTAATGTTGCCTCGCCATTTTTATAAATACTATCTGCATAAGTTATCAAAACTGAATGAGATTCATTCCACCTTTCCTTATTTCTTATTTCTTCATAAGCAGATTTCTCTGAGAAATCATCTAAAATCTGTAATAATTGGTTTGAAATAAAATTAATTTCTTCTGTAGTATGATTTGAATAAATTGTTTTTAACAATTTATCAATTTTTAATCTAACTAATTTTTTCTCTGAATCAATTTGCTTCACTTTGAAAAAATCATCGAAGTGTTAATACCATTCTGCACATCAATTAGAAAATGGACTTTCAACAAGGTTTAATCACAACAATACATGAATATGGAGTTACAGGAAATTTACTTAAAGAATTAAACAAAAGTCTTAAAAGAAGATCAACAAGCATTTTAATACCTTGCTTATATGAAGAGTTTGAGCGTCCAGCACTAAAAGATATAAGAGAAGTTTTAAAAAACCTTACAGGGTTAAATGAATTAGTAATTGCTCTCTCAGCAAAAACTGTTGAGCAAGTTAAGGCAGCAAAATCATTTTTTGACTCAATGCCATGCCCAGTTCACGTTCAATGGACTAATTCTCCCTCTGTAATTGAGCTATTAAAAAGCCAAGAAAAAAATGGATTAGAACTTTTAGGAACTCCAGGTAAAGGATGGGCTGTATGGCAAGGCATAGGAGTTGCGACTAGAAAATCAGAAGTTGTTGCTCTTTTTGATGCTGATATAAGAACTTTTAGTCCTTTATATCCTTCAAGAATGATACTTCCACTTCTGGATGAATCATATGGAATATCATATGTAAAAGCCTTTTACAGTAGATTATCTCTAGAAACAAATCAATTGCAAGGTAGAGCAACAAGATTATTCGTAGGTCCTTTACTAGCAAGTCTTGAGCAGTTAGTTGGTAAGGGTCCGTTTTTACAATATCTTCAATCATTTAGATATCCATTAGCAGGTGAGTTTGCTTTTACTAAAGACCTTGCTATGAATTTAAGAATACCTTGTGACTGGGGTTTAGAGATAGGTTTATTATCAGAGGTTTATAGAAATGTAAGGACCTCCAAAATAGCCCAGGTTGACCTAGGTTTATTTGATCATAAACATAAGAATATTGGAGATTCTTCTAAAGAAGGATTGCAAAAAATGTGTACAGAAATACTTTCGAGTGTTTTAAGAGGTCTCATGGAACATCAAGCCGAGACCTTAACTAGCACTCAACTAGCAACTTTAGAAGTTCTCTACAAAAGAGTTGGAGAAGATCGGGTCAAACAATTTGGATTAGATTCAGCAGTTAATCAACTTCCATATGATAGGCACGAAGAAGAATTATCAGTACAAAAGTTTGCGAAACTATTAAGACCTGCCACAGAAGATTATCTGGCTTGTCCCACGACACTTCAATTACCAAGTTGGTCAAGAGTTCTTTCTTGTGAGAACAAACTGCAAGAAGATTTAGCTATTGCGGGGTCAAAAGACATAAAGATAAGTGAAAAAGAATTAATTAAAAACTTCTAAAGCAAAAAATACCTTTGAGCCATTGGAACTTCATCAAGTGGTTCACAAGTAAGAAGTTCTCCATCAGAAAAAACTTCATAAGTTTGAGGATCAACTGAAATATTTGGTAGTTTACTATTAAGTTTTAGGTTTGATTTATTGATATTTCTGGTATGTTCTACGGCAATACATTTCTTTTGTAAGCCTAATTTATTTGGAATATTTTGTTCAATTGAATTTTTACTTAAAAAAGTAAAAGAACTCTTAATTAGAGATTGGCCGAAACTTGCAAACATAGGTCTACCATGTACAGGACCGGGAGTAGGAATTGAAGCATTTGCATCACCCATTTGAGACCAAACTATAGATCCTCCTTTAACAACTAATTCAGGCTTTACCGCAAAAAAGGAAGGTTTCCACAATGCCAAATCGGCAATTTTACCCTTTTCTATAGACCCAACATGTTTATCAATACCATGAGCTATTGCAGGATTAATTGTGACTTTAGAAATATATCTCTTTACTCTATAATTATCGTTTCTATCAGAATCCTGTGATAGCGGTCCTCTTTGGACTTTCATTTTATGTGCGGTTTGAAAAGTTCTTGTTATTACTTCACCAACTCTTCCCATGGCTTGCGAGTCACTGGCGATAATTGAGAAGGCACCAATATCATGTAGGATGTCTTCTGCAGCAATAGTCTCTCTTCTGATCCTTGATTCAGCAAATGCAATGTCTTCTGGGATTTTTGAATCTAAATGATGACAAACCATTAACATGTCAAGATGTTCTTCTAATGTGTTCCTTGTATAAGGTCTTGTTGGATTTGTACTACTAGGAAGAACATTTTTTTCTCCACAGATTTTTATAATATCTGGAGCATGACCTCCACCTGCTCCTTCGGTATGAAATGTATGAATGGTTCTTCCTGCAATAGCGTTGATGGTATCTTCAACAAAGCCTGCCTCATTCAAAGTATCAGTATGAATACATACTTGTACGTCAAAATTGTCTGCAACATTTAGACAAGAATTTATTGTAGAAGGAGTGGTTCCCCAATCCTCATGAAGCTTCAATCCACATGCACCAGCCTCAACCTGATCAATAAGATTAATCTCGTTTGTTGAGTTTCCTTTTCCAAAAAAACCTAAATTCATGGGAAACGCTTCTGCAGATTGAAGCATTCTTGAAATATGAAAAGAACCCGGAGTACAAGTAGTTGCATTTGTGCCAGTTGCAGGTCCAGTTCCTCCTCCCAACATGGTTGTAATTCCAGAGGCTAGTGCTGTCTCAATTTGTTGGGGACAGATGAAGTGAATATGTGTATCTATTGAACCTGCAGTAAGAATATGCCCCTCTCCAGCTATTACTTCTGTTGATGCACCAATAACAATATCAACATTATCCTGGATATCAGGATTGCCGGCCTTACCAATTTCAAAAATCGTTCCATCTTTTATACCCACATCAGCCTTAATTATTCCCCACCAATCTACGATCAAAGCATTAGTTATTACAGTATCTACAGCTCCATCAGTTCTTCTTACTTGAGACTGTCCCATCCCATCTCGAATTACTTTACCTCCACCAAATTTAACTTCATCTCCGTATGTAGTTAAATCCTTTTCTACTTCTATAAAAAGTTCTGTATCAGCGAGCCTTACTCTATCTCCGGTAGTGGGCCCGTAAGTTTGAGCATAAGTTTTTCTATCAATTTTATAAGACATAATTTTAACTATCTAAAGAACCATTAACTAATGAATTAAAACCATATGCATTTCTTAAACCTGTAAATGGCACTAATTTGACATCTGTTGTATCACCCGGTTCAAATCTAATTGCAGTTCCTGCAGGAATGTCGAGACGCATACCATGTGTTATTTCTCGATCAAAAATTAAAGCCTTGTTTGCTTCATAAAAATGATAATGAGATCCAACTTGCACAGGTCTATCTCCAGAATTAGAAACCGTTACTGATTTAACTTGCTTACTAAGATTTAGTTCGATTTCACCTTGTTCAGGAATTATTTCGCCAGGAATTAAATTACTCATAACTAATTAATCGGATTGTGTATAGTAACTAATTTAGTCCCATCGGGGAAAACCGCTTCTATTTGAACTTCATCAACCATTTCAGGAATGCCCTCCATAACTTGAGATTTTGAAAGCCAGGTAGTTCCCTCTGACATTAATTGACTTACACTTTTACCATCTCGTGCTCCTTCAAGAACTTGAAAACTTAAAAAAGCAATTGTTTCAGGATAATTAAGCTTAAGACCTCGACTAAGTCTTCTTTCAGCTAAGAGTGCCGCAGAAAAAATCAATAATTTATCCTTTTCTTGAGGTGAAAGATGCATAATAAAAAATTAATCTATAAATTCTTAAAAAAGGTTCTATGTGAACATAATTAATAATTCATAGAATCTTGTAAAGGCCATACACCTTGATATTTTGGCTCACAAAATCCACAAACAGACCTAATTTGTTTCCAAATACAAAAAAAACATTTTCTAGCATCTTGAGAAGAACTCCCTAGAAATCTTACAGAGATTCCATTTTCAAGGATTCCAATAGATAAATTGTTATTAGTTTCATTGAAAATCTTTTTTATATTTCCTACAAGATTATTTATTTTTAACTTGGAAAAATCTTTTTCGCAAATCCAAATTAAGGATCCAAAAACGGGCATGTAATCCATGCCTGACTTCGCCACAAAACTAGCCTTAGATAATTCAATCTGATCAACATATTCCCAATCATCAAGTAAATCATTATTTCTCATAATTTCTAATTTCGACCTAAAAACTCCACTCTCAATAGATTCACCGGAAGAAGATCTTCCAAGTCTTATTAAATCAGTAAATAAAAAACTTGAAGTTTCTGAAATAGATACTTTAAAAATTTGCTCATATAAACCATTTGCAAAGATGATTGTTTCTTGGGGAAGATACTCCAAATGAGAATTGTCAAGAATGTTTATAAGATTCTTTTGCTTTGAAAAACTTCCTTTTGGATTTATTTTAGATCTACCAACTGATCCATATACTTTCTGAGCTGAAGAAGTCGTCAACAAAACCTTAGAGTTTTTTTCAATTTTTACCTTAAAGTCGAGTAAATCACCTCCTACCAATCCCCCTGCAGTATGAAGAACAGGCAAAATGCATCTGCCCTCTTGATCATGAGTAGACTTTAATAACTTATAAGGAGAAGTTGATTTAGATTTAAAGATTGTTTTATCAACATTCCCTAAACTTGCTTTATTATTGAAAAAATTTAAGAAACAATTACCTTCCCATGAAGTTTTAATCATAAATTGTTTTCTTTAATTACTAAATTAAAGTAACCAAAAATTTTGATTATGAGAATGAATAAACAAATTGTTGTAACTGATTGGATTAAGGAAAAACCGAAATTAGGTTTATTTTTAAAACTTACCTTAAGTTCTGATGAAAGAAGAATCTTAAGAGGTAAAAGATTAACTGATTGTGATCAAGAAATAATTTTACAATTACCTAGAAAAGGCAAATTAAATGATGGAGATATTCTTTCAACTAATAATTCCAATTTTTATGTAGAAATAATTGCCAAAACAGAAGATTTAATTGAAATAAGTTCAAATTCTAAAATTGAACTTATTAAGACTGCTTATCATCTAGGAAATAGGCATGTAGAAGTAGAAATTGAAGAAGACATTCTTCTAACAAAAAGAGATTATGTTATTAAAAATATGCTTCTTAATTTTAAAGTTGATGTAAAAAATACGAAAAAAAAGTTTTTTCCAGAAAGAGGAGCCCATAGTCATGAGTAAAAGTCACTTATTAAAATATTTATTAATAAGTCCTAACTTACCAGTTGGAGGATTTTGTTATTCGGAAGGAATGGAGAGTTATCTTTATAATAAAAATTTAACAGATTCAAATTCGGTAAAAGACTTAATCATAAGTGAACTAAAAATTGGTCAGATAAGACTAGATGCAAAACTTTTACTAAATTTTTTTGATATTTTCAATGAGATTAACGACGGCAAAAATTTAAAAGTTAATTTGCAAAAGCTAATGAGTTTGGATAAATGGATCCTCTCATCAAAGGACTCTCTCGAAATGAGAAAACAACAAATTCAAATGGCAAAATCTCTCTTTGATTTAACCAAAGAATTTGGATTTGTATTTCTATATGAAAATAATAAAAAAAGCTCCTGGTCATTAGCGTGGAGTTGGGCTTGTTATTGTTTTGAAATTAGCAAGTTAGAAATGGTTGAAAATTTTTTCTATGCATGGAGTGCAAACCAACTTAATGCTGCACTAAGAATTATTCCTATTGGGTCAACAAAAGCACAATTAATTCAGCGAGACTTATTAGAAATAATTTCAAAAGTTTCTAAAGAAATTATGGACAAAGAAATTGATGACATCTATTTTGGCAATGTAGGTTTAGCTATGGCACAACAAAATCATAATGACCTTTATACAAAACTTTTTAGAAATTAATTTATGAGCAGCAAATTGAGAATAGGGGTTGCTGGGCCTGTAGGTTCAGGAAAAACTGCATTAGTAGAGACTCTATGCTTAAGCATGAAAAAAAATTATGAGATAGCAGTTGTCACCAATGATATCTACACCAAAGAAGATGCTAACTTTCTTATAAATAAAAAGGTTTTAGAGGAAGGAAGAATTATTGGTGTAGAAACAGGAGGTTGTCCTCATACCGCGATAAGAGAGGATTGTTCATTAAATAAAAATGCAGTTTTAGATTTAGAAAATAAATATAATCCTTTAGATTTTGTTTTTGTAGAAAGTGGAGGTGATAATTTAGCATCTAGTTTTAGTCCAGAACTTGTAGATTTATCAATATTTGTAATTGATGTATCTGCAGGAGACAAAATACCTAGAAAAGGGGGGCCAGGAATAACAAGGTCGGATTTATTATTAATAAACAAAATTGACTTAGCAGATAAAGTTGGTGCAGATTTAAATATTATGAAAAGTGATACTGAATTTATGAGAAAAGGGAAACCTTGGTTTTTTACCAACCTAAGTAGCGGCATAGGAGTTGAAGAAATAACTCAATTTTTAGAATCACAGATACCCAACAATAGAAACTAGAAAAATGTTTATTACTAATATATTGGATTCAACAAAAAGTTACGACTGATACAAAACTAATCCTCACTCGTTAATAACTTTTACTTTATCCCCCTTATAAGGGTCAATTACCTAATTTATCCTAATTCATGAGAATTTCAAGGCGTATTTTGGCAGGTTTAGCTACTGCCTCACTTGCAGTCACAGCAACTTCCTGTGGTGGAGGCGGAACCTCCGGAAGTTTCGATGACACAGTAACCGTTGGTATTTTGCATTCGTTATCCGGAACAATGGCTATCTCTGAATCAACTCTTGTTGATACAGAAAAAATGGCTATTGAAGAGATAAATGCTGCTGGTGGTGTTACAGTTGGCGGCAAAAGCTACAAAATAGAATACATAGTTGAAGATGGTGCATCTGACTGGCCAACTTTTGCTGAAAAATCAAAGAAACTTATAGACCAAGACGGAGTTCCTGTCGTATTTGGTGGATGGACATCTGCAAGTAGAAAGGCAATGTTACCTGTCTACGAATCAAAAGATGCTTTCCTCTATTACCCAATTCAATATGAAGCTCAAGAATGTTCTAACAACATTTTCTATACAGGAGCCACACCAAACCAACAATCTGAACCCGCTACAGATTTCATGTATAAGCGTTCTCCTGCAGCTGGCGGAGATTTCTTCCTTGTAGGTTCTGATTATGTTTTCCCAAGGACTTCAAACACAATCACAAAAGCTCAGGTAAAACAATTAGGCGGTAAAGTTGTTGGAGAAGACTACCTTCCATTAGGAAATACTGAAGTTGCTCCAATTATCTCAAAAATCAAAAAAGCTTTGCCTGACGGTGGAATAATCATTAATACTCTTAATGGTGACCAAAACGTTGCATTCTTCAAACAGATTCAAGACGCTGGTATCACACCTTCAAGTGGGTACTACGTAATGAACTATTCAATTGCTGAAGAAGAGATTAGTACGATTGGTCCTGAGTTCCTTGAAGGTCACTACGGCGCTTGGAATTACATGATGTCAATTGATACTCCTGCATCTAAGAAATTTGCTGCAAGTTTCAAGAAAAGATGGGGAGCAGATAGAGTTGTAGCTGATCCTCAAGAATCTGCTTATAACATGGTCTACTTATGGAAACAGGCGGTAGAAGATGCTGGAACATTCGACGACAACGCTGTAAGGGAAGCCCTTGTTGGACAAAAGTTTGATGCTCCACAAGGTCCTGTTGAAGTTATGCCTAATCACCACTTATCTCAAACAGTAAGAATTGGGGAGATTAATGCAGAGGGTGGATTTACAATCCTTGAAGAGACAGGAGTTGTTCTTCCTCAAGCATGGAACCAAAAGCATCCAAGTTCAAAAGGATTTGCATGCGACTGGACAGATCCTTCAAAAGGGGAAAAGTATAAGCTTTAATCTAATTAAAACCTATACTTCAAAATAAAAGGAGGTTAACGCCTCCTTTTATTTTATATAATCAAATATTTTCTTTTTCTAAATTGGAGTTACTTCTCGATAGTCTTTTTAATGGTGTTGCAATCGGATCTGTACTACTTGTTGCTGCGTTAGGTCTAGCAATTGTTTTTGGTCTTATGGGTGTAATAAATCTTGCCCATGGAGAACTTATGATGCTTGGGGCTTACACAACATATGTAACACAATTAATTTTCAAATTACCTATATTAAAACCTTTTTACAATTCGTACATAATAGTTTCTATTTTCCTTGCTTTTATTGTTAGTGGAGTAGTAGGCATTCTCCTTGAAAAAACTATAATAAGAAAGCTTTACGGAAGTCCACTAGAAACACTTCTCGCAACTTGGGGCGTAAGCTTAATTCTTCAACAATTTGTCAGAAGTGTACCTTTAGCTTATGGGACCGGTCTAGTTATAAGTCTGTTAATTGGTTTATTCTTACCAACAACATTCCCTTCAAAAATAAAAGAATCAATAAATTTCAAATATTTTAAATTTAGTTCTTGGATATTTGCTGCTTTAACTGGGGTTCTGACAGGTAGCTTAATCTCATCCTCTGTAAGCAAACTTAGTAGAGCAAGCGCTCGAAATGTTGATGTAACAGCGCCCTCATGGATGAGAGGTCAAGTTGAAATTATTGGCACTGCATTTCCTAAAACAAGATTAATGATAATTGTCATTACTCTAATCTCTGTAATAGCAATAACATTATTTCTTAATCAAAGTGCTTGGGGGATGCGTATAAGAGCAGTTACTCAGAATCGACAAATGAGTGATTGTCTTGGTATATCTACTGAAAAAGTGGATATAATTACTTTTGGAATTGGATCTGGCTTAGCAGGAGTTGCAGGGGTAGCAGTATCTCTTTTAGGTTCTGTAGGACCTAATGTTGGCGGAAACTATATAGTTGGTTGTTTTATGGTTGTGGTGTTGGGAGGAGTAGGAAACTTATTAGGAACAGTACTTGCTTCATTTGGAATAGGAATAATGACAGATTTAATTGGAGCTGGCAGGCTCTTATCAATATGGCCAGATATGCCTTTACCTTTATCAAACACAATTAACTTTTTTGCGACCACAAGTATGGCAAGAGTAATGATATTTGCACTAATTGTTATATTCTTACAATTTAAACCTACTGGTTTATTTCCTCAAAAAGGAAGGATGGTTGAAAACTAATGTCCTTAAGTAAAATTAAATTTGATAAAAAAATAGTATTATCATTCTGGATAATATTAATAGCCTTAATAATTGCAGCACCAACTCTACTCCCTGTATTTAGACTAAACCTCCTAGGAAGATACTTGTCCTTATCCATAGTTGCACTTGGTGTTGATCTTATCTGGGGATATACAGGTTTACTAAGTCTTGGACAAGGTATATTTTTTGCACTAGGTGGATATTGTGCAGCAATGTATTTACAAATAACCAGCTCCTCTGAATTTCCAAATAATATTCCTGAATTTTTTGCTTTATATGGTGTTGAAAAATTACCTTTTTTCTGGGAACCGTTTAGATCGCCTGTTTTTACCTTTTTAGCTATCTGGATAATTCCAGCATTGGTTGCAGGTTTAATTGGATTTCTGGTTTTCAGGAATAGAATCAAAGGGGTTTATTTTTCTATACTTACCCAGGCTTCTCTTCTTGTATTCTTTAATTTTTTTAATGGACAACAAAAACTTATAAATGGAACAAATGGATTAAAAACAGATGTAACACAACTATTTGGTCAAATGGTAGGGTCTGAGTCCATGCAAAGAATATTCTTTTGGATAACCGCCATACTAGTAATAGCAGCATGGTTTTTTGCAAAGTGGGTAGTTAAAGGACGATTTGGAAATATCCTTATAGGAATACGAGATGATGAACCAAGAGTTAGGTTTACGGGATACAACCCAGTTATATTTAAGACGATAATATTTTCTATTGCTGGAGGTCTCGCAGGAATTTCGGGAGCTTTATACACCGTTCAGTCTGGAATAGTATCCCCTCAATTTATGACGGTTCCCTTTTCTATAGAAATGGTTATATGGGTTGCTGTTGGAGGAAGAGGAACTTTATTGGGAGCAATACTAGGAGCAGTTTTCATCAACTATGCAAAAAGTCTAGTAAGTGAAGCTTTACCTGCTAGCTGGATGTTTATTCAAGGAGGGTTATTTATCTTAGTTGTAACAGCTCTGCCAGAAGGAGTTTTAGGATGGATTCAAGGAGATGGTCCTAGGAATCTTCTTCAAAGATTTGGTTTGAAAAGAAAAATTGAAACCTATCCAAGCTTAGAAGTTAACAATAAGGAGGGGAATAATGAATAATAAAGATCTTCTAAATTTAATAGATATTACTGTTAGTTTCGAGGGTTTTTTAGCTCTCAACAAACTTAATTTAAATTTAAAGAAAGGAGAATTAAGAGCTGTAATAGGACCCAATGGCGCAGGTAAAACAACATTTCTTGATGTAATAACTGGAAAGGTTAAGCCAACAAAAGGTGAAGTGATTTTTAAAGGTAAATCTTTAGTAGGTAGAAAGGAACATAAAATAGCAAGACTTGGAGTTGGAAGAAAGTTCCAAAGTCCAAGAATCTTTGAAAATCTAACAGTTAAAGAAAATCTTGAAATATCTGTGACAACTCCTAAAAGTCCATTAAACCTTATAAATAAAAGTATTAAGGATGAGCAGCTTACTGAGATTGATCGTCTTATGAAGATTGTTAATTTAGCTCAAAAAGTTGATTCTAAAGCTGGATCTTTATCTCATGGCCAAAAACAATGGCTCGAGATAGCCATGTTAGTAGGACAGAAGCCAGATTTAATGTTAGTAGATGAACCTGTTGCCGGTTTAACTGATGAAGAAACAGATCTTACAGCTGATTTATTAAAATCCTTATCAGGCGAAAATACAGTAGTGGTAATAGATCACGATATGGAATTTATAAGAAGACTTGATAGTAATGTTTCAGTATTAAATCAAGGCACAGTATTATGTGAGGGAACAATGGAAACCATACAAAAAGACAAAAAAGTTATTGATGTTTATTTAGGAAGACCTGAGGACTAGTTATGGAAAATTTACTCGAAATAAAATCCTTAAATACTTATTATGGCGAGAGTCATATTCTTAGAGATGTAGATTTAAACGTTAAATCAGGAGAAATGGTTTGTTTGATTGGAAGAAATGGAGTTGGCAAGACAACTTTATTAAAATCACTAATTGGTTTGTTAAAACAAAAAAAAGGCGATATTTATTTGATTGGGGAAAATATCAACAGAAAAGCGCCTCATCAGAGGGCTAGGAAAGGAATGGCTTACGTTCCTCAAGGGAGAGAAATAATTCCATACCTATCAGTTGAAGAGAATCTTATGTTAGGGATGGAGTCTCTACCGGGTGGATTATCTAAGAACAAGAAAATAGATCCATTTATCTATGATCTCTTCCCAATCCTTAAAGATTTTCTTCAAAGGAAAGGAGGAGATCTTAGTGGAGGACAACAACAGCAATTAGCTATTGCAAGAGCATTGCTAGGCAAACCTCAACTTCTATTGCTTGACGAACCAACGGAAGGTATTCAGCCAAATATAGTTTTAGACATTGAAAATGCAATTAACCAGATTATTAGAGATACAGGAATTGGTGTTTTATTAGTTGAACAACATTTGCATTTTGTAAGACAAGCCAATAGATATTATGCGATGCAACGCGGAGGTATTGTCGCTAGCGGAAATACTAGTGAGTTGAGTCAAGCGGTTATTGATAAATTCTTGAGTGTCTAAATAAATTGTCCAGATTACTTAAAAACTTTTATTCATTTTTCGCATCTTATTAGGTCAATACTGTTTGGATGCTCATTTATATACTTATTAAATTCCATTGCTAGTGTTCTAGCCTCGTAAGCGTCAGAAGCATAAAAACAATTTTCTAATCTTATATTTTGAAAATCACGGTAATGCACTGTATATGGCTTCAACATATTTTTTTTGTTCATTTTAATTTGCTAAAAAGCAATTATGTATATTTCAACCATGCATATATTCGTAAATTTAAAGCACAACTTTTGTTGTTATCAAAATATATTGACTTAAATTATGTAATTAAAAATACTTTATAAAGACAAAAAGTAATTAATCTATTTTTTTTTATTTTTAGAATCTTGCTTTTTACCTTCTATCAAAAAAACAAATTTTGATAAAATATATCCAAAAATTGGGACCCAAAACTTTTCATAAAAAAATTTCATAAAAAATTAAGCAGCTAATGATTCGTTATCTTCAATTTCAGTTTTATTAATACACTTCAAATCTGTTGAATTAAATAAATGCTGCATAAGCAGAAAATCAAGTTCCCCTTTCAACAAATTAACATCGGATGAAAGTAGATCATCAACAAAATCATCAAAAGTATCTGAAAGAGGATTCACAATTAAGAAAATATTTTTGATATTATCATCGCATTGACAATAAAAGTCAACCAAATTCTAAAATTAGCTTTTGAATTTTTTGAAAATTATTTAATAAAGACTAAAAAATTAAATAATAAATATAAACAAGCAAAATAACAGATTTAATACCAAGCTTAGGGTTTTTGAATTAAATTTCATTATCATGCTTTTCTTAATTTTATATCTCTCCTGATTTGCATTATCAAAACGACAATACACATATTTGCTAAGAAGAAATTTAAAGAATTCATCATCAAACCTTTTAATATATTTATAGCAAGACTATTAATGTGCCAATTAGGAAAGAATCACTTAAAAAAATTTTAAAAGTAATAAATTTAATAGCAATCAAATTTGATATTAATAACTAATTTTAAATATTATTTTTTAATTAGCTCGAAGTAACCATTTTTATTTAATAAGTACTTATCAAACCAAAGGCTTAATAGATTGTCTAATCCTATTCCATTCATTTTATTTATTTGCGATGTCTTATAGTCTGAGAGTGCAAGCAATAAATACGGAAAAATCATGTCAGAAACTCCTTTGGGCAGTTTCTCTAAAGGTACACCATGCGCTCTATCCCATAAAATTTGCATATCCTGAGAGAACAAAGAACTCCAATAACTAAAATTACAATATAATTTGTCTGGAGGTAGTAGATTTACAGATGGAACTGGGACAGATGAATTCATAGGAATAGATATTTTATAGATTAAATAAATTTAGGTTTTGAAATGTCGAAAAATAACTTTAATATGCGAATCTCCTTTAAATACAAATTAAATTTAACTCACAGTGTATCACTTAGCAACACTTTATTAGGTGTTATACTTATCCATCATTTCCTGAAATTTTAGGAACGATAAAAACCTTTTATAAGTTTGCAAGTCAAAAGCCTCCTGTTTCTCCTCATTTAAATGGGTTGATTTACTAGGGATAAATTGCTTGCCTAAGTTATTATCAATTGAAAGTTTTGCTTTATCTAAAAAGTCACCAGAATTATCAGATAAGTTTTGTAAATTATCTTCATTTATCTGATATGATTGAGTTGCTTTACCATTTTTTTTGTTAAACATACCTCTTATAGAAAGTGCTTCTTCTACCAAAATACTTATTATTTTTGAATTACTTAAATTGTTCTCTATGCTCAACTTATCAATTATTTTCATAACATCTTCTCTAGGAATAAAACCAACTCTTTTTTTCTTGGTAGGCATTTAAAGATTAATTAAAGTTCAGCACTTGACTGTAATAAGTGTTGCACTATATTCATTATAAGTCAATTAAATGCTAATGATTTTACCAACAACATTACTTTTAGGAGCCCTTGGATATCTTTTCTACACCTCAAAGAAAGAACTCTCACTAGATCACCATGACCATCTAGAAAACCAAAAAGAGAATGATGATTTGTATAAAGATTTGGAAGATCTATTTATTTAAAATTACTGAATATGCATTAAAGAACTTTGTTTCTTGACTAAAGATATACAAAACCTTAAACATTATTAGAATAATAATAAAGCTATAAATTAAATGACTGTCCATCAAGATTACGAAATAAAAATCAATCTAAATGAATTGATTGAGAAGAGAATTCCATGTTGTGATTTACTTCATCCAGATCATTGTCTAACAGAACAACAAGTCTCTGAAATTGCACACGATATACGTATGGATTTAAATTTGCATGATCTTTACAAGCAAGTGGATAAACATATCATGAATTATGTAAATGCAGCTGGTATTGATAACAAAGATCATTGGGTTGAACCTCATCTTCCAGATTTGGAGAGAGATTTAAAAGAAGAAGTAGGTATAGAGTTTGATTAAACTTTGCTCCTAAAAAAAGATTAATATATGTATTTTTTTTCTAAATCATCTATTAATTTATAAATACTTTTAGCTGATCTTTTTCTTTTTTTTAAAATTGTAAAAATTATAGATCCAATCAATAATACAAAAATAGGTGTGAAAATAAAGATTTCATGATTCATAACCACCAAACATAAATATATTATATAAATTATTAAAAACTCTGAATCAATAAAATAGGTACTTTATACAAATATATTTCACTATAAACAATTAAGATTTTTTATAAAGAAGTGAAAGAATTAAAATTTTTTGTAAATTATGTAGATATAAATTTTTAATTCAATAAAGATAATGAATAATTATTTTGCCTTAACAGTAACTGAGATGGGGATCGGTAAAATAGAGTTAATAGTTATTGGTGCAGTAATTTTAATATTTCCAATTTTATTTGTTTATGCATCTAAAAACCTAGATGCTAAAGGTGTTTTCGAATGGATGATGGAGAAACCCAATGATTGGATAGGTAAAAAATAAGCCTTTAAAAATTTACATTTTCTAATTAAATTTTAAATTTTCTAAATTACTTAAAGCAAAATCATAAACCTGGCAATTATTTTCTAAATCATTAACTATTGAATTTTTTAGAAGAGAATAATCTATCAACTTATTGAGTTTATTATTTTTAAATTCCTTGTTAGTTTCTCCAATAGCAAATGCCAAAGCTCCTTCATAAGAAATACCGAATTTGGTAGTGTTGCAGTAAGTTCTAGTGAATTTATTAGAAATCTTTTTAGTATACTTTTCAAGAGTCTTAGAAGAAGTATCTAATGAGTAAACTGGACTACTAAATAAAAAAAGCAAAGTTAAAGTGAATATCGCAAAAACGCTTTTGATCATAATATTTCAAAAATTGCAAATTTAATATAGTTTAAAATTTAACTCTGCAGACTATGTTTTATTAAAAATTATAGAAATTAAAAATTTATTAACTAAATCAGCTATTTCATATTTTGGATGATAAAAACTCTCTAAATGAGTATTTTATAGTTTTAATTTTTTTTGGTAATTTTTTAAAAAAACGCCTAAAAGCTTTTGGCATAATAAAAAATCCATATCAATAATTAATATGTAACAAATAATACATGGATATTCAATAAATAATTATCCAAAAATAAGTAAATTATTAAATATATGGATTGAGCTATGGAAATGTATTTAAACATGAATTATTGTTTAATTAAGTATTAAATACAAAATTAATATGGCACTACCAGAACTTATTTATGCTCCTATAGATGGAGGAACAATACATAGATATGAAATTAGTGGTGGCAAGAGAAAATTTTTAAGATTTATAGGTTGTTATTTGGGTCAATGTAATTTCCACAAAAATATTGATGATGCTATTGATTACATAAAAAATTTGAAAGAATCACAAAAGATACAAAAAATATGAAATAAAGATACATAGAGACGATAGAGACTCAATATTTTTCGATAACTAGATAATTATTGCTACAAATAATAGAGAATTTTCTTTTTATAAGAAATTGATTATTTACTTGGGTTATAGTTCCGAAAGATAAACAGTCATTTAAAAAAAGAAATTAATTTATGGAAAACAGACAAATTAATTTTTTTAAATCAAAAGACTTTAATACCGTTCTTAAACCATTTAAAAAAGGAACGGTAGTAAAAATTGACTCGTTTGATATTAGAGAAAATCAAAAAGATTTAAATATAGGTTTATTTGGTTGGTATGCAATTTGTCCCTCTAAAGAACTAAAAAAAAATAAACTATATTATTTTTCACTCTATGATGAGCCTCTTGTTCTTTATAGAGATGAAAATAAAAACGTTAGGTGCATTAAAAATATTTGTCCACATAGAGGGGCCTCTTTTTTTGGAGGGACATTATCAGATGGAGTAATAACCTGCCCATATCATGGAGCTAAGTTTTCATCTGGAGGAAGTTGCCAAAATCTCGACAGAATAACATGTCGCCATATAGTTGATAATAACTACGATAACTACGCCAAAAGAATTCATTTATCTCAATACAAAACATCAGAAAAAAATGGATATATTTTTGTACATTTTTCTAAAAAATCTGAGACTGATTTAAATAATATAAGTGAAGATACACCAATAAGTAAGTACGAATTATTAGAAAATGGTTTTTTACATAAGGATTATGTCTTTGAGGAGGTATTAGTCGACTTCAAATGTGATTGGTCAAGGATAATTGAAAATCACCTAGATATACTTCATATCTTTTGGGTTCACGGCGATACAATCCCAGATAAAGATGTTAATAAAAACGTATTAGTCAGTTTTAATCAGAAAATTAATATTAATCCCAAATACATTGAAAGTATTTATTATTACAAGAATGACCCTACAAAAGAATTTATTAGGATAAAATACATACCTCCAGGAAGGATATTAATTTACAAAGGCGATCCTTCTTCATCAAGATATTTACAAGTTTTAGATCATATCCCTCTAGGAAACAACAAAGCAAGAGTAATAGTTAGACACTACAGGAAATTTCTACAAAATAAACTGCTTAATAATCTCTTATTATTTAAAGAGACTCAAAGAAAGATTTTTTATAAGATATTCGATGAGGATTATATGATCTTAAAAACACAAACATATAATCACGATATGGGATTTATAAGTAAGGATGAAATTAAATTATTGGGAGAAGATAGGATAATAAATTATTTTTGGAAGTGGTACAAGAAGTCTGAAGATAAAGATGAACCATGGAAAAATAATATAAAATCCCAAAACCTTGACGTATACGACAAAGTGATATTGAAATATCCTCCTGAGATAAAGAAGTTAGAAATTGCAAATAATATAGATATCATTAGAAAAACATTTGTACGATTTGCTGCTCCGCTGATATTTTTTATGTTAATAATATAATTTATGAAGAAAGTAAATAGACCTTCATGGTTGAATTGGCTTTATCTTTTTATTTTTATTTTAAGCTCAATACAGTTGATTATATTTTGGAGTAATAAGTTTTAGTGTTGAATAAATTTTGGTTTGATGCAAAAAATATAAATTGTTTTAAAAATGGCTTTAGAGTAATTAAAGATTTAAATTTAAAAATAGGGTATTCAGAGAATGTAATATTAATTGGACCGAATGGTTCAGGTAAATCATCCTTAATTGAAATAATTAATAGAAACATATACCCAGTAGAAGCTAATGAATCGAAACTGAAGATATTTGACAAAGAACTTATAAATTTATGGGAACTAAGAAAAAAAATAAGTACTGTAAATAATGATATAAAAAATAGAATAAATCCAAATTTACAAGTTTTTGATTTAATTTTAAGTGGACTATATGGAAGATATTGTTACGTACAAAATAAATCTGAAAGGGATTCTAAAAAGGTGGAAAAAATCATGCAGAAAATGAATATTTCTAATTTATCTAAAAAGAACTTTTCCTATTTATCAGATGGAGAAAAACAAATTTCTCTCATTGCAAGGGCATTAATCAAAAAGCCGGAAATCTTAATCCTAGATGAACCAATTGCAAATTTAGATTATAAATCAAAGTTTTTTGTAATTGATAAGGTTAATGAATTATCAAAATTAAATACTAAAATTTTATGCGTTACTCATGATATTTCAACGATTACAAAAATTTATGACCGGGTCATAATGCTAAAAGATGGCCAGATAATTGCCGATGGAGATCAAAAAAAGGTTATAAATAGTGAAAATCTTAGTAAGTTGTATGGTATTCAAGTAGAGGTAACTAACAATAGTGGACTATGGAATATAAATAGATTAATTAAATAACAATTATGAAAATAGCTATCGCAATAGCAAGGAATACTAATTTTTTACTTTTTAAAAATGAAGAGGATTTATTTTTAAATGACGAAGATCCACATTTAGAACATATGATCTTTCCTCCTAAAGATCGATCTGAGACGAATGAAGAACTTCCACAATTAAAGCAAACTCTGTTTACGCCCATCTAAAAAAAAATAATTAGTATTTCTACTAAAATTATATTCCTAAATACTGTGTAAAGAAAAATATCAGAAATGATATGATAATGAGAATCTATTGCAATAAGTATTTTTTTAGTGCATAATTGATAATAATTCTCATTATCATATATTTATTAATGAATTTCCATAGCTATGGAGACTCTCCGTCAAAATCGGTCAGAATAATAACTGGGCAGTCCGTTTTAATAGATCCTTCATCCAGGCCAAAGGGCACATGTCTAGAAGTTGAAAGTGGAATTGCTCGAGTTTATTGCCCTTGTGAAGAAACTGAAGGGATGACACTTGCATTCTTACAATCAGGTGATCAATTAAGAACCGACCTTTTATGTAGTGATGGTGTCTGTGTTGAAGCATTAACAGATTTGTCTTTTCATAGCAATGTAAATATTGATGAGAATATTGGTTTCGATGCAGTAAATGAATGGACTTTGCAACTCCTCAGGATTAGACACTTAGGGAATGCAGAACAGCGATTACAAGCCTTGTTTTCAATACTAGTAAATCGTCTAGGTAGAAGATGTGGTCAATGGTGTGAGTTACCTTTTAGGTTAACTCATGAAAGGATTGGCGAATTAATCGGATCTACACGAGTAACATCAACAAGATTAATTTCGAAGTTAAGATCATCTGAATTATTAATAGCTCCTATCGGGACCCAAACAGTCAGTGTTGCCCCTTCTTTTATTGAAACATCACCGCTATAAAAAAATGAAGGAATCACAATCACTTACAAACAACTTGTTAATGGAAGTTGATGTTTTATCGAATAGACTCAGAAATATCAAGCAATCCTACAAAACCACAGAAAATAAAGCATTGAAGGTAAGGTTATTTACTGAAAACAAAAATATTTTTAAAAGAGTTGAGGAGATCTATAAAATAGCTGAACTCTTAAATAAAAATAATGGGAAAATCAACTTTTCGAATTTACTTTTTGAAATTACCAGAAGGACATTAAATGAAAATAAATTTGAAAGTAATTTATTTTTTCTTTAAATCACTATCTATTAACAAGATTGCCGAAGGTTGATTAGAAGCAAACTTAACCTTGCCCAGTATGTTCGCAAATTCATCTTCTGATTGTGTTTGAGCCTCTATAATTGGATCTAAAAATACGTTAGTTCTTGTATCTGAAATTCTTTCTGATATGGAATAAACTTGTTGAAGAGATGAAGTTAAATCAGCCTCCATATTAAAAGAATAAGAAATCAGCTCCTCAATAGAATCCCATGTTTGAACGGGTGCAGGAATTTGATCTAATTTTACGCTTTGTCCTCTTGCGATTAAGTAATCTGCAAATTTCTGAGCATGTTCCATTTCACCTTGTGATTCACTTAGAAAATGAGAGGCAAATCCATTTAAATCACGTTCTTGAAACCATAGATACATAGAAAAATATTGAACATTGGCATATCTTTCCATTGTTAGATGTTCAAAAAGATTATCTAATAAACTATTGTCTATAGGTTGAGCAATGGCTCTTCCAGATGGACCAAAATTAATTAATTTCTTTGTTTTTAAATTATTTTCATTCATTTTCAAATAAGGAGCTAAATAAATAATACAACATTTTGTATAAATTAGTAATTGATAAATCCTTTAAATTAAATTAAATAATATGATAATGAAAATCACTCGCAATACTATAAATGAATTTAGAGTACAGTTTTTCTGAACTGCTATTAACTAATAAAATATATAAAAGTAAAAAAAAGAAATGTAAAAAGAAAAAATGCTCTAATTGGAAGGGAGGGAAGTGTAATTGCCTATAAATAAATTCTATATATATACTTTATGTGCTCCAGGATATAAAAAATAATAACTATTTTTATTTATAGAAAGAGAACATTTATCACCATTATTTAGTAGATTATTAATATCAGTTCTAACCCGCAATATGTTTCCATTAATAGTTACTTTATATATAAGAAATTCTCCAAGAAATTCTTTAGATATTACATTCGCA
The DNA here is from genome assembly GCA_003280935.1 of Prochlorococcus sp. AG-355-B23. Lineage (GTDB taxonomy): Bacteria > Cyanobacteriota > Cyanobacteriia > PCC-6307 > Cyanobiaceae > Prochlorococcus_A. Next base: position 22,132 of record QCDJ01000001.1, read on the forward strand.
TTACCAGATTCTGATCTTTTAATTGAAATAAATTTAGGCGAAATTGACATGCTTTTAATATTTGCATTTTGTAAAACTCCTGAAGTATTTATCTCGCCAAAACAAGAAATATATGAATTACCATTTTTTTTGAGATTAACAACATTATTACCCAATATAAAACTACTAACAAATATGGTCTTGGGATTATTCAGAAGGTTAATTGGTGTATCAATTTGGTGTATTTCCCCATCATTCATAACAGCGACTTTATCGCAAATTGACATCGCTTCTTCCGGATCATGAGTAACCATCAATCCGCTTGCGTTACAACCTTTTAAAATATTTGGGAGTTCACTCCTCAATTTTATTTTGACATGCATATCAAGACTACAAAAAGGTTCATCTAATAAAATAAAATTTGTACCTGGAGCAAGAGCTCTCGCAATTGCAAGTCTTTGTTTTTGGCCTCCAGAAAGTTCATGTGGGTACCTTCCAACAAAGCTATCAAGACCAACAACATTTAATAAATAATCAACTCTAGATCTGTCTTTTTTGTTTTTCAAACCAAAAATTACATTTTCCAAAACAGTCAAGTGAGGGAAAAGTGCGTAGTCTTGAAAAACCATACCAATATTTCTTTTCTCAGGACTAAGAATTTTTTTGCGACTTGAAATTTCCTTGTGATTTAGAGAAATCCTCCCTTTAGAGGGATATTCGAACCCCGCGATTAATCTTAAAAGAGTAGTTTTTCCGCAACCAGAAGGACCAAGCAACCCTAAAAATTCGCCATTTTCAATTTTGAGGTTAATTTCTTTTAATATCCAATTTGAACATTCTCGCTTATCATATTTATGATGCAAATCATCAATTATTAACGCATCATTTCTCACTAAGTTCTTCTTATTAGATATATTAAGTTAGCAGAAAATATTCACCTAAAATATCCCTTGTATAATTTTATACACCATTTAATTTTCAAATTTAAATGAGAAAGTCTGAAAGAGCTGAAATAATACGTAAGGAACTCAAAAAGCTATATCCATCGCCTCCAATACCCCTTGATCATACAAATGCATATACACTTCTAGTCGCGGTAGTTTTAAGTGCTCAATCAACAGATAAGAAAGTTAATGAATTAACAAAAAGCTTATTTAAAGTTGCAGATAATCCAGAAAAAATGATGCAGCTAGGTATTAATGGCATTTACGAATACATAAAATTTTTAGGTCTATCTAATCAAAAATCAAAGAACATCTATAACTTATCTAAATTATTGATTGAGAAGCATAGTGGTACGGTCCCAGATTCTTTTGAGAAGCTTGAATCTCTTCCAGGGGTAGGTCATAAAACAGCATCAGTTGTAATGTCTCAAGTGTTCAAAATACCCTCATTCCCAGTAGATACACACATACACAGGTTGGCACAAAGATGGGGCCTATCAAATGGCGATAGCGTAGTTCAAACAGAAAAAGACCTGAAAAAAATATTTCCTGTTAATGATTGGAATACCTTACATTTACAAATAATCTTTTATGGCAGAGAATACTGTACAGCAAGAGGCTGTGATGGAACAAAATGTTATTTATGTCGCACTCTTTATCCCAAAAGAAATAAGAAATTTATATGTAAAAAGCCTTAAGAAATTTATATAATATTTAAATTAGTTTTTTAATTATGAAAATAGCAATTACTGGTGCATCGGGGAAAACAGGTTATAGAATTTCCGAAGAAGCAGTTAAGAAAGGATATAAAGTAAAGCAAATCATCAGAAAGAATTCAAAAGTCTCAGCAGGACTAGAGCGTTTAGAAACAATTAGGGTTTCATTAGACAAAAAAGGAGAACTTGATGAAGCTTTAAAAGATATTGATGCTTTGATAATTGCGACTGGAGCGAGAGCATCATTAGATTTAACTGGTCCTGCAAAGGTTGATGCATTAGGTGTATACAGGCAATTAGAGAGTTGCAAAAGAGTTGGGATTAAAAGAGTTATTTTAATTAGTTCCCTTTGTACTGGTAAATTATTTCACCCATTAAACTTATTTGGTTTAATTCTTATTTGGAAGAAATTAGGTGAAAACTTTCTACGCAATTCAAATTTTGAATGGACTATTATTAGACCTGGAGGATTAAAGGAAAATGAAGATATTAAATCAGAAAATATAAATTATTCAAAAGAGGATACTCAAATTAATGGATCAATCCCAAGAAGATTAGTTGCGCAATGTTGTATAGATTCTTTAAAAAACAAAGAATCCATAAATAAATTAATAGAAGTTACAAGTTCGAATGAGAATAAAAAGATATCTTTTAAAAAAGCTATGCAAATGATTTAAAAGATGTAAATATATAAATTAAAACTATGAAAATAAATCCCAAAATTGACGCATTACAATTAATGCTTACTGATTTAAGAACTAGAAATGAGCCAATAAGACATAAAGCTGCATTTAAAGGCTGTCAACCAGAATTTCAAAGTCTTGTATCAAGATTAATAAAGCAGTTAGAGGAGGAATTAGTTGTTGAAAAGCTTACTAATCGTGATAGTTAAAAAATTTAGATTACTTAAATGAAATTAAGTTATCCAATTTTGCTTGTTCTGAAAGTTCATCATATCCTCCAAAAAATTTATTATCCAAAAATATTTGAGGGAAAGTATTATGGCTACTTTGAGCCATAATTTTTTGAAAGCTCTCATCATTGTCTATTAGAGTAACTTCATGAGGGATAGATAAAGAATTAAGCAACCTAATTGCTCTTTTAGACCAAGGACAATCCTTTAAAATGTATGCTTTTACACGTGATTCATTAGTGATTAAATCATGATTTGAGATATTAATAATTTTCTGTTCAAAAGAAAGTAATAATATATCAGTACCTTTTTTTACAATACATCCCTCCTCAAGATGCCCGCCAAACACATTACATCCCTCATCTGCAAAACTCAAATGTAAATGAACATCTCCTTTATTAAAATGTCCGTTTAAAGAAACTATCTCTAGATTTCCTTCAAATTTATTTATCTCTTGATTACCTGGGCATTGAATACAAACTGTTCTAAGATTACCAACCACTCCAGAAACATACCCATATAAATTATTCGATAAAGAATATTCTTTAATTGAATTTATCAAATCAGATTCTGGAGATAGCTTTAGGCTATGAGGCTGCATTAGATATAAGGAATAATTTTGTAATATAAAACATCATCATTCATAAAGAGAAGTTGAGTTTATAATCTTTAGGATTCAGATTTAAATTAAATCTTAGAATCTAGCATCAAAAACCATTTAAAATTTTTACTAAAAATTTAAGCTTGTTGAGAGTGTAATATATTTTTTATATACAAAAACAAATTTGTTATTAAGAAAAAATCTTAAAAAATATGGCATTGAATATTCCCAATTTATTATCGATATCTCGCCTTTTCCTTGTATTTCCATTAATACTTTTTTTAGAAATTAACAGGCCTCTTTATGTCTTTATATTGATTATTATTGGAGGTTTAACTGATTATTTTGACGGGTTAATTGCAAGGAAATTTAATCTTAAGAGCAGATTAGGAGCTATTCTTGATCCCTTAAGCGATAAAGTATTCTATTTAATTCCTTTGACCTTCCTTTGTAAAAATAATTTTATACCCTTCTGGTCTTTGTCATTAATTTTATTTAGAGAATTAATTATCTCTAGCCTAAGGAACTCTACAAAAGACGGATTGCCAGCATCAATTTTAGGAAAATATAAAACATTTTTCTTTTTTATTTCAGTAATTACCTTCTTTACACCATTAAAAATTAGCTTATTGAATAATTTGGCTTTAATTTTTTATTGGTTAGGATTCATCCTGACTTTTGTGACTTTATTAGGCTATTTAAGAATTAAAAAGAATATTATCTGAATTTTCATCAAACGCCTCACTCTTTTTATTATTAAAATCATTTAAAAAACTATCCTTTAGACCATTAAGTAAATCAAAAGTTGGCGCCCAATCTAAATCACGTTTTATCTTAGAGATATCAGTCTGATAATGATTTAATCTAATTGGAAATCCCTTTCGAGACTTAGGATCTAATTTTTGATAATCAAATGTTCTTAAAGAAATCTCATTTTGGTTTAATCCAAGAACATTCGCACAGAAATAAATTAAACCCTTGATTGTTACTCCTTTTTCACCTGAACAATTGTAAATATTATTTTTGGAATTTTCAAAATTTATGCACCTAATCATTACATCAGTTAGATCCGAAACATGCCCTAGCTGCGTAATTAAAGAACCGTCACCAGGGATTGGTATAGATTTTTTAGTAAATAACCTTTCAAAAAACCAATTTTCAATTTTATTATAATTTCCTGGTCCATAAATATAAGTAGGTCTAAAACTTGTAAAAGGAATTTTTTGTTTTTTTAACCAATCTTCTGTCTCAAACTTTCCTTTATGCCTACTCTTTGGATCAATTGGATCAACTTCGGATAAGGGTAGTTCACAATTATCTTTATAAACACCTGCAGAGCTTACATATATATATCTCTGGAAAGAGTTATCTAAATTTTCTATAAGAAGTTTGGTTTGTTCTAACTCTCGTCCAGAAATATCAAAAACAACATCATATTTTTCATTTCTTAGCTTGATGATATCTTCTGAATTATTTCTATCACCCTTAATTAAATTTGTTTTTTCAGGATTACTTTTATTACCCCTAGTGAATATATCAATATCATAATTTTTACTTAATAACTTTCTAACCAAAGACTTGCCAACAAATCTAGTGCCACCCATTACAAGAATTTTCATATTCAAAAAAATATTTAACTAAAGTAGTAATCTTAAATAGAATTACATATTGAATAGTACTACTAATAAGTAATTAATGAAAAGGATAATTCTATGGACCTAATACCAGCAATTGATTTAATGAATGGTAAGTGTGTAAGGCTTTTTAAAGGCGACTTTAATAAAAGAAAAGACTTCACAAAAGAGCCTCATGAGCAAGCTAAATTTTGGGAAAGCGAAGGAGCAAAATATATACATATAGTTGATTTGGATGCTGCAAAAACTGGATCCCCAACAAATGATAAATCAATAAAAAAGATTGCAAAAACAGTTAACATACCTATTCAAATAGGTGGGGGCATAAGGTCTCAAGAAAGGATAGAACAATTATTTTCTTATGGTATTGAGAAAGTTATCATGGGAACCTCTGCCATAGAAAATAAAGAACTAGTTAAAGACTTATCAAATAAATTTCCTGGAAGGATAATTGTTGGGATAGATGCAAAAGATGGAAAAGTTAGTACGAGGGGTTGGCTTGAGCAATCTAATATTTTTGCCACAGATCTAGTAAAGGAGTTTTCTTCATTTAAAATTGCTAGTTTTATTGTTACTGATATAAATACAGATGGGACTTTAGAAGGAACAAATGAAGTCTTCATAAAAAGCATACTTGAAATTACAGATATTCCAGTAATAGCCTCAGGTGGTGTTGGTTCAATTTCTGATTTATTATCGTTAATAAAATTTGAAAACTCTGGACTCTTTGGAGTAATAGTAGGTAAAGCTCTATATGAAAATAAATTCACGATAAACGAAGCGAATAATGTATTGTCAGCAGAGAGATTAAATGACTTTGATTTAAATACAAATTACTACGCTTAAAAGAGTATAAAAATTGATTTAAGGCTGGTGTTTGCAGTAATTGTTAGTTAATTTTGTATAAGAGATAAGAAATTTAGTCTTGGAATTAATTTCAAAAAAATCGATATTGATTATTGCTCCAAGCTTAATAGCAGAATCTTTATCGCTTAAGTTAACATCACTAGACCAAAATTTAGAAATTAATTTTAATAATGGAACAGGTGATAAAACTCCAGATTTAGTTATATGGAATGTTCTTAATTTTCAATCAGAAGATCTTATAAGGTTAGAATTATTAAAATTAAGAGAAAAATATGATGAGTCAAAGTTTCTTATAATTCTCTCTGGCGAACTTGTTTATGAAGCAAATACCCCTCCATCGTTAAATGCTGAAGGTTTTCTTTTAAATCCTAGTGTAGAAAAAGTTCTTGAATCTATTGATACCATTTTAAATGGAGGAAGGGTATTTGATATTAGAAATAATTCCCCAATTCAATTAAACAAAAATAAGCCTCTCTCTTTTAGTCAAAAAATTCTAACTTCAGGCCTCAAACAAATAGATTCTGAAATTAATTACATATTCAAATATGTCAACTCTGATTCAACACCAGAATTTTATAAATTCATTTTAAAAGGAAGATTAAGAGAACTTATTACTGCAAAATCTTTTCTAATATTTTTATGGGGTAATTCACTAGAACTTTATACAGAGGCAGTTTACACTGAAAATATAATTAATCTTGAAAATAAGAACACTGTTTTCATTAAAGATAAAAATACCGCAGAAATATGGAATTTGATTTTAGATAGACTAAAAGAAAGGTATAGCTCAACTAACTTACAGGTTGAATTTAATAATTCATCTATAATTCTCTCTGGAATAAAGAAAGAATTCATTTCACGACTAATTTGCAAAATGTTAGATGAGTTAGATAATTTAGTAAAAAATATTAAGGAAAACTATAAGGAGAAAGATTTTAAAGAAGATTTAAATTCTCTTATAAAAGAACTTAAAGTTAATACAATTTCAAATATTACAGACAGGTATTTTCGATTAAAAAAAGGAGGCGAATCTATTTCAATAAATGATTTTATTTATAGTGAGGTAAGTTGCGAAGAGATAGATAGAGAATCACACGAATCAATAATGTTTATTGAGCCAATTATTAAAAATGAAGCTCTTGACTATGATGGGAAATTACTCCCTTTATATGAAACAGAATCTTTTCTGATCCTTGAAAATATAATTTCAAATTGGACAATAAGGAACTGTAATTTATTGGCTTCTGAAATCTTTAATGTTTGTTCTTCTTGGCCTGAATTAAGAACTGTACTTATAAATCCTGAATTACAATCTACAAGAAATTTTGAAAGATTTAGAAATAATATTAATAACTACAATCGCTGGCATGATTATATTTTTATGCCTATCTACTTGTATGAGAGTAAACGAGAATATATTGATATTATCGATAAAAAATTTACCCGATACTTTAAAAATGAAAATAGAGAGAAAGAATTAGAGAATCTAGAATGGCTACAAAAACAAGTTACATTGTTAGTTGAGATAAGGGATGCCGTAGCACCGCAGTTAGAAGTTGCTGTAAAATATATCGGTAATCTTTTCGTAACTTTCCTTACAAAGGTCGTTGGCAAAGCTATCGGTTTAGTTGGGAAAGGAATCCTTCAAGGATTAGGAAGATCAAGTTCAAAGTAAGTTTTTAAACTTTAATGAAAATAATTCAATGGATCCTAATAGCATTAATTTTCTTAAGTCCATATAAAGCAAATGCCTCTAGAGATTCTGATAGTTACGATGGCAACATCTTTCCTATATACGCAGGTAATGGGGCTATAGTTCCTCCCCAAACAACTCTTCAAGAATCATTAAAAAATAAAAGAGTCGCAGTTTTATTTTTTTATCTTGACGATAGCTCAGATAGTAAAGCTATGGCTCCTGTAATATCCGGTTTAGATTTGATATGGAGAAATAATATAGATATCATTGCTCTAACTACTGATGAATTGCAGGATAAAGAAAATTCTGATCTTAGAAATGAACCTAATTATTATTGGAACGGATTAATTCCACAAACCATTATTTTAAATAGTGAAGGAGAAGTGCAATATGATAAAAATGGAATGATTAATATAGATGAATTAAACAAAGTTATAGGAGAACTAAAGGGAATTGATATAAAAGATACGACATTTTCTCTAGAAAGTTTTAATGAATACAACAGTATCATTTCTGAAAAAAAAGATAAAAACATAAATTAATTAAAAAAATGATATTAATAAATATCCTCTTAGTTCTTTTAATTTTTTTAATTCTTTCAGATTTATATTTTAAAAACTCACCCAAATCAAAGTTAAAATTGGTACCTATAAATTACAAAATCAAAAAAAAGGATGGTTTAAACGAATTAATTATTGATTTAAAAATAACTAATAAAAGTAAAACCAAAGAGACGATGGTTTCTAATATAAATTTTGAATTAGATTTTTTTAAAAGTAAAGGTAACGAATATTGCCAAAATTTTAATTATCAAGAAGATATTTATATATATGAAAATAACAAAATTAAGAATTTAAATAATTACTGGCCAACAACAATTATCAAGTCAAATTCAGAATTATTTGTAAGAATCATATATAAATTTAGTAATAATAATTTTAGAAAAAAAATAAAATATCTATGGTTAAAAATATATTGGGAGAAATATGGACATTTTGGTATTTCAAATTATAAGGATTGTTTGTTAATTAATTTAGATGGTCAAAAACAAAGGGCCAATAATGTTTCTGAAATTCCAATAAATAATAAATATAAAGCTTTTGCTATTAAAACTGATTTACTTGGTTGCTTTGATAACCCAGTAAATACTGTGATTGAATACTGCAAAGGAATTGTAGAAAAAAATGATATTTTAACAATCGGTGAGAGTCCGCTAGCGATTATGCAAAATAGATATATCTCCCCTCAAAATTTAGAGTATAGTTTATTTTCGAAAGCTTTATGTTATTTTTTTCACCCTACAAGCAGTCTCGCAACAGCTTGTGGCATGCAATTATTAATAAATAAAATCGGAGTCACAAGAATAACCTTTGCACTATTTGTTGGATTTCTCTTCAAATTAGTTGGTATTAAAGGTATGTTTTATAGGTTAACTGGTTCAGAATCATCACTCATTGATGATATAAGCGGTACAGTTGTACCTTACGACAAGAGTATAGTTATGGGTCCTATAAATGCGGATTTATTTTGCAAGGAGGTCTCGAACCATCTAAATATAGATGTTGCTGTTGTCGATGTTAATGATCTTGGAGGTGTGAAAGTCTTAGCTAGTTCAAATAAAAAAGTAAATAAAATACTCAAAAAAAACTTAATATCTAATCCAGCTGGCAATGGAGATGAAAAAACCCCTATAGTATTAATAAGAGAAAATAAGTAAATGAAAAAAGATACCTCTTATTCTTTTCAATCTAAAAAAGGAATGGAAGTAACTTTTGAAGAACTCCATATAAGGCATATTAATCTTTTAATAGATATTAAAAATAAGGAATTGAATAATTGGTTTTTAAAGATGGCAATTATAAATACCTTTGATGACTTAAAAATCTTCTTGAATAATCTTAAGAAAAATAAAAATAAATGCATAATTGCTATACATGGAAACGAAATTATTGGTTATTTGAATATTTTTCCTTTAAACAAAAAAGAGACTTGCTTAAAAATATCTAAGCCCAAGTTGATTAATAGCAAGTGTTCTCTAACAGATAAACAATTAACTTTAGGATTGATAAAAAAATCTATCTCAATAAAAGAAAACAAAACTTCAAGTTGGATAATTAATTCAGATATAAATAATGTTGACCTTATATCAAACGCAAGAGAATTAGGCTTTCAACCGTTAGGAGAGATAATCCTTTGGGATGGTTCTGATCAAAATAAACCTACAAATCAAAATACCAATGCCTATACATTTATTAATGAATTCCAAAAAATTAATAAACAAAATGTATTAAAAATAGTTAATTTCATAAGATCTAATCAATCACCCTTAATAAGAAATATTTTAGATTTTGATCAAGACGACATTCTTAAAAGAAATAACTCTAATAGTGGTGCCTTAATATATGAAAATTCAGTTTTATGTACAATTTTAAAAGATATTAATTATCAAAATGAGGAAATTTATACTTTAACAATAAGTAGATATTGGGATAATAGATTTAATTCTATTTTAAAAGAATTTATAAAAAGATTTTTTGAAAAATCACCTGTTTCATATTTAAAAACCTATAAAGAAAATTCTCAATTAAATGTTTTTCTCGAAGAGTGTAATATCAAAGAAAAAAATCAAGAAATAATTCTTATTAGGAACACAATAATTAAGAATGAAGCCAAACAAGTAAATATAATAAATCAATCTTTGGAATCAATCTTTGAAAAATTAAGTCCACAAGGTAATCCATATCCATCTCCTTTTCCATTAAAAACAAAGTGAAATTTTGCAAACCCAAACCCAAGTCAATTTTGAGTTTGGATATAGGTACCAAAAGAATAGGATTAGCTTATTGTGATCCCCTTTGCATAACATCAAATATACTTCCAGCAGTAAAAAGATTTAAAAATAATCAAGAGATTAAAATCATTAGAGATTATATATATGAATTTAATTTGACTGGTTTTATTGTGGGTATTCCGCTAGATGAGGAAGGTAAAATGACCACTCAAGCTATTGACTGTAAAAATTACGGTCAATTACTTTCAAATGAATTAAATCTTCCATTTTCTTATGTCAATGAACATAGTTCAACTTGGGAATCTTCAGAAAGATTTGGAATAAAAAAAGATAAATCCGGATTGATTGATAGTTTTTCAGCAAAAATAATACTTGAACAATGGATCGAAGAGGGTCCTGAATTAGAAGAAATAGCTGGTAAACGTCAGATAAAATATTAGTATTAAAAAGGATAGATAATTTTTAAATGAAAGAAGCCAATTCAAATGATAATTATGATGCACAGACTCTTTTATTAAATGACTCAAATGGAAACGAGCTATTTTGTTATCTTGAACAATTAGTAAGTATTGAGGGCCAAGAATATGCTTTATTAACGCCAGTTGATACTCCAGTAAGTCTTTTTAAGATAAATGAAAAAGATGAACCTGAATTAATTGAGAAAATAGATAAAAATGAACAAATACTAAAAAATGCTGAAGCAGTTCTTCAAGAACATGATTTAAGACTTATCAGATCAGCAGTTACATTAACAGTATCAGGAGAACTTGAAGAACCAATTTACGATGAATTAGAAGAAGATTACGTCGATGATGATAGTGAGAGTTATGAATTGCTCGTTAACTTTAATCTTTTTGATCAAGAATATGGTTTATATATACCACTAGATCCTTTTTTTATTGTGGGTAAATTAAAAGACAAAGGTGCCTTATTAGTTGAAGATGATGAGTTCGATAGAATTCAACCTTTGATTGAAACTGAGCTTGAAAAAAGTAGTTCTTAAAATCAATGAGATCTATCCTAAAAGTCAATTGGGATTCAGACTTACCAATATATAATATTTCTCAATCTGAATTGCAAAAAAAAGGAATTAATTCTTTATTGCTAGATGTGGATGGAACTCTAGTAAATAGAAAATCTAATATGATCCCAAAAGCTGTAAAAAATTGGATCATAGAATCTAAAAAACTTTTCTCCTTGTATCTAATAAGTAATAATCCATCAAAAAAAAGAATCGCAAAAATAGCGAAAGAATTAAATTTAAGGTATAAATACAATGCATCAAAACCAAGAAAAAAAGCAACTTTGTCTGCTATCAAAGAAATTGGCAGAGATCCAAAAAATATAGCCATTATTGGCGACAGGATTTTTACAGATATTATTGTTGGCAATAGATGTGATATAAAAACAATATTAGTTAAGCGATTAAATAGAGATGGCTTGCCTATAAAATTTAATTTAACTTTGATAATAGAAAAATTAATTTCTCATTTTATAAAATGAAAACTTGGGTTATAAAAATTGGTACTAGTATTTTAAGAGGAACAGAGGAAACATCTACAGAAGAAGTTATTGAAAACCTTTCTAGATCCTTTACAAATTTTCTTTCAAAAGGAAACAAATTAATTTTAGTAACTAGTGGAGCCGTCGGATTAGGTTGCCAAAAATTAAATATTAAAACGAGACCAAATGATTTAAGTACCCTTCAAGCTACTGCTGCAGTAGGTCAAGTTAATTTAATGTCCTTATACGATAAAGTATTTAATAAATTAGGTCATAATATTGCTCAAATTTTAATAACTAAAGCTGATTTCAATTCACGAGAATCCTTTAATAACGCTTCTAAAACTTTAAAAAAATTAATCGATTTAAATGTTATTCCAATAGTAAATGAAAATGATACCGTAGCAAATGAAGAGCTTAAATATGGAGATAATGATACCCTCTCTGCTTTAGTTGCCTTGGCTATAAATGCTAACAAGCTTATTTTATTAACCGATATTGAAAATCTATACTCAAAAGATCCACGTAATAATCAAGATGCGCAACCTATTAAAGAAGTACATAATAGTGAATTAAAGGATATTAAAGATAAAAATAATCAAAACTCAAATAATGAATGGGGAACAGGAGGAATTTCTACAAAATTAATTTCTGCAGAAATAGCAACAAAAGGAGGAGTCGAAGTCCAACTAGTTGATGGAACTAATAAAAAAAACTTAATTGAAATTTTTAATGATAATAAAATTGGAACTTTATTTTATCCATTAGAAAAACCTATAGGAAACAAAAAAAGTTGGCTTTCACATGCAATTCAAACAGTAGGGAAAATCACTTTAGATGATGGCGCTTCATTTGCAATCAAAAAAAAAGGTGCCTCACTTTTAGCGGTTGGTGTTAAGAATGTAGAAGGAAACTTTACGATTAATCAGGCAGTTAAAATCGTAAATACAAATGATAAAGAGGTTGCAAAAGGTTTAGTATCAATAAGTAGCGACAAATTAAGAAGTATCTTAAATAATAAAGAAAATAACAACTCCTCGATAATTGTCGTACACAGAGATGTTCTTGCTCTCTCTTAGAAAAAAATTAAAACTGAAAAATGCTTTTAAGTGATTTAGTTGATCTAATAAAAAAAGGAAATTCAAATTTTATTAGTGCTAATATTTTCGAAGATTTAAATATAGATGATGCTGCCTCATTTGATGCTGCAGTTAAACATCAAATATCTTTTTTAGAAGAAAATAATATACTTAAAGAAAAATTAGATCAAACTAAAGCATCAGCAATAATAACTACTAACAACGATGAAATCGTTTGTGTCCTAAAAAAACTCAATATATCTAACATAATCGTTAAAAATCCAAGAATTGCATTTGCAGAAGTATTGGATTATTTATATAAAACTATCAATTTCAAACCAGGAATTCATGCTTCAGCAGTTATAGATAAAACAGCAATAATTGGAGCAGATTGCCATATTGGACCTAATGTCTATATTGGAGAAAATACCGTAATTGGAGACAATAATCATATTCTTCCTGGATCATCAATTTTAGGCAATGTTCAAATAGGAAATAATAATATAATTCATCCAAATTGTGTTATTTACGAAAATACCACTCTAAAAAATAATTGTGTAATTAATTCAAATTCTGTTATTGGATCTGAGGGATTTGGTTTTATTCCTGAAAATGGCAAATGGGTAAAGATGCCGCAAAAAGGTGGTGTAAAAATAATGAGTTTTGTAGAAATTGGAACTAATTGTTGTATTGATAGACCCGCAGTTGGATTTACTTTTATTGATGAGGGAACAAAGTTGGATAATTTAATACAAATAGGTCATGGCGTAAAAATTGGAAAGAATTGTGCATTTGCAGCTCAAGTTGGTATCGCTGGAGGCGCAAATATTGGAGATGGTGTTATTTTGGCAGGGCAAGTAGGAGTCAATAACAGAGTAAAAGTTGGTAATAATGTCATTGCGAGTTCAAAATGCGGAATCCATTGTGACATTGAAGATGGCAAGGTAATAAGTGGTTTCCCTGCGATGGAAAATAAATCATGGCTAAGGAGTTCAAGTATTTTTAAAAAATTACCAGAATTAGCAAAAAAACTTAGACAATTAGACAAGCAATAATTTATTGTTCTATTAAACAAAAATTTAAATGAAGAAATATAAGATTGTTTTATTGTCAGGAGACGGAATTGGACCAGAGATTTCAGAAGTTTCAAAAAAAGTTTTAAAAAAGCTTTCAAAAAATCATAATTTCGATATTGAGATTATTGAAAAATTATTTGGAGGGATAGCGTATGAAAAATATGGTACTCCTGCTCCAGATGAGACACTAGATCAATGTAAAAAAAGTGACGCAGTACTTTTAGCATGTGTTGGAGATATTAAATATGATTCTCTTGCGAGAGAATTAAGGCCAGAAAGTGGGTTACTAAAGTTAAGATCTGCCCTAAACCTTTTCGCAAATATCAGGCCTGTCAAAATAAGAAAATCTCTATTAGATGCAAGTACATTAAAAAAAGAAATCGTTGAGCATGTAGATCTTATTGTTGTAAGAGAATTAATAGGAGGAATTTATTTTGGAAAACCAAGAGGACACATAACAAATACAAAAATCCCAAAAGCTTTCAATACAATGGTTTATGATTCGACTGAAATAGAAAGAATAACCGAAATAGCAATAAAAATTGCTAACCAAAGAAATAAAAAAATATGTTCCGTTGATAAATCAAACGTTCTTGAGGTTAGTCAATTGTGGAGAGATACAGTTTTAAATATCACCTCAAAAGATAAAAATATATCTATAAGCAATATGTACGTTGATAATGCAGCAATGCAATTAGTTAGAGATCCTGGTCAATTTGATGTGATTTTAACTAGTAATTTATTTGGAGATATTTTAAGCGATTTAGCCGCAATGTTAACTGGTTCTATTGGTATGCTTCCATCTGCTTCTTTAAACAATTATGGCCCAGGCGTTTTTGAACCTGTTCATGGTTCGGCTCCTGATATAGCTGGTAAAAACATAGCTAATCCTATTGCAATGCTTTTATCTGCTTCCATGATGTTAAAAATTGGATTAAATGAAGAAGAAGCTGCAGAAAATTTAGAAACTGCCATTGATAAAGTTTTATCAAAAGGATTTAGAACAGCAGATTTAGCTGATGGGTCTACTGAAGTTTTATCTTGCAGTGAAATCGGAGATAAAATAATGGATGAAATTTAATAAAAAAATTAATAAATAAAAAAATATTTTTAAGTAAAACATAAAGTTGGCATATGACCTGTCAGAATCATTAGATATTGTTTTTAAAAAATGTCAAAACGTCATCCAGTAGTTGCTGTAACAGGATCTTCAGGAGCAGGAACAAGTACAGTAAAAAGAGCCTTTGAGCATATTTTTGCCAGAGAAGATATTGTTCCCGCAGTTGTTGAAGGTGATAGTTACCACAGATTTGAAAGAATGCCTATGAAAAAAGCTATGGCAGACGCTCTTTCAAAAGGTGAAAATTTCTCACATTTTGGTCCAGAGGCTAATCTTTTTGACAAGCTAGAAGAACTTTTTAAAATCTATGGTGAAACTGGAGGAGGGAAGAAAAGATATTATCTACATAGTCTTGAAGAAGCAGAAGAACATAATACAAGACTTGGGACATCTCTAGAACCTGGGCAATTTACTCCATGGGAAGATATTCCTGAGGGAACAGATGTACTTTTTTATGAAGGTTTGCATGGCGGGGTAGAAGGTGATGGATACAATGTTGCCTCTTATGCTGATCTACTTGTTGGAGTTGTTCCGATAACAAATTTAGAGTGGATTCAAAAAATCCATAGAGATAATGCAGAAAGAGGTTACTCAGCGGAAACCATTGTAGATACTATATTGAGAAGAATGCCTGATTATATAAATCATATATGCCCACAATTCAGCAAAACCGATATTAATTTCCAAAGAATTCCCACAATTGACACTTCTAATCCTTTCATATGCAGGAATATCCCAACTCCTGATGAGAGCTTTGTGATCATACATTTCAGAAAAGGGGCAAGAGAGAAATGGGGGATTGATTTTCAATACTTGCTTGGAATGATTAATGATTCATTTATGTCAAGTCCAACAAGTATCGTTGTAAATGGAGGTAAAATGGGATTCGCAATGGAACTAATTCTCACTCCAATAATTCATAAAATGATTGAGGAGAAAAATAAATAATAATTAATTTTCGATTATCAACTTAAATCATTATTTTTTAATTTTGAGAAGTTTTTAATCTAGAGGATCTCAAATTTTTATATATCTTTCTTGATAAAAGTACCTTACTTAGATTTAAATAGAAAAAAAAGGAAAAGTTGTGTCATTAATCGACTGGTTTGCCGCAAGGCGTAAAGATCAATTTGTTGGGAAAGTTTCCCAAGATACTGACGAAGGAGATGGTTTGTGGGTTAAATGTTCAGAGTGTTCGCAAGTAGCCTATAGAAAAGACCTAATTTCAAATTTCAATGTTTGTAGTAATTGTGGACACCACAATAGGATTAATAGCGATGAAAGGATAAATATAATTGCTGATAAAAATTCATTCAAAGAATTTGATAGCTCACTAAGTCCTACAGATCCTTTGGGTTTTAAAGATAGAAGAGCGTATGCTGATCGAATTAAAGAAAGTCAAGCAGGTACAGGTTTAAGAGATGGAGTCGTAACAGGTATCTGTTCTGTAAATTCAATGCCTTTAGCATTAGCTGTTATGGATTTTAGATTTATGGGAGGATCCATGGGTTCAGTAGTTGGTGAAAAAATTACAAGGATAATTGAGAGAGCAACTTTGGAAAATTTTCCAATTCTTATTGTTTGCGCATCAGGAGGAGCAAGGATGCAAGAAGGTATGTTAAGTCTCATGCAAATGGCAAAAATATCTGGAGCACTAAAAAAACATAAAGAGAAAAATCTCCTATATATGCCCTTGTTAACTCATCCAACTACTGGAGGGGTAACAGCCAGCTTTGCGATGTTAGGTGATTTAATTTTGGCGGAACCTAAAGCACTTATTGGATTTGCTGGAAGAAGGGTTATAGAACAAACATTAAGAGAAAAATTACCCGATAATTTTCAAACAGCTGAATATCTGCTTGAGCATGGTTTTGTTGATGTAATAGTGAAAAGGAAAGATCTCAAGGATACTCTGACTAAAATATTAAAAATTCATGGTGTAAAAGAACTCGCAGAATCAAATATATAAAATGAGAATAATTTCTAATTTATTTTATTTTTCTTTAAGCCTTCTACTCTTTATTTTAAACTTTGCCTCCTATTCATATGCAATAGGAAATGTTGATTGGGTTCTCCTTAAAGAGAATGATGATGGGAAGGAATGGCTTGATAAAGGGAGTATTAAGTCGCTCCCAAATGGCGAAATAAGTGTATTAACAAAGTTCTTTAAGAATCCAACTAATTCTGATGATGATGGAGAGTTATCACTTTATGTAATGAGAATTAATTGCAATGAAAAAAAGTTCAAAGATACATCAATAAATGGAATTCCTCAATTCAATTCAAAATGGCAAACTTCTAATAATGATGAACTTATAGATGTTGTTATTGAAAATAGCTGTTCAGAGTTTATTAATAAATAAGAAATGAATACTAAAAATAAAAAATTAAAAATAGCAATCGCTGGACTAGGATTTGGGAAAAAAGTTCATTTAGAGGCATTAAAAGAGTCTGATCACTTAACTCCTGTAGCAATTTATCATTACGAGAAAAAGCAAAAATCGATATTAGAAAAAGAAACGGGCTTAGATTTTTTTCACAATTGGGAAGACTTAGTTAAATCTCCAAATATTGATGGAATTATTATTGCAACTCCTCCCGAATCAAGATTTAAGTTAGCAAAACAAGCCCTTGAGAACAATAAAAATTTGCTCCTAGAAAAACCCGTTTCAATATCCTCTTCAGAAATTGAAGAGCTTCAGAGAATATCTTTGATTAATAATTTAAGCGTAGGTGTTGATTTTGAATATAGAGCAGTACCTCTTTTCCTTCAGACAAAAAAGCTAATTGATGAAAATATCTTAGGAGATATATATTTAGTCAAATTAGATTGGTTAATGGGCAGTAGATCCGACCCCAAAAGATCCTGGAATTGGTACTCATTGGAAGAAAAAGGTGGAGGAGTTATTGGTGCTTTAGGTACTCATGCATTCGATATGTTGAATTGGTTTTTTGGAGAAGCAATAAACGTGTCTGGCAAGTTAGCAACATCAATAAAAAAAAGACCTTTACCTAATTCATCTGATTTAAATGATGTTACGAGTGAAGATGTATGTTTAGCTAATATAGAAATATCAAACTACAGCTCAAATCTTTTTCCATGTCAGGTATCTTTATCATCAATTTCTAAAAATGGTAGAGGATTTAGTTTAGAAATATATGGAAGCGAAGGTTCACTAATTCTTAAAAGCGAAAACCAAAAAGATTATGTACATGGTTTTAATTTGAAATATTCAAACAACGAAAATAAAATACAAAATCTATCTGCAGATTCAATTTTTAATTTTGAAAAAACGTGGACTGATGGGAGAATAGCTCCAGTTTTGAGAATTCAAAATTTATGGGCTCAGAGTATAATTAATGGAACACCTGTAATCCCAGGCTTATGCGAGGGACTTGCTAGTCATAAAGTTTGCGAAGCCATAAGAGAATCTTCCAAAAGTGGATTAAGTATCAAAATTTAAGGCTATACATTTATAAGTAGCAATTATCACCCGATAAAGTATTGGATTGATTTTATTTTTTTTTCATATTCTGGAAAAATCAATTGAACTGAATTATTAAAGAATGGCTTTAAATTATTACAAAAATGAGCTTAAAGAAAATGCTCAATTACTAGCTTCTAAAGGAAAAGGAATATTAGCGGTAGATGAATCCACTAAAACAGTAGGTAAAAGACTCGCTGGAATTGGCGTTGAGAATACTGAAGACAATAGGAAGGCATATAGAGGAATGCTTTTTACTACAGAGGGTCTTGGCAAATATATAAGTGGAGCAATCCTCTTCGAAGAAACTCTTTATCAGAATCACCAAGATGGCGAGTCAATGGTTAAGAAACTAAATGAATTAGGTATTATTCCAGGTATAAAGGTCGATAAAGGCCTAAATCCACTTCCAGGAGGGGGAGATGTAGAAACTTTTTGCTCTGGCCTAGATGGGTTAGTTGAAAGAGCTGCAAAATATTATGAACAAGGTGCCAGATTTGCAAAGTGGAGAGCAGTTCTGCAAATTACAAATGATGGTTGTCCTTCAAAACTATCAATTCAAGAGAATGCTTGGGGATTAGCAAGGTATGCAAGATCAGTTCAAGAATCTGGTTTAGTACCAATTATTGAACCTGAAATCTTAATGGACGGTGACCATACTATTGAAAAAACTGCTGAAGTTCAAGAAGAGGTAATAAAGCAGGTTTATATTGCCTGTCAAGCAAATGGAGTTTTTCTAGAAGGCACTCTATTAAAACCTTCTATGACTGTTAATGGAGCAGATTGTCCAACAAAGGCTGATCCTATGAAGGTTGCTGAAATGACAATTAGAACTATGGAAAGATGCGTTCCTGCATCTGTTCCTGGAATAGTTTTCTTATCAGGAGGGTTAAGCGAAGAAGCTGCTTCTGTTTATCTAAATAACATGAACACTCTTTACAGGAAAGCTTTATGGAATGTTTCATTCTCCTATGGAAGAGCATTACAGCACTCATGCTTAAAGGCCTGGAAAGGAAGCGACGTTGAAGGAGGTCAAAAAGCATTAATAGCAAGAGCCCAAGCAAACTCTGAAGCTACAAAAGGTGCCTATGTAGCAGGATCTCAACCTTCATCTGATGAGCAATTGTTTGTGGCAGGCTACACTTACTAACTAAAAAAATCCTAAAAATATACTCTGGGTCATAAAATTAGTTTCTTTAATTTAGTATTTTGTATATCTAATGACGTGACATTTGATACCTCTTTATACTAAACTCTCGGAAACATATGCTTTATAGCATTTAACTTATTTTAATTATGGCCCTCGTTCCACTAAGACTACTTTTAGACCACGCTGCTGAGAATGGTTACGGTATTCCAGCTTTCAATGTTAATAACCTTGAGCAAGTTCAAGCAATTATGGAAGCAGCATATGAAACTGATAGTCCTGTAATCCTCCAAGCTTCAAGAGGGGCAAGAAATTATGCAGGAGAAATCTTCTTACGTCATCTAATCCTTGCTGCGACAGAAACATATCCAAATATTCCAGTGGTAATGCACCAAGACCATGGTAATGAGCCATCAACATGCTATTCAGCAGCAATAAATGGTTTCACATCAGTAATGATGGATGGTTCTCTAGAGGCAGATGCAAAAACACCCGCAAGTTACGAATATAATGTTGCAGTTACTAAAAAGGTTGTAGATTTTGCTCATTCAGTTGGGGTTAGTGTTGAAGGAGAATTAGGTTGCTTAGGTTCATTAGAAACAGGGAAAGGAGAAGCTGAAGATGGTCATGGTTTTGAAGGTGAACTTTCTACAGATATGCTTTTGACTGATCCTGAAGAAGCTGCAGATTTTGTTGCTAAAACAAAAGTTGATGCATTAGCTATTGCTATAGGTACAAGTCATGGTGCTTATAAATTCACAAGAAAACCTACAGGAGAAGTTCTTGCAATAAGCAGAATTGCTGAAATTCATAAAGCACTTCCAAATACCCATCTTGTAATGCATGGATCAAGTTCAGTTCCTCAGGAATGGTTGGATATCATTAACAAATATGGTGGTGAAATCCCTCAAACATATGGTGTTCCTGTTGAAGAGATTCAAGAGGGAATAAGAAATGGAGTAAGAAAAGTCAACATTGATACCGATAACAGACTTGCTTTCACTGCCGCTGTTAGAGAGGCAGCATTTGCTGATAAGGCAAACTTTGACCCAAGACATTTCAACAAACCTGCTAGAAAATACATGAAGCAAGTTTGTCTTGATAGATACAAACAGTTCTGGTGCGAAGGGCAAGCAAGTAAGATCAAACAAAACAGTACAAATTATTTTGCTGATCTTTACGCTAAAGGTGATTTAGATCCAAAAGTAAAAGCTACTGTTTAATTTCTTCCCAAATTAAATAAAAAAAAAGACCTCCAAAATTGGGGTCTTTTTTTATTTCAATATTAATGATTTTAATGTAAAGAGGCCATCAGTCCCACCAATTGTCTCGTCACATGCTCGCTCTGGATGAGGCATCAAACCTAGAACATTTCCCTTTTCATTAGTTATGCCTGCGATATCGAATGAGGACCCATTAGGATTATTTTTATATCTCAAAGCAATCAATTCATTATCTACAAGTTTTTTTAAAGTATCAGAATCACAATGATATCTTCCTTCCCCATGCGCTATTGGCAACTTAATAGTTTGTTTTTCATCTCCATTATTAAACCAACCTCCTTTTGAAGAAATGATATCAAGTTCAACGTCATCACAGATAAAATTAAGATTTTTATTTGCAACAAGAGCACCAGGCAAAAATCCTGATTCTGTCAAGATTTGAAACCCATTACAAATTCCTAAAACTCTTTTCCCGCTTTTAACAAACTCATCCAAGGCATTTATTAATGGAGAGAATCTTGCAATTGCTCCGCATCTCAAATAATCACCATAGCTAAATCCTCCAGGTAAAACTATTGCATCTACATCACTTAAATCTGAAGACTCATGCCACAAGTATTTTGTTCTTATGTCTAGACAACCTTCCAATGCCCATGAAACATCACGATCACAATTAGAACCAGGGAAGACAACAACTCCTACAGTAAAATTATCCATCTTATAATTTTTCTAGTGAATACTCGTAATCTTCAATAACAGTATTTGCGAATAACCTATCACACAATAAATCAATTTTTTCTCTTACTTCGTTTTCACCATTACCTTCTATTTTCACCTCAATCATTTTTCCTATACGTAATGATTTTATTCCCTCGGCTCCAAGTTTTATAGAAGCAGATTTAGTAGCTTCCCCTGCTGGATCTAAAACTGAGGGTCTTAGTCTTACAAAAACTTTTACAGCAAATTGGTCCAATTAAAAATTAATTTCTACTAGAAGATTAGTTTAAATTTTAATAAAAAGTACTATTGATTAATAAACAAATATTTTTTTACCTTAAGGTTTTCTGAGTTATTAAATGTCTATGTAGCCCCTACCAAAACAAACTAAACAAGTTCTTCTTGAATTTTCAGGTGTTTTAAAATTTCCTGAGCCTCCACATTTTGAACATTTTATTTTATCAATTGAAGAAATTTCGTTAGAGATTATTTGTTTTAAAGCAATTTTTGAATTTTCCATCTTGGATTGTCTACTGTAGTAAGTATCCTGACACGTAACTATAAAGTCAAATTGCTATTTTTGGGTCACTTAAAATCTTAAATTTCTCTTTAATTTTTTTATTTAAAGTTTGTATAGATTTTTCATCAAAGGAAATTATTACTAATTCAAGCCCAGCATTATCATTTGGTCTCCAACAATTGTCTGGAGCTTCTTCAAACCAAGTATTAATTTTCTTTCCAACAATTTGTATTTGTAAAGGCAATGATTTGTTTGGTATCCAAATACGTCCTTTTATTCGAAGAATGTTTAATTCATCCAAGATTTTTGACATCTCCTTTTCAAAGTAATTTTTTTCAAGGAAATAATTTAATTTAATAGAATCTGATACAAGTTCAACATGATTATGGTCATGTTCTTCAGTTAAAAATTCTTTATAAGTCTCTTTTTTTAAATTAAAATCAAATAGATAATTTAAATCAATTTTGCCATTCTTGGATTTAAGGACTGGAGTAGATGAATTTAGACTTCCTTGAATTTTATTTTTTACAACGTCAAACTGATCATCATTTAAGATATCTGATCTAGAGACTAAAACGATATCAGAAACTTCTAGTTGCTCCTCAAAAAGTTCATCTATAGTGGCGTTATGATCAATTTTATCTGTTTCATTATATTGTTTTATTATTTTATTTAAATCATTAATTGGTGAACCATTTAGCATTGATTCTCCATTAACGATACCAACAACAACATCAAGGTAGATGGAAGACCTAATCTCAGGCCAGTTAAGTGCTTGAATTAAGGGAATTGGTAGTGCCAACCCACTTGTTTCGATAATTATTGATTCGATAGGAGGATTAAATTCTAGGAGAGCTTTTATTGATGGAACAAAGTCATCTTGAACAGTACAACATAAGCATCCATTGTTTAATTCGATAACGCAGTCGTCTTCAGATTCATCACATTTATCACAACTTTTAATCAAATCACCGTCAATTCCAACATCACCAAATTCATTAATTATTAAACCAAATTTTTTATTACTCTCTTTTAATAGATATCTTAGAAAAGTTGTTTTACCTGAACCAAGAAATCCCGAAACAACAATAACTGGAATTTTTTTTTTCATCTTTGATGATTAACAACCTAAGCTATATTCTGTACTCTCTCCTGTGGAACTATTTGTGCCATTTGCAATCGCACATAATTGTTTTTGTTGTGTACGACTAAGAACAGCATCAGTAAAATCTGCACCATCTATTTTTGCACCTTCAAAATTACTCTCCATTAATAAAGCATTAGTAAAATTAACATCCGAAAGATCAGCATCTGTAAAGTCTGTTGCATAAGCTAGTGCATCTCTTAAATTTGCTCCAGTAAACTTTGAGTTTTGCAATTTACTATTATTGAACACCGCCCCTTCTAAATTACTTTCACTGAAATTAAACCCATTCAAATCAAACTTAACGTATTCGTTACCGCTTAAATCTTGACCATGCATATCTGGCTCTAAATTAAGGTCTTGCTGGTTTCTAATCTCAGGAGGTCTTTTAGCCCATGCAGAATTTACAGAATTAAAAAATAAAATCCCAACGAATAACAAAGTAATAAGTGCATTCTTTAGAGAGGGGAAAACAATTGATTTAATCATAATAAGACTGTATTTTAGAACTTAAGTATTTAAAGTTTGTAAGAGTATCTTAAAGGAAAATATATGGCAATGTCACTAAAGGTTATTGTTCCTCCTCATCCATTAATAAAACATTGGCTTTCAATATTGCGAGAAAAAAATACTCCAAATATTTTGTACTCAACAGGATATGAGCAATTAGGGAAATGGCTTACATATGAAGCATTACGTAATTGGCTGCCATACAAAAAAGAAATAGTTAATACTGGTAATGGAGACGCAGATGGATTCTTTATTAATAATGATTATCCAATAAAAGTGCTCGCAATGTTGCCCGAAGGGTTATCTCTTTGGCTTGGATCTAAAGAAGTAATTCCTAATTCAACCCTCTCATTAGGAGAACTTCCTAAAACTATTGAATCAAATGAAGGAGTTATATTTTATTCAGAACAAATAACAACAAAATCAGCAACATTAGAAACTTTAATTAAATTAAAGGAATTAGGTGTTGATTCAAATAGGGTTCTTTTAATAACTGCAATTTGCTCAAATAAAGGATTAAATGAAATTGCGAAATTACTCCCTAACCAGGTAATTTACACTTCTTGCATAGATGAGGAAGACGAAAAAACACAATTATTATTACCGGGTATTGGGAATCCTCTATCGCGTTTAAGTACTATATTTAAAGATAAGAACTAATATAGAATATAGGAGTAAATATTTTACCAATGTCTGAATACAGAGATTCGTCTTCAAATAATCTTTTATCATTAATAAGCGGTGCTTTTATTGGAGCAGCAGGTCTAGCTTGGTGGTTAATATCCGAAGCAGACAAAAGAAAGGAGGAAAAAAAACAAAAAGCAATGATGTATTCCTCCAGAATTCAAGACGGCTCAGAAGCGATTGATTCAAATGAAAATATAAATGAAGTTGAAGGAGAGAATCTGGAGAAGAAAGTTGAGCAACTTAATTCTGCAATTGCTGATGTGAGGAAGCAACTTGAAGAGTTGGGGCAATAGAATAAAAAAGGTTCTCAAATAATATGAATAAACTCAGATCATCTGCAATAACCCAAGGTGTGCAAAGATCCCCTAACAGATCGATGTTAAGAGCTGTTGGATTTAATGATGAAGATTTTAATAAACCTATTATTGGAGTTGCAAATGGATACAGCACCATAACACCATGCAATATGGGTTTAAATAAGTTAGCTCTAAAAGCTGAAGAGTCTATAAAAAGATCAGGTGGGATGCCTCAAATGTTTGGGACTATAACAGTAAGTGATGGGATTTCTATGGGAACAGAGGGCATGAAATATTCCCTAGTTTCAAGAGAAGTTATTGCTGATTCAATTGAAACAGCATGCAATGCTCAGAGTATGGATGGAGTACTTGCTATAGGTGGATGTGATAAAAATATGCCGGGTGCCATGATTGCGATTGCAAGAATGAATATCCCCTCAATTTTCATTTATGGAGGGACAATAAAGCCTGGGAAATTGCATGGAGAAGATCTTACTGTTGTTAGTGCATTTGAAGCTGTTGGACAATTAACATCAGGCAAAATTAATGAAGAAAGGCTAATCCAAGTTGAGAAAAATTGTATTCCTGGTGCTGGTAGCTGTGGAGGAATGTTTACAGCTAATACAATGTCTGCGGTTATTGAAGTATTAGGGTTAAGTCTTCCTCACAGTTCTACTATGGCTGCTGAAGATCTTGAAAAAGAATTAAGTGCAGATAAAAGTGCTGAGATACTAGTCTCTGCAATAGAAAAAGATATAAGACCACTAGACCTAATGACAAAGAAAGCATTTGAAAATGCAATATCAGTAATTATGGCAATTGGCGGATCAACAAATGCGGTATTACACATCTTAGCTATTGCGAATACTGCAGGAATAGATATCAACATTAATGATTTTGAGAGAATCAGACAAAAAGTACCAGTTATTTGTGACCTTAAACCGAGTGGTAAATATGTGACGGTGGATCTTCATAAGGCAGGTGGAATTCCACAAGTAATGAAAATACTTTTGAATGCAGGATTAATTCATGGCGATTGCAAAAACATTGAAGGCAAAACCATCTCTGAATACTTACAGAATATTCCAGATAAGCCTCCAACAAATCAAAATGTCATAAGAGACATAGATGAACCTCTTTATAAAAAAGGACATCTAGCGATATTAAAAGGTAACTTAGCGAGCGAAGGTTCTGTAGCCAAAATCAGCGGAGTAAAAAACCCTGTATTAACAGGTCCCGCAAAGATTTTTGAAAGTGAAGAGGATTGTTTAAAATCGATATTAAATAACGATATCAAAGCTGGTGATGTTGTTGTTATTAGAAACGAAGGTCCTGTAGGAGGTCCAGGCATGAGAGAAATGTTAGCTCCAACATCTGCGATTGTTGGTCAAGGGCTAGGAGAGAAGGTTGCTTTAATTACCGATGGCAGATTTAGTGGGGGTACCTATGGTCTTGTTGTGGGTCACATAGCTCCAGAGGCTGCTGTAGGAGGAAATATTGCTCTAATAAAACAAGGTGATTTAATTACAGTAGATGCTGTAAAACAACTAATTGAAGTTGATTTATCTGACGAAGAATTAGAAAAAAGAAAAAAAGATTGGGCAAAACCTATTCAAAAATACAAAAGAGGAATTCTTTCAAAATATTCGAGAATCGTAAGCACATCAAGTTTAGGGGCTGTCACTGATTTATAAATCAGCTCAAATTTTATTTTCTTAATCAATAAAACTTTTTATCCTATTTGCTAAATTTTCCAATCTAGCACTGTATTTTGGTGAGTTGCATTTTTTCCCATTATTGCTATCCATCCATAATGTTTTAACTCCGCACCATAATATTGGTTCAGCAGGGAAGTTAAGCTTAGAGATTACTAAAACCAACTCTTTATTTGATTTAAAAAGTTCTAATTCAAGATCATAAATTTCTAATCTTTTACCTTCTTTATCTCGACATAAGATATTAACGGTTAAATCGATATCTTCATTTTCGAATTCGTATTCACCATTTATTTTCACTACAGAATGAACAAAAGGTTTATTTGTTAAATCTGCTGACTTAGCGATTAGGCTCTCTATATTTTTAGGTGGATTTTCAAATAACACTTATTGATTTAATTAAAACTTTGATTAAACCCTGTTTAAATTCATTATTAAGTAATCCATCATCACCGAACTTAGAGTGTAGTAGTTGCAATCTTTTAATTTTAGATGGCTTGAATTTAAATGGAAAACGTACTTTATTAGCTCTTACTGAAGGTTTTAACTCACTAAAAGGAATTTGAACATTTGTTGTCCCGAATTTTTTTGTTGGGAATGATTTAATCCATCTAAGTCCACCCGGAATAAATTCGGTTAGTCCTAGTAGATCATCTTCACAAGCGACAGCAAATTTAAAAGTTCTTCCTTGTCCATCAATATTTAATTCAAAGGATGAATACTCAGATACATTTAAAGAAGGTTTATATATAGACGATCTACAACTAACAAATCCTCCTGCTTTCTCGACAATATTACCCTTTAATATCAAACCCGAATTTGAAATTTCACAAAAAGCTGAACTTGACCCGCCCATAACAGTATCATTTAATGTTTTCCAACCATCGAACTCCTTTTTCTGGAATAAAAATTTTTTCTTACTCATTAAATAATTTAAATTATTAATAGACTTTAACTAAATTTCTAATTCTTTTGCTGATTCCTGATCACAAAATATTGAAATTTGATTAATAGATTTTATTAATTTTGATGGTGTTCTTTCTGGTTGCTCTTTTTCATCTAATAACCGCTCAAGAGCAATTCTTTTAGAAGCTCCACTAACTAAAAATACGATCTTTGAAGAAGCTGAAAGAACCTTTGGAGTTAATGAAATTCTTTTTAAACCTTTACCTTCATTAAAAATAACAAAATCATCTACATTATTATTTTTTTGATAGGGGAATAGTGATGCTGTATGACCATCGTCACCAAGACCTAATAATGTTAAATCAAAAGTTGGAGGGTTTGATCCGCATTTTTCAAATAATTTAGAAATAAATTGATTTTTTATAGCTTCATCATCAGCATTTAAATCATTGAAAATTTCATAAAAAAAAGCTTTAGATCCAAAATTAGTTAACAATGAATTCTTCAACATTAAAGAGTTACTCAATTCTGAATTTGGATCAACGCATCTTTCATCTCCTAAAAAGACATCAACCATATCCCATCGAAGATCGTTTTTTGATAAAAGCTTATAAACAGATTTAGGAGTTGAACCTCCACTTACACAAAATTTGAACCTGTCTTTCTTTTTTAAAGTATGAATAATGTGGCTTTCAATAAACTTAAAAACCGCTGTAGATAGCTCTAACTTGTCTTTGTAAATGTTAAGTGTATATCCATTTTTAACCTTTTCAATCATTTCATCCATTCAGTATGAAAACTACCTTCCTTATCAATTCTTTCATATGTATGAGAGCCAAAACAGTCTCTCATTGCCTGAACAAGGTTCTGAGGAAGTCTATTGGTTCTATAACTATTCAAATAATCTAAGGTACTGGATAGACATGGGACTGGTATACCAGCTTTTGTGGATAACGAAACAACTTTAGCTAAGTTATCTAATCTTGTGGCAATTTCATTATTGAACCAATCATCAAAAATTAAATTTTTTAGATTAGGATCTTTGTTATAAGCATCTTGAATTTTACTTAATAATTTTGATCTAATTATGCAACCACCTTTCCATATTTGAGCAATTGACGGCATATTCAAACCATAGTTATATACTGCAGATGCTTCTCTTAAAATGTCCATACCCTGGGCATAGCTAGCTATTGTGGCAAGGACTACAGCATCAAATAAAGGTTTCATTCCATTTGATATATTTCCTAAATCAAAATCCTCTATCTCTTTAGATGGAATAGTTTTTTCAATCTCACTACGTTGCTCTTTTAAAGAACTCATTACTCTTGCATTTAAAGATGCGTAAATAGTTGGGACTGATACCCCCAGTTCTAGAGCACTTACAACAGTCCATAACCCTGTACCTTTCTGGCCAGCTTTATCTAATATTTTTTCCACGACATCATCTCCAGTCATCTCATCTTTTGTATTTAGACAAATCTCTGTTATCTCAACAAGATAAGAAGCTAATTCATCAGTATTATTCCAAATACCAAATACCTCTGACATTTGCTGACCGTTCATACCTTTGACTCTCTTCATAAGGTCATAAGCTTCTGCAAGGATTTGTTCAATTCCATATTCAATTCCGTTATGAACAGTTTTCACAAAATGACCTGAGCCTCCTGGACCAACATATGCAACACATGGTCCGTCTTCAACTTTGGCAGCCATTTTTGTTAATAAGCTTTCTATTGCATCATATGAAGCCTTAGTACCACCGGGCATCATACTTGGACCCTCTAAAGCTCCTTTGGCCCCTCCAGAGACTCCCATCCCAATGTATCCAAATCTTTTACTTTCAAGAGTATTCACCCTTCTTTCTGTATCTTTAAATTGAGAGTTACCGCCATCTATTAATAAATCTCCTTCCTCGAGATATCCAGAAATATTATCAATGACAGCATCTGTTGCGGGCCCAGCTTTTACCATCATTAGAATTCTTCTAGGTCTCTCTAGTTTATTAACAAATTCTTGAATAGTTTCAGCTCCTTCTATATTCTTCCCAAGGCCACGACCTTGTAAAAATTCTTCGGTTTTTGAGTAGGTCCTATTAAAAACTACACTAGAAAATCCATTTCTCTCTGCGTTAAGAACTAAATTTTCGCCCATAACACCAAGACCTATCAAACCAAAATGTGCCTTGGACATAAAAAATTAAAAAACTCAATAAATATAGTCTGCCTGCAACTCAACAAAATTGCTAAAAAAAAATACTTATGTCAGCGAAAAATGATGGAAAAGATTTAAATTACAGTTCCGTTGGCAATAGTTGCATTTTTAACTACTACAACAATTCCATTTCTGATATAAAAGCCTAATTCTGGCTTATCTGCTTCTTCTACTCGATCTTTATTAATGATCACGACATTATCGCCAATTCTTGTATTCTTATCCAGAATCGCTCTTTTTACAGTAGTTCCTTCACCTACTCCAAGAGGCGTTCCGCCCCCTTTTCTTAATTCAATCCTCTCTTCAGGGGATTCAAAGAAATCGGCTCCCATAACAAGAGTATCCTCAAGAACCGAGTCACTTTCAATCCTGCTTCTTACACCTAAAACACAATGTAAAATACTGCATGACTTCAAGATTGTGCCTTCACAAACAATTGAATCAGTAATTTGAGCATCTACAAGTTTAGAAGGGGGTAAAAATCTAGGTCTAGTATAAATTGGAAATTTCTCATCATAAAAACTAAATGGAGGTTTTGGTTGCTCAGTCAATGCAAGGTTTGACTCAAAGAATGCCCCAATTGTGCCGATATCTTCCCAATAATCATCGAATACATAACTTTTAAGAGTATCACCTCTATTGAGCGCTTCTGGAATTATGTCCTTACCAAAATCCGTATAATTAGGAAATTTATTTAGAAGATCGAAGAGAGTATTTCTGCTAAAAACGTAAATCCCCATAGAGGCTAGATATGGTTTTTCGGCAGCTGACTCCTTACTTAATCCAAATTTTGAAGTATCTACTGCCATAGCCTTCAACTTCTCTCCAGTAGGCTTTTCACTAAATTCTTTTATATTTCCAACATCATCGGTTCTCATTAGCCCAAAGCCTTCTGCTTGAGCTTCATCAACAGGCAAAGCTGCAACAGTTAAATCAGCACCATTATCTCTATGATGTTGAACAAATAAACTGTAGTCCATTCTGTACAGTTGATCACCTGACAATATTAAATACTCATCAACATCCCATTCTTGAAATAACCATTGGTATTTTCTTACAGCATCAGCAGTACCTTCAAACCACTTCGGACTATCAGGAGTCTGTTGTGCAGCTAAAACCTCCACAAATCCTTGACCAAAAGGGCCATTTAAATTGTAGGTTCTTCCTATATGTCTATTTAGAGATGCACTATTGAACTGGGTCAAAACGTACATTTTTTCAATTCCTGAATTTATACAATTACTAATCGGAATATCTATCAAACGATACTTACCTGCCAATGGCACAGCAGGTTTAGCCCTCATTTTTGTTAAAGGGTAAAGTCTAGAACCTTTTCCTCCTCCGAGGATTATGGCCAACACACGCTTCATTCAATCTAATGGAGTTAGATATACAACTATTTAAAGTAACTGATTATGGGCATATTTAGAAATACAAATGGTCAGTTTACAAAGGTATTTCGATAAATCACTGGAAAAACTTAATATAAATCGAAAAAAGTTAGTTATTTTTATCCTCTTCTACCAAAGAAAACAATTTTTCAACAATTTTCAAAGAAACTTGTCTTTCTTCTCTTGATTGAGGACTTCTCAACTTGGTGACCGGCGTATGAAGTATTTTATTAATTATTCCTTTAGTCAAAGCTTCAACAACTTTTCTTTCTCTAGCCGAAAAATCTGGTCCCATTCTGCTAAGTGCTTTTTGCAATTCCTCTTTTCTAATTAACTCCAAATCTGATCTTAGTTTATTAATTACTGGAACGGCCTCTAAACTTGCCCACCATTCTAGAAAAATGATCCTTTCTTCTTCTACTAAAGATTCCGCTTCCTTTGCTATTTTCTGTCTAAATTCTTGATTTCTTGAAACAACCTCTTGTAAGTCATCAACATCAAATGATTTAACAAATTCATGTTGTTTGACATCATTAGATATATTTCTCGGTACACCAATATCAATAAATTTAAGTCTATTACTCAAATTTATTTTTTCAATTTTTGTGAGATCAATAATTGGTTCTTCAGAAGCAGTACTGGTGAAAACAAGCGAAGATAATGATATGTTTTCTTCTAATTCGTTTAACCCTTTACAAACAATCTCTAAATCAGGGAAGTCTTGAGCAAGATTTAATGCTCTATCAATATTTCTATTTAAAAGGATAAGTTTATGACATCCTTTTGATTTTAAATGAGTTATTAAAAGCCTACTCATTCGTCCGGCTCCAACAACAAGAACGTTCTCTGATTCCAAACTTACAAGAGTATCAAAACCCTTTTCTTGTCCAATTTTTAATTGAGCTAGTTCTACCGCTGCTGAACTGATTGACACAGCTCCAGTTCCTAAATTTGTTTCAGATCTTACTTTTTTACCTGTACTAACTGATTGAGTTAATAATCTATTAAGAATTGGTCCAGTAGATTGATTCTCTTGACCTAATCTCATCATTTTTTTTACCTGCGAAAGGATTTGTCCTTCCCCTAAAACGAGGCTATCGAGTCCTGCCGAGACTTTCATCAAATGCAAAACTGCTTCTTCCTGTCTAAAGCAAAAAAGATGTGGATTTAAATCTTCAAAAATAATTCCAGAATATTCTGATATAAATTCTTTAATAGATGAAATTCCAGTATTTTTTTCCTTTACTAGCGCATATATTTCCAGCCTATTACAAGTACTTAAAATTGACACCTCTAATACATCAGAGAAAGCTTTTAATGCTTTCAATGAATCTGTTATGGATTGGTCAGGAATACTTAACTTCTCACGCACTTCGACAGGTGCCGTGCGATGACTCAGTCCGACGACAACAATATGCATAAAATCAAAAGTGAATTTTTAAAGGCTGATACTCTTAGCACCATCTTTTATGTGGACAGTATTTGTGAACCTTGCAGTACTATCTAATGTACTTATAACTAGACTACTTGTTCTAACACAATCCCTTTCAAATTTAACTCCGTCAAATAATAATCCATCAGTTATTCCACTTCCAGCGAAAACAACATTTTCTCCCGATGCCAATTCATTTGCTTCATAGATTTTATCTATATCTGTTATGCCCATTTCATTAAGACGTTTTATATTACCTTCTTTTGTGTAATCAGCCCATTCAGAAGTTTGAGCGATTGCCGGATCATAAACTAGTTGTCCTTGAAAGTGTCCGCCGAGAGCTCTCATTGCAGCAGCTGAAATAACACCCTCTGGAGCCGCACCTATACCCATCAAACAATGTGTTCCAGTTCCTGCAAAACCGCATGCAATCGCAGCTTGAACATCACCATCAGAAATCGGTTGTACTTTTGCACCACATCCTCGAATCTCTTTAATTAAATCTTTATGTCTAGTTCTATCCATTACAACTACAGTAAGCTCATCAATAGAAAGGCCCAAGCAATCACTTAGTATCTTCAAGTTTTCAGTAGCTGAATTTCTAATATCAACTTTACCTTTGGCCGCAGGAGGCGCTGCTAATTTGTTCATGTAAAAATCAGGAGCATTGAAAAGACCACCCGTATCAGAGGCAGCTAAAACCGCCATAGAACCTCTTTGATTATTCGCACAAAGATTAGTTCCTTCACAAGGATCTACTGCAAAGTCAACCCCTGGGCCACTTCCACTACCAACCTCTTCACCTATATAAAGCATGGGTGCTTCATCTCTTTCACCTTCTCCAATAACAATTTTCCCTTTCATTTCAATTTTGCCCATTCGCAATCTCATTGCTTCGACAGCTGCAGCATCAGCTTCATCTTTTTGACCAAGTCCTGTTAGTTTTGCTGAGGCAATAGCTGCTTGCTCGACAACTTCGAGAATTTCTTGAATTAAAGTTTGATTCACAATTAAATTTTGAGGATTTTCTAAAAGGTTTTGAGTATGATCTCATATAAAATGCAATTTTTTATGAGAATTATTATGCTAATAAGCTTTTTTTAACTCTTTACAGCTGTTACTTTATCAGGCCGTGACTTGAAATTAGGAATAAACAACTAAATATAGTATCTTTATTAAATATTTTAAAAATTAAATGACTGTGTCAAATCAAGCAAATTTAACTGGTGCAAATAGACCAATTCAAATAATTCCTTCAGTTTTACCTGCAGATTGGGCAAATATGGGGGCATGTGTGAAAGAGCTCGAGGAAGCTGGGGTAGATAGAATTCAATTTGATGTAATGGATGGAAATTTCGTACCAAATCTTACATTTGGTCCTGAAATGATTGCTGCATGCAGGAAATATTGCAATGTCCCTTTTGAAACTCAATTAATGGTAAGCCAGTACAACTGTGAAACGATGCTTGAATCTTATGTAAACGCTACAAAAGGGGCAAATGGTGAACCAGGAGTAGTAATAGCTCATGCCGAAGCAAATATTCATTTGCATAGAGTTCTTGGAAGAATAAGAGATTTAGGAGGATCTCCTTCTGTTGCATTGAACCCTCATACTCCTTTTGAAATGATTAAAAATATAATGGATATGGTTGATCATGTTTTGGTTATGACAGTTAATCCAGGCTTTGGAGGACAAGCTTATATACCAACAATGCTCAATAAAATAAGAGAAATAAGAAACTTTATTATCGAAAATAACTTAGATGTCGATATCGAAGTTGATGGGGGGATAAAAGCAAATTGGACTATTTCACAATGTGCCTATGCTGGTGCTAATTGTTTTATTGCAGGTAGCGGAATGTTTGCTTACCCAACATTAAAAGAAGGATGTGATGACTTGAGAAAAGTTGCACAAGAAGCACAAAAAGGGAACGTTCTTTCAGAACCTCAATAAATATTCTGGATGATTAAGAAATCACCCAAATATCCATCCATAGCTGTGCAAACCTATTCCTAAAAAATTGACTCCTAAATAACATACTAAAACAACGAAAAAGCCTGTAGATGCTAATAATGCTGGTTTCCGTCCTTGCCAACCCTTGCTTATTCTCATGTGCAGATAAGCGGCATAAAACAACCATGAGATAAATGCCCATGTTTCTTTTGGATCCCAACTCCACCATGTACCCCAGGCCTCATTAGCCCAAACTGCACCTGAAATTAAACCGAGAGTCAAAAGAACAAAACCTACCAATATAGAACGATAACTTAATGTATCTAATTCTTCTGAGTGAGAAAATTCAATAGGTTCAACTAAATCATTTACGGGATAGCCGTTTGAAAGTTTAAATCCTCCTATACCTGTAGAACTACTTCTGATTTGAAGTGGCCTATTTTTATTGATAAACAAAACGGACATTGAGAGTAAAGAACCTATTATTAATGCTGCATAACTAAGCATTACGACGCTAACATGCATTACTAACCAACTAGACCTTAAAGCTGGAACTAAATTGGATGATAATTTCAAATCCTCAGGTAAAACAAAACAAGCAAAAGCCACAGTCAGCAACTCAATAGGTATAGCAATTGAGGGGATTATTGGAGCTTGATATTCTCTTTCAACTAATAGATGACCTAATGTGATACCCCAAGTAAGGAAATAAAGGGATTCATACAAATTGCTAATAGGAAAGTGCCCAGAAATTGACCACCTAAAAAGTAATTGTAATGTTATTAATAAGTTCACCAAAATCGTAATGAGTCTTACAGCAGCAGAAGACTTTTTTTTAAAAACTGCACCCAAAGATATTGGTAAGTTAATTAATAAAAAATAAAAAACTAAAAGACCTAAAACTGAAACCGGTTCATATATTAAATTTTTAAAAAAATTATCTATTATCATTTCTAGAAATTTCTCAAGTTTTAATATTCAATGACAACCAAATAATAATTAAAATCATTCTCATATGAGTAAATCTTTAATAATAAAGTTTTAATTTATTTTAAAAAAAGCATTTCAAAGTTTGAAGTTATCTCCTAGATAATACTTCTTGACTATTGGATTATCAGCCAATTCTCTTGATGAACCGTTAGCTAAAATTTTTCCTTCACTTAATACATATGATTTGTTAGTAATTAGAAGGGTTTCCCTCACATTATGGTCTGTAATGAGAATCCCCACCCCATCACTACTTAATTTTAGAATTAGTTTCTTTAGATCATTAACAGCTAGAGGATCTATCCCAGCAAAAGGTTCGTCTAATAACAAGTATTTAGGTCCTTTTCTGCCTACAGTTAGAGCCCTTGCAATTTCACACCTCCTCCTCTCTCCTCCTGAAAGTTGATAACCATAATTATCTACAAAGTTATTCAAATTAAATTCATTAATTAATTGTTCTCTTCTATTTCTTATCGCTGCTCTACTATAAGATGATTTTTGTAAAGCCAAATCTATATTATCCTTAACTGTGAGGTCTCTAAATATACTCGCTTCCTGAGTTAAGTACCCTAACCCAAGTCTTGATCTAATTGGTAGAGGAAGATTGGTTATATTTTTCCCATTCATTAAAATTTCACCTTTATCTGGTTTTATATTCCCAACTGCAAGATTAAAAGTTGTAGTTTTCCCAGCACCATTTGGTCCCATCAAACCTACAACTTCTCCTGGATTAACAGTTATGGAAACATCATTTACAATTAATCTTCCTTTAATTGAAAGGGATACATTATGAATATTTAGGTTCATTTTCTTTGAGATCGATTAGTTTTCTGACTTTCTTGAAAAAAAATTAAATACATAATAATAATTTAATTGAAGATAAAGATATATTCATCAAAGAGGTTTCAAAAAAGGCTTATCGTTCTCGTTCAATAGTTCTCTATATTGTAATTTTCTTAATAAATCTTCCAAACATTGGCAGAAGGATTCAAGATCAATCCCTAAATCAATCTTGGTTCTAGTTTTTATTCTGCCTAAACCCTCTCCAAGCAAAATAGTAGCTCCATTTAAATTACCTTTACTTAAGTGAAACTGAGAAACAGATACTTGTAAAATTCCTTGGATAACTTGTCTTTCGTCACCATCTACGGAATTCCATATTTCTTCAAAAGCATCATGAGCCTCATACCATTCATGTTTGTTAAAAAGATTTAAAGCTGTAAAAAGGGAATCTTGAAAACTTTTTGTACTTTCTTCGTTCATTAAAACAATTACTAATTTTTTTTCTTTTTATTTATTTTTCTCATTCTTATTGAATCCGGTGTTACCTCTAGCATTTCATCTGGACCAATATATTCGAGTGCTCTTTCAAGGGTAATATCCACAGGTGACTGCAAAGTATCAAGTTCCTCTGCCCCTGCAGATCTCATATTAGTCAACTGCTTAGTTTTACATATATTCAACTCAAGATCTTGAGGTCGATTATTCTCACCAATTATCATTCCTTTATAAACTTTAACTCCAGGTTTAATGAAATATACTCCCCTATCTTCAGCATTCTTTAAAGCATAAAATGTGGCTACACCTTCCTCAAAAGCTATAAGAACGCCATTCCTTCTGGTTTCAAAGTCTCCTGTTTTAGGTTTATATTCATAAAACGAATGGCTCATGATACCTTCACCTCTGGTTATCCTTACAAACTCCCCGCGAAATCCAATTAATCCTCTTGATGGTACTAGAAATTCTAATTGAGTTCTACCATCCGAACTTGTCTGCATGTTTTTCATCTCTGCCTTTCTAGATCCAAGTTTTTCGATGCAAGAACCAACAGATACTTCAGGTACATCTAAAACCAAAGTCTCTATAGGCTCACATTCAACATTATCAATTTCTCTGAAAATTACTTGAGGTTGTGAGATTTGAAACTCAAAACCCTCTCTTCTCATAGTTTCAATCAATATCCCTAGATGTAATTCTCCTCTTCCTGAAACTGAAAACCTGTCAGGAGAATCAGTTTCTTCTACTCTCAGGGCAACATTTGTTAAAAGTTCCCTCTCTAATCTATTTTTTAATTGTCTACTAGTAACAAATTTCCCTTCCTTACCCGCGAATGGTGAATCATTGACAACAAAAGTCATATTTAAGGTAGGTTCATCAACTTTGATTAATGGAAGAGGATGAGGAGAATCGGGACATGCTATGGTCTCACCAATATTGACGTCATCGAAACCAGAAACAGCAACAATATCACCTGCAAATGCTTCATTTATATCAATTCTTTGTAATCCTTCAAATCCTAAAAGCTTACTAACCTTACCTTTAATAGTTTTTCCGTTTTCTTTAATTAAACTAGCCTGTTGGCCATTTTTTATAGTTCCATTGTGGATCTTTCCAATTACTATTCTGCCTAAGAAATCAGAATAGTCCAAAGTAGTTATTTGTAGCTGAAGAGGCTTATTAGAATCACCTACTGGAGGAGGAACGTGTCTAATAATAGCTTCAAAAAGAGGCATCATATTGTCACTATTAGATTCCATCTCTTCTTTTGCGAAACCAGATAAGCCACTCCCAAAAAGATAAGGGAAATCACATTGATCATCATCAGCACCTAACTCCAAAAACAAATCAAGGACCTTATCAATTGCTATTTCTGGTACTACTCGTGGTCTATCAATTTTATTTACAAAGACTATAGGCCTAAGTCCTTTTTCTAATGCTTTTTTTAAAACAAATCTTGTTTGAGGCATAGGCCCCTCATTTGCATCAACAATAAGCAGACAACCATCAACCATTCCCAAAACCCTTTCAACTTCTCCTCCAAAATCAGCATGTCCAGGTGTATCTATGATATTAATTCTGGTATCTTTGTAGTTAACTGCAGTATTTTTTGAGAGGATTGTTATCCCCCTTTCTCTTTCAAGATCATTTGAATCCATTACACATGTAGGGATAACTTCATTGTCTCTAAATATTCCTGATTGAGATAACAATGCATCTACAAGAGTTGTCTTCCCATGATCTACGTGAGCAATAATTGCAACATTTCTAATTTTTTTTATCGAAGATGACATCTATAGAATTTATATAAATATTAGATTGACTTTAATAAGGCTAACTCAAAGTATGCTTATTATGAGAATTTTCTCCTTAAGACTTTGAAAAATATAATTTATTGAATAATTAAATTAATCAATTAGATTTATAATTTTCTATTTGAGCTTTCAAAAACTTTTAATGCTTCAATTGACCCTTCATATCTCCAATGCCAGGGTTCGTAATCTATATAATTATTATCTTTGTTGAACGATAACTTAAAGTGAAACTTAGCTGCATTTTTCATTAACCATCTAAAGGCGTCAGTATTTTCGAAGTCGGTTTCAAAGTCTGTCTCTCTTTGAGTAGCATCGCCAATATCGATTGCGAAACCTGTACTATGTTCGGAATACCCTGGGGGGGCTGAAACTCTGGCTCTTTCTGCCGCTACTTGATTTCTAATAGATTTTAAAGAATAAAAGATATCGTTTTGCAAATTTATTGATCTATAACCACTCAAGAAGACTAAATATATCCCATCCTTTTTGGCTTCTTCTCTCATCTTTAGTAGAGAATCGCGCATATCTATATGAACTTCAATATTAGGCTCAATTAAAACTAGTTTCTCCTTAGAAATTTCCGCATAGGGTAAATGACCTAAAATTCTATGGTCGTGATTTATCTGAGCCTGAAAATTGAGATTATCAAGAGATCCTATTTCTATATTTTTAATTAATCGCAATGCAGCGACAGAAAAGATAAGAAAAAGAAATGGAGAAAATATTAATAGTTTTTTTAAAAATGTTGAATTTGAATTATTTAGGTAAGTTCTTTTGGCAAGTGGTATATCAAATTGATCGATATCTTCGTTTAGTTCCAATATTTAGAAGTGAATTTGGAAAAGATATTTCGATATTAACTATTATTTTAAGAAATGCACTTTTATAAGCAAAAAAGATGTAGTTTTTATATACAGTATTATTTTTTTTTCATATGTTGAGGGTAGCTGTTATTGGTGGAGGTCCAAGTGGTTCATGTGCGGCAGAAATACTTGCTAAAGCTGGAATAAAAACTTGGCTCTTCGAGAGAAAATTAGATAATGCGAAACCATGTGGAGGCGCAATTCCACTTTGCATGGTCGAAGAATTTGATTTGCCTGAGTCAATTATTGATAGAAAAGTAAGGCATATGAGAATGATATCTCCATCAAATAGAGAAGTAGATATAAGTTTAGATAGAGTTTATGGGAAAAGTGATAATGAGTTTATTGGGATGTGTAGAAGAGAAGTTATGGATGCCTTTATGCGGAACAGAGCATCAGATCTTGGTGCTACATTAATAAATGGATTAGTTACTTCTATTGATACTGGCGATAATAATCAAGGGCCATATAAGCTTTCCTACTCAGATTTTACGAATGGAGATAAAAAAGGAGAACTAAAAGAGCTTACTGTTGACCTTTTGATCGGAGCTGATGGAGCCAATAGCAGAGTCGCAAAAGCAATGGATGCGGGTGATTACAAAGTTGCTATAGCATTTCAGGAAAGAATTAAATTGCCTAAAGAAGAAATGAGTTACTACGAAGATCTTGCTGAAATGTATGTTGGGACTGATGTTTCTCCTGATTTTTATGGGTGGGTATTTCCTAAATATGATCATGTTGCTGTGGGCACAGGAACCATGCAAAAGAATCAGTCATTAATTAAAGGACTTCAAGAGGGTGTAAGAAATAGGGCAAAGAAAAGACTTGTTAATGGTGAAGTCATAAAGGTAGAAGCTCATCCTATTCCAGAGCATCCAAGGCCAAGAAGGGTAGTTGGAAGAATGGCATTGGTTGGTGATGCAGCTGGTTATGTTACCAAAAGTTCTGGAGAGGGTATTTATTTTGCTGCAAAAAGCGGGAGAATGTGTGCTGAAGAAATTGTTGAAGCATCAAAAAATGGTCAAGTAATTCCATCAGAAAAAGATTTAAAAAACTATCTTCAAAAATGGGATAAAAAATATGGCACAACTTATAAGGTGCTAGAAATCCTTCAAAATATTTTCTACAGAAATGATTCTGCTAGAGAAGCCTTTGTTGAGATGTGTGATGATATGGATGTCCAAAGACTTACTTTTGATAGTTACTTATACAAAAAAGTTGTCTCTATGAAACCATTACAGCAACTTAAAATTACGATGCTTACACTTGGTTCGATTTTAAGAGGGAAAGCCCTAGCGCCTCTAAAATATAAACCCGTTGATAGCGCTGTTAGGGAGAATAAAGAGGTAGAAAAAATGCTAGAAAATTATTCAATAAAGGGAGGAATTAAAGTTAAGAGTTCAAAAGTGTAAAGTCGGCAATTTTTAGAGAATAATTTCTAATTAAGCTCAACAAATTGAGTCTATTTTTTCTTATTTTTAAATCCTCTGACATTATTAGGACTCCCTTTTCATTATCAAATAAATCCTCGATAGTGTTTACATTAATCTCAAACAAATTTAGAAGTTCCAAATAATTGCAATAGCCTTTTGAAAAAAGTTTTTCTAATTCTCCAATAAATTCAAAAACTTTGAATTCACAATCTTTTTCAAAAAGTTTTGTGTTTACATAATCTCTTGTTGATAGAACGTCTATTGAAATATCACTTTTATTTGCTAATTTGCTTACCCTAGTAATTACCTTCTGGATTTTGACAAAATTATCCTTTTCGTTGAAATTGATAATAGAATTAACCCTATTTTTAAGATCAACAATATTCAATACTCTTTTTTGAGGTAATTTATCAGAAGAGCAAACGGCCTTTATTAATTCTTTACTTAGCGATATTTCTTCTAGATGACTAACAATTCTTTGAACTAAAAATTCATTTAAATCATTAAATACTGTTTCTCTTGAGAAGTTTAAATTCGGAAATACAATTTTCCAAAAATCAATAAGTTCGTTGAATAATTTATCTAAAGGCAAATCAAATTCATAATCCCAAATTATTTTAATCACTCCATTCAAATTTCTTCTTAAAGCATAAGGATCAGATGATCCGCTGGGACGTTTACCGGAAATAAATATACTTATTAAAGTTTCGACCTTATCTGCTATAGAAACTATTGCACCATATTTTGTGGATGGCAAAGCATCTTTATAAAAAGAAGGTAAATAATGTTCAGCGACAGCCAAGCAAACATCATCACTAAATCCATCACATTTAAGATATTTACCACCCATAATTCCTTGCAGCTCAGGGAATTCGTAAACAATTTCGCTACATAAGTCGTTTTTGCAGTATTTGGCAGCTTCTATTATTTTTTTTTCTTCTAAAGACTTATCATTTAAAAATTTAAGAATTTTTTTAGTAACTTCCTCTATTCTTTCTACCCTCTGAAATATATTTCCAAGTCCTTTCAAATAGGAAACAGATTTAAGCTTTTCATTTCTTTCGATTGAAGCAACTTTAGTGTCACTCTCTACGAAAAACTTTGCATCTGAAAACCTTGCCCTTAATACTTTCTCATTACCTTTGGCAATTTTATTATTTGATTCTTCAAGACCATTTGAAATAACGCAGAAAGTTGTACTAATATTTTTTTCAGAGCTTAAATCTAGTTTAGAAAAACTATTGTTGTTCAATAAAAGAGGAACGTATCTCTGATGACTTTTCATGACTGTTGAGAGAACTTCAACGGGAAGATCAAGAAAATCATCACTAAATTTGCCAATAATTAATTCTGGCCACTCAACTAAATCAGTTAGTTCATTTAGTAATCCTTCTGAAAGGTCAGGTTTCAAATTTAAAGATTTAGATGCCTGATTTATTAAACTTTCGATTCTTTCTTTTCTTTCTTTACGAATAGCTATTACTCTATTTCGTTTCAATAATTCAAAAAAATCATCAGGATTCTGAACTTCTAAAACTTCATTGATTAGCCTATGACTTTTTGTTTTATTACTTATTTTGATCTTTGGATCACATTCATCAAATTCAAAATCAAGAATTTCATCATTATATATAGAAGCAATCCACCTAATAGGTCTTGAAAATTTTATGTTCCCAGCCCCCCATTTCATAAATCGAGGGCCTTGAAGACTCTTCACTAATTTTGGAATAATCGAAGACAAAGAAATTTTTGTTGATAGTCCTTTCTCAATTTTCTTTCCAAATACAAAATCACCCTTTTCTGTCTTTTTTATTTCTAGCTCACCTACATCTACACCTAAGCTATTAGCAAATCCTAAAGCAGCATTAGTAGGACAACCATTTAAATAAGCTGAATTTGCTTTAGGCCCTTTTCTTTCTATTATCTTATCTTCTGCATAATCAACTAAACCTTCGAGAATTAGAACTATCCTCCTTGGTGTGGAGGTAACAACTATATGTTCGAATTTGATTAACTTTTTATCCAATTCAAATTCTATTAGAGATTTAAATTGCTCTAGAACAGCATGAGAAAAATTTGCGGGCAACTCTTCTGTTCCTATCTCAAGTAAATATTTAGACAAGAAAAAAATATGACTTCACTTACTATAATTTACTACCAGTTAAATAAGCTTTTCGCTAATGTATAAAAAGAGATATGTTTTGGTCCTTTGATCAAGGTTGAGAAAGTAAAAAAGAAAAAAGATTCTGCAAAGGAAGAGACTGTTTGTTTAGCAAATGGACTAGAAGTCTCTAAATTTGAAAATTTCAAAAAAAGTAGTCAATTTCTTAAAGAACCACTTGCTACAGAGTTAGTCAATGAAAGTGATCATTTTACTAATGATGCAGTACAGTTATTAAAATTTCACGGTAGTTATCAACAAGATAACAGGGAAAATAGAAGGCCTGGCAAAAGTAAAGATTGGCAAATGATGCTTAGGTTAAGAAACCCAGGAGGTGAAGTCCCTGGGAAATTATTTTTAGCATTAGATGAATTATCTGACAAATTAGGTAATGGAACACTTAGGGCCACTACAAGACAAGCCTTTCAAATGCACGGAATCAGAAAGGAGAACCTAAAGGAAGTAATTAAAACAATAGTAAATTCAATGGGTTCCACATTAGCTGCATGTGGAGACATTAATAGAAACGTTATGGCCCCTGCGGCTCCATTTGATTCACCAGACTATAACATTGCAAGAGCATTGGCAAAAAAAGTTGCAGATCTTCTCACCCCAATGGCTGGCCAAGGCACTTTTTTAGAGCTTTGGGCTGATGGAGATTTAGAGTACACCATAAAGCCCGACAAAGATATTGAAGCAATTAGGAAGCTCCAATTCAAAGATAATGTTTTTAGTGGGATAAAAGATGAGCCTCTTTATGGTTCAACTTATTTACCGAGAAAATTCAAATGTGCCGTGACAGTTCCTGGTGACAATTCTGTTGATCTTCTTACCAATGACATAGGAATAGTTGCCTTTACTTCTAAAAATGGAAACTTAGAAGGGTGCAACTTCTATGTTGGAGGTGGTATGGGTCGCACACATAATAATGAGGAGACCTTTGCCAGAATTGCAGATCCACTTGGATATGTTGAAGAACCTGATGTTTATGAATTAATACAAAG
The DNA here is from genome assembly GCA_003280935.1 of Prochlorococcus sp. AG-355-B23. GTDB lineage: Bacteria > Cyanobacteriota > Cyanobacteriia > PCC-6307 > Cyanobiaceae > Prochlorococcus_A. Next base: position 65,932 of record QCDJ01000001.1, read on the forward strand.
CATTGTGGCTATTCAAAGAGATTATGGTGATAGGAAATCAAGAAAAAATTCTAGAATGAAATATCTTCTCCATAGAAAAGGTATTAAATGGTTCAAAAAGATACTTTCTGATAAGTATTTCAAAAAAGAAATTAAAAAAATCAGAAAAGAACCTGAAAAGGTTCTTATTGATTACCTTGGTTGGCATAAACAAAATAAAACCTCCTATTTCGTAGGTTTACCATTATTATCAGGGAGATTATCTGGAGAGAAGAAGAATACCATAACAACTATTGTTAAAAAATATAATTTAGATTTAAGACTCACACCTAATCAAGATATTTTACTTTGTAATATCGCCAATAAAAACAAAGGTGAAATTCAAAAATCTCTATCAAAAATTGGATACAAAAATTTAGAAAACATTAATGAAATACAAAGACACGCTTTAGCTTGTCCTGCTTTACCACTTTGTGGCCTTGCAATGACTGAAGCTGAAAGAATATTACCTGATGTTCTAAAAAGGATTGAAAATTTACTATTAGATCTAAAAATACAAAAGACAATATTATTCAGAATGACAGGATGTCCGAATGGATGTACTAGGCCTTATATGGCCGAATTAGCACTGGTTGGAAGTGGTCAAAACAAATACCAATTATGGTTGGGAGGAAGTAAAAATCTACAGAGGCTTGCTAAACCATTTTTACAAAGAATGGAACTAAACGATTTAGAAAAAACTCTTCAACCATTATTTGATAATTGGAAGAGTAATTTGGATTTGGATTTCGGGGATTTTATAAATACTCAAGATGAAAATTATATATTGAATTTACTTAATAAAAATCCATAGAATTTAAATTTTTCCATAAAGGGCATTTGCTTTTTTATTTTTCCAAGCCCATAGTTGATCACCATAACTAAAATGCCACCATTCATTAGGATGTTGAGCAAATCCGAATTTAGTCATAATTTCCCTTAATAAATTTCTTCTACTATTCCAAATAATTGCTTCTTCATTCTTTATGTTGGCATAAAAATAAGGATTTGAGGTCTCATCCATTTGATCAACCATGCTACCCATTTCAACAAGATTTCCTTCTTTATCTGATAAACAAACATCCAATGCACCCCCAGTTGAATGAGGGGGAGGACACCTAGTGTCATAAGAAGGATATGCCCAAAATTTTTCAACTTTTTTTAAAATGGATGAATAAGATTTTATCTCTTCAAAAGAAGTATCAATATCGGATTTTTCACACTCCAATAAAAATGCTCTTTTAAACATAAATTCTTGGACTTCTAAAGGTCGCCAACTGTCATAAATCAAAAGGTTAAAACTACTCTTTGATATCAAATAATCATTTACTTTTACTAATCTATTTACAACCTCCTCTCTTAATTTCCAAATAGAAGTTTTATCTTTGTAAGGTGCTCCTAAATGAAAGTAAGGGTGGGGATCTAAAAACTTTAGGCAGCTAGGTATAGCTATTAATTTATCTCCATTATCTTTAATTGGTATTTTATTCCAAACTTTCAATTGAAATTTGCAATTGATTTATAGTGGCATAAATATCAAAAATTACAATGATAGTTTTCAATTTAAGAAATCATGAATGAATTTATTATCAGAATTATCAATAAGTATTTTCCTTAAAACAATATTTTCTTTAAAATCAGGATCATCACTAACAATCTTAATAGCCTCTTCACGAGCCTTATCAATAAGAAATTTATTATTAGGTAAATTGTCCAGTACAAAATCAGGCAATCCAGATTGTCTATATCCTAAAATCTGACCTGGACCTCTAAGCTCCAAGTCTTTTTCAGCAATATAAAAGCCATCATTAGATTTTTGCAAAACACAAAGTCGTTTATTTTCTAATCCATTTTTATCGGGGGTTACCAGATAACAAAAAGATTTGGTTGATCCTCTACCAACTCTCCCCCTTAATTGATGTAGCTGGGACAATCCAAATCTATCCGAATTATAAATAATCATAATTGTAGCGTTAGGGACATCTATGCCAACCTCAATTACTGTGGTTGAAACCAATATATTAATTTCATTCTTTAAAAAAGAATTAATTACTTCATTCTTTTCTTGTGAACTTAATTTGCCATGTAATAATCCAACTTTTTTATTAAAAAAGACCTCTTCTGATAAATGTTTGAATGTTTTCTTTGCGGAGCTTAAATTCATTTTTTCTGAATCTTCTATAAGTGGCAAAATAACATAAGCTTGCTTTCCCTTATTGATCTCATCTTCAACAATCTTGAACAAGTTAGTTAAATCGTCTTCTGAAATTATTTTTGTTGTTATTGGAACTCTCCCAGGAGGTAGTTCTGTAATTTGACTCACATCTAAATCACCATAAATAGAAAGCGCAAGAGTTCTTGGAATTGGAGTTGCTGTCATTGATAACAAGTTAGTATTTTCTCCTTTATTTAGTAATCTATTTCTTTGAGTAACTCCAAATCTATGTTGTTCATCAATTACCACCATGCCTAATGCATTAAAGATGACTTTATCCTCAAATAATGCATGAGTTCCTACGAGGATATCAACTAATCCATTGTTCAAATTAGAGAAAATTTCTTTTCTCTTTTTTTGAGGAGTATTCCCAGTAAGTAGTTCAACAGAAACAAAAAGGGGGTTCAAATATTTTAATAAATTTTTATAATGCTGTTCCGCCAATACCTCAGTTGGGACCATAAATGCACCTTGCAGGTTTTTTTCAATTACAAGCAAAAGAGACGCTATTGCAATTATAGTTTTACCGCTTCCCACATCTCCCTGAAGCAATCTAGACATTGGTACGGGATTAGATAAATCTTTCTTAATTTCATTTAAAACGTTTTCTTGAGATTTTGTTAATTCAAAAGGAAAAGTATTTAAAAATTCTTTTAATAAAGATTTCTTTTGAGGTAATTGTTGGGGATTTACATTTTTTTTCGTCTTTCTTTTTCTAAGTAGGAACTTTATTTGAAGTAGGAATAACTCATCAAAAACCAAACGTTTTTTTGACTCAATAAGTGCCTGTTGAGTTGGTGGAAAATGAATATTAATCAACGACTCTCCTTTTGATAATAAAGATAATGAATCAAGTTGCTTTTTATTTAAAATTTCTGGATATTGCTTTGCATAAATTAGTACCTTTTTCATAAGTTTTATAAAACTCATATTCGATAATGCTTCACCTAATGAATACAAGGGTAATATTTTGCCTGAGAAATTAAAATTATCATTGTTGTCCTTAAGAATTTCAATCTGCGGATCTACAAAAGTTTTGCCATACTCTGTCAATTTTACCTTACCGGAAATTGCTAATTTAGTCCCTGGAGTATACAAAGATTTTTGAGATGTGAAGAAGGAGTAAGATCTAAATCTTCTTCCTAAAAAAAATTTTGTAACCTTTATTGAAGACGTTTCATCAAAAACAACAATATTCATTAATGATAAATTACTATTTTTTTTACTCTTATGAATATAAAACCTTTTAACGTTTGCAATGCAGGTGTATAAATTATCTGGTTTTAAATTTATTATCTTAACTCTATTAGTATAGTCTAGATATGTTCTTGGGAAATAATTAATTAGATCTTTTATATGAAATATCCCTAATTCATTTAGCTTATTTTTATAAACTTTTCCAACATTTTTTATTAATGAAATATCTGAATCAATAGACAAACTTGCATCAGCTTTATTCAGAAAAACATTATTAGAAATATTATTAGAACTTTCTATTTCTAAGGTTTTACCTAGTTTATAAAGATTTTTTCTTGTATCTATAACTAACCTTTTTCTTTGATTTTCATCTAATTTATTATATTCATTATATTTGCTAGAAAATTCATCAAATATCCTTAAATATTCGTCTGAAAGATTTAGATTATCTAGTTTTTTTAGTGATTCATGCAAATAATCATTAAAATATTTTTCTCTTCCTAAAGTGTTAATAAATTTATTTTCAGTTTCAATAGTAAGAGATTTTTGAAGAGGTCTTATCCAATCTTTAATTAATTTATTATTATTCCCGCTTATAGTCACATTTGAAAAAGAGTTATTTTTTCAACGTATCTTATTCAAGGTTATTTCTTTTTGCCTCCAATATGTCTCTTTTTTAATCAAACGCTGAAATTGATTTTTTAGCTCATTTATTTTGTTCCTTTGAATAGAAAGATTTAAATTTTTAAACTCTAACTCAACAGTAGATATATTGAAAAAAATAATGCTTGGAATATTATTGCGGGTTAATGAGGAACGATTTAAGTTTAATTCGAAATTAATAACAAAAGGATATGGATGTTTTATCATGAAATTTTTGCCTACTAAGTAATCAAAGGAATCTTTAGATATCATCTTTTTTATTAGATTTACCTTAAATAATTCTTTGTTAATATTATATGAAAGATTCAATAGTAAATTTTCCAATGACTTGTCTATTAAATCAAAATTATTAAGAATCTTATTTTTTGGTAAATTATCCATTTGATTTATATTTTCTTTTACTTGATATCTTTGTTTTTCCACCTTTTCTTCTACTATTAATTCAAGTAAGGAGGAAATAAGTTGTTTTTCAAATCCTAAATTTTCAAAAATATTGTTTTTAGATAAATAATTATTATGGTGGTTATTATCTAAATCAAGTGATCCGAATTTTTCATAATTATGAGCTTGATAATATTCAGAAGTGTTTGAAAAGTCTTCAGTAATCTCGAACTGAGAGGGTTCTTTTAATTGAAAACCTTCTTCGTATTGAAATTTTTCTTTTTGATCATCCTTTGTTTTTGTGGAACTATCAAAAATAGTAAAGTTAATTTCCTTATTTATATTTTTTTCAATTTCATTAATCTTTAATTGTTCTACTGTTAAAAAAGGCAAATTCGTGTATATTAATTTACTTATTTTTTTTTCAAAAAGACTATAGGATTCATTTTCATTTAAGAAATTATCATTAATTGTTGGATAACTATATATTTGATTAAGGCCTTTTTCTACAGAGATGAAAAGTAGATCTCTTACTAGATTAAGATAAAGTTCATATTCCCTATAGATATTTCTAGTTAATACTCCTTTTTGTATGTCTGCTCTCTCTAATTGAGAATTAATTTTATCTATATCTATGTAATTATTGAAATTATTCAAATCATTAAAGTGACTAGTTTGTTTGCATTGATGCGACCTCTTCAGCAAAGTCCATCTGATTTTTTTCGATACCTTCACCCAATGTATATCTTGTAAAGCGTCTTACTTTGATGTTTTCCCCAATTTTTGCAGCTGCTTGTTTAACAAGATCCTCAACTGTTAGAGAACTATCTTTAATGTAGGGTTGTGAGAGCAAAACAAGCTCATTAAGTCTTTTTGCTATTCTCCCTTCAACTATTTTTTCTTTAATTTGTTCTGGTTTTCCAGATAAATCATCCCTACCCATTTCAATCTGCTTTTCTTTTTCCACAACATCTTCTGGTATTTCATCAATTGATACATACTCAACATTTGGGCATGCTGCTACTTGCATTGAGACATCCTTCAAAAGAGATTGAAAAATATCACCTCTAGCAACAAAATCAGTTTCACAATTTAACTCTAGTAAAACTCCAACTCTTGATCCAGTATGTATATAACTGCCAATTGACCCTTCAGCCGCTACTCTTCCCGATTTCTTTTCAGCACTAGCTATGCCTTTCTTTCTTAACCATTCCAAAGCTTTATCTAGATTCCCTTCAGTTTCGTTAAGTGCTTTTTTGCAGTCCATCATTCCTGCACCAGTTTTGTCTCTAAGATCTTTTACAAGTTTTGCTGTAATGTTTCCCATTTGAAGTAATAAAAAATAGTGAATAGTAAGTTTTAGATTAGAGCTTAATTTTTCCTTTCAGCATTAGAGCCCTTTCTACCCTCATTTATGGCATCTGCAAGTCTTCCTAGAATAAGTTGCACAGATCTAACGGCATCATCGTTACATGGAATTGGAACTTCACACAAATCTGGATCGCAATTAGTATCCAACATTGATACTAATGAAATATCTAATTTTCTAGCTTCTAAGACTGCATTAGATTCTCTTCTCTGATCAACTAATACAACTACATCTGGTAATCTTCTCATACCCTTAAGTCCACCTAAGTATTTTTGTAATCTTTCAAGTTCTCTCCTTAATACTGCAGCTTCTTTTTTAGGCCTCATTGCTATTGAACCACTACTTTCCATTCTTTCTAGATCCTTTAATCTTTCAATCCTGGCTTTCATTGTTGTCCAATTAGTCAACATCCCTCCAAGCCATCTTTGATTTACATATGCAGCTCCACAGCGTGTAGCTTCCTGAGCTACTACATCTGATGCTTGTTTTTTTGTACCAACGAATAAGAAACGTTTACCGCTTTTTGCAGCGTTTCTCGTCCATTTATATGCATTGTTCATACACAATGCTGTTTTTACAAGATCAATAATATGAACTCCATTTCTCGCGCAATATATATACTTAGACATCTTGGGATTCCAACGTCTAGTTTGGTGCCCGAAATGAGCACCAGCTTCCATCATTTCTGATAGTGATACAACAGCCATAATTTAAAAAGGGTTTCGGGTTAGCCTCCATCTGACGGGGAATTAAATTAATAATTCACCCGAAACTGTCAGATGTGTGAAATTTATTTCAACTATTCTAGCAAGTGATGTGTATTTCTAAAAGCTTGTTATCTTGATTTAATTAATTGTTTAACGTAAATCATATTTAGAGGGATCCTAAGTATCTCAAGTGCAAGTCTATTTCTTCTTATCTTTACTAGGAATCTCAATAAAGGAAGAATTCTATCAACACTGATTAGTCCTCCCAAGCAAAGAATTTGCCAAAGTAAATTATGTAGAGGAGTTAATTGAATCATAAATCTAACCCTTAAATTTGGGTGTTTCTTATAAAACACTAAAGCCATTTTTGCTCTCTCTTTTTCTTGAGTTATTAATGAATCTATTTGTTCGCAATTAAATGGCGGATGCCAATGAAAACCTACTGCATTTGGACATTTGATTAATTTTGTTCCAATTTTTTTTAATCTTTCTCCAAGTTCTAAATCCTCCCAACCGTAAAGACTAAAAGAAGTATCAAATAATCCCACACTTAAAATCAATTCTTTTGATATCGCTACATTCCCAGTAGCAAAATAGGCAAAAGAAGTGTCCATTATTTTATGTTTTTCACTCTGAGGATTCAGAAAATTAGATGTATTGACTACCGAGCCATAGGTAAAACATTTTTTATCATTTTTTTTCCAAGAGGCAAGTAGTTTTTCTACGTGGCAATTTATAAAATTATCTAAAACAATAAGATCACTATCAATGAATATAATAATTTCATATTTCGATTTAATCACTCCCAGATTTCTCCCAAGTGCTGGCCCTCCATGTTCTTGCTGAAATAGAACAACGTGTGGGAGATTAGCTTTGTTTTTATTTATCCATGAGGTTGTCCCATCAGTTGATCCATCATCAACTACTATTACTTCATAATTACTTATATTTGTACTTATTTGTTGATTCTCAAGCGCAAAAAGACATTTCTCTAATATGGGTAATCTATTGTAAGTCGGTATAACAATACTTACATTCATGATTAAGTCTTAAATATGCATAATATTTTGAAATCCAAAAGATAAAAATAAAAGATATTCCCTAATCAGCTGCACCGCCATTATTTGCTGTACCAGTAACGTTTCCACCATCAGGTCTTCCATCAGTTCTTAATTTCCTTTTTTTGAATTTTCTAGCATAGGCTCTATTACGTTCCTGCTTTTCTTTTTTTAGATTCCTTCTCTTAGACATAAAATTTTTAACTTTTAATTATATTAGCTCACTATGAGCACTATATATTTTACCATCTTCCATATTTAATATCCTATCAGCCATATCAGAAATTCTTGGATCATGAGTCACCATAAGTACAGAACAATTTTGTTCTTTTGCTAGTTTCCTTAAAAGGGTTACTATTTCCCTTCCTGTGACGCTATCTAGTGCAGAAGTGGGTTCATCAGCTAATAAGAGTTTTGGCTTAGCAGATAAAGCTCGAGCAATTGCTACTCTCTGTTTCTGCCCACCAGATAAGTCATTTGGCAATTTTTTATGATGTTCTTCTAATCCTACTGCTGACAACCAATTACGTGCTATCTCACGTCTTTGCAAATATGTTAAACCTTTTATTAAATCTGCGCCCATCTGGACATTTTGTTCTGCTGTTAAACATCTAAGAAGATTGTGACCTTGAAAAATCATTCCAATACTTCTTCTAAGAATCTGACGAGTTTTCCTTGATGCTCCATTTAACTGATTATTTAATACAGTTAAATCTCCACTTTGACAGGTTCTCAAAGCACCAATTAATGTTAGGAGAGTCGTTTTACCACATCCAGAAGGTCCTTTCAAAAGGACCAACTCTCCTTTATCAATATTTAAATTAACGTCATTAAGAACTTGTTTTTTATTCTCATTTTTTCCATAAAAGTGACTCAGATTATTTATTGAGACTGTTTTAAGGTTTTTAACATTTTTTTTTAATTTATTAACTTTAACCATTTATCTTCAATTATTAAAAAATTTCGGCAGGATCAGCGTCAACTAATTTGCGCATCGCTACAGCGGCGGAACCCATACACATAACTAAAACTAATACGAAAATTAAAACAGTTTTATCTGCATCCATTATTATTGGTAATTTAGTAGAACTTCTTATAACTGAGTAAAGTATTTGGCCAGAAAAATAAGCAGGTAAATAACCAAACAATGCCAACAAAAACCCCTCTCTAGCTACAACAAAGAAAAGGGACTTAAGTCTATACCCCATTGCCAATAAGGTAGCGTACTCTGGGAGGTGATCTGTAACGTCACTATAAAGAATTTGATAAACAACCACACACCCTACAACGAAACCCATCAATGCTCCCAAACTAAATATAAAACCTATTGCAGTACTATTTTTCCAGTAATTCTTCTCAAATTCTATAAATTGATTTTTTGTAAGAACCCTAACATCATTTGGGAGTGAGTTATTTAATATCATTGAAATCAATTCAGGATCAGATCCTTTTTTTAGCTTTACCAAACCAATTTCTATACTGCCAGGAGGATTAGCAGGAAAAAGTCTTAAGAAGGTTTCTCGACTAGTTATCAAATTACCATCTGCACCGAAAGATGGTCCCAACTCCACAAGGCCCTCAACAATTACTCTTTTTCCAGCAACCTCAGTCTCAACTTTTTTTTCAGATAAGAACCATTCTTCAATCGGTCCAAATTCAGGTCTAGATAGTTTGTCAAAAAGAACTCTTGATGGATTTCTTAATTTATAAGCTTTACTTGAGAATCCCTCATCTAAAAGAAGTGAATCGGAGGGATTAAAACCTAATGCAAGTATAGATCTAGTTTTAAGATTTTCGGGATTTCTCCATAGTAAATAATTTAGATTAACGGGAGCAGTTTTTTCAACATCTTCTACTGCGAGAGTTTGAATTAATCTTCTTTTTGGGAATCCACTCATGCTTATAGAACTTTTTGATCTGGGACTTATCAAAACAAGGTCAGCATCTAGAAGTTTATGAATAGTTACGCTCGTGTCAAATAAACCATCCCTAAAACCTAATTGCATAAACATCAAAATCCCTGCAAAACTGATTCCAGCTATGGCAACTGCTAGCCTTAATGGTTGCCTAGTTAATAACAACCAAGCTAATGGTATTTTTCTAAATTTAAAAAAAGAAAAACTCATTAGGGAATAAATTTTGCAATCACTTTCATTCCTGCATAGTTTTGAACGATATCTATAGAATCTTGCTCTAGTTTTACTAGTACCTGGATAATTCGTGAATCAGCATCCCCTGTTGGATCAGTCGATAGAACTTTTCTTTGTTTTACCTGAGGACTAATCCTAATCACCTTTCCCTTAAGATTTTTTTGGAAACCTCCATTCTCACTGCTCAATTCAACATTCTGAGAAATAAAGACTCTATCGATATCAGATTCATAAACCTCTATCAAAGCTTCCATCTTTTGACTAGAACCAATATCCAAAATCCCCTCATTTTGCGGTCTTTCACCTACTCTCGTGTTTATTCCAAGGATAAAACCATCGATTGGACTCCTTAGTTTTGAATTAAATAGATCTATCTTGATATTTTTTTGATCTCCGATAAGGTTTATTTTCTGTTTTTGCAATTTTAATAATTCATCTTTTCTCTGTGAAAACTCTACAAAAGAATATGCATCTTTGGTCAAAGCTAACTCATACCTCTCAATTTGATCTTTCTTTAAGGTGATTTCTTCGTTAATAGTATTAATTAGATTTTCGTTTCTTTCAAGATCAGCAATTAATTTTTCTCCATTTTCAAAGATTGCGAGGATATCACCTTTTTTTACGAAATCTCCTTCATTTACTAAAATTTCGACGATTCGGGGGGAAGAGCCGAACTGACTTATGGGAGCTGCCAGTTGTCTAATCTCTCCTGAAGGAGAAAGTTGACCAAGTGCCGCAACAGCTGTAATAGGAGGTATGAAATCTGAAGTTATTTCCTCTTTAAATTTTGAATTAGATTTATTATTTCCAGAACAAGAAATAATCCCAAGAGATATTGGTGTAAATAATAAAAAATAAATAAATAAATTTTTAAATATTTTTAATTTCATCAAAAATCGAAGAGTACTGTTTTTATATAGTTATTGACCCATTTTTCATCAAAATATTTTAAAAGAACCATGCTAGTCTTCTCATTTTTCATTTGCTGAACACAATAATTTTTTTGAAAATCTATTCTCTCTTGGATAATTTCCTCATTTACTTCAGGTTTAGCTTTCTTACTTAATTTGATCAAAATAGTAAGGTATTGATCCACAACTCTACAAAAATCATTTTTTTCGGATTTACTTTTTAAGGAAGCAAAAAATACATTATTAGAAAAAATCCCCCCCCATTTAGGAATCTCTCTCAAAGATGCAAAAGAACTTTTATCAACTTCAGAAAGTGATTTTTCGTATTTCAAGCCTTGTTTTTGCGATGCTGGGGATAAATCAACAATGGCTGCAGAAACAATATCATTTATTTTTACTAAATCCATCCCAAAAATTGGGATATCAAACTTTGGATCAGGGAAAAAAACGCAGTGTAATATTTTAAGATTCTTTGAAAATTCTGCTACTTCAATATGTAACTTTCTAAAACCTTTTGCTTTATGAAATTCATTTTCAATATAAAGTTCTCTTCCTATCTCTTTAGATATTATATTAGTTAGTTTTGGATCAATTTTTATACTCTTAAGGTCCTCAAGCATAGATCTATGCTCTCTAATATTTTGTAATAAATCCAAAATAAGAGGGTCAGTTAATTTTGTTTTAGTTAAAGATTCAGACAACAAGGCTAAAAAGTACCAAAATAGAATTTAAAGAGATTACCTAAATGAACGTAGGAGATGTTAACTACTACACCCATTCAAGCAAAACTAGATGTGTGTTTGTGGATAATAAAGAATTACCGCTTATAAGCATTGATATTTGGTGCAAAGCAGGTTCTTCATTTGAGGATGTTGATAAAAACGGCACTGCTCATTTTCTAGAACATATGATTTTTAAAGGATCTAACAAAATAATGCCAGGTGAGTTTGACCATAAAATTGAATCACTGGGCGGATTAAGTAACGCTTCAACTGGTTATGATGATGTACATTACCATGTCTTAGTTCCACCAAGTAACTTTAAAGAATCACTTGCTCTTTTGACAAATATAGTCGTTGCTCCAGATTTTAATCCTGATGAATTTATGAAAGAAAAAGGGGTAGTTATTGATGAAATAAAACAACAAAATGATCAACCTGAAGAAAGACTATTTAATTATTTTTTGAAAAGGGTTTGGTTAAGTCCTAATTATGCCAATTCGATTCTGGGAACTGAACATAGTATTAGAAACTTAGAGATAAATGATCTTGTAAAATTTCATCGCAAACATTACACTACCGAAAAAATTTGTATTGCAATTGCGGGGAATCTCTCAGAAGAAATTTATAAAATTTTTGAAAAAAGTGATCTATCTGGCATAAAAGAAAGACCAAATTCAATAAATCTAAAAAATAAACCTTCTTTAAAAATTAGGAATGGTAGAGAGTCAGTTAAGTTTGATAATTTAGAGTTTTCAAGAATATTTATGGCTTGGTTTATCCCAAACCTAAATGATCAAAAAAATATTATTGGACTAGAGATATTAGCATCAATACTCTCTGTTGGAAGAAACAGCAGATTAGTTAAAATTTTAAAAGAAGATAGTAATCTTGTTGAATCGGTATATGTAGATGTAAATGCTGGAGAATTAGGAGGATTATTTATAATGGAAGCAAGTTGTGAATCCAAAGATATTGATTTAGTAGAAAAGCAAATTAATAAAACAATAGATGAGATCTCAAATTGTCAATCCTTGGCTTTGGATGAAATAAAAAAAGCAATAAATATTGTCAAAAGTAATTATATCTTTAATTTAGAGACATCTACACAACTCTCTTCATTCTTTGGAAATGAACTTCTTTGGGGGAGAATATCTTCAATAAATAATTTAGAGAGTCATTTAAAATATTGGAATGACTTGGATAACTTCAAAGAGATTACAGAATATATCGGTGGAGAGAAATTCACTTTAGTTGCATCCCCTGCTAGATGTTAAAAAGATATTTTTTAAATAATAAAAAAAGAAATTTTTCAACTGCTTCAATTTGGATTAAAGGGGGGAGTAATATGGATAGTACTGGCAAAAAAGGGATAAACAAGATCCTTTGTTCATTACTTACCAGAGGATGTGAAGGTTTTAACAATTTCTCACTCTCTGAGTATATTGAGTCGTATGGGGCAGAATTAAATCAAGAAATATTTGAAGATGGTATTTCAATAAGCATTAAATCCCTAAATGAACATTTCACTAAATTATTCCCTTTATTAGATTTAATAATTAATAAACCAACTCTTTTAGAAATTGAATTTCAAAAAGTAAAAAAATCTTCTATTGATCACATTAAAAAAGATAAAGAGAATCCATTTAATATCTGTTTTGAAAACTGGAAAAGAATAGTTTACTCAAATCATCCTTATGCCTTTAATACGCATGGCAATGCAAATGATGTCTCAAATATTACCTATGAAGATGTTTTGCTTGAGTACAAAAATTTCAAAAGTCGAGATCAGTATTTAATTTCAAATAATTCAGAAATAAATGGAATAAGTATTGATACATTAGAAAAAAAACCCTTAGAAGAAAAATCAAGACCCATAAATCACGATTTAAGTCCTAACAATAGAATTGATTTCAATCATAGTGATTCAAATCAAACAATAATAATGATGGGGAGCCAAACTTGCTCGCGAAGAAGTCGTGAATATTTTCCTCTTAAGGTTTTGGAGTCATATTTATCTTATGGAATGAGCGCTGCTTTATTTAAACTTTTTAGAGAAAAACATGGTATCACTTACGATTTAGGTGTTTATTATCCTGTAAGGAGTGGAAATGCCCCATTTTTAATTTATTTATCCGTATCTAATGATCAAGCACTTTTTGCTTTTGAACTTTTATCAACACTATGGAAAAATTTACTTTTAAATCCGTTGACTAATGCTGAAATCTTTTTAGCAAAAGAAAAACTAAAAGGTTCTTTTTTATTAGGAAATCAATCACTAGATGAAATTTTACAGAGAAAGATACAGTTAGTTAGTTATGATGTTTCACCAATTTCTGAGAACGATTTAAATTCAAAAATAGAGGATATTTCTTCGTTAGATATTTTCAAATTAACTAATAAGTATTTTTCAAAACCTTTTCTGAGTATTTCTGGAAATAAAAAAATATGTTTAGAAATTTCTAATAGGTGGAAGAAAAACTTTTAGATTAGTTTTTCTCAATCTTATCAATATCTATTAAAAACGAACCTCTCCTAAACTTTACTTCAACAGTATCTGGAGATTTAATTGAAAGGATTTCCCCAATTTCATCAATTGCCACTAGATCAGGTGGTCTTAACATCGGCATATTATCCGAAGTCTTCAAGTAAGAGACTGGCGCAATCAACTTAACCTTATCGTTGATCTCAAATTTCATTTATAAATTAGATACATTAAGGAGTAGTATAAGCATAAAGTTAGAGAAAATATCAACGAAATGCACTGATTCATTCTAGAATCCTAGAATTGACTTTCTACAAATTAATGAATCAAAAAATTAAAACATTAATTTTATGGGCTTTACCTATTCTTTTAGTAATTGCGCTTTCCTACCAATTTTTATCTTCAAGTAACGTTGATTCGCTTAAATCTAATGGCACTACTGTTGCACCAAGAAATTCAGCGGTAGCAAGGGTTAGTTACGGCAGATTTTTAGATTACATTAACTCAGGAAGGGTTACATCAGTTGATATTTTTGAAGGAGGTAGAAATGCAGTTATAGAGACAATAGATTCGGATTTAGATAATAAAGTTCAAAGGTTGCGTGTAGATCTTCCCGGCTTAACACCAGAACTTATAAATATTTTAAAAAATGAGGGAATTAGTTTTGACGTTCATCCAATAAAAACAGCTCCTCCTGCATTAGGTATTTTAGGTAATTTACTCTTCCCGGCTATCTTAATTGGAGGTTTGATTTTGTTAGCGAGGAGGTCAAATGGTATGCCTGGAGGTCCTGGCCAAGCAATGCAGTTTGGAAAAACTAAAGCAAGATTTGCAATGGAGGCTGAAACAGGAGTTGTATTTGATGATGTTGCAGGCGTTAATGAAGCTAAACAGGATTTGCAAGAAGTTGTCACTTTTCTAAAAAAACCAGAAAAATTTACTTCTGTAGGAGCAAGAATTCCCAAAGGGGTTCTATTGGTAGGACCTCCTGGTACTGGTAAAACTCTTTTGGCTAAAGCAATTGCAGGTGAAGCTGGTGTGCCATTCTTCTCATTATCAGGTTCTGAATTTGTTGAAATGTTTGTTGGTGTTGGAGCTAGTAGAGTTAGAGACCTTTTCAAAAGAGCTAAAGAAAATAGTCCCTGTTTAATTTTTATTGATGAAATCGATGCAGTCGGAAGGCAAAGAGGTGCAGGTATCGGTGGAGGTAATGATGAGAGAGAACAAACTCTCAATCAATTACTTACTGAAATGGATGGTTTTGAAGGTAATAGTGGCATAATAATAATTGCAGCCACAAACAGGCCTGATGTTCTAGACTCAGCGTTAATGAGACCAGGTAGATTTGATAGGCAGGTAACTGTAGATGCTCCTGATATTAAGGGCAGACTATCAATATTGGAAGTTCATGCTAGGAATAAGAAACTTCAAGAGGATTTAACACTTGAAAGTATTGCGAGAAGAACACCAGGATTCACTGGAGCAGATTTAGCAAATTTATTAAATGAGGCTGCTATATTAACCGCAAGAAGGAGAAAAGACTCTATAAGTATTTCAGAAATTGATGACTCTGTAGATAGGATTGTTGCAGGAATGGAAGGTTCTCCATTAACAGATGGTAGAAGCAAGAGATTAATTGCTTATCATGAAGTTGGCCATGCTCTCATAGGTTCACTTGTTAAAGCCCATGATCCTGTTCAAAAAGTGACCGTCATTCCAAGAGGTCAAGCTAAAGGATTAACTTGGTTTACCCCAGATGACGAACAAACCCTTGTTAGTAGAGCCCAACTTAAAGCAAGAATAATGGGTGCTTTAGGAGGAAGAGCTGCTGAAGATGTAGTTTTTGGAGAAGGTGAGATTACCACAGGAGCGGGAGGTGATTTCCAACAAGTTGCTTCAATGGCCCGCCAAATGGTTACTAGATTCGGAATGAGTAATTTAGGTCCGATAGCTTTAGAAAGTGGAAATCAAGAAGTATTTGTTGGTAGAGATTTAATGACTAGAAGTGAAGTTTCCGATTCAATTTCTAAGCAAATAGATGAAAGTGTAAGAGTAATGGTAAAGGAATGTTATAAAGAAACTTACGACATAGTTAGCAAGAACAGAGAAGCTATGGATAAGATAGTTGACCTATTAATCGAAAAAGAAACATTAGATGGTGATGAATTTGTAAGTATTCTCTCCAAATTCACCAAAATTCCTGAGAAAGAGAGAACACCTCAATTATTAAGCTAAACTTTTATTGGTTTCTTATCTAAGACCAAATCAATTAATCCATACTCAACGGCTTCGTTGGGAGACATATAAAAATCTCTATCTGTATCTTCTTTAATAGTGCCATAATCTTTTCCAGTTCTTTCTGATAACTCAGTATTAAGGCGTTCTTTTAAAAACAAAATTTCATCTGCTTGAATTCTTATATCACTGGCTTGTCCTCTAGCACCTCCAAGTGGTTGATGAATCATTATTCTTGAATGTCTAAGGCTACTTCTTTTACCTTTAGTACCTGCTGCCAGCAAAAATGCACCCATACTAGCTGCCAAACCTACACAAACCGTATGAATATCCGGCTTAACATGTTGCATTGTGTCAAAAATGCCTAATCCATCATAGACAGATCCGCCTGGCGAATTTATGTACATATAAATGTCTTTTTCTGGGTCCTCTGCTTCTAGGAATAATAATTGAGCAACAATTCTATTAGCGGTTTCACTAGTAACTTGTTCTCCCAAAAAGATTATTCTTTCTCTTAATAGTCTCGAATAAATATCAAAGACTCTTTCACTGCCACCAGATTCTTCTAATACTAAAGGGATCATAATAATATTTATCTGTTTATTAGATATTAACGATATTGAGTCAACATACGCTAACCTTATTAAGGTTTACATATAAAAAATTGAAAGAAAAATTGACTGTTTCAGATAGCAAAAAATTATTTCATGAAAAATTCCCCTACGTCATTCCGGGTTTGTATAAAAAAATAGTTGACGAAATACTTGTCGAACTAAATCTTCTAAATCATCAAAATGAATTTACACAAGATTATCTCTTTTGTATTGGTCTAACCGAAACATTCAAAGAATTAATGAAAGGATACAAACCTGAGAAACATTTGGATCTTCTTTTTGAATCTTTATGCAGTTCTACAAAGTTTGAGGCGAAGGAAATTAATGAAATATCTAAAAAATCTCAAAAGGAATTTAAGGATAAATCATCTAAAGATATTTTGTCATTATTAATAGAAAAAAGTAATTCTAAACTCTATCCTTCGAGGATTTTGAACTTAGGTATATATATATTAATTTCAAACTCCAAAGATTTGCAAGAGAAAAATGAGTCTGAGACAAATAAGATGACCTCTGATATTTTTGAGAAGTTAAGCTTATCTGCTAATAAAGCAGAGAAAGATATTGGGATTTACAAAAGCAGCATATCAAAAATGGAACAAGCAAAAGAATTAATTGAAGAGCTTAGAATTAAGGATAAGAAAAAAGACCAAAAATAATAATATCTATTTTTTTAATCTTCTTTTATCTTTCCAAGAGACATAGGATATATATATTACAGCGAATGTTATGAATATGAGTAAAAAGAACGACGTTAAGATAAGAAATTTAGTTAAATAGACTTCATAATTTAAAAATGAAATCATATATCAATAGATCCATCACCATTTCTTCCCCAAACAACCATGGCAATTGAAAAAGTAAAAATAGCAGCCAACGCAGCCCAACCTATTTGAAAAATCATTTGAATTTAATCGTTTTTATAAATATAACAGAACTTCAAAATTTTTTTATCATTTGAAAGCAAAGTTAATTTCTCAGAAACATAATTTTCTCAATAGAATAAAAATAAATTGAAATTGGGAAGGTTAGTTTTAAACCATAGTACAAATATAGAGGGTCTAATTCCAATACTAGAAAAGTTAGCACAAAACATAAATATCAAGACAATAACTCCTGCTGTTATATCAAAATCAAGGGGAAGGTCTTCTAAATTGATAATTAGATTATCGGTAAAAACTATAAACGGATACAAAGCAATAGCAAGAAAGGGTAAAACAGCCCAAGAAGTTTTTATTTCAACAGACTTAAGTAAAGATGAATTAAAACAAATCTTAGATAATTATAATAAAAAGTAATTAACTAAAAGAGAATTAGAAAATAGTCAGGAGAAAAGCAATGAAATTAGTTTTCAATTTATCTTTGTTTTTATTAGCTTTTTTATCATTTAATAATGAATCATTCTCGCTTACTGACTACCAAATAAAAAGATTTTGCAAAAAGGAAAAAAGAGTATACTCTTGCATAAAAAATTTACAAGAGAAAAAATCTGATCTCCAAAAAGGAAAGTTAATTGAAATACCAGTAAAACCTTACAAAAGGTAATTAGAAATTAAAATTGAATTTAAATTTCATATTCTGATTCGAAAAGATTAAAAGCTTTTTTATAGTTTGTTAAAAGTTCTTCCGAATTATCAGAAAATCCTTGTCCTTCATAATCTTCTTTTAATTCATCGTATAAGTGAACCACTCTGTTAAAAGCACTCATATATTCTTTTTGTATGTCTTCATCATCGATATCATATATTTTTGCTAAAACTAATTCCACATTTTTTTTTGATGAATATATCTTTCTCTCAAAATCTTTATTTAACTTCCTTCTTTTTTTTGCCATTTAAAATTTTTAAATACAGATTAACAATACCCAAATTCATAGAAAAATTAAATTAAAACTTATAAAATAAAAATATAGTTTCCAAATCAAAATAAATCCTCTACATTCCAAATAAATCACACGATGATATGAATAAAAAAGAAACAACTACTCCTGCAGAGATAAGAAACCAAAATCATGAAGTTAAGAAAATGAATAATTACGAAAACTCAAAGAAAAAGAAAGATAAGCATCTTCCATGGTGGGTAGAGATATTATTTGTTCAAATAGGATTACCAGATAAATTACTAATAAAAATATTAAAAGCCAAAAAAAGGTCTAAAGAATTTTTTAAAAATGATAAAAAATCATTAATAACATATTTTTTTGCAATCACTTCATTGGTATATTTTTATCCAGTTATTAAACATGCAAAAAACAAATTAGATTGTGAAAAGATTGCCAAAAATTATATTATTAAAAATAGAAACACAACAGGAATTAGTAATAAGGAAATAAAAATGTTATCTACAAATTTTTGTAATGGCGGAGAAGAAATCTATGAAATAGAAAATTTAAAAAATTAAAATTTTAATTATTTTCTCTTTATAACCATCACAATATTATGATAGTAACTTTAAGTTTAATAAAGTTTAAGTTTTAATCCTATGACTGATATAAAACAAAAGAAAGAAAACGTAAAATTGCATTTAAAAGATTTGAGGCAAAACTTAAAGAAAATGCATTTAGAAGTAACGGAAGAATTAATATTACCAAAGCCAGATGATATAAAAAAATTGATGAATAAAATGGATAAACTATTAAAATTAATCGAATCAAAATAAATTATAATTTGAATAATTTAGAAACATCAAAAGTTAAAAAAATGAACAAAATAAAACAATTTTCACAAATAATTCTAATTGCAATTTTCCTAATTTCTTGTAGGACATCAATTAATAAAGAGTATCCTTTGGAAAATTTGGAAAAAAATATTGATGAGAAATCTAATTTAGAAAAGGAAAGAATGGAAATAAAGTTTTCCTGTGGTGAGAATGGTATTTCAGAATACTTAGATGATGGATGGAAAATTTTAAAAGAAGATTCCAAAGAAAAAATTTGTACCTGGAAATCTGTTCCTGCCACAAAAGATTGTAATATGGAAAAAGATAAAGGATGCAAAATAACAAAGCCAGATAAAATAGGTAAAGAGAAAATTTACTTATTAGAAAAATAGTTTTAAATTATGATTACAAAATCAGAACACTTAGTTAATTTAATTTTCAAGAAATTAACAACCTATAATAAAAAGATATTTTTAGAAAAAGAAAATTTGAATAAATTTATACTTTCTCTTTTTAAAGAAAACTAATTTTGAAGAAGTATTTAATTAAACTGCTATAGTTAAATTAATGCTTTAAATAGATATAAATATGGATAATTTTTCTTCGTTAACTATTATCTTAGCAGTTATTTTTATTGTGAGTCTTTATTTTTTATTCAGCGTTACCTCTAATACAAAGAATTAGAAAATATTTTTACATAATTTCAGATGATCGGATCATCTCTTAGCAATAAAACTGTATGCTTATTTATTCCATCATTAATCCATTCCTTATATTCTTCTAAAACACACTTTTTATCAGAATTATCTAGTAGATTAATTCTTTTTTTTGCATTATCTAAAGCTAAATTAATGCAGAAATTATAGTCGTTTGAGTTTTCTTTCATAGTTTTTTATTAAATCCTAGTAAAAATGATTTTTAATTCAGTATTGAAAATCACAATAATAAGCGTAGATTTGATAAGAGTATCAAGCAATACGGAAGAATCTTTAATATATTTGAGATAATCAATTTCTTTAATTAAATCCCATGTCATACGAAGCAGGCAGTAAGGAATGTAGACATTTAATTGAAGCCAAGGAAAGCCTTCTGTCAGCTTTGGATGCGTTAAGCAATATAAATTCAACTGATTTAATACAAATACAAATTAAAGAAATTTACAATAAATTAGAACAGATGCACGATAATCGAAAAAAAATAGAATCAGCAACAAATTATCTTTAATAAATTCAAAATAGTCGGAAATTTCAAAATTGATTTTTTATCTTCTTTACTGTTTTTTCTGATAATAAATCTAATAAAGCATCAAGTTGTGCATGTACTTCCCTTGCTTCATTAAGATCAGGCAACAAATCTTCTTTAATAAGCATTTGATGCATTTCTCTAAGCTCTAACCTTATATATCTAAGGTGAGAACATACTTCTTCTCTCTTAGTTGCACTCATATTTCCTTTATGATCTTTACATTATACAATATGGTCTTTTTTATAATGTCATATAATTTTTATTAAATTGGAAATTTAATCCAAAATCATTTACATATCAAAATCTTTCAAAACTGCTTTGTAGTAATGTAGCCTTCATGAAAAAGAAAAAATCAAAAAAAACTCAAACTAATTCAAAATTAATAGAACAGAAATTAGGTGAAACAAAAAATTCTGCAAAATTAGTTCTTTTTGTATTTGGATTAGGTCCAATAATTGGCATATTAATATTTTTATATAGTAAGGGGTTTTTTAATTCCCCAACTATTTAAATCTAAAGTAATGTTGATTAAATCCTAAAAATTTAAGTTAAATTAATTTTAATATTTATTGAAATTTCTTTAATGAAAATATTCTGAATTCTGCTATTTTTCTTGCATTTTCTGGATTGGAGATTAAAAAAGGATGTTCTGACAAAAGTTCAAATACTTTATCTATCTTTAATAGTAAATCATCACAATTAATATTTTTCCATTCCTCATCAAATGACATTGCAAAGCTATCAGCATTGTCATATAGTTTATCTTTCATAATACTTAGATTTTAAATTAAGAAATTTTCAGAAATCCGACCAAATCTGAAAGAGTAATTAGAAAAGTTTCTTAAACCATTTTCATGTCTATTTTAGAAATACCTTTTACAAGTGTCCTCAATAATTAAAATTTAATCTCATTTTTAAATTAACACATTGTGCAATCAATCAAATTCTGTTTAAATTTAACAGAAGTGTTACAATACTGACATATCTAAAGATTCATGGAAAATAAAGTTAAAAGGATAGGATATCTCCCTCGAAAAAGAGTTCTTGAAATTATTGATGAAATATCCAAGAGCGAATCTATAAGTAGATCTAAGGTAGTTGGAATATTAGTTGAGGAAGCACTAGATGCCAGAGGAATAGCTAATTTTGGATATAGCAATAGCATTAAGTCAAATATATACAAGTCGGATAATTATAAAGATCTCCAAAATGAGAATACCCACTTAAGAGATGCGGAAGATGAATTTGTTGATGACAGTGGTTACACAGCTTCTTCTCACAAAACTTTAGATCGCTCAATATCTTCTGCAGATATTGAATTAGCAAATAAAATTAATATACTTAAGGAATCTGGATTAATATGACTTTAATTTATTAATTATTTTTTTTAATGCATAACCTTGGATCTTTGTTTATTCTTAGTCCAGAATAATATTCATTTTTACCTAACTCGAATATTAAATCCTCTCTAATATAAATGTTGTAATGAAAAAATGAAAGATATTAAATGTCCTTCGTGTGGCAAAACTTTTCGAATTGATCCCAGCAGCTTTGAAGAAATACTTCTTCAGATCAAAGACAAAGAATTTAACAAGCAAATAAAAGAAAGACTTATTTTGGCTGAAGAAGATAATAAAAAAGCTATTGAAATTTTAAAACGTGAGTTGAAAATACAATTAATAGAGCAAAATCGCATTAAAGATTCTGAGATCCAAACTCTTGAATCTAAGTTAAAAATAGCTGAAGAAAAGAAAACAAATGCTCTTATTGATTTAAAAAATCAAGCAACAAATAAAATTAATTCACTGAATAATGAATTAATCAACTTAAAAGATGAAATCAAAACCCAGTCTTTAATTTCAGAATTATCTTTAAAAAACAAAGTCAGTGAAGCTGTTACTAATTTAGAGAAAGAGAACTCATCCTTAACAAATTCCATTGAAAAAATGAGGCTTGAACATTCAATTAATGAAAAATTAATTGAAGAAAAATTTAAAAGCAAAATTAAAGAAAGAGACCTTACCATTCAGGAGTTAAGAGAAATGAAATCTAGATTATCTACAAAGATGGTTGGAGAAACCTTAGAAATCCATTGCGAAACCCAATTTAATTTAAATCGTGCCTCCTCATTTAAAAACTCATATTTCGAAAAGGATAATGATGCTTCCTCTGGAAGTAAAGGGGACTATATATTTAGAGAATTTGATGCAAATAAAACCGAAGTCGTATCCATAATGTTTGAGATGAAGAATGAAAGTTCAAATGGAACTAATAAAAGAAAAAACGAAGATTTTTTAAAAGAATTAGATAAAGATAGAAGACAAAAATCTTGTGAATATGCAGTACTTGTTTCTTTGTTAGAACCAGATAGTGAACTATATAATTCTGGCATAGTAGACGTTTCTCATAGATTTCCAAAAATGTACGTTATTAGACCGCAATTTTTCTTACCGATTATTTCTCTATTAAGAAATGCATCTATGGAAACCTTAAAATACAAATCACAAATTGATTTAATGAAACGCGAGAATTACGATATAACTAATTTTGAAAATACACTTGAGCAGTTCAAAAATGCGTTTGGTAAAAATGTTTCACAAGCTCAAGATAGATTTAATGATGCAATTTCAGAAATTGATAAATCAATAACCCATTTACAAAAAACTAAAGAGGCTTTAATTCTCTCGAAAAAACATCTTTTATCTGCAGACAGCAAATCTCAAGATTTAACAGTAAAGAAATTAACTAGAAATAACCCAACCATGAAAAAAAAGTTTAATGATTTAAACAAATTCGAAGATGAAGCAGCTTAATTAATCAAAAATATTTGAAATTAATATTAGTTAAAAATATATTTAATTTCTAATTTATAAATATACTATTAATAATAAATTCCTTAGTGAAGAAAATAATGCCTATCAACACTCCAATTTTCACAATTGCCAAAGATCTTAAGGTCGGGAGCAATAGAATACTATTAGCATGCAAGAAACTTGGAATCAATGCAAAAGGTGCGGCAAAAAGATTAAACAAAGAAGAATTAGAAAAAATTAAAAGTTATTTTGAAACTGGCAAAAATGTTACAGATGAAGTAATCAATTTAAATAAAGATAAATCCAAAAGCAGTTCAAGAAAAATTGTAGAAAAGGTAAAGATAAAATATTTCGCAAACAGATTAATTCGCAAATCTTAAATAAAACTTATTTTTTCTAATTACTTAAAAGAATAAGCCACAGAAGAAAAAAATAATAACTTATTATAAGTAAAAATACTTAATATGAGCATAAGCAAAATTTTAAATTCTCTTGAAAAATCCTGGGAAAGAGATGACATTCTTTTAAAAATAAAAAATGGGTTAGAGGCAGATAAGATAGTTAATGAATTTCTAGCAAACAATGAGATACAAATTAAAGAATTAAATTCTCTATTAAGACCAGAAGATGTTGATTTATTAAATCAAGTGGAACAACTTTCAACTTGCGAATCTAAATTAATAAATAAGATTAAAGATTTAAATTACTCAGAAAATAATGAACATAATCACGTAATCAATCAGAAAAAGATTCTCCCAACTAATAAAGTTTCTTCTAACAGAATTAGTTCATTCATGATTAATTGGAGTAATAAATTTGTAGTTATTGCTTTACTAACAATTTCAGCAATAGCTTTATCAAAACAAGCGTGGGCATAATTAGCTAAATTAACTTCATTGTAAGAGATGTAGTTTTGAGAACTAAACAAGAATATTTAATTAGATATAAAGATGGAAATCTTTATTGTGAACTTGCTGATATTTGGATTGATCCAAGCAAGCCAGTAAAAAAGGCATTAATAACTCATGCTCATTTTGATCACTTTACATTTGGCTGTGAAGAATACATTTCTACTAAGGAAACTGCGATACTTCTTAAAGAAAGAGTTGGAGATAATATCAAAATTAAGACTTTTGAATATGGAGAAGAATTTAAGATAAATGGCATTAATATTTCTTTTCATCCATCCGGTCACATCCTTGGATCTAGTCAAATAAGGTTTATTTTTGCTGAAGAAAAATGGCTAATTTCAGGTGATTTTAAGCTTCAAAAAGATCAGACTTGCAAACAATATGAAATAGTAAAAACTGATTATTTAATAAGCGAATGTACTTTTGGTTTGCCAATATTTAAGTGGGATGAATCAAATAAAGTAGCAAATGATATTTCAAAATGGATAACTAATTCACCAGAAAAAACTTCTTTACTTTTCTGCTATTCACTTGGAAAAGCTCAGAGATTGTTAAACGAAATTAGTCAAACAAATTTTGAAGGTAATATTTATTCCCACGGCAGTATTCACAAAATGAACAATAGTTATAGGGAACTTGGAATTGATATTAAAGATACTATAAAAATTGAAAATAAAAAAAAGAT
The DNA here is from genome assembly GCA_003280935.1 of Prochlorococcus sp. AG-355-B23. Classification (GTDB taxonomy): domain Bacteria; phylum Cyanobacteriota; class Cyanobacteriia; order PCC-6307; family Cyanobiaceae; genus Prochlorococcus_A. The sequence goes on from QCDJ01000001.1 coordinate 90,966, forward strand.
AGATGAACTTAAAGGAAGTCTAATATTATTACCGCCATCTTTAAGTAAAGGTTCTTATTTAAAAAATTTCAAAAACATTCAAACAGCTTTCGCGAGTGGATGGATGTCAATAAGAGCTCTAAGAAAAAGATCAGGATATGATAAAGGATTCGCAATCTCTGATCATGCGGATTGGGATGGAATTCTGGAAGTAGTAAAAAAGTCTGAAGCAAAAAATGTATTTTTTCATCATGGAGATAGTGAAGCTTTAAGTAAATATTTAGTTGAAAAGGAATCTATAAATGTCCTTTTATTCGGTAAATAAATATGAGCTTAAAAAAGTTTTCAGAATTATTTGGCGATCTAGATTCAATAAATAGTACAAATAATAAAATTGAAGTTTTAAAGAATTATTTTTTATCTAATGATCCAATAGATAATTCATGGGCAATATATTTACTAACTGGAAAAAGTAATAAGAGATTTATTAGTGGAAGATATTTAAAAAATCTTTTTTCTCAAATATATGAATATCCTCAATGGTTAATTGATACATGTTATTTAAAAGTTGGTGATTCTGCTGAGGTAATAACGTTATTACTTAAAAATAAAACTAATTCTAGAAAAAAGAAATTATCAAATATAAGTCTCAATGAATTACTAAGCGAAACAATACCTGCATTATCAAAACTAAATGAGGAGGAGAAAAATTTAGAAATTAAAAATCTTTGGGAAACATTACCTGAAGATAACCATCTAATTTTTAATAAAATACTTACAGGAACTTTTAGAGTAGGAGTCTCTATCGGATTAATCACAAAATCAATATCAAAACTAATTAATATTGAGGAAGAGATTATTTCTCATAGGTTGATGGGTAATTTTAAACCTTCAATTGATTCATATGAATTTTTAATTAACAAGAATATCAATCTTCAAGAGTTAAATTCCAAACCATTTCCATTTCTTCTAGCAAATACTATTGAAGAAAAAATCTTCAAAAATTCAATAAATAATTTTCAATTTGAATGGAAATACGATGGTATAAGAATGCAATTAATTAAAAGATCAGGCAATGTTTCGTTATGGACAAGAGGTCAAGAATTAGTAAATGAATCTTTCCCAGAATTAGTAGAGAAAATGTCACATATAAAAGATAATTTTGTTCTTGATGGGGAATTATTAGTTTGGAATTTTAAAGAACAAATTGCCTTTGATTTTTCTTTTCTCCAAAAAAGAATAAATAGAAAATCTCCAACTCAAGAAATCCAAATAAAATATCCAATTATTTTTGTTGCGTATGATCTTTTAGAGATTAATGGAAGAGATATAAGAGAAATTAAATTAGAAAATAGGAGATTTGAGTTAGAAAAATATTTTTCAAAATGGCAAAATAAAACTAAGAATAATATCTCTAAGATTTTCAAAATATGTGATTTACTCTATCCAAAAGATTGGTCTGAGGCTTTAAATTATAAAGAAAAATCTCGAGAAAATAATACTGAAGGATTAATAATTAAGAATAAGACGTCTAAATACGCTTCTGGAAGAAAAAAAGGTGTTTGGTGGAAATATAAAGTTGATCCTATGCAACTGGATGCTGTTCTAATTTACGCTAAGGGAGGTAGCGGTAGAAGGGCTGGTCTGTATACAGATTATAGTTTTGCATTATGGAAAGACCAAGAATTAATTAAATTTGCAAGTGCATATTCTGGTTTAACGAATATTGAGATTAAAGAACTAGATAAATGGATAAGGAAAAATACAATAGAAAAATTTGGTCCTGTTAGATCATTGAAACCAGAAATGGTATTCGAAATATCTTTTGAGAAAATACAAATTTCAAAACGTCATAAGTCAGGGATAGCAGTAAGATTTCCAAGAATAACAAAATGGAGAAAAGATAAAAAAATACATGATGCAGATAGCCTAGAGAATGCTTATGAACTGATGAAAAAAATATCATGAAAAATATTACGCAAAATAATAAGCAAAATAATTTAATTTCTAAAATTAAACAGTTTTTCTTCACAAATGAATGGGAGCCATTACCCTACCAGATTGAATCTTGGGAGGCATTTTTAAATGGAGAGAATGGAATAATACAAGTTCCTACTGGATGCGGCAAAACTTATGCTGCATTAATGGGACCTCTATCAAAGATAGAAGATCCCAAAAATAATAAAAGTGTGAATGTATTATTAATAACTCCTTTAAAAGCACTTACTAGAGATCTAAAAAATTCCATAAAATTGGCAGCTTTACACTTTAATAAAGAAATCACTGTTGAAATTAGGAATGGGGATACCACCTCATATGGAAAGAAAAAGCAATTAACTAAACCACCTAATATTCTTATCACCACTCCAGAGTCTCTATCTCTTTTACTTTCTAATAAAGAATCTAACAATCTGTTTAAAGATTTGTCATCAATAATTATTGATGAATGGCATGAATTGATGGGTAGTAAAAGAGGTAACCAGTGCGAATTATCTTTAAGTTGGCTCAGAGGTAATATAAAAAATTTACAAATTTGGGCAATGTCTGCAACTATAGGAAATATTGAAGAAGCGGCAAGAGCAATAGTTGGTATGAGCGCTATTAAGCCCAAAATAATAAGTACAAATATTCAAAAAGAGATCGAAATTATAAGTGTTTTACCAGAGGAGGAAACGACCTTTCCATGGAGTGGCCATCTTGGAATTAGAAGTCATTCTTCACTTTTAAAAATCCTAGATAAAAATAAAAGTACCTTAATATTTACCAATACAAGAAACCAATCTGAAAGATGGTATCAATGTCTTAAATTTTTTCTTCCAGAGATGGAAGACAAAATCGCACTTCATCACGGCTCCCTTGATAAAGAAGATAGAAAAAGAGTTGAAGAAGGGGTTAAAGACGGATTAATAAAATGGGTAGTCTGCACCAGCTCTTTAGATTTAGGAGTTGACTTCCAACCTGTAGATCAAATAGTTCAAATTGGCAGTGCAAAGAATTTAGCTAGACTTATCCAAAGAGCGGGAAGAAGTGCTCATAGACCAGGGGGGAAATCAAAAATAATTTTTATGCCTACTAATTCTTTGGAGTTATTAGAGATTAGTGCAATGAGAAGAATAATAAAAAGTGGTATATCTGAGGAAATTAGACTTCCTGAATTATCCTATGATGTTCTTCTACAACATCTAATAAGTTTGGCATGTGGAAATGGCTTTGATCCGAAAATTGAGAAAGAAAGAATTAAAAATTGCTGGAGTTATAGAAACTTAAAAGATCAAGATTGGAATTGGTGTCTTGACTTTTTAGAATATGGAGGAAAATGTCTTAAAGCATACCCAAAATATAAAAAGATAGTTAAAGAAGACTCACAAAATAATAATGAAAACTTTAAGTATTTTGTAAAAGACAAATCTTTAATAAGAATGCATAAGTTTAATATTGGGACAATTACAAGTGACAAATTTGTGAATGTTAAATATATGAAAGGTAAATCCTTAGGTAATTTAGAGGAGAATTTCGCTTCAAAATTAAATCCTGGAGATACATTTTACTTTGCAGGCAAAATGCTTAAATTTATAAGGATAAGAGATATGATTTTATACGTAAAAAAATCAACAAAAAAAAGTTCTCTAATCCCTGCATGGGTTGGAGGTCAAATGGCAATTTCTGATCTACTTTGTGAAAGTTTGAGAAAAGAAATAGATATATGCAACGAACTAGAAGACTATGATTACTTAAATCCTGAACTAAATTCATTACGCCCAATATTTAAGAAACAAAAGGTTCTTTCAAATATTCCAAAGAAAGATGAATTCCTTATAGAAATATATAAAACCAAGGATTTATCAAGTCTTTTTGTTTTTACTCTTGATGGCAAATTTGTAAATGAAGGAATTGCTTTTCTATGGGCTTTAAGATTGGCAAAATTAAAACAATCTACATTTAGTATTACTGCTAATGATTTTGGATTTAGCTTAACTACCGCAGAAGATTATGATTTTTCCATAATTAAAAAAGAAGTTGATTACTTTTTGGATAACAAAACATTAGAAGAAGATCTAGAAAATGCAATTAATTTTTCAGAATTAACAAAACGTAGATTTAAAAATATTGCTCAAATAAGTGGACTTGTAAATCAAAATAATCCAACCAAAGCAAAAACTTCCTCTCAACTTCAAATAAGTTCAAGTCTTTTCTACGATGTCTTTACTAAATATGAGGAAGGCCATCTTTTGATAAAACAATCGCATCAAGAAGTAAAAGAATATCAATTAGAAAATAAGAGAATATCTAAATCATTAGAAAGATTAAAAAATTTAAAAATTCTACTTAACGAGATAAAAACTCCAACTCCTTTTGCTTTCCCTTTATTAGTTGAGAGACTTAAAAATACTTTAAGCAATGAACCAATAGAAAAAAGAGTAGAAAAACTTATAAAAAAATATAGTGATTAAATGAAAGAAAGTTCTTTTAAATTTTATTGGGAAGATACATTATTAGAGATGCTTCCTTCAAGAGCGTTATTTATACCTGAAACCAAAGAATTGTTAATATGCGATATTCATCTTGGGAAAGCTGAGTATTTTCAGCAAAATGGTATACCTCTTACTAATAATTCAGATAAAAACAATTTCGCAAGAATAAAAAAAATAGTAAAAAATTATAGTCCTGAAAAGCTAATAATATTGGGAGATTTATTCCACAGCAAATATTCAATAGATAAAACTCTTCAAAAAAAAGTTGAGAATCTTCCTGAACTGCTAAAAACTAATGTTGAACTCATCCTCGGAAATCATGATATAGGTTGTGATATTAAAAATATTAAAATTTTTGATATTAGAAAAACTAAAAATATTACCTTTAGCCATGAACCAGTTAATTTAGAAAACAATAAAACCTTGAATATTTGTGGACATTATCATCCGAAAATTTATTTAAAAAGCAATGGAGATAAATTATCTTTTAGATGTTTTGCAATGGATAAGAATAAAAATATTTTATTTTTACCTGCATTTGGAGACTTAACAGGAGGATATCCCTGCAAAAAGTCATTCAAAAAATGGGCAATTGTTTCTGAAAAAGAAATTATCGAAATAAAATCTAAAAAAAATCCTATTGAAGTGACTTAAATTTTTCATTTAGATATGCCATTTTATACTTAAAGGTCTCGTTTATTTTATTTATCTATTATTTTATATTTATTAATCTATTCTTCTTGTAAAAATAGATAATAAAAAATTTATACAGCTAATGCCCCTTTCTTTAGCAGACAATACACGTTATAAAAAAAATAAACTCTTTTTACAGAAATGAAAAAATTAATAGCCTTGGTTTTATTTCCATTTCTTGTTATACCAACTGTGGCAAAAGCAAATGAAAATTTTTCCGTTGAGATAGAAGCACTTACACTAGTAATGGAGAAATATAAGGAAGATACTAAATCAAGTGTTGAATTAGACGTAGAAGATAAAAAGCCAAGTTATATGGCTCTTAAACAAGACGAATGCAATGCCACTGTTGAAGTTACAGAAAAAACAGGATTAGAGGTTGTCAATACTGAATCTTTCGATGTAAATGTCTGCTTGAAAGAAATCTATAAAGTAATCAACTAAATAAACAAGTTATAAAAAAATAATAAAAACAAACAAATTAAAGAGGTCTTTTACTTAAAGAAGGTAAGACCTCGAGACCTAACAGAAAACTTTGGAACGGGTTCTGCTTAACCAATTAATAACTACAATGGAATTATATAGGTGTAATTAAAAGTACAAAACCTAAAATTATTTTTTAAATAATTATTTCTTCTTTGATAATGTTTGTGATTCCTCTCTAGACATTAAAGCTTCGATTTGAGCAAGAACTTTTTGAAGTTCATCCGTTTTTGTAAGAGATGCTTCTGCTACTTCTCTTAATTTTTCTAACTGTTCTTTAGTTTTATCCATGATAAATAAATTAGAAATTAACCATTTTAAAAAATGGTTTTAATACAGATTTTTCACTCCCACACAGTTTCATATTCTCTCTTATTTTTATAAAGTCAAATAAATTTCCCTTTATTAAGGTTTTATGAGGACTTCCAATTAATTCTTTATTTATTATTGAAACCATAAGATGCCTGCAATAGTGATACTTTTAAATTATGAAGTAAATACAGGCAATCCTATTGTTGCAGTTGTTATTAGAGCCCCTGCAAAAATCAAGAAAGGAAGAAAAGGGTATTTTTTCAAAGATAGACTTACTAATTCGAAATAACTATATAGGTATTTATACTGTTTGTCTACCCCTTGTGCTTCTTAAAGGTAAAAATCATTCTTTTAAAGGTAAAAATTTAACCTCAACCAAATTTACCAGATATGTATTCCTGAGTAGTTTTTTCTTTTGGAGAGTTAAAAATTTTCTTTGTCGAATCAAATTCGGCAAGATAGCCGACTTTCCCTCCATCACCATCTTCATATTCAATAGCATTAAAAAATGCAGTCATATCACTAACTCTTAATGCCTGTTGCATATTATGAGTAACGATAATTATTGTGTAATTCTTCTTTAGTTCATGCATCGTCTCTTCTATTTTCAAGGTAGATATAGGATCCAAAGCTGAGCATGGCTCATCCATTAGAATTATTTCAGGTTCAATTGCAATAGTTCTAGCGATACATAATCTCTGTTGTTGTCCGCCAGATAAAGAGTAACCACTATCATTTAATTTATCCTTACATTCACTCCATACAGCAGCTTTTCTCAAGGAACTTTCCACTAATTCATCCATATCTCCAGTAAAGCCATTGATTCTTGCTCCGAATGCAATATTTTCGTAGATAGATTTTGGAAAAGGATTAGGCTGCTGAAAAACCATTCCGATTCTTCTTCTAACTTCAACTGGATCTACTCTTTTGTCGTAAATATTAGTTCCATCAAACAGGACTGTCCCTTTTAACGAACAATTAGGGATTAAATCGTTCATTCTATTCAAAGCTCTAAGAACGGTTGATTTACCACAACCCGAAGGGCCAATGAGTGAAGTTATATCTCCTGCTTTAAAATTTAAAAAAACATTTTTTACCGCTTCAAAAGTGCCATAACTAATAGAAACATCCTCAAGAGATAAAATGTTTTTCTTTTGCGACTTTTTAGTGTTTTTAATCATTTCATACCCTCTTAGTTTTCTCAGTAAAAGCGGCCAATATCCTTGAAAAGATATTAACTGTTAGTATTGATATGACAAGAATAAAGGAAGCCGCCCAGGCTAGTTTATTCTGTGCATCATAAGGTTCAAGGGCAAAATTATATATCAAGACAGCTAATGAGCCCATCTCGTAAAACAAATCTTCAAAACCTACTATGTAGTAGTAAGAAAATAAAGCAGTAAATATCAAAGGTGCTGTTTCGCCTGCAGCCCTTGCGATTCCAAGCACAACCCCAGTAGCAATAGATCTAAATGCTGTTGGTAAAGTTATTTTTAATATTGTTGTATACATACTTGCTCCTATGCCTAGAGAAGCATACCTTAATTCATTTGGTACTAACTTTAAACCTTCATCAGTAGTTTTTATAACTGTAGGCAACATCAATATTGAAAGAGCCATACCTCCTGCTAAACCACTGTACATACTGCCAAATAAAATTTTTGTTGAAACGATTAAGGCATAAATAAATACACCGGCAATTATTGAAGGAACACCAGCTAAAACATTAACTCCGAATCTAATAAATTTTGAAAAAGGTCCTCCGTTTGAATATTCAGCTAGATATATGCCACCGCCAACACCTACTGGTATGGAAATAATTGAAGCAATAGTTGTAATTACTAGTGTCCCAATTAATGCAGGATTAATACCTCCTGCATCTAAATCATCTCCAGGAGGATTTGGTTCTAAAGTAAATAATTCTGGTGTGATTTGAGCTCCCCCTTTAATAAGAATATATGTAACCACAAAAATCAAAGGAAGAATTGCAATGAGTGCACAAAAAACTGATAAAGAAGTAAAAAATTTATCTCCTACATTTCGTGATAGTTTTTTCTGGTAATAAAGAGAATTCATAATCATCTAATATTTGAGACTAAATTTCTTAACTAGCCATTGAGCAAAGATATTAACCACTAAAGATAGGATCATTAGTACAAAAGCCGCATAAAAAAGTGATGAGACCTGACTTCCATCGGCTTCACCAAACTGGTTTGCAAGCATAGAAGAGATGGTATATCCAGGAGATAATAGTGACCAACTAAATGCATTAGAATTTCCAATAATCATCGTTACAGCCATGGTTTCACCCATTGCCCTGCCTAACGCCAATAGAACTCCTGCCATAATTCCTGATAATGCAGCAGGCAAAATTACCGAAAATATAGTTTTCCATCTACTTGCACCAATTCCATAGGAAGCATTCCTAAGCTTTTTGGGAACTTGATTCAGACTATCTCTAGCTATCGAGGTCACTATTGGTAAAAGCATTACCACTAAAATTATTATCGCCAAAAGTGAATTCCGACCTGCAGGCTCCGAACTAAATAAAGGAATCCAACCAAAGAATTTATGTAAAAAAACAAAAAACTCTCTAAAGAAAGGTTCCATAACAAATATCGCCCATAATCCCAATACGACAGATGGTATAGCTGCTAGTAATTCAACAAATGAACCTACTATTTCTCTGACAAATTTCGGAACAAAATCCTCTGTAATAAATATCGCAGTTCCAACACCTAAAGGGATAGTAATCAATAATGAAAGAAGAGAAGTAACTAATGTCCCATATATTGCTGTAAAAGCTCCATATTCATCTTTTACTGGATTCCATTCAGATGTCACAAGAAACTTCAAGCCATATCTTGAAAATGATTCAAATGACTGAAAAAAGACTACTAAAATAATTCCAAAAAGTACTATTCCAACCAGACTTGACAAGGTTAGGGTTGTATTTTTAAAGATTAAATCTATATTTTTTTCAATTCCGAATCTTTTACGATTCTTGAAAAGAGTTAATTTCTCTTCCATTAAAAAAAGAATATTTCTATAAATTTACTACTAAATATTGGAAAAGACTTTAAGAGGGGTTAAAGGTATATGAAAGTCATGAAAAGTTAACATCCTTAAACTTAACATCTTAAAAAATTTTTTCTTTAACTTTACTTAACCATAGGTGAATAATATTTATGGAATAGAAACTGAGGGGATGTTTAAATACAGGGAATTCATTGCTCAAATCAAATATAAAGAGGTAATATCTTCCCCTGTATATTTTATTCCTGTTTTGCTTCTATCCATAATGATTATTATTGAAGGTTTTCATATCTTTAATCACAAACAAAATTGCAAAACTAAAGCTGAGTGGATGGAACAAACAGGAATGACTTATGACAGGGAATCAGAAGTTAATTAATAAAATCTAAAATAAAATTTATTCGCAGCAACGTTTTCTATTTGAGGAATAGTCCATCAAAGAAGTTATCCATTCCTTGATCAAAAATAGAGATTCTTTATTTAGGCTGTAGTACATCCATCTACCTTCTTGTCTGTCTGAAATAAGACCAGCTTCCTTCAAAATTTTTATGTGATATGAAATTCTTGATTGAGATAACTTAGTTAATTTCATAATATCGCAAACACAAACTTCTCCATCCATCATTAGGTCAATTATTTCTAGCCTAAAAGGATCAGAAAATGAAACCATCAACTTAGATATATTTTCTTTTTTTACTTTGCTAATCTCTTTTAACACTTTTGAGGACATTAAATTCTTTTAAATATAGCTTAAATAAAAAAGATTGCATTAAAAACAAAATCTTGATACATCAAAATATTTTGATGTATAATTTCAATAGAAAATTTCAAAGTTATGAAAATTGGAATTAATGGGTTTGGAAGAATTGGCAGATTAGTTTTCAGAGCATTATGGGATAGAGCTGATATAGAAATAACTCATATAAATGAAATAGCAGGAGATTCGAATGCTGCTGCACATCTACTCGAATTCGATTCGGTCCATGGTAGATGGGGGAAAAATATAGAGGTCAAAGAAGAAGAAATAATAATTGGGGAAAAGAAATTAGCCTACACATCTTTTAAAAATTATCTTGATGTTCCTTGGGAAAAATCTTCTGTAGATATTATTTTGGAATGTACAGGAAAGAATAAAAAGCCAGACAAACTTAATCCATATTTTGATTCTCTTGGGATGAAAAGAGTAATAGTAGCTTGTCCAGTAAAGGGTATTGTAGCTGGAGAGGAATCACTTAATATTGTTTACGGTATAAATCAAAGTCTTTATGACCCTTCTAAACATAAATTAGTAACTGCAGCATCTTGTACTACAAATTGTTTAGCTCCGATAGTAAAGGTAATCAATGAAAATTTTTCAATTAAGCACGGCGCTATTACAACTATTCACGATGTTACCAACACTCAAGTTCCTGTAGATTTTTATAAAAGTGATTTGAGGAGAGCAAGAGGATGTATGCAAAGTTTAATACCTACTACTACTGGATCTGCTAAAGCTATCGCTGAGATCTTCCCAGAATTAAAAGGAAAATTAAATGGGCATGCAGTAAGAGTTCCTCTACTTAATGGTTCTTTAACTGATGCAGTTTTTGAATTAAATAATGAAGTGTCAACTGAACAAGTAAATTTGGCACTAAAGGAAGCTTCAGAAACTTATTTAAAAGGAATTCTTGGCTACGAAGAAAGACCTTTAGTTTCTGCAGATTATGTAAATGACCCTAGAAGTTCAATAGTTGATAGTTTATCAACTATGGTTGTTAATTCAAATTTATTAAAGATATACGCTTGGTATGACAACGAGTGGGGTTACAGCTGCAGACTTGCAGATCTTACTGAATATGTAATCAAAAAAGAGATTTAATTTATGTCTTTATGAAGTTATCTAATATTCAACAATATAGTGTTGTAACAGCAAACTATTGGGCATTCACGCTTACTGACGGCGCATTAAGATTATTAGTTGTTGGTCACTTTCATGAGCTAGGTTACACAACTCTACAAATTGCTTTACTTTTCCTTTTTTATGAGTTTTTTGGAATAATTACTAATTTATATGGTGGTTGGATAGGAGCAAGATATGGTTTAAGGCTTACTTTATGGATTGGGACGATCCTGCAAATCATTGCTCTTTTCATGCTTATTCCAGTTAAGGAGGATTGGCCAGTAATATTTAGTGTCGTATACGTTATGGTTGCTCAAGCAGTCAGTGGGATAGCAAAAGATTTAAACAAAATGAGTGCTAAAAGCGCTGTTAAGACAGTTGTTCCAGAGACAAATAATGGCAATGATACTGGCCAAAAACAACTTTTTAAATGGGTTGCTATTTTAACTGGATCTAAAAATGCTCTTAAGGGAGTTGGTTTTTTCTTGGGTGGACTTTTATATAAGTTATTTGGATTCAATAATGCTGTAGGAATTATGGGTTTTGGACTCTGCTTAGCCTTTTTATTGACATTAGTTTTACCTGGTGAAATTGGTAAGATGAAGACCAAACCAGCTTTTAATGATCTTTTTTCAAAATCAAATGCAATAAATATTCTTTCTGCAGCAAGATTCTTTCTTTTTGGAGCAAGAGATGTTTGGTTTGTTGTAGCTCTTCCAGTATTCCTAGATATGGCCTTTGGTTGGGACTACATGGAAATAGGCTTATTTCTTGGGGCCTGGGTAATAGGTTATGGAATTGTTCAGGCTTCTGCTCCAGCAATTAGAAAGATATTGGGCCAGAAAGAAAGTCCAGATCGTAAAGCTATCCAATTTTGGAGTGCCGTATTAATGGTCATACCATCTTTGATAGGAGTCGCATTATGGAGAGAAAGTTCCCCATCAATAGCAATAATTTTAGGCCTTACTATTTTTGGATTTGTTTTTGCAATGAATTCCTCTACACATTCTTATATGATTTTGGCCTACTCTGATAATGAAAAAGTCAGTTTAAATGTTGGCTTCTATTACATGGCAAATGCTGCTGGAAGACTAGTTGGAACATTACTATCTGGCTTACTATTTATGATTGGAAGAAATCCGAGTATTGGTCTTCAATATTGTCTTTATTTTTCATCACTTCTAATATTATTATCTTGGATTTCGAGTCTTAAATTACCATCAATCAAACAAAGCTTATCATCACCATAAAAACTAATTTTTTGAAATTAGAATATTTAAATGGCAAAAATATCCTTAATTGAACTTGCAAAAATTTTCCTAAAAATTGGTATTTTAAGTTTTGGAGGACCGTATGCTCATATTTCCTTATTCGAAGATGAACTTATAAATAATAAAAAATTGATTTCGACTCAATCTTTTGAAAAAGGTATTGGTTTATGTCAATTGCTTCCGGGACCAATATCCACTCAATTAGCAATATATATAGGTCTTAAAATTAATGGTTATCTTGGTGGATTGATATCCGGTATATGTTTCATTATCCCAGGATTCGTTTCGGTATTAGCTCTTAGTTTTTTTTGGCAAATTGGTTCTGGATCAAAATTCTTAACAGATTTAATTTATTTTAATCCGCCTGTTATTGCAGGAATAATTTTTTCATTCTCATTAGTTCTATTAAAAAAAAGATTAAAGTTTGATCGAATATTATTCTCTAGCTCAATATTATTTCTACTTATATTTGCCAAATATAATAGTATTCAATTTCCACTCATAACAATTCTTACTATTGCAGGATTGATAAATATATTTTTAAAGAAATTCAAAAATATTTTTTATAGCTTGGCCCCTTTATCTATATTTTCAACAACCTCATTTTTGATTAGCTCAGTCTTTTTAGATGTATCAAAGTTTTATAATTTTTTAAGAGAGTTTATAAACTCAAAGTTTTTAGTAGATTATCTTAATCTGTTTTTTTTCTTCTTTAAAACGGGACTTTTTATTTTTGGAGGTGGATTAGTAATCATTCCTCTTATAGGTGATTATGTTATCTCGCAAGGATGGTTAACAAATAATGAATTTATAGATGGAATAATGATTAGCCAAATAACGCCTGGTCCTGTCTTATTAATTTCAAGTTTTATTGGATACAAAGCAGGGTTTTCGGTCGGAGGAATAAATGAAGCTTTAAAGTATTCGTTTATATCAACTTTTGCAATTTTTTTACCAAGTTTTTTATTGATTTTTATTTTTGGAAAAGGCTTAATAAAAAACAGTATTAAATCGATTAATTACTTTATCGAAGGAGTGATCAATACAATTCCTGGAGCAGTTTTTTTCTCTGGCTTTAATTTAATGGAAGATAGTTTTTCATCAAAATTCTTTTTAATTAACTCTATTTTTATAGTTTTAATCTCCACACTATTATCTTTTTTAAAAATAGTTCCAACATACATACTCATTCTTTTTTCTTTAATATTAGGCTTGTCAAGATATTTGTTCGCATAAAAAAAGGAGGAAATAAATTCCTCCTTTTAAATATTGTCTTACGGTTTATTTACCGATTCTTTTTACAGCAGCTCTTGACTTCTCAAGAATATCTCCTTTTAAAGGGACAAATCCAAGTGATGGAGCTTTATCTTGATACTCATCACTTAATAATGTATTAAAGGCTTGTTTGATAGCTTTAGTGTTTCTACCATTACCTTCTTCATAGGCAAGTATCCATGTTAATGAAGCTATAGGATATGCTCCTTTTGCTGTTGGATTAGGATTTTTACCAGCAAGATTTTCATCTAAAGTTATGCCATTAAGAGCTTTTGCTCCTGCTTCTACAGATGGTTTTAGAAACTCACCTGAAAGATTTTGAAGTGCAGCAGCTTTAACATTTCCCTTGATGTAGGACTGGTTAACATAACCAATTGCGCCTGGAGTATTCTGGATGACACCTGCCACACCTGAATTACCTTTTGCACCAACACCTGAAGGCCATTTAACAGACTTACCTGTACCTAAAGTCCAAGTTTTTGAAAAAGCTTCCATAGAGTTTGTAAAAGCTTTAGTTGTACCTGATCCGTCAGAACGATGTGCCCAAGTTAATTTACCAGGTTTACAACCAACTTCTTTCCAATTCTTGATCATACCCATAGCAACTTGTACTGCTTGTTCTTGAGTAAGTTTCAAATCACAATCATAGTTATAACCAAAAGCAATGGTTCCTCCAACCATAGGAATCTGAACTAATCCTCTTTTTACCTTTGCTATATCTTTATCCTTCATAGGATCATCAGAAGCACCAAAGTTTACTGTCTGATCAATAAAAGCTTTTCTTCCAGAGCCTGAACCAACAGCTTGGTAATTTACTCTTGGTCCACCTGAAGAGGCTAAATCTTTGAACCAACGAGTGTAAATTTTGGCAGGAAATGATGCTCCAGCACCACTTAATCTTGTTTTAGCAGAAACACTTGTGCCAGGAACACTTGTACCAGCAGCAATGGCTACTGCAGAAGTGAAAACCAAAGCTTTCTTAGCTATGTTCATGGATGTCATGATTAAATTAAAGACTCCATATATATAGCATTGAATTTATACACAAATACTCTTTAATTTAAATTTTATCTTTTAATTAATTAGTTCTTAACCCTCTCTTAAACTAAATCTTGGTTAGAGCTTTTTTTCGTTTGGTTTTGAAAATATTTAAAAAAAAACTTAGATTAATTTATAACTTTTGTAAGAGAAAATTAAAAAATTTTTTTTTTCACTTTAAGAGCAGTTTAAGTTCTCTTTAAAAATTCCTTATTAACTCTATTTCTTACTCATTTCTTAACCTTGATTCGTTGTTATTGATTTGGATTAATATCCATTTTTACGTGTTGAGGTTTATGAAACTTTTTCAAAAATTAATTGCTGCTCCTGCCATTATTTCTTTGGCATCAGGTTTAGCAGTAAATGCAGCTGAGATCAATTCAACAGATCTTAGTGATTACTCTGGAACTAACAATTTAGTATCTCTAGATAATTTCAAATCAGATACTTTATTTCCAGGAGATTGGGCTTACGATTCATTAAAGGATCTAACAAATAGTTCAAGATTCAATGGTAACTCAGTTACTCGTTTAGAAGCTGCTGCTGAATTAAACAACTTAATTGCAGGTGGTGAAGGCTTAATGAACGGAGCTCAAATAGACAGATTAAGTGACGAGCTTGGTTCAGAATTGGCAATTATGAAAGGAAGAGTGGATGGCCTAGAAGTTCGGGTGAACGGAATTGAAGCTGGTTCTTTCAGCGAAACAACAACTATGAAAGGAAAAGCTAAATTCCAGATTGGTGGTACTGATGGTGTAACCGATGAAGCTGTTATGGCTGCATATTTCTGGGAAGTCGACCTAAACACAAGTTTTACTGGTGAAGACAACTTAAACGTGGAAATTGAAACAGGAAATACACCTGATACAGACGGTTTCCTCGCAGTTACAGATTTCGGTAAAGATTCTGGAGATGCACTTAAAGTTTCTGACTTAAACTACTCATTTCCATTGGGAGGTTGGTCTATAACTGTTGGTGATTCATTAGATGCAAGTAAGCAATTTACTGGAGCTTGTAGTTATGGAAACACTGTTGACTCTTTGAGTGATTGTGGAACAGGAAATTCTATTGCTGTTGGTGGTGATCAGACAATTAGTGCTGGTTATGATATGGATAATGGGTTTTCATTTGGACTTGGTATTTCAGCTGATGATGGTGAAACAACTAGTGGTATGTTCACAGCAGAAGGTGAAGATATCTATGCTCTAAACGTTGCTTATAGTGGAGACAATTATGGTCTTGCTCTTGCTTACGCTGATGTAGATGTAGCAACCTACTGGGGTATAAATGCTTCTTATTCTCCTGATGGTTTTCCAACAATTAGTGGTGGATACGAATTTGGTGACCCAGATACAGGAAATGATACAACTCAATTTGCAGTTGGACTAAGTTCTGATCTTGGCCCTGGTGAAATCACAATAGGTATGGGTACCAACGGTGCAATAACCGATGGAGAAGAGGAATTATACGCCTATGATCTTTCTTATACCTACAAATTCAACGATGGTATGAGTTTTACTCCTTTTGCATTTATAGTTGAAGGAGCCAATAATGGAGATGATACTACTGGTGTAGGTGCAGAAATTGGTTTCAAGTTCTAAAGAAATTAACCACATTAAAAAGGCCTCCAATTAGGAGGTCCTTTTTTTTGCTTACCTTTTTAAAAACCTTAAATTGTTCTTAATAAATTAATTTTTTTTTCTTAACTTTTTAAAGGGAGCATAAGGATGTGTTTCCTTACGCACTAAATGAAAAAAAACCTAGCTGCTGCAAGTTTTTCAGCATTACTTGCAATTGTCGCCTCCTCTACAAGTAGCGGATTTGCAAATTGGAATACAAAATATTGGGCAAATGAAAAAAACTTTAACAGAATTTCTTCTTTTAATGTAAGTGACAATTTACCAAAGGGCTCAAAATCTACAACCAAAACATCATCTGAAGTAGTTACAGCATCAGAAGATGGAAAGACATTGATGTATACAGATAGTGATTTAGGAGTAGTTGGTTTAGTTGACATTTCTGATCCTGCGAAACCAAAAGCATTGGGAGTTGTTGAACTGGAAGCAGAACCAACTGGAATTGCAGCGCTTGGAAACAATGCTTATATAGGTTCAAATACATCTGAAAGTTATACAAATCCTTCAGGAGCAATAGTTCAATATAATTTAGAAACAAGAAAGGCCGTAAAAGAATGTGATTTAGGTGGGCAGCCTGATAGTGTCTTTGTCTCACCAGATGGTACCTTTCTAGCAGTCGCTATCGAAAATGAAAGGGATGAAGAATATAAAGATGGATTTATCCCCCAATTAGATGATCAAGGTAAACAAATTAATCCTCCAGGTTATGTTTCTCTTGTGAAGTTAAACAAAAGAGGAAAAATACAATGTAAATCAATAAAAAAAGTTGATCTAACAGGCTTATCTAAAATAGCTCCTAGCGATCCCGAACCAGAATTCGTTGCTATTAATGATCTTGGTGAAACTGTCGTTTCTCTTCAAGAGAACAACCATCTTGCAGTAATTGACAAAGATGGAAATGTAATATCACATTTCTCGGCAGGAGTTGTAAAACAAATGGCCGGAATGGATACAAAGAAAGATGGAGCACATAAATTCAAGAAAAAACTAAAAAATGTAAGAAGAGAGCCAGACGGTCTAACATGGATTGATAATGATCATTTTGCAACAGCAAATGAAGGTGATTACAAGCATATTGATCCAAAACAGGCAAAAAGAGGTGGTTCAAGGTCTTGGACTATTTTCAAAAAAGATGGAACAGTAGTTTATGAAGATGCAAATAGATTAGAAAGAGCGATTGCACAGATAGGTCATTTCCAAGATGGAAGAGCAGGTAAAAAGGGAGTAGAACCTGAGTCAGTTACATACTCTAAAATTGATGGAACACCGTATTTATTTGTTGGTGCAGAAAGAGCAGGAATAGTAGCTGTTTACGATATCACGGAGCTAAATCAACCTTTACTTACTCAACTACTTCCATCAGGCATTGGACCAGAAGGATTTGTTGCTATTCCAGAGAGGGGATTAATTGCCTCAGCAAATGAAAAAGATTACAACAAAAAAGAACCTGGTTTATCTTCTCATGTGACTATTTATCAACTACAAGATGCTCCTGCTTCTTACCCTCATATAACAAATGAAAATGGCCTTGAATTTGTATCTTGGGGTGCGATAAGCGGAATGGTAGCGGGTGATGACGGTAAAATTTATGCTGTAAATGATGGAACTTTTAAAACTCAGCCAAGAATCTATGTTATTGATCCTTCATCTTCACCAGCACTTTTAGAAAGAGCTATTGATATAAAGCTAGATGGTAAGACTGCATTATTCATGGATCAAGAGGGAATTACAACAGATGGTAATGGTGGATTCTACATTTCTACTGAAGGAATAAAGAAAAAGCTTGTTGAACATCCTCCTGCTATCTACCATGTAAGCTCAGATGGTGAAATCTTAGAGAAGATAACTCCACCACCTTCATATCTTAATTATGCAGAAAATCCTGGTTTTGAAGGCATAACAAGGAATGGGGATATTCTTTATATTGCTCAACAGAAACCTTGGGGTGATGATACTTTCAATACTACTAAGATTCTTTCTTATAATATAAGAACTAAACAGTGGGGCGCTGTAAATTATCAATTAGATAGGATTAAAAAAGGAGGTGTTGGAATTTCAGAATTAACTTACCATGACGGGGCGCTATATGTAATCGAAAGAGATAGTTTTTATGGTAAGAAAGCAAAATTGAAAGCTATATATAAAATAGATTTAAAGGATGTTATTTTCGAAGGTCTTCAGACTAATATTCCTCCCAGACTTTATCCTTTAGTTGAAAAAGAGTTAGTTACTGATCTAAAACCAGTAATGAAATCTACGGGTGGGTTTATCCTTGAAAAGGTTGAAGGTTTAGCAATAACAAACGACGGGCAAGCATGGATTTCAACTGACAACGACGGGACTGGAAAGAAATCAACTGGTGAAACTCTTTTCCTAAATATCGGAAAAATCTAGTTAAAACTACTAAAAAAAGTCACCTTTTATATAAGGTGGCTTTTTTTTGCAATTCTTATAATAAAAAAAAGTCAAGTCATGAAATACCTAATATTTATTATTTTATTCATCGCACCAGTTAAAGCTGAAACAAAATATTATTGGCAGGGTGTCAGGCATTATTTAAATCGACCCAAATTAATGATAGAAGCATGCAAAGATATGAAAGAAGAAAATGACATTGGAACATCTGCTTTCGAGAGTATGTACATGCCAACATTACCTGATAGGCTTTGGTTAGCTATTGGCAAAAGAGATACTTACTGGGCAGATGACTCCAAAGAAGGAAGCATTCTTTTTACGAGAGAAGGGGTTTTGAATTTAAAAAAATTTATTGCAGAAAAATCATGTCCTAATATTTTTTAAATTTTCCTATAAATCTGTATTAAGACACGGAAAGATAGTTTCAATAATCGCTCCACCATCTTTATGATTAAATGCCTTTATAAAACCTTTATTGTTATTAATTATTTTTTTTGTAATTGAAAGACCTAAACCACTTCCACTTTTCTTAAATTTAGTCCTTGATGGATCCCCACGATAAAAACGAGAAAAAATGTCATTTGATTCATTTTCTTCTAATCCAATACCTTTATCTCTAACTCTTATAACAACAGAGCTATCTCTCTTAAAAATTTCAATTTGTATGCCCTCTTTTGTTGGGGAATAACGAATAGCGTTATCTAAAATATTTATAAATGCTCTTTTTAAATTTTCAATATCCCCAGATATATAATATTTTGTTGGAGAAAATAAATTTATTTTTATATCCTTTTTTTCTGCAAGCGGTTTTAGTGTTTGCCAAGATTCCATAATCAAATCTGAAATAGATATTTTTTTGTTTTTATTAAAATCTTCGCTACTTTCTAGCTTAGAAAGCTCTAAAGTCTCTTCGGCCATTTTTCTTAATCTTTTTGACTCTTTCTTAAGTCTTTTAACAAGATACCTATCCTTTTTTGATACTACTGATTCAAGTCTTTCCCCAATTAAGATAAGTGATGTAAGAGGGGTTTTCAGTTCATGAGACACATCATTAATTAATTGATTTTGTCGTTTTTTTATCGATTCAATTGATAATTTACTTTCCAATAATATTAAATAATTCTTTTTTCTTCCTCTAACAATATTTACCGAAATGGGTACTCCCGCAATTTTGAAATCAAGGTTGAATGGGAAATCTTTTTTTCTTAAATATAGAATTTTATTACTAAGTACTTCAAGCTCATTAATATCATTAATTGCTTTTCCAATAACATCTTTATATTTGATAACCCTAATAAGAGATAAAGCTTTCTGATTGATAAATTTTATTGTTAGATCAGATGATAAGATTATCCACCCTTGCGATGAATAATCTAGCCAAGACAACACTTCTTGAGGTCTAATTTTATCAAATGGGAAATCAATAGTTTTTTTATACTTATTTTTATCAACTTCAAATTTTTTTTCTTTTGATTGAGAAAAATGCTTGACTTTTATTTTCCACTTCTGATGTAAAAAAAATAATACTTCTTGTAGTGTTTTCATTTTCATCCAAACTTATAGCCAAAACCTCTAACAGTTTTAAGAAACTTTGGAGCAGAGGGATCTTCTTCTAATTTCTCTCTTAACCACCTAACATGAACATCTACGGTTTTAGTATCACCAATAAAGTCAATTTCCCATATTTTTTCAAGTATTAAATCCCTTGACCAAACTCTTTTTGGATTTTTCATAAATAACTCTAATAATTTAAATTCTTTGGGAGATAATGTTATTTCTTTATCAAAAGAAGTTACCCTGCATTCTTCCAAAAACATTTTTATATGATTAAACTCGAGAACAGTTTTTGATTTTTCTATATATTTTTTATTACGTTTAGATCTTCTTATTAAGGCTCTTGATCTAGCAATTAATTCATTTAAACCAAAAGGTTTTGTTAAATAATCATCTGCACCAACCTCTAATCCAAGAACCCTGTCTGATTCATTATCTTTAGCACTCAAAATTAATATGGGTGTATAGTCTTCGTCATTTCTTATTTTTCTGCATAACTCTAATCCATTTAGTCCTGGCAACATTAAATCTAGAATTATTAGGTCAACATCTTTTTTAATATCATTATTAATAAAATCTAAGGCACTTAAACCGTCTTTGAAACTTGATACTTTAAAACCTTCGCTATTCAACGCCTCACTGACTGTCAGCCTAATACTCTTGTCATCCTCTACAAGAAGAATTCTTGAGTCTTGCAAACTTTTATGATCTTTAATAGCCATTTAAAGTTCCAACGATTTTATTTTATATAATCAAAATTATTTGATCTAATTATTTCATAATTAATTTACATTGAATTATTATTTTTTTCATTTAATCTTATTTCCTTTTTAATTTATCCTTAAACCTTTTTACTTATATTTAGATTGTCTCTTTAATCTTCCTCACACAAAATTTTAAAGAGACAAACTTATTCAATTTAAAAATGGCTTTTTAAATTAATATCCCATCGAAGTGTAATAATAATCGTCATCTTCATCTATATTTATCACTACCCATTCTGGCGGGAAGTCACCAATTTTTACATATTGATAAAGCTTATCAACATCTGGATCGTAATAAGTGTCATTGATTATTGGATTTTTGATTACTTTGCTTGGATGCATAATAAAAATTACTTCTACTATGTCTTCTAAGAAATTTAGTTTAACTTATATTTAAAATCCATTTAAAATTTTTAATTTCAAAAGCAAGCCTTTATTTAGAATTTAATTTTTGTTTTTACTCTGTTTTTATTTTGAGATTTGAATTCAAAAATTCCCGTATCAGTAAATATTGTCAACTCATCTCCAGATGTTTCTTCAATTGATAATCCTTCTGATTCTAAGTTTTTAATAAATACATTTCCAAATAGTTTTAAAGTTTTCGAATCATTATCGTAAGTAAGATTATCTGAGGAGGCTTCAAAATTATCATTAGTCCTTTTAACAACAACATTTCCAATGGCCTCTAAACTACCTTTTAAAGTATTTTTTTGAGAATCAGATGTAATTGTGTAATTAGTTAATTCCTCAGCAAAAGAAAATTCACCTAATAGAAATAAAAAAGATGCAAAAAGTAAGCTTTTCATCTACTTCCAACCTTCTTGTGCATTTTGAATAATCCATTTTGCAAGAACCTTATCCTCCCCTTCCTTTAATTTATTTTTATAACCCTTCATAAAACCAATCCCATCATTAGCAATTATTGTTATTGAATTTACATCTGCTATTCCTCTTTTTTCAAGGTCGGAAAGTTTTAATGATTTGGATCCTTTAAGAACAACTGATCCACCTCTTACATGGCAGCCTGCGCAAACATTTCTAAAAATTGTTTCTCCATCTCTAATATCAGAAGCCATTAGATATCTATTTTGCAAAGAGGTTTGAAAAACAATTATTAAAGTTATTAAAGGAATTACAAGTAGATATTTAAATTTTTTCATATGATCTAGTTAACCTAAGACTAATTTAACTTGTAATTAGTCTTGATTGTTTTAATTACCGATTTTTTAGGATCTTTATTTGGATAACAATTAACAATTCTATATTTACCACCTTTTCTATCTGTCTCAATAAGAGTAAATTGAACAAATTTTTCTTTTTCAGCACTTGAAAAATCTTTGACTTCTATTTTGATGATCTCTTCATTTTTACTATCAATTATTCTGGATTTACCTCCACAAAGAACAAGAGCAGTTTCTTTAGTTAAATTAAATAAATTTTTTTCATCTTTAATGGATGATTTATCTTTCTTAATTGAAATCGAATTTTGTTTAATCGATATTTCATCTTGGGTAATGGGTAATTCTTCTTTTGGACTACAAGAAGTAATAATAATGATAGATAAAACTAATAGCTTTTTCATGATTTTTTAGATGATAAATTCACTAATAATTTCTTCTAATTGACTTTTATTTAGTTTAATAAGATAGTTTTGGATTTCCTTTCTAAATAGTCTATCTTCAACTCTTTTAGTTTGAAGAATCGAAATAGTGATGAAATTAACAAGTTGTTTTTTATCCATAAATATTTTCTAAATCCCTATTGTTAAATCATATTTAAATTTTGATTAAGCTAAGAAATAACTACAAATATCTATTTTGGAAATTTAAGCAATTTAAAAAAAATTTATTTTTTAATTAATCATTACTTAATCCAAGAAACCTAAATTTATTATGTATAAAAAGATTGAAATGTCTTTAAAAAACTTATCTTCAAAAAAGAATAACCCAAAAAAAGTAGGCACAGAATTTTCAATAGATTTTCATAAAGAAAGCTTTGAGAATAAAGATAAATTTTTCTTAAATGATTCAGAATTTATTGAGAACTACAATAACGCCCTAAAATCACCTCAGTCAAGGAGACTATATAAATTAATAGAGAGTGAAGTTTAAACAGACACAATCAAGGTCCAAAATATTTTACCTTTAGATATAATTTAAAACCCTTTCCTCAACAACTACTTTTGAAGAATTTTACTTTCACTCAATAAAGACACATTATCCTGGTGGTATTAGATCTTAAAAACTACTTGATTTTAAATTTTTCCAAAGTGAAGAACCATAAGATTCAATAATAAAAACTATAAAAACAAATTACAAATTAAATAATTAGAAGATTTTTTGAGTGAGAGACTTGCATTTTTAGAAAATAAAGGGAATATAAAGAAAATAATAATTCCAATGGAATCAATTAAAAAACCAAGAAGGATTATTAAGAAACAGCTTAAAAACGTTAATAAAGCAATAATTGAAATTGCAGAAATGAAATTTGTAAATATTGAAGAAAAAGAAGAAAAATTAGATGCGCTTGTTTTTTTAAAGAATCAAATATTGAGGAAGGCGGAGAAGTTATAAATTAAATAACTAAATAATTGTAGATATTGAATCTTTATTTTTTTGTATCAGCTACATTCTTAAAAAAATCGCAATAAGCAATCAATTCTGACTCGGTTTCGATTTTAATATTTAAATCGTTAATTGCCTTCTTGGTATCAATTCTGTAGCCATACCAATCTAGACAAACTTCTCTCTGTCTTTGGGTTTCTGAAACTGAGATCGAATCTGTCATTGAAGTCTTGGAACAACCCCAAATGAAAATAATTAAAGGGATGTAGAAAATTCCATGTTTCATTTCTTAATCTCAATAAGTTTTCTATGGTTGTGAATAAGTCCAAGAAGACTCTTCCATAGTTGAAAGATCAACTCTATGCGTTGCCATCCAATCACTATTGGATTCAACAAACTTTTGAACATTACCTTCTGGAGCCTGATGAATAACAATAACTCTTTGAGGATCTTTTTTGCTTACACCTCTAAATAGTGGCTTAATAAGAAATTCAGAATGTCTTTTATCATCTTCTGCACTATCAAATATTGCTGTCCATTCTTCGAAAGTACTTTCAATTTTGAATGTAAAAATAGAGGTTACTGAGCTAGACATAAAAAAGAAGCGTATAGATTTATATTCTAGATTGAGTGTCAATTAAGACTTTGTTAAGTAAGGGTTAAGGAAATTATTTAAATATTAATCTAGAATTTAAATTATTATTTTTAGATTAAAAAATGGCTGTAAAAAAAGATACTAAAAAAGATACTAAAAAAGATACTAAAAAAGATTTTATAAAGAATAAAGCAATGCTCGCTTATGGAGTTATTCACTTAGGTTCAAAAGTTGTATCTGCAATTGCCTTAGTAGCTATAGCTCTAGGCTTTTACTCATTAAAAAAAGAATCAAATTTCTTTAATGAATGTGTTGAAGAAATTAAAGCTACTGGTTCACCAACAGCTGATTCGGTTCGTTTTTGTACAGGTGGTTAATTATATTAAAGAAAAGTAATATTTTCATTTGATTTATTTCACTCACAACTAATTTATCTATTAATTCTGAATTTTGATCTATCTATTTTAATAATTCTACTGCTACAACAAGATTTCCTAATAATCCGTTCAAAATATTTAGCTGTTCTTTGCTACCAAATGCTATTAATACCTGACCTGGCTGAAGTATGAAATTACCTCCAGGGTTAGTAAATAATTTTTCGTTCTCTTTTATAGCCAAAATTTTTGCCCCACTTTTTTTCCCAATTCCAAGTTCAGAGAGTGATCTTTTCTCTGCTGTTTCAAAAAGACTAATATCATTACTTAATTCAAATTCTTCAATTTCACATTCACTTCCTGCGAGAAGATCTAGGAAGTCAATAGCAATAGGTCTTAAGGCCATTGATGCCATTGCTCTTCCTGCAGCTATATAAGGGCTTACGACTATACTTGCTCCAGCTAATCTCAATTTACTTGCGGCTTCTTCAGTTCCGGCTCTTGCAATTACTCTTATAGAACTTCTTATCCCTTTAGCGCTTAAAACGACATATAAATTTGCAGCATCGTTTGGTAAGGTGACGACCAAACTTTTGCATTTTTCTAATCCTGCCAGTTTTAAAGTCTCATCAAGAGTGGCGTCAGCACAAAGTACTTCTAAACCATTTTCTTCAGCAATCTTTTTTCTATCTTCATCACTCTCAACAACAATAATTGGAATATTTTGCGTTTTTATTTGGTTTGATATTTCCTGACCTACTCTCCCATATCCGCACAAAATTACATGATTTTCCATTTTTCTAAGAATTCTTTTAAAACGTAATTCGTTTACTCTTTGAAAATAGCCGGATTCGAATAATCTTACAGCTTTTTGAAAGGTAAATTGAATAAAGATTAATCCGCCAACGATTACTAAAACAGTTACGATCCTGCCTTCAGGACTTAAAGGTTGAACTTCTCCAAAACCAATTGTGGTTATAGTGATCAGAACCATCCATAAGCAATCACTCCATTCCCATCCCTCCGTTATTCGATAGCCAATTGCACCTAAAAAAAACAGAAAGAATAAAGAATAAATAAGACCAAACCAAGGCCTTAAATAATCTTTAATAAAATAGAACTCAAATAATCTAAGCTTCATATCCCTTATTATCGTTAACTATTCAAAAATTTCAAAAAAATTTTCTATTATGTTCCTAAAACTATTTATTTGTTTAAGTGAAATACATATTAAGCAGGATAATAATATTTATTTTCGTAGCTGTATGCATTAAACAAATGATTACCGTCTCAGGTCTTTTTTAATGTTTCATTAAAAATTATTCAAGGTTTTACTTGTACTGATTCAATAAGAAAATCAGAAGCTGCTCTTAACCAATCAGCGACTGTAAGACGAAGGTCAGGTTGAGAATATACAAGAGCTACAATTATTCCAACTAAGATTATCTTTACCATGGCAGTTCAAATATTTTTATGAATTAAAGCACAACTATTTAATAAAAAGAACCTTAAATTTATAAAAAATAGATTAATTAAAATTTCTCTAATTGATTAAACAAGTATTCCACTCTTCTTAGATTAACGCCTAAATCTGATTGACCTAATCTTGCTGCAGATCTTATCTGAATAATTCCTTTTGATCTATCTACATAACTTCTTACATCAAACTTTAAAATTTCAAGATCGTCAGGAAATCTAAAAATCAAGCTTCTACAAACACCTCTCCAATAATTCCTTCCACTTTCAATAACTTCTGTCCGAGGTAACCCTTCTGCCAGAGAAACAAGTTGAATAAACTTCT
Source organism: Prochlorococcus sp. AG-355-B23 (assembly GCA_003280935.1). Classification (GTDB taxonomy): domain Bacteria; phylum Cyanobacteriota; class Cyanobacteriia; order PCC-6307; family Cyanobiaceae; genus Prochlorococcus_A. Next base: position 117,108 of record QCDJ01000001.1, read on the forward strand.
GATCAACATTTATTAGTTTCTTTTCTATTAAGACACTGTTTAATGGATTGGTTATTGGAGCAAGACCTTGAATGGAGGAAACCATATTTTTTAAGAACAATGTGAATGTTCTAACCGATTTCACATACAAAGTGAGAGAAAACAGTAAAGAATTTTCCCATAAATTTGATCTCTTTATAAAGATTCTTTATTTTGTGATCAAAATTCTAAAATTTTAGATTTTTTATTGTTTTTTTTGATAAAGATGGTTGCCTACTTTGTTTACTATTTAGTTTCCTAACCCATAAAAAAACTCCTACAAACAAAAAAATTTCAACAATAATTCCAACCTTTATTAAACTCATTTTTTATCCTCTTTTTTCTTGTTGGTGCCTTCTATGTATGGCACAAGGATATTTAATAACCATTTTTTAAATGAACTTAACGGTTTCATAATCTATTTACTTGCCTTTTCTCCACATACTCCTCCCTTTAATGAGATCCTCTATATTTGGCCAAGCTGCTATTAATTCTTTAAGTGCCTTTCTATTAGGAGTATAAAAAACACATGACAATGCACTTATTACATAAAGTATGAACCATAACTTACTTTCTGAATAAGCTAAAAACAAAGAGAAAAGAAAACTTCCAATAAAGAAAAAGAAAAATGACCTATTTAATATTTCTAATGGAGTTCTTTTAAATCTGTAGAATTTAATCTTTTTAATATCTTCTTCAGTATCTTTTTGAAATTTACTTTCGTACGAATTAATTATTTCTTCTTCTAGAACTTTTTCATACTCTAAATTATCAATTGGATCGCTTTGATCCTTTTTATTTATCATTGGTATCTAAACAATACAAATATGGTAACTAATTTAAGGAATTTTAAAAAGTATCAAATTTCATCTCTTAACTGGAGTTATACGAACAGATCATGGTTTTGAAAATACTTCAAGATTGTCTGATTTATAAAAGATAAATTAGTCAAAATATTCTTTTTAATTTTCCCAAATCTTTCGGTCATTTCAGATAATCACTTCTATAAACTTCATAGCATTAATTAAATTAGGAGGCAATATCCTTATCTAGAGTTAAAATGGTTTAGAGATTTTAATAATAATCTATATGCAAAGGTATTTGATTTCTTACGAATTTACAGATGGCGAGGATCAAGAAGAAGGGGCAGAAATGCTAATTAATTGGTACGAATCAGGTGGTCCCCAAAACAGACCTGAAAACTATGAGGTTCATTCTTGGATTTTTATGGTTCAAAATGGGATTGGACATTCTGTAGTGAGTGCAGATTCTCTTGAGACAATATGGAAGCAATGGCATCCATGGAGAAGGTTAATGGATATAAGTATTCAGCCGTGTATGGATCTTGATGAGACAGTCGGATTATTCAAAAAACAAAAAATGAATACACGGATAGTCTAAAAGCATTTCTAACTTCTTAATATAAATTTCTTTTAGTAGCACCTAATACTACATACATATTTCAATGCGTTAAAAAGGATAAGATTAATTTTCCATGATGAATGATTCTTATCACATTTACTTCAAAGGAGAAATTCTTTTCAAGAATTTAAGTAAAGATGAATTTGAATTTGTTTGGGGAAAACTTTATACATCTTATATAAACGCCCTAAATAAAGAGCTAACCTATGAATTAATTAGCGAAAATAATATTAAAGAAACTACCTTTAACCTTGAGCCATCTTACTAAATCAAGAACTAAATACTAGATCATGAATAAAACAAGAAAAGCTGTCTTTCTTTTATTTTGAGGTACTCTTTCTCTTCTTTAGTTATATCCAAAGCAATTTTATTTGCCTCAATTTCGACATTAGAACTATAAGTATCAAAGTTTTCCTCTCTTTTAAATAGGGCAACAATGCCAATAGGTGTTATAAACCAAATAAAATGATCAGTTTCTCCAATTGGCTCCTCTTTTAAAGAGTCAATAATCAAATCACAGGTTGAATCCATTTATTAATTGATATGTGGGGGATTTTAATTGCCCCCATTGCAATACCTTACCGCCGCAGAATTGGTACCACCATCTTCAATAATTTCGGCAACACATTTATTGAAAAGCTTAGACTCTTTTTTTACTGAACAGAATCCAAAAGCGATTGCAACTAAAGCTATTGCAGAAACGAAACTAGAACCCAGTTGTATAAAACCATAGGCAAACATAATGTTTTTCTTTCCAGAACATTTTTTTGCATCCTTTTTTTCTTCTGTCATTTTGGATAATTAACTTAGCCAAATTTATTTGATTAAGTTTTGGTTTGAGGAATATTTGCATAGAGAAAACCGAATTAAACAATTTTTAATCAGCTAAAACAAAAATTAAAAATTTCAAGTTTAGATTGATTTTTCTTCACTTTAATTTTCAATTTGATACATCATGAAGAAAAAACTTTTAAATTTTTTATTAACATGAGCTTCTCGTATAGATAATTAATCTTTTTATTAAAAGTAATGATCCCACAGTTATAACAAGACGTTATGTTACTTTTTAAACTATATTTTATTTTTTTTGATGAAGTATTAATACTTAAAAATTTTTCCAGAAAAGCTTGTTTTGATAATGCTCCCGAAGAGTTATCCACTTTTTAAGCGTTTTTCAACAGGGTTTTCCACAATATGTTGATTAAATTTGAATTTCTATGTGCAAAATAAAATATTATCTTCTTTTTAGAAAAAAATATCCACAATTTTTTTTTGGGATCAATATGATTTCAATTGTCTTTTAAATAACTTTAAGAACAAATCTTATGAATCTAAACGAGACAAAAAAGGATTTAAATCCCGAAATCAAAAAAGAGTTGGAAAAATCTAAGCTCAAAGTTCTTACTAATGAAAATGATTTTTTAGTAAAAAATCTCAAAAAGGCTGGATGATTTATTAGAGCTAAAAAATATTTTTTAAACAACAAAATTTTCAAAAATTCCTTTCAAGAGCGAAATAACGAATTCTTGAATTATCACCAATTATTTAATTTGCCAAATATAAAATTTATATTAAAAATACGAATTAATACTCTCTATAACAAACAAATAACACAAATCCTAGTTATATTACTCTGATCTCCGTAAGAGATCAGATTAGAAATATAAACGGGAAATTCAAAGTTTTTAATTTATAAAAATCAGTTTTCCTGTATCTCCATCATAATTTCAATAAAAGATGAATATTCAAGAACTTAAAGTCAACTACAAAAAGCTATTAAACAAAGCTGCCAACGCAAACGGCCGTAAAGAAACTGTTTCTTACTTAAATCGTGCAGCTAAAATTAAATCAAAAATCTATTCAAACACTAAAGTAAATTGCTTTAGATGTAATGGCGCAGGTTTTCTAAGAATTTCACTAGATGAGACCAAAACATGTCTATCTTGCTACGGGAAGGGTTTTTTAATTAAAGAAATTCAGCAGGTTTAAAAAATTTGATTGTTCATGAAAGATCTCATTCAAGCTCACAAAAAATTAATTAAAACAGTTAAAGAACAAATGGGATTTTCTGATTATGGGATGTATTGGTTAGCTTTCCTGGAAGGGGGTCTAACTATATGGCTGCTGGATAGAATATTTTTCCACTGGTTAAAGTTTTAATTTTTATTTAGGTCAAAAAATTTCTGCAAGTATTAAATAAATTAATTTATCGAAACCATTTGAAAAGTTGTAGGATGGTAAAAAACCAATATGCAATTACTCGGATTAATTCTTCTTCTAGCTAGTAGCTGGTATTTGTGGAAATTAACATCAAACTTTCTTGATGAACCAACAAAAAAAGAACTGACTAATAGTTTAAATAACCTCAAAAATAAATTGTCTGAAGGAAAACAAAATTTCTCTAAAGCAAAAATAAGCGAAGCCTGGGAAAAATACAAAGAAGAAGGTGGTGCCTTAACTAATAAAGAAAAAAGCTAGTGGACTTTTTTATTATTACGAGTTTTACTAAAGATATTTCTAAAATTGATCTAATTGGTATTTTGTTTGGTCATTTAATTTTTGGTATTGCTTTGACACAGCTTTTAGATTGGACGTGGTTAAAGAACCTTATGAGTGAAGAAGATAAAACAAGGATGCTAAAAAGTTATACATGGAAAGACTTATTAGTAGATGGAGCAATTGTTACGGTAGTTCTAGGAATAATCTTTTTGATAATTAGCATTTTTCTATAAATGAATGTAACTTACATCCTTTTAGTTTTTTTAATGATCTCAATTGTGATTTTCTCTCAAATAATCAATTCCTCCGATAAATCAAAATAAATGACAGAAGTAACTAGCCACTCCTCAACTGGGTGGTACTTAATCGCTTTGGTAAGCACTTTATCTTTTTTAGCTTTAATTTACTTCGGCCAAAAAAGGTAGCATACACTTTCAAAGTTTATTTAAATTCATAAAAAAAGCTCCGCAACTAGTTTAGATGCAGAGCTTTTAATTATTAAATGATTGATTTATATAAATCTATTGATGATGAAACCTTTTTTCTTAATGAAAGAAAAAGAGACCGATGAATGTGATGAAGATACTAAATTCACGGTCCCTTTGATAACCGCATTTTTCGGTAGATACGACAATGAATCACCTCCTTTACTAATGTTTTTTTTAAGATAACTAAAAGAATTTAACAAGGAAAGAATTTCTTTAAAAATTTAAAAGTTTTTTAACAAATCTAGGATATAAATCTCTTAAAAATAAAAATATCTATATTACCAAGGCAAAACTTCTCCGTTGGCATGCCAAAACGTACCCGAGTTATCTTTATTTAAAGAATCAATACGTTTTAAAAGGCCATTTGCTGATTCTTCAGGACTAATACCATTTCTTATAAAGCCAGTCATTCTTGTACTCACTAACCCAGGATGCAAAATAGCTACATAAATATCTTCTCTTGATAAATCTATGGAAAGTGATTTTGCTGCCATAGACAAGGCTACCTTAGACATCCTGTAACCATAAGAACTTCCTGATGTATTATCTTCAATAGATCCCATTCTACTTGTAATAAAAGCAACTTTAGAAGATCTTTTTAAAAGATGTTTAAGTAATTGAGTCATAAATATTGGGCTCAATGCATTGACTTCAAATTGACGCAAAATACTTTTCTTATCAAAGTTTTCGAAGGAATTAAATTCATAAATTCCTGCATTATGAATTAAGCAATCTAAATTAACTCCAGATAATTTTTTACACAAATTATTTATGGACTCATCAGAAGAAATTTCGACATTCTCTTCAACTCTCACTCCTAGATCTCTAAGTTCTTTTGAAGCTTTCCTACAAGTTGCAATTACATTATCTCCCCTCTTATGAATTTGTCTACATAATTCTAATCCAATACCCCTATTTGATCCTGTAATTAAATAAGTCGGCATCTTAAATAAAAAAATAAAAAATTAATCTAAATCTATATATAAAAAAATCAAACTAGAAAAAGAAAAAATTTATAAAATTCCTTATAAGATTTATTAAGGTTATAATGACTTGTAATATACAAAAGAATTTATAAAGAAAGCAAAGATATTTTTATCATCAAAATTTAATGTATGGAAATTTTCAATCAAGAATTTATACAAGAGATTATTAGGTTAACGTGGAGAAATCCTCCTTTCATGGCTCTAGCTATTGCATTAGTCTGGCTTATCCCACAATTATTTATCAGAAAAATAATGACAAAAAAATATGAACAAAGAAAAATAGAAATTCAGAAAAATAAAATTCAGAAGCTTTACCCAAGCAATACTCCTAAATAGGATTTTTATTTCTAAGGTGATCTCATGAATCAAAAGAATACTTTTGCATCTAAGTAAAATATGACCTACAAAATAATTAGAATTGATGGGAAAGATGACGAATTAACCGCTCAAAGTTTTGATAAGTATTCAGATGCGTATGATTTGTTAGAGGAACTTTATGGAGATTTATGTTGTTCAGATGCTGATTATGGAGACATAACCTATTACGATATTGTGGAAAATAATTTAAAAAATATTAATGGAGAATAAAAAATGGGTCCCCTCCCAAGAAGAAAATTTAGGGGTAATAACAAGCGTGTATGAATTCATTAAAGAAGAACTTTCAGAACTTCAAAAAGAAACTGGATGTCCCGATTCATTTATTTATGATTTTATTGGCAAAATTCAGAATGAATGGCATCCTGAATCTTGCCACTCCATAGTTAGAAATAAAAAAAGGAAAAATTAGAAAATATTAAATCTTCAACTCAAATTTGTAAAACCTTAATATTATTAGAATTTATAATTAATAAAGCATGATTATTAGAATACTAGGTGTCGTACTTATCCTTGGTACGATTGCTTATTATGGTTTAGTTTTGACTGGGCAAAGCAACCTTTAGTTTTTTTCAACTTTTAAAATTTCTCATGAAATGGCCTCCTACTCTTTGTTGGACAGCACCAAAAACTATTAATGGTAATAGGCATTTTCAAGTTAAAGCTTATGGTGGAAAAAGTGAAGATAGATGGGTTGATATTTTTCCTACCAAAAATAAAAAAGATATTAAAAGGATCCTTTGGACAAAACTAAAATCAGAATGGACTTCTGGATGGTTAAGCCTCCCAAAAGATAAAGATTAATTTGTCTATGTAAATAAATATTATTAACCAGAAAACTGTAAAAAATAATACCTAATACAAGAAAAATAACTTCTACAATTTTTTAAATGATATTTAATATGAAGCCAGAACCGAAGAAAAAACTCCCTAATAAAAAAGCTATAAGTTCTGCAAAATTTGAGGCTAAAGAACAATTCACAAAATCTGCATTAGAAAATTTAAAAACAGAAAATGAAAGGCTAGTAAATTCACTAAAAAAATCTGGGGAAATTAAACAATCAAAAAGAAAATAGACTTACAGTATTAAAAATTTTTTATTAATATATTATTTTATAGATTGAGAAATGATTGATAAAATCACTCTAGCAAATTCTCATTTACCTCAACTTATTGGGTTCGTACTCATGTCAATTGGTTATACTTTAGGCAATAAATTTTACCTTCCTGAAATCAAACAAAAGTAATAATTTCTATTTATTAAACATATTTTTAATAAATAATATTAAATGTATATTCCCAGTAAAAATTTAATACATTATCTGATTTGGCGAAACAAATTTTAAAGCCTTCTGCAATTCAATTAAGAGAAGTAATAGGATACTACTAACACATAAATGTAACACTTTAGTCTTTAAAAGTGTTAAATCCAAAGAAAAAGTAAGAATTCATACTATTTTTTTTTTAATATGTTACATTTATTAATAATTCAACTTCCACTGCCAATAAGGCAGAAATAAGGAAAATGTTTGATGAATGCAAATGTCATTTACTCTTTGGCTTACTAATTGTTCACAAATGAAATATAAAAATGGATGCTCTTACTAGTTTTATAGTTGTAATCATCGCAATTACTATTCAATTCTCTTTATATGCCATCAAAAGATTGCAGGAACCGTTAGAGCCAAATTATTTGGAAGATAATAATTCTAAAAAAATAAAAAACTACATGGGTAAATTTTGGAAAAACGCCGAAATAACAAATGGAAGATTAGCTATGATTGGTTTTTTAGCTTTAATACTTAACTATGGTTTTTTTGGATGGATAATACCTGGTTTTATTTAAATATAAATAGATTAAAGTCTTAAAGAAAATAAATCTCTCGTTCAAAACAAACTCTCCTTTTAAAAAAAAAATTTTTATTATAAGTAAAAAAGCAATTGAGTAATTCTGATTTTGATAAAAATGGATTAGACAGCTATGGAATACATTGGCTTCAATATGCTGCTTTTGCTGTCTCTGGTTTTGCAATATTTACAACTTGGGCATTTTTTTATGATGAGAGATTCCACAACTTTGTAATGAATATTTTTAGGGTTATTAACTGCAGCGGGTTCAACTGTAATGGAGCATTTTAAAATTCTATGGCTAATCCAGATCAAAAAACAATATTAATTGATAATGCTTATGAGGAAATAAAAAATATTTGTATTAATCTTCAAAAAGATACTGATGCTTCTAATTTGGAAGTTAAAAGTTTACTAAAACTAATTATGAATGAATGGTCAGAAAAGGAGGAGCAAAAAACTGGTTTTGGATTCAGGTAAATTTTATTACTTTCTACAAGTGTCTTTGACATCAAATCATTTTAATATGAATAGATTTTTTATTTTGAAAATTTAATATTTTTAATTTCACATTTTTTAAAAGAAATTAAAAAGGAATGAATTTCAAAAAGAAGATTCATTCCAGATTTAGCATTAGTTTTATCTAGATTTAAATTTTATAATCTAACTCCTGTGGTGGACTGTCAATCATTAGATCCCTCCTATTCATCAAGTTAAACTTAAGTCTTACTTATAAAGAAAGTAAATCAGTAAAAATGCTGATTTATTATTTTCTAAAATGTTTGAATTAAAGTTGCCAATTCTGGTGCATCTAATAAAAGTGCAAAAAATGTAAGCACAACTAATAGAAATATAGAAAAGTAAAATTGAATCATAATTTTCAAATTACTTAAAAAGATTTTTTTAAGTTGTATAAAATAATGCTTTGTTTACATAATTAAATATCTGTACCTAGAAAAGGTTAATTGGATAATAATTAAAATCTTTCAGGAGAAATATAGTCATATTTTTTTGCCAATATTCACAACCTTTAAGTAAATAATCACCCTGTGGTGTACGTTTTTCGTATCTTGGACATACCAAGACAGTAGCAAAAGTTTCTGTAGTGCTGTAGCGAAAGTGATTGCAAGTAATACAAATCTTTGTACGTTTTCGTTTTAGAATAGATTCTCTTAGATATTCCCATTTTGAAGGATTTACCTTGAACATGATTAGTGGAATTTACTAGTAACAATTTGCCAACCTCCTGAAACTAATTCATCCCATGTTTCGCAAGCACACTCAATAGAATGTAGTCTTGAATTTTTAAGTTGGGCTGGTCCACCTAATTCATTTGCATAGAAAAGGTGAGTATAAACTTTTACATTATTAGATAGAGATTTCTTATAACTCTCAAAAAGAATTAATAAACCACTTTTTTTGTTAAACAACCAGCCAGTTGGGGGGTCAATAAGGCTGCCACTATAAAAATTAGTCCGAACATTAGCTACTCCAGATGCCATTAAGATAATACAGTTGTACCATTAATATAAATGTACTACTCCTGGACGTCAAGTATTCATCCAGGAAATTATTTAAATACGAAAATTACTTCCCAGAAATAATCTGATGTAAACTTCTTATTTGGTAATAGTGTATACAAGTAATACCTTGAAAAGGAAAATAACATTAAGGAGTATTCGGAAAAATGCAATGTATCGAAATCCCTTCTATCTAGGATGGAATAAAGGTTGGTCTTTTTTATTTTTTTTAGAGGGTGGCATTGCAAAAATTGAAGCAAAAGGTTTTGGTATATCTATTACAACAAAAGTTGAGAAAGGAGAATCACCCCTAGAATCTGCAGATAGATTAGTCTCGAAAGAGCAACGGATTAGAAAATCAAGATATTATTCTTGGGTTAAATCTATTAATGAAAAACAATAAATTAAGCAATCCTTTGTTTACTAAAGTAATTTGTTGACAATCAATTTAAAATAGAAATTAATTATTTATTTTTCGTGTCCAATAAATTTTATGAATGGTGGAAAAACCATAGAAAAGTTGTAACCTATGGAGCTTTTATCATCTTGTTTGGTTTTTATTTATCTCCTGTTGTCAAAGAAGCAAAATACAAAAACCTATGTATTAAGTACTCTACTAAAGGAGCTTTAACTAAATTTAATAAGGACGATATAGGAGAAACTTTACTAGAGGAAACAGGTTTGAACGTTGATGAATTAGCAAAGATTGAAGGTTATAAGAATTGCATTAATTAAAAAGTTCGCAAAAATTACGCTGAGTTTTTAAATGATTAAAGGCATGTTTAAACTTATTTTATTAATTTTATTATTTGGGTTTATATCAACAAGTCCAAAAACAAGATATTCGGTTGGCATAACTCTAAAAGAAATTTCTTCATTTCTTTTATGGACTGTTAAATATGAAGATAGAGAAAAATGGATCATAGATAAACCAAGTTGGCTACCTGGTCAAAAACTTAAGCCATCGTATTAAATGAGAACTTATTTAGAAGAACGAATTGAATGGTATGACGATAATTACAGAAATGGTAATGCTTTAATTTCTGATAAGCAGTTCGACCAACTTGAAAAAAATTTATTAAGAACAAACCCTAATTGTGATTACTTCAAAAAAAAAAATAAACTAGTTTTACCTTCATTAGAAAAGGATTCAATTGATGAATTTTTAAAAGGTTTATTAGCAGATACCAGATTATTAATTGAACCGAAAATTGATGGTTGTGCTGTTGCTTTGCAATATAGGGATGGCACCTTGGAGAAAGGAATTTCAAGAAAAGGGACAGACGTTACTAGTAAACTTATTAAAGTCCAAGACATTCCCAATAATCTCCCTTTAGGAGGAGTTCTTCAAGTTAGAGGTGAATTATACGCACCCAACCAAAGTCCAAATATCTCCCAGAGAATAGCTTCTGGATTTCTAAGAGCTAAAGAAGGATTTTCTGAAAGTCTTAGCTTCTGTGCATTTCAAATACTTAATTCAACACTTAACCAATATGAGTCCAAAAAGAGTCTTTCAAAGCTTGGCTTCACGATCCCTCAGGATATTTCATGCAACTTTACGAGCCAGGTTGAAGTATTTAGAAAACAATGGCTAGAAGGGAAGCTTTTTAGTAAATATCCAACAGATGGAATAGTAGTAAAAATAAATTCTAGAAAATTACAATTGATTAGAGAAAAATCAAATTTAGATTATCCTTATTGGCAAGTAGCAATAAAACGTTAATGGAATTAATACACCAGATTTTTCCTACTTGGCATATTTACATGGATATGTTTTTGGTTGGCTTTGCAACCTACGGTTTTTTGAGAATTAAGAAAAAAATAAAAACTAAATAAAGTTTTTAAATCATCCTTGTTCCTTAAGCATGGATTTAAGTTGTTCTCTGTCTAATTGTTCAAGATAACTTCTCATTGCCAACCAAGATCTTCTGCTTTCTAACTTTCCACTTTGCTTAAATAAATTTGCGGAAACTTGATCTATCAATTCTTTATGAGTCATATTTATATTCTTCATCAAGTTCAATAACAACACCATTAAAAAATTCTGCTAATAATTTTGATGGGTCTTTTATAGATACCTTTCTATCTGCTTTTGATAGTTTCTTTTTGATTGGATTTAAGTTAATCATACTGATTCAGGTAATTCAAGTTCTTCAAAAGTCCAACCTTCTAATTGAAGGTCATGCCATTTATCCCAAGCATTATCCAAATACATTTGGGTGGATGATTTAATTGCCATTGGCTCACCAAGATCATTTACATAATAAGTATGAGCAAAAATTCTCATACTATTTCTTGGAGATTTTTTATTCCTCGTAAATAAAATTAATCTGCTGCGGTCTGGGCTAAGCAACCAACCACTTGGGGACTCATTACGATAACCGTAAGAAAAATTAGTCCAAACATTAGCTCCTCCTAAAGTCATTACCTAGTAATACATATGTACTATTAATATAAATACATTGGCAATGGATCGTCAAGTATTTTGGCAGACAAATTGTTTATACTAATGGAGAATAAAAACAGCTCAGCTATTCCTAAAAAATAAAATACCCACCAAAAGCCTTTTATAGCAGGCTTTTGATAGGTAATACCGGACCCCCGTCAGTTCTCTGCTGCATCGACCTGGAAATGCCAGAAGAGGATTCAAAGTGGGCTTTCGTTTCCGATTACAAGATCGGTTTACTACCGCATCACGACAGTCTCCTCATGTCGAAAGAGAGTCAGATCAGAGCACATAAAGAAGAACTTAACCAAAGACCCAGTAATTTAACTTTAACTTATTTTTTTATGCATTTGGAGATGGCCAAATGTCTCTTACCATAGTTAATAAAATTTGAGCTTCATCATATCTTTCTGAATGCGTTTTGCCATTTAATAAAAATGTAATATGAGCCATTTTTCTTCCCAGAATTTCGCGAGATTTGCCATAACAATGAATATTAGAACCCTCAATTTCAGATAACATTTTGACTCTTGTTTCCATTGACATTGGGAAATTTTTTTTTAATCCCAGTAGATTGATCATAATCGCCCCTTCACAGTTCATTTTAATTTCCGGTGGCATCATCCCAGAAGAAATGCAAACATATTGATCAAACTGACTTGAGGTGCAAGCTTCAATAGAGAAATGAGCTGAGTTATGTGTTCTAGGAGCTATTTCATTAATTAAAAGACCATTATCTCCATAGAAGAATTCAATAGCTAAAACTCCAACATAATTAAGTTCATTGACTATTGAAGAGAAAATATTTATTGCAAATAAGTTCAAATCATATTCATTTGTTCCAGGTGCAAGAACCCAATCACAAACATGGTTTGATTGGAATGTCTCAACTATTGGAAAGAATCTTATCTTACCGGTCCTATCTCTCGAACCAACAAGAGCCAGTTCTTTTTCATACTCTATCCATTCTTCTATTAACCATTCATCAGAATTATTCTCTTTTAAAAAAGAATCTAAATCTTCTTTTGTCTTTATTTTTCTGTTCCCTTTGCCGTCATATCCACCTTTATTTGATTTTGCCATTAGAGGAAAAGTCCAATTATTGATTTCCTCATCCGAGAGATCTTTAAAATCTTCAATACTTATCCATTTTGGACAGGGAATATTCATTCTATCTATTAATTTTTTTTGAGAAAACCTATCTACTAATGGCTTAATTGCATTAAGGCTTGGAACAAAAATATCGTTATTGTCAATTAAATTTAATTTATCAATTTTTATCCATTCATTTTCAAAAATTATTTTTTCACACTCATTAATTAACGATTTATTACCTCTTATCTTTAAAGGATCAGCTTCTATGACATGATCTGCTTTTGTACCGGCAGGATCATCACAAGATTTTGTTTGCACGCATACTTCTAAATCTCTTTTTTTAGCTGCCTCAGTTAACATCAAAGCTAGTTGACCACCTCCAATTATTCCTAGGGAATAATTTTTCTTAATATCGTTTATATTTTTTTTAAAACTCATAGCATGATTTTATTACCATTTCTAATTCTTAACAACTGAATTTTTAAGTATCTAAAGCTTAGATTTTGCTAATATATAAAGTATTTAATACCAAATAATTATAAATTTTAACTAGGTAATCAATTGTGAATAATAGAAAAATATTAGTCCCATTAGGTGATAAGTCATACGAAGTAACTCTAGAAGCAGGGATACTGAATAATATCAGCGAAGAACTTTTAAAAATTGGAATAACAAAGAATAGAAAAATACTGGTGATTTCAAATGAAGAAATATCAAATTTGTATGGAGAAAAATTCTTAAATAATTTAAAAGATAATCAATTTCAGGCCAAAATGTTCCTTATCAAGGCTGGAGAATCATATAAAAACCTAAAAACCTTAAGTGAAATATATGATTTTGCATTTGAATTTGGCTTAGATAGAAATTCAATAATTATTGCCCTTGGTGGAGGAATTGTTGGAGACGTAAGTGGTTTTGCAGCTGCTACTTGGCTGAGAGGTATCGAATATATTCAGATTCCAACAACATTATTATCAATGGTTGATTCATCTGTGGGAGGAAAAACAGGAGTAAATCATCCAAAAGGTAAAAATTTAATTGGAGCTTTCAATCAACCTAGAGCAGTTTTCATTGATCCAGAAACTTTAAAAAGTTTGCCTAAAAGAGAATTTAATGCAGGCATGGCCGAAGTAATAAAATACGGAGTAATAAGAGACAAAGAACTTTTCGAATACTTAGAAATCGAAAAAAACAAGAATGAACTTATAAATCTCAAGAATGAATATCTAATTAAAATAATTAATAGTTCAATAAAAACAAAGTCTCATATTGTTTCTCAAGACGAACATGAAAATGGTGTTAGAGCAATATTGAATTATGGACATTCTTTTGGTCACGTTATTGAAAATTTATGTGGATACGGCAAATTTCTACATGGTGAGGCAATATCAATTGGTATGAATATTGCAGGGAAAATAGCAATTGATAAAGGGTTATGGTCTAAAGAAGAATTAGAGAGACAGCAAATTCTCTTAGAGAGTTACGATCTTCCTACCCAGATCCCCAAAATAAATAAAGAAGACGTTCTTACAATACTTATGGGCGATAAAAAAGTTCGTGATGGCAAAATGAGATTTATATTACCCAAAGAAATTGGTGCAGTAGATATATATGACGACGTAGAGGATTCATCATTTTTAAAGTTTTTTTCTTAACGCAAACAGATTGAATTTATATTCATTTTCTTCTCATTAAACTTATTAAAAACAAACCACTTAAAATCACCTAGACATACAGGATCAACGAGTCTAAGTAATGCCTCTCTTCTTAAAAGAGCATTTGATAAATCCTTCTTAAATTCTTTCTGTATACCATAAAGTCTCTCTGCCAATCCAAGTGCCAACAAAGCCTCACCTTGTTTAGTTAGTCCAACAGTATTAAATCCAAGAGTCTCAGCATCATTAATTAAAGTTTCTATGCACACATGAGATGTTAAATCGCAATTCCCAGGAGAATCTAGGACATTATTAATCATTTTTTGATTTTCATAAGAAACTATCGTCCCATCAGAATTTTTAGAGGAGTAGTATTTTTTAGCTTCCTTAGCGTAATCAATTATCAATAAAATACCATTGTTAATTTTTCCATAAATAGCTTCTAACCATTTTGAGTTATCTATATGCCATTCTGTCGTCCATCCTTCAAGAGCGTCTTCAGGCGGGAAAGTGATTCCCAACTCACTTTTAGCAAGTTCAATACTTTTTTCCAATTCACTAGTAATTGGCAGTTCATTAAAAAATAATTTATGAGATGTTTTGTCTATAGAAACTGCTTGTCGAAGTAATTTTCCTTTTGAGAAGGTTATTCTCTCTACTGGCAAAGCATCTAAAACCTCATTTGCAAGAACTATTCCATTTATATTATTTTCCTCTACTTCTTCCAAACCTTTCCATAAAATATCAATACCTAAGTTTAAAAATTCGTCCAATTTATTTTTTTGTTTTTCTACCATCCCTTCATTAGGTTCAATAATTACAAAAGAAACTCCTTCCAAAAGATTCTTGTTATTTTCTAAAAAATATTTAATTAATCCACTCATAAAGCTTCCATCTCCTGCTCCAAATTCAATTACAGCTAATTTCTGATTAGATAAAAAACTATTTTTGAACTGAATTAGCCAATCTTCTATTTGTTTACCAGTCAAATAAGCAAAATCATCAGATAAAGAGGGTGATGAGACAAAATCTCCCCGAGCGCCTAACTCAGCTTTGCCGCTGCCGTAATAACCATTTATAGGATCATTTAAAACAAAATTCATAAAGTCATAAAAACTGATAGTCCCACCCATTTTTATTATTTTTTTTACTAACCAATCTGGATTATTCGCGGGTAGGCTATTCATCGGCGAAAATATAAAAAGATAAAACTTATTTATGCCTTCAAAGATTAACTATTTATTGGGAATATTTCTATCTATATTAGTTTTAATTTCACATAAACCTGTTTTCGCTATAAATAATCCAAATCTCTTACCAGAAGAAAAAACACCCGTAATTGATTTAGCTAAAACATTAAGCCCTAATCAGAAAAAATCTTTAGAGGACAAGCTAAATAATCTAGAAATTGAAAGTGGGTGGAAAATTAAATATTTGTCCCAGTTTGAGAGTTCTCCTGGTAGCGCAATAAAGGACTATTGGGATTTAGATGAGACAAGTTTGTTGATAGTTGCAGATCCTAGAGGAGGAAATTTACTGAACTTTAACGTCGGAGAGGCTTATTTTAATTTTATGCCAAGGTTATTTTGGGTTGAACTTCAAACAAGATTTGGTAATCAATATTATGTGAAAGATCATGGTGAGGATGGCGCAGTATTAGATGCAATTAATTCCGTAAAGATTTGCCTTGAGAGAGGAGGGTGTCAAGTTGTCCCTGGCCTACCCAAAGAGCAATATATTTGGACTTTATGTACATCTATTCTTGGAGGCTTAGTAGCCGGTTTCGCATCTGCGCCACGAAAAGAAGGTCAAGTTATATCAATTGGATTTTTAGCTCTTCTTTCTCCTTTATGGGGAATGTTATTTGGAATTTTTGGTCTGGCACCAATAATATCCAGAACAAACGATTTATTACCATTATTTAAAAATGGTTTAGCTTTTACAGCAGCAGGAATTGCAGGTTATATTTTATCTCAAACATTATTTTCAAGATATGAAAAGCCAAAAAATACTTAAAATATGATCAAAAATATCTAATCCTAAAAAAATTTATCTTCTTCACGAATTTCACCAAATTCTGAATACCATCGATGAGAAACATGACTTAATCCCTTTTTTTCAAACTCAATCCATGAAAAGTTAATTAGTAATTTTCCATCTTCATCAGTTTTATATCTTGGCACCACAGCAGTGTTGAAATAAATTGTTCCTTTGCTATCAATTTTAAACATCTCTCTTAAACCAAGATTTCTTTTAAGCCTGTTATGCATATGACCAAAAATCACAAGATCAACTTTTCTTCTCTTTTGTATTTGAGAAATAGCCACAGACAAATCTCTATCTCCCCAATCTAATGAGGGTAATTTCCAGTCTTTCCCACAAATGCTTTTAGGTTCTGAGCCTAAACCCGAGGGGCCTGCATGAGAGATAATTATTAAAGGTATATCGTCAATACTCTCTTCTGAACATTTGATGATTTTATTTATTGAATCTTGTTCGGTGATTGGTCCATAAACACCTTTAACTTCTTTCGAAAGATAATAGCCGCCGCCAGAACTACATGGTCTTGCAGATAATAAATTTATTTGATTATTAAAAACTTTCAAATCCCATGCACAATATTTTTCGCCAAGAACACGTATCTGCTTTGAGAGAGTTTCGCCTGTAGAATCTTTCCCTCTATCATGATTTCCTAAAATCACAAAAGTAGGAATTTTGATCTCATTGATTTTTTTAATTATTTTGACACTTCCATCAGAAATATCACCAACAAATAAAACAATATTTGGTTTGATAATCGATAAAACTTTCAAGTCTAATTCAGACCATTGACCATGACAGTCACCAACAATAGCAATTTTTAAATTTGTCAGAATTTTTTCTATTTAAAGGCATATAATCTATTTAGAGATATTCTAAATCCTGACCAGTATAACTTCTACTGCAAAACAGAAATCAGTTCAAAACGAAGAGGATTTGATTTCTGAAATAAAGGAGCGTTGCGAAAAAGCTAATGCAATTATTCTTGCGCACTATTATCAAGCTCCAGAGATTCAGGAAATTGCAGATTTTATTGGCGATTCATTAGATCTATCTAGGAAAGCTGCAAATAATGACGCAGACATAATAATTTTTTGCGGTGTGCACTTTATGGCTGAAACCGCAAAAATACTTAGCCCAAATAAAAAAGTACTTTTACCAGATATTGACGCAGGATGCTCATTAGCAGACGATTGTCCCTCAGATAAATTTCAAAAGTTCAGGGAAGAAAATCCAGATCACTATGTCGTAAGTTATATAAATTGTACTGCAGAAGTAAAAGCTCAAAGTGATCTGATATGTACAAGCAGTAATGCAGTCTCATTAATTAAAAAGATACCTGAAGATAAAAAAATAATATTTGCACCAGATCAGAACCTTGGGAGATGGGTACAGAAAAATTCAGGAAGAGATCTTAAATTATGGCCTGGCAGCTGCATTGTTCATGAATCGTTTAGTGAAGAAGCGCTTCTAAAATTAAAATATCAAAATCCAGGATCAAAAGTAATTGCTCATCCTGAATGTAGTCAAAATTTACTAATTCTTTCAGACTTTATTGGATCAACAAGTAAGCTGCTTGATTTCGTAAGTAAAGATCCATCTAAAACTTACATGGTACTAACTGAACCTGGAATAATTCATCAAATGAAAAAGAAAGAACCTAATAAAATTTTTATTGAAGTCCCAGATCTAGAAGGTTGTAAATGTAACGAGTGTCCATATATGAAATTAAATACTTTAGAAAAAATTCTTGATTGTTTAAAACATAATTCCCCGTCTATCGAACTAGACCCAGAAATAATAAGAAAAGCCTATGTGCCAATAAAGAGAATGCTGGATATGAGTAATTAATTTAATGAAAATACTTTATCTTCCTTATTAATTTTTAGGAATGCATTAAGGTTTGTGGTATCGGGCTTAAATTCACTTATCTGATTCTTTCTATTAATTATATTTATTAGCTCTTTTTCACCAGCTCTATATTGTTTATCTCTTCTAGTTCCAATCTCTCTTTGGAGAATTGGGTTGATATTCATTTTTACTTCTATGTCTGGAATAATTCCAGATTTGTTTATATCAGTGCCGTTCGGAGTTAAATACTTAGCGACTGTAACAGTTAACCCTGAACCATCAACTAATGTTCTCATAGATTGAACAAGACCTTTACCAAACGTTTTCTTCCCAACTAATATTCCTCTTTTGTTATCTTTTATTGCACCAGAAACTATTTCACTAGCACTAGCAGAACCCTCATTAACTAAGACAACTAAGGGTTTTTTTGTTAGAGCTTGACCGTTTCCTCTGTTTGTTTCTTTTAAACCATCTTTACTTACTGTACTTACTATTACTCCTTTATTAATGAAGTACCTTGAGATATCAATGCTTGATTCTAATAAACCCCCTGGATTACTTCTCAAGTCAAGAACATATCCTGAAACTTTTTTTGTTTCTAAATCCTTAATAGCATCTCTAGTCTCTTTTGATGCATTTGCATTAAATTGTTTAATTCTCAAATAGCCAATTAATAAACCATTTTTGGTTTGATTGACTTTGCTTGATACAGATTTTATTTCAATCTTTTCTCTTGATAAAATCTTAAAAAAGGATTTAGAACCTCTAAGAATTTCAAGCTTAACTTTAGTACCTCTTTTTCCTCTTATTAATTTCACGGCCTCTTCTATACTTATGCCTTCAGTAGAAATATCATCTACAGATAATATTTTATCTCCAGCTTTGATTCCAGCATCAAACGCAGGAGTGCCCTCTATAGGAGAAATAATTATTAAATCATCAGATTCTTTATCTTTAACTATTTGGATACCAACTCCAGTTAATTCACCAGTCGTATCAATTCTCATTTGATTAAATTCCTTAGGTTCTAAAAATCTTGTATAAGAATCATCTAAATTTGAAAGCATATCTCTAATCGCATCATATGCTTCGTTGCTGTCTGAATATGTTTTTGATAAAATTTCTTTTCTAAGATTAATCCAATTAGACTTTTGAAATTTACCGCTTGAATCAAGAAAATCTCTATATACAATTTGCCAAACATGATCAATTACTTCTTTATAACTATTATCTAAAACTGTTGCTTCTGCAAAATTATTTAAAAATAGCCCAGAAAAGGTTGTCGCAAACAGAATTATAAAATTTTTTTTAAGCAATTTTTTTATCTTCAAAGAATCTGATTGTTTTTATTATAAAAAGAATTTATTTATAATTTATAAAATTTGACAAATCCTTAAGGATCAATCCACTTACCATCATCCTTAATAAGTTGGATTAAAGCATTAACACCCTCATCTTCAGGTACTCTTTTTATCTCTTCTTTCCTTCTATATAAGGCGATAGTTCCTTTACCTTTCCCAACATAACCATAATCAGCATCTGCCATTTCTCCTGGCCCATTAACAATACATCCCATTATTGCTATATCTAGACCCGTTAAATGTGAGGTGGCGTTCCTAACTTTATCTACAACTTCTTCTAGATTGAAAAGTGTTCTACCACAACTAGGGCAACTGATGTATTCAACCATTGTTTTTCTTAATCCTAAAGATTGCAAAATTGAATAGCACACTGGTATTTCCTTTTCTGGAGCTTCTGTTAAGGAAACCCTGATGGTATCTCCTAATCCCTCTGCTAAAAGCGTTCCAATTCCAGCAGTACTTTTAATCCTTCCATAATCACCATCACCAGCTTCGGTCACTCCTAAATGCAAGGGATAGTTATATCCTTCTGAGTCAAGCCTATCTGCAATCATTCTGTAAGCTGCCATCATGACCGGTGCCCTAGAAGCTTTCATAGAAATAATTATGTTATGAAAATCAAGCTCATCACAAATTTTGACGAACTCCATCGCAGATTCTGTCATTCCTAATGGCGTATCTCCATAAGTAAAAAGCATCCTCTCAGATAGAGACCCATGATTAACTCCAATCCTTAGAGCTTTGTTTTCAGCCTTTAAAACTTCAACTAAAGGGGTAAATCTTTTAAGTATTGTTTGCTTAATAGTTTCAAATTCCTCATCTGTATATTCAGTTCTTGTAGGGTCTGATTTTTCAAAAACAAACAATCCAGGATTAATTCTTACTTTATCAACATGTTTTGCAACTTCCATTGCAATTTTCATACCATTATGGTGAACATCAGCCACCAAGGGGGTATTGATATTATTTTCTAGTAATTTTGCCTTTATATCTCCTACTGCTTTGGCATGTGCTAAGGAAGGGACAGTTAACCTTACTATTTCACAACCCACATCATGAAGTCTTTTGATAGCTAAGTAAGCATTTTCGACATCCATAGTATCTTCATTTATCATCGATTGAACTCTTACTGGATAATCACTTCCAATAGCTATATCACCCACCATTACTGTTCTAGTTATCCTTCTCTCAATATGAGTTGAATATCTTTTGGAGAGACTATTAACCTCTTTAGATTGAGTTAATGACATTAAAATTCTTGATATTCAAAAAGGATTTCACTAAATTATACGGCATATAGTTTACCACTTACATTCTCTAGGTCTTTCAAAGTTAGATGGTAAGGTTTATTGATTTCTTTTGAAGGAAATCTCAACAAATAAGATGGATGAAAAATTACCATAATTTCTCTACCATCTTTTTTAATCCATTGACCTCTTAAATTACTTATAGGATCTTTAACTTCTAAAATAGCTCTCATAGCAGTAGAACCAGTAAGTAATATAAATTTGGGATCGACTAACTTTATTTGCTGTAATAACCAAGGTTTATGAATATTAATTTCTCTAGCAGTGGGTTTTCTATTATTTGGTGGACGACATTTAATTACATTACAAAAATAAACATCCTTTTTATAATCAATTCCAGCTTGTATTAATAATTCGTTTAATAACTTACCAGATTTACCTACATAAGGTTTTCCTTCTAAATCTTCCTGGGCTCCAGGTGCCTCACCAATTACTAACAAATCTGCAAATACACTTCCTCTCCCAATTACTAACCTTTTCACCGAAAATAAAACTTTAAATATTTTTATCTTAAGAACTCAAAACATGAAAATAAAATAGATTAAGAAAATGAACTAAATTAAACCATAGTGTGATAGTTTTATTTATTCTTAATTTATGCATTTGTCATTATTAAAAGTCATATTTGAAAAGTCATAAGTCAATGAGTCAAGTTAATTTATCTGATAGGGCACTTTCAATTGAGCCTTCTCTAACATTGCAGATAAGTGCTAAAGCAAATCAATTATTTGCAGAAGGAGTAGATATTTGCAATTTAAGTGCAGGTGAACCTGATTTTGATGCACCAAAAGAAGTTATAGAGGCTACAAGTAAAGCTATATTTGATGGATTTACAAAGTACGGGCCCGCAGCGGGGAATTTAGATCTCCGAAAAGCAATTGCAAATAAACTTCAAATTCAAAACGATTTAAATTATGAATTTGAAAATGTAATGGTCACAAATGGTGCTAAGCAAGCAATATATAATCTTTTCCAAGTATTGTTAAATACTGGAGACGAAGTTATTATTCCTTCTCCATATTGGTTAAGTTATCCCCAGATGGTTAGATTGGCGGGTGGGAAGCCAATTTTTACAAATTCTTCTGCAGAAGATGGATTCAAAATAAATATAGAAGATTTGAAGTCTAAAATCTCTTCAAAAACTAAATTTATAATTATCAATTCTCCTAATAACCCTACTGGAAGAGTTATGTCAAAGGAAGAATTATTACAAATTGCCGATTTAGCTAGAGAAAATCCAAATATCAATATTCTTTCTGATGAGATTTACGAACTTATCCTTAAAAAAGAATTTAAACACTACACTTTATCTTCATTAGCAAATGACTTAAAAAATAGAATTTTTATAATAAATGGGTTTGCGAAAGGATGGGCTATGACTGGCTGGAGGATAGGTTATTTAGTAGGTCCCAAAGATGTAATCAAAGCATCCTCAGCATTACAAAGTCAAAGTACAAGTAATGTTTGCTCTTTTGTTCAAAAAGGTGCTTTAGAGGCTTTAAAAATTAATAATGAGTTTTTCTCAATGATAAATAGCCATTATGATCAAAGAAGAAGACTTCTTTATGAGGGCCTTAATAATATAAATGGGATTTATATTGAAGAACCTAATGGAGCATTTTATGCATTTCCAAAATTACCCAACTCCTCAATTACTTCTGTTGATTTCTGCAATAAAGCCCTTCAAGATTACGGATTAGTTGTTGTTCCTGGAAAAGCTTTTGGAGCTGATCAATGTATAAGAATATCTTGTGCAGCTTCAGAAATTAAAATAAAAGATGGACTTCAGAGGCTTGAAAAAGCAATCTCTAAATACTATTAATTTAACTAAGTTATGTTTAATTTAAAGAATTTGCTAGTAAGTTCATCTCTATTATTTTCTGTTTTTTCATCACCTGTATTTTCAAATCCCAAAGTTTTAAAAGTTGGAGCAATACCTGATCAAAACCAAGATGTTTTGGACAAAAGATTTAATTTATTTTCAAAAGAATTATCCAAACAACTTGATGTAGAAGTTAAATATATTCCTGTTATTAATTATGTTGCAGCAGTAACTGGATTTAGAACTAAAGATTTAGATTTAGTTTGGTTTGGAGGTTTATCAGGAGTTCAAGCAAGATTACAAACACCTAATTCAATTGTCATAGCTCAAAGAGATATCGATAAGGAATTTAAAAGTGTTTTTATAGTAAACAAAAATTTAGAACTTAACTCAATTTCAAACATTAAAGGACTTAAAAAACTAAAGAATATAAGATTTACTTTTGGCTCTGAAAACTCAACTTCTGGAAGATTAATGCCAGAATATTTTTTAAATCAAGCAGGGGTAGAAATTAAACACTTTAAAGGGAAAAAAGCAGGTTTTAGTGGGAGTCATGATGCCACTATAGCTTTAGTTAATAGTGGGGCATTTGATGCTGGAGCTTTAAATAAAAAGGTTTGGGAAAACAATCTTAAAAATAATCCCAAAAGAACAAGTAATTTAGAATTATTCTGGATCACACCAGAATATGTTGACTATCATTGGGTAGCTCAAGGTGATCTTGAAAATAGATTCGGGGAAGGGTTTACAAAAGAACTTAAATCAGTAATTCTAAATTTAGATATAAAGCAAAAATCACATAAACAGATATTAGATATGTTCAATGCAAAAAGATTTATAAAGGCAGAATCAAAACAATATAAAAATATAGAGGAAATCGGGAGGAAATTAAATAAAATTAGATGAATAATACTGTCTTAGAATTAGAAAATATATCTTATAAATACAAAAATGATCTGATCCTAAATAAAATAAATTTAAAAATAAATTCTGGGGAAAAAATTGCACTTTTAGGTAAAAGCGGTTCAGGAAAAACTACACTTATATCATTACTTAATGGCACTATAAAGCCAACTCAAGGTGAGGTTAAATTATTCAATGAAAGTTTCGAGGAATTAGATAGAAAGCAGAAAAGTAAAATAACAACTATATGGCAAGATTTAAGATTAATAGAAGATCTCTCTGCAGAACAAAATGTTAATTGTGGACTACTAGCGGAAAACAATTTTTATTTCGCTTTTAAAAATTTACTAAATATAAGTTCTTTTAAGAAGGCGCATAAATATATGAAATTATGTAGACTTCATAATTCTATTTACGACAAAAAAATCAGAAAACTATCTGGGGGGCAAAAACAAAGAGTGGCTATAGCTAGATCATTAATTCAAGAATCAAATATATTACTTGCAGATGAGCCTTTTAATAATCTAGATCCCAAATTGATAACAACAATTAAAAACCTTCTGCTAGAAAATGTAGATAAAAATAAAACAAAAAAATCCCCAAAGACGGCATTAGTTGCATTACATAGATTAGATTTGCTGAACGATTTCGATAAAGTTATTGGAATAAGGGATGGTAAAATTTTTTTCAATATCAAAAGAAATAACTTAAAGAAGATTCATTTAGAGAAAATATATTAATCAGTTGAACAAATTAAAATTAAACTATACCTCATTATCTTTTCTTCCAATTTTGGTATGCATACCTCTAGGATATCAATTAATAAACAATATTCATTTTGGAGGATTTAAATTATTCCAAGAATTCTTAATTTCTGCATTTAATCCCAAGATCGATAATGAAATTATTATTACCGTAATTAAGCGATTAAATGAGACTATTTTAATTGGTTTTTTTAGTTGGTTAGTAAGTATTATTTTTGGAGCAATTTTTGGAATAATTTCCTCAAATATTTTTTATAAAATCTTTAATATTCCAAATTTTTTCTACCGCATAGTAAGGTTTTTTCTAACAATAATTAGATCTATACACGAAGTGGTTTGGGGAATACTATTAATGCAAATATATGGAATAAATTTTTCGATAGGAATAATAGCTATATGTATACCTTATATTGCTGTAAATTCAAAAGTTTTTGCTGAACAATTAGAAATTATTGACTACAAAAGTTTTGAATCTATAAATCAAATAAATGCACCAAAATTTTCTTCTTTACTAACTTTAATATGGAATCCAATAATAAATACATTTAAAAACTTTGGTCTATATCGATTAGAGTGTTCAATAAGAAGTACGGTGATTCTAGGACTTTTTGGGATTGGAGGAATAGGTACCAGTATTTTTTTATCTTTCCAAACTTTGAATTTTAGAGAGTTATGGACTTATTTATGGTCCTTAGCAATTTTGATAATTATTTCTGGATTAATATTCAAAAAAATAAAATTTAACACTACAAATAAAATCCTATCTATTTTTTTTATTTCAGTTTTTTTCATAACAATTTTATTTTCTTTTTCATATTTTCTTTATTTTATTTTTAACAATAATTTTGAAAATTTTAATTCCGTTAGTTCTCTATTTAAATCAAGCTCAAATTTAGGATTATTTGATTTCTTAAAACTTATATTAGAAACAATAATTTTAAGTCTTTTATCAACAGGAATCGCAATTAGTTTACCTCCATTAGTAATAGGAATTTTTAACAACAATACTTCTAAAATTTTTATAAAAATTTTTGCATTTTTATTACGTTTAATACCTACCCCTGTAATACTTCTAACTTTATTAACTTTTAATAATCCTTCTGTATCTTTAGCAGCTTTAACATTAGGTCTCCACAACGCTGGTATTACTAGCAAATTACTTTTTACAAATCTAGATAGCCAAGACAAGAGAAATTATATTGCAATGAAATCTCTAGGAATCTCAAAAAAAACTAGTTGGTTATTAGGTTTATTTTCTCAACAAGCAAAAAGTTACTTAGCATATTGCGCTTATAGATCTGACATTATTATTAGAGAAACTACAATTGTTGGGGTTATTGGAAGTGTTGGTCTAGGTTGGCAATTGCAAGAATCACTAAGTTCCTTCGCATGGCAAGAAGTTATATTAGTTTTGATAGCTTATAGCTCCATCGCAATAGTTGGCGAATTAATAAATGGTAAAATCAAAAATAGTTTAACTTGATTTGTAAGAATAATTTGTTAAATCAAGTAATTATTTTTTTCCGGTTATAGTGATTAGTTTACCAAAACAGCTAGTTGTAATTGGAGATAGCTCAGTTTATGGATGGGGAGATAATGAGGGTGGTGGATGGTGTGAAAGGCTTAGAAAAGATTGGTGCAATAACAACAATGGGCCAGTTATTTATCAACTTGGCGTTAGGGGAGATGGGATAGAAAAAGTTTCATCTAGATGGGAAAAAGAATGGTCATCTAGAGGAGAAACGAGAAGAAATAAACCTAAAGCAATACTACTAAATGTAGGTCTTAACGACACAGCCGCAATTGGTCAGAAAAATGGAAGACATCAATTAGATATAGATGGATTTGAATATGGATTAGAGAGGCTAATTAATGAAATGAACTCTCAAACAAATGTATTTGTTATTGGTCTTACACCAGTTGACGAAAGCAAAATGCCGTTCGCAGGATGTCTATGGTACTCAAATGATTTTTGTAATTCTTATGAAAGGAGAATGGAGGAAGTATGCCTCAATCAGAATATCCCATTTCTTCCTACTTTTAGAGAAATGTACTCTGATAAAAGGAGTAAAAATTGGATTACGCATGATGGAATTCATCTAAATTCCGAAGGTCATTTCTGGCTTTTCCAAAGACTTAAAAGCTGGGAGATTCTTACAAAATGGAAGGAATCCTAGGTCTTTCAAAATATTATTAATTTAAAAAATATGAATATAAAATAAGAGCAAAGATAGCAAAAACAGAAGCAATACTTGTCTGAATAGCATTTACCAATTCATTACTTAATTTATATTTGTTTTGAAATTTAGCACCAATAATACTTTCAGAAAGTGTTGCCAAGAATCCAGAAACTGCGACAACTATAAAATGATATTTTGTAGAAATAATTGATAGACGAAGCATTATAAAAGCCATAAATATTGATCCCAAAACACTAGCTAATGTTCCTTCTATACTTATTCCTCCTTCAGTTCCCCTATCCACCTTTTTAAGTGAAGTAATTAAGTATGTGTCTTTACCAAATCTTTTTCCAATTTCGCTACCAAAAGTATCCGCCAACTTTGCAGCAAAACTTGCAGCAAAACCTACTTTAAACATCACTAGATTGGCAGCATTAAATTTGGTCATAATGGCAAGAAATAATCCTGTAGCTGCTGAGCCCCATACATTCTCAGGACCTCTTCTCCCGCCTCTTTTTTCAGCAATTCCTTGTGCTTTTTTAAATTTAAAACCTATTTTGGTAACGAGGGATCCAAATAATAAATAAATTACAACTGACATCCATCCCTGCCAAGACAAACATCCCCACAAAATTGTGCCTAAGATGCCTGCACTTACCCAACCACTTTTCGTCATCAAAGGAATCCTGCAAAATATATAAATCAAAATAAAATTAATGCAAAAACCTATAAAAAATTGATTTCTAATTAAATCCATATTCAACTAATTCTTTAATTTCAAATCAATTCTCCACTGATTTAGAATTGATGATGCGTTAATACTAGCTGTTGAAGTTCTCAAGATAGTGTCGGAAAGCCTAACAAAGATAATATTATTTTTTTTAAAAAAATCAATTTCTTTAGCGGACCAACCCCCTTCAGGACCAATTACATTCCAAAAAATACCTCCTTTTTTATTTCCAAATTCTTGTTGTTTTCTTAACCATTGATTTAAGTCATATAGTGTTTCTTCTCTAGTTATAGAAATTGAAACTCTTTCTTGATTATCTCTACTCTTTAGCCATTCAATAATATCCATTCCATTTAAAATAGATGGTTTCCATAATCTTTCACTTTGCTCAACAGCTTCATTGATAATGAAATTCCATCTCAAAAGTTTTCTAGAAATATTTAAATTTTTGTTTACCTGTCTTTCTGAAAATAATGGCTGTATAAAATCAATTCCTATTTCAGTACACATTTTTAAAATATCCTCAAAACCACTTTTTGGTATAACAACAGCTATTCCTAATAAGTGAATTTCTTGTTCTTGAAATAAGTAAGGTTTTTTTGATTTAATTATTTCTAAGCAATCATTTTTAACTTTTGTAGCTTTCCATAATGAACCCTCTCCGTTAGCTATAAATATTTTTTTACCATTTTTTATCCTCATTACTTTATTTAAATAATGAGCCTCTTCTTTAGAAAGTTCTAAATTATTGTTCTTAATATTTTCAATTCTTTCATGGGAAATAATTAATCTTGTTAAGTCTTCCATCTAAAACACTTAATCTTTGAAAACTAAATCTTCATGTTCTTCAACTGACCAATCATTATTTTCACCACCAATAATTAACTCTTCAATTTTTACATAATTATTTGATACCTCATTCAAAGAATTAATTAATATATCTATTGAAATGGAGTCTGAAGTTCCAAAATCAACCCAACATCTTCCCCAAAGATTTTGATATTCAATAATTCCTAAATTATGCATTAAGGCTGGAAGAGATGCATTTTTTTGGTCATTATCATAGGACATCCAACTTAGATCGGAACCCTCTTCATGAGTTTGCAAATTTTCAGAATTAAATCCACCTAACCTTCCTAGAACGTACCAACTATCAAAAACACCATCTAAATAATTTTTTTCGTCCTGAGTTGGTGATTCTGAAAACTTGATCCATATCCAACAATTAAAAGGATCAACTTCCCTAAAAATAATATTCATATTGACTAATATCTTTTTAGATCTACAGCTATTATAAGTAAGTTATTACTAGATTCAAATTCATACCTATAACTTAATTAATAATGCTTGATTTAAAAGAAATATCTTATCAACCCCAAACTGGTGAAAGAAAAATAATAGACAATTTAAATTTAAAAGTTCATGAAAATGAAATCATTTTAATTTGCGGCAATAGTGGTTCTGGGAAAACAACACTACTCGAAATAATAAGCGGATTAACAAATCCGCAAAAGGGAAAAATTACTTGGAAGAATAAAATTTTGTCTTCTAGACAAAGAAGATGGTTTTGTGGAGTAGTATTCCAATTTCCTGAAAGATACTTTATAGGTACAACCATTGGTAAAGAATTAAAAATAGGCCATAAATCTTTAAGAGAAAAAAATATAGAAATAGTTTTAAATAAAGTTGGTTTGAAAAAAATTAATCTGACTCAACCACCAGAACAGCTAAGTGGCGGACAACAAAGGCGGTTAGCTGTAGCAGTTCAACTACTTAGAAACCCCTCAATTCTTTTACTTGATGAACCAACTGCTGGATTAGACTATTCAATGAGAAATGATGTGAAGAATTTAATTCTTGATTTAAAAAATAAAAATACAATTATTATTGTTACTCATGAACCTGCCTTATTTGAGGGAATTCCTTCTAGGATATTATTCTTGGAAAAAGGGAAAATCAAAAATTTTATGAAAGAAAATCATGCAGGATAGGATAGTTCGGGCTACTGCAGCCAATGGAGGAATAAGATTAGTTGCGGTCTTAACAACAGAATCTTCTTTAGAAGCAAAAAAGAGACACGGTCTTTCTTATCTAACGACCTGTATCTTAGGCAGAGCATTTAGTGCTTCACTGCTTTTAGCAAGCTCGATGAAAATCATGCATGGGAGAGTCACCTTAAGAGTAAGATCTGACGGACCTTTAAAGGGATTACTAGTTGATGCAGGTAGAGACGGGAAAGTTAGGGGTTATGTAGGGAATCCTAATTTAGAATTGGACCTAGTCAAAATAGGTAATAATAAATATTCTTTTGATTTTACAAAAGCATTAGGTACAGGATATTTAAATGTAATTAGAGATAGTGGATTTGGAGAACCCTTTACAAGCACTGTTGAATTAGTAAATGGGAATATTGCTGAAGACTTAGCTTCATATTTATATCATTCAGAGCAAACTCCCTCTGCTGTATTTATTGGAGAAAAAATTCAAAATAAAAGTGTTATTTGTAGTGGTGGCTTATTAGCTCAAGTTTTACCTAAAAAAGATACTGACCCTCTGCTAGTCTCACTACTTGAAGAAAGATGCAAAGAAATTAATTCTTTCAGCGAAGATCTATTTAAGTCAAAAGATAATCTTCTTTCATTAATTAGAGATATATTTCCCGATATTGACGATAAATCTATCTCTGAAAAAGCTCGTTCCCAAGAAGTTAGTTTTAAATGCAAGTGTTCCAAACAAAGAAGTTTGAATGCAATGAAAATGCTTGATAAGAGTGAGTTGGAGGACATCCTCAAGAAAGATGGCAAAGCAGAGTTAGTTTGTGAATTTTGTAAGAATAAATATCTTATAAATTATGAAGAAATTCTATCGATGATAGAAAATCAATCATAAAAAAATTACGCCTAGCCATAAAATAACCATGGCTGGAATACTTTGAATTTTTTGTATTGATAAAGAGTTGTTTGATACTTCCTGAATGAAAGAATTATTTTCAAGCAATCCACCAAATATTAATCCTATCGAGAGAAAGGTAACACTCCAACCCAGAGAGCCTATAAATCTTTTCCCCGATTTAATTTGAGTATAGGTAAGTATTAATGTTGAGATAGAGAGTAAAAGTCTATTATTGGAATCTGGACTGATAAATAACAAAATTAAAAATAATAGCCCAACAGATATTTTTATTGAAAGATTATCAAATGAGGGGGTGGTTATTTTGGGCAGACTGTATTGACTTGAGTTCTTAAAGTTATTATTTAAATTTTTTATCTTAGATAGCAGTGGAAAATTATTATTGGTAAATTGATTAATTTGTTTTTCTTTTTTTGAGGCACTCACAGCTTCATAGCTTACATTCCCTGACTGCCTGGCTTTCAAACTCCCCATGAGTAATTGATCGAAGGAAGACTCTATTTTCGCTTTCAAAATTAAATCTTCACCAGCCTCTTTAACTTTAATATCTCTAGCCTTCTGAATATCCTCAAAAGCAGCGCCTTCTTTTACACCTAAAATTTCATAAGGTGATTTTTCGTTATTGTTTTTACTACTGTTTGAATCCAAAATTTTTTACCAATACTAACAGATTAACTAATTTTATAATCCATTAAGACTTTATAAAACAATTGGTTCGACTCCACTAACAACGGGAGCAACTTTGTTTAAATTTAATTGATTATTGTCTTCAACAAATTGATTTAGATTCCACTCATTTTTGAAAAGAATAACTGGCCTATTCCAACAATCTTTAACAATTTTACAATTGAATATTCTGCCTAGTTTTTCAATAGCTGGCCATCCATCAGAAATCCATCTAGCCAATTGATATGGCATTGCTTCAAGATTTGCATCTACACCATATTCACTTTTTAATCTGTGAGTTACAACCTCCAACTGCAATTGACCAACGGCTGCGAGTATAGGGTCTCTTTTGCTTTCATCAAAGTCATAAAGAATCTGAACAGCACCTTCTTCTCGAAGTTCATTAACACCCTTTCTAAAGTTTTTAAATGCTGAGGGATTTGGATTTCTTAGCCAGCTGAATATTTCAGGACTAAAGGATGGTATGCCCTCATATTCCAGATGAGCACCTGTATAAAGAGTATCTCCAATAGAAAACATCCCTGGATTATTTAAACCAATAACATCTCCCGGATAGGCATCATCAACTACTTCTCTATCTTGCCCAAATATTTTTTGGGGTCTTGATAATCTGATTGTTTTCCCAGTTCTGGAATGTTTAACTGACATATCCTTTTCAAATTTGCCGCTACAAACTCTTATAAAAGCAACCCTATCTCTGTGCTTTGGATCCATATTTGCCTGCAGCTTAAAAACAAAACCACTAAATTCATCGCTTGCAGGTTCAATATCCCCTATATTACTATTTCTTGAAGTTGGTTTTTGTGCCATTTTTAGAAAACTATCTAAAAATGGTCTTACACCAAAATTAGTCATAGCAGATCCAAAGAAAACTGGGGTTAAAGAACCATTGAAAACTTTTTCTTTTTCAAATTTAGATCCTGCCTCATCAAGAACATCCAACTCTTCAAGTGAGTTTTCAAGTAAATCCCTCTCTACATATTTTGATAGCTCTTTATCTTCAAGGCTTAATCTTTTCTCATTCGATTGTTTCCCTCGCACTGCTTTATCAAATAAAATCACCTCTCTCGAAAATCTATCAATAACACCTCTAAATTCCTCTCCACTCCCAATTGGCCAGTTTATAGGTAGGGTATTTAAGCCAAGTTCTGATTCAATTTCATCAAGTAAAGAAAATGGCTCTCTTCCTGGTCTATCCATTTTATTTATGAAAGTAAATATTGGTATTTTTCGCATCTTGCAAACTTCAAACAATTTTCTAGTTTGAGGTTCTAGTCCTTTAGCCGCATCTTCCAACATAACTGCATTATCAGCAGCAGCTAATGTTCTATAAGTATCTTCGGAGAAATCTTGGTGTCCTGGTGTATCTAATAGATTAATTACTGATCTTTCATATTCAAATTGCAATACAGTTGATGTAATTGAAATACCTCTTTGTTTTTCAAGTTCCATCCAGTCTGAGGTGGCTTTTCTCTGATTACCCCTAGCTTTTACTGCTCCTGCCTGTTGAATGGCACCTCCATACAAAAGAAGCTTCTCGGTAAGTGTCGTTTTCCCAGCATCTGGATGTGAAATAATAGCAAAATTTCTTCTTTTATTTACTGCATCCAGTATTTCTTTATTGTTTAGAATTTTAGTACCTAAGCTCATTTAAATAATATAAGGGCCTTTCTCTTAGTTCTTAAACATTACCATAGACTATTAAATAATTTTCACCTTCTTCAAACACATCTAAAGAGGATAGATCATTCTCTAAAATGAAATTTTTTAACTCTTTAAAAGTATAAGAAGCTCTTAAAGATGCATAATAATCATTGGTTAAAATCTCATTATATTGATTTGAACATTGTGCTTTGAGTTTTAAAGCAGACTTTTCATCTAATGGCCTTTTTAAGTCCTTGTGAAAATTTACAGTGTAATTACTAGACAAACTTCTTATAGTCTTGAAGAAGTCTTCAAGATTGGTAATATGATGAATCAAACTATTGCTTACAAGTAAACTAATTCTTTTTTTAAGTAAAAAATTATTTGATTTAATGTCTTTGATGTCCGAACAAATATAGCGTAGATTTTTTAATATTTTTTGATTAGTAGAAATACGTTTATTATATTCTGCTCTCAAAATCATTTCTTTAGAACCATCTATTCCTAGGACTTCAGTATTAGGCCATTTTATTGCTAACTTCTCAGAAATATTTCCTGGGCCGCATCCTAAATCAACTATTAAATCTTTTTCACCTAAAGAAATATTTTTTCTCAAAAGATATTGATTAATTTGATTAATTAGATTAACTTCGCCTTCTGAAAAATCAGCTTCGTCATAAGAAATGACCTGCTCTTTTTCTTCCATTAATTCAGGTTCGGGGACTCTTTCCATATCCTTTCTTGAAACAAAGATTTCATATTAAACATAATTCTACACAAACCGTTAAATAGTGGTAAGAATGGTTGCAGACGCCACAGGTAGAGTTATTCTTCCAGTACGGGTTATTTACATACTTTTTTTTATCGTGACTGTTGCACCAAATAAAGCTTCTTCAGAGAGCAATTCCAATAATCTTAAAAAAGATGATTTTCCAAAAACTGCGCCAGCTGCTTATCCAGTTTTTTTCAGATCTTACAGTAGAAAAACTTCATCTGGCAAAAGGGAGAACTGGAGAGAAGTAGGCGAAAGGAATTTATCGGGATTAAAAGAATTAGGAAAACTTTCCGATGAAGAATTGATCCTAATGAGAGAGATGCAAAGTAACCAAAAAGCACAACCTTCAGGAAGATGGTTATGGATAGGCGGAACCCCTTGGATTAATAAGAACCAAAATTTCTCAGGAGCATACAACTGTACCTCAACAAACTTAATTGATTGGGAAGCCTTCGCATTAATGATGGACTTAGCAATGATGGGATGTGGAACAGGTGCAATAATTGAGCCTCATTTTATAAATAATCTACCTACGGTACTTAACAAAATAAATATTAAATCCGTCAGTGAAGTTGGAATAACTCCTAAAGATCAAAGAGAAGAAAAGTCATCATTAGAAATCAAAGGAAAAGATCTTCATATCAAGGTTGGAGATAGCAGAAGAGGCTGGGTAGATAGCTATAAATATCTTCTTGAGGCATCAAGTAATGAAAATCTTGAAAGAGAAATAGATGTTTATATAAATTTGGAAGATATTAGACCTGCGGGAGAATCATTAAAAGGTTTTGGAGGGATGGCAAATCCTATTAAATTGAAAGATCTCTACTCCAGAGTCGCATCACTTCTTGGAAAGGCAATAGGCAGGAAATTAAGTACAGTAGAGTGTTGTTTATTAATTGATGAAGCTGCAGTAACAATAGTTGCTGGTAATATAAGAAGAAGTGCTGGAATGAGACAATTTGCATCAGATGATAAGGAAGCGGCATCTGCAAAAGAAAATCTATGGAGTCAAGATGCAAATGGTAATTGGAGAATAGATCCCGAAAAAGATGCCCTCAGGATGGCTAATCATACTAGGGTTTACCATACTAAACCCACATACCAAACAGTTTTGGATGCCGTAACAAAACAATTCCATTCAGGTGAGGGAGCTATTCAATTTGCTCCAGAAGCAATCGCAAGGTCAAATGCAGATATTCTCAAAGATGATGAATTGAAAAAGGAATTTATTGAAATCTACTCAGAACAAGGTAAGGACGAAGCGAGAGATTGGATAAATAGTAGTTATGGCCCATTTTCTGAAGAAGAGCTTGATCACAGGATGAGCAGATATGGACTTAACCCCTGTGGGGAGATCTTGGGAAATGATTTTCACTGCAATTTAGCTGAAGTTCATTTAAATCAGATTGATCCAGGGGATTTTGAAGAGCAAAAAAAAGCTTTTAAAGCAGCAGCTCTTTCTGTAGCATGCTTACTTAATCATGAATTTGAAGTTGAGCGTTACAGAAAAAGTAGAGAATATGACCCTATCGTTGGTGTAAGTTTCACTGGATTATTTGATTTTTGTGTACATGCCTTTGGGACGCCGTGGTTGAAATGGTGGGAATCAGGAAGGCCAAATAGCGAAGAAGGAAGGGCTTTCAAGAAGAAGGAAGCTAAATTCCTAGATTCTTGGAGAAAAATAGTAAAAGAAACTGTCTGGGAATACTGTGATAAACATAATCTAAGAAGACCAAATCGATGTACAACTGTTCAGCCAGCCGGCACTAAAAGTCTTCTAACTGGAGCAGCTCCAGGGTGGCATCCGCCAAAAGCTCAAAGATTCATTAGGAGAATAACTTTCAGAAAAAATGATCCAATCGCTTTAGCTTGCATGGATTATGGTTACTCAGTTGTTCCATCTCAATCTGATAAAGATGAAAATGGCTGCTTGCTCGATAATCCATTTGATCCTAGATGTACAGAATGGTTAGTTGAAATCCCCACAGAAGTTAGTTGGGCAAATATAGAGGGCGCAGACCAAATAGACATCAATAATTTCTCTGCATTAGCTCAATTTGATTTTTACATGCAAGTTCAGAAATTTTACACAGAGCATAATACCTCAGCAACAGTAGAATTTAGAGAAAATGAAATTGAAGATTTAGCCAAGGCTATTCATAATGCAATAGAAAATAATGAGGGATATATTTCAGCAGCATTACTAGCTCGATTTAGTGCCAACGCAACTTTCCCGAGATTGCCTTTTGAACCAATAAGTAAAGAGGAATATATAAAATTGCAAAGTAAAGTAACAGAGAGGAAAGTTAACAACGACTTCTTTGACGCTCTCAATAAATATGATGTTGGAGAACTATCTGAAGCTGGCCCAGCTGGGTGCGATTCAGATAAGTGCCTGCTTCCACTGGCTAAACCGAAAGATTAAGTTTTAAATTATTTGTAAATAAAAAATATAAATTAGTTTTTTAAAATTTAATTTATGGCTACTTCTTAAATAGAGACATAAATTATTTATGACATTAAGCTTAAATATTGGGAACTTATTTAATGATTCCTCTAGTCATGCGTTAGTGGATGAGCTAAGAAAAAGGACATCAAAAGAAGAAATATTAGATTTTGAAGAAAAATTTAACTCCAAAAATGAACAAAATCTACACATATATATATGTAGATTTCTAAAAAATAGATCAATATCGAGGGGACTTGCCTCTAAATGGTTAGTAACAATAATCAAAAACAAAGAATCAAAAATTAATGCTTTGCAAAAATTAAATAATTAAGTAAGCGCTGAAAGTTTCCACAGAGCAATTCCAAAAATTGAAAATCCCATAATAAAAGTAAAGGCTAAAGCATTTACCAATTGAACCTTATCATTCATTCTGTTTGCGAATGGTAGTAATTGAGCAAATAATGGAGTCTCTTCAACTATTGCAGATTTTTTTACTGTAGATTTTTTGCTTCTAGAAAACATAAAACAAATTTTATAATCCTAAGAATTTTACATTTAAAAGTTCATTAAATAAAAAATACTTCTTAAAAACGAACAAAATGTAACCTGTAAGCAATTACATAGGGATAATGTATAAATATTTTTGAGCAGAACCCTAATCTATCTTTAATATATTAAGTTTATCTATAAAAAAGCTAGACAAATAATTTTCATGGATGTTATTATAAATTTGTAGCAACCGCTACAAAAACGTTCAACTTGCGTTTGGCAAGCCGCAAATCGACTTAAGCCATGGAACGGGGACTTAAGCGAAACCGGAGCTCGAAAAATGACTCTAATTTACAGAGGACAAAAGTACGTCCAGAATAAAGAAGCAGCTAAGAAGCAGCATAATGAACTAACTTACAGAGGTAAATCTTATACAAGCTAGTTTGTTGACTACTAAATAGAAAAAGCCACTTTTAGTGGCTTTTTTTTTGCCTAAGATAGAGCAAAAAATAACTAAATACTTCTCATAAGCATTAAGATAATATGATTGAGTTGCATTTATAAATTTAATAATCATGGCAGACCAGAAACCTTTATTTAAAGCGCCTTATGACATAAAAGATGTTAGTGCTCTTTTCGCAATAGTTGCCTTCGTATTAATAATCGCTGCCATAATTGGTAATAACTTATTTGGTTTATTCCAGGAAAATGTGAATTTTGGATAATGGTATTGATTTAGTAAGCGATTAATTTTTATTCAACAAGCTCAATTACATATATGATATCCTTACAATTATTTTTTTTGTCCCATTCTTTAGCTGCATCAGAAGTCATTTCAGCTTCAAGTGCTTTCATATCTAAGACGTTCATGAGTAAATGAGATTTATGCTCGCCAGCTTGTACGAACTCATACTCTGAAACCACTTCTTGACCCATTGCTGTTATAAATCCGGAAACATCGGTTTTGAATTCTTCAAATGTGCAACTAAAAGTTGAAATGATAAGTGTGTTCATAAAAAAGGAGCTAATTGCTCCTTATTGTAAATCAAATTTCAATCACTAACTATGAGTAGACTTTGGCGACTATTGGCCCAGCTTCTTCATCAGTAAATACCGGTGTGGTTTCCCAATTAAGGAATTCACCCCATTCAGCTGCATGCTGATATATTGCTTTTGGATTATCTGTTTTTAAGACTATCCATCCTTCTAGAGATCCTGGAGCATGATATCTTCCAATCATCTCAACTCCTGGATAATCTCCTCCACCACCAAGAAATTTTTCCGCACCTTTTTGATGATATCCAGTCTTAAATGACCAATGCTGAACGTAAAGCATTTTGTATTTTATATTGGCTATCTATTAGTAGCAAGAAAAATAATTCTTGAAAATAAATATATCTTAAATTGCCCTTATTTTATTTTCTTTTTCTCTTTGTTTCAAAAATATTCAAATATTGAAGTAGGAAAACAGTAGCTAAATTTTCTAGCCTATGACTAACTTTCTATGCTAGGCTAAGCAAGTTCAAAAAATGAATAACCCTGTGGAGGGGTGGTCGAGTGGTTTAAGGCTCTAGTCTTGAAAGCTAGATTTAGTTTTAGTCATACCTGTGATTTGGAAGACAACTTGACGTGCAGTTCCGGATCAGTTCCGAAAATTTTAACCATCTTTTGATATAATTAAAAAGCTAAAAATTTAATATTATTTACCTGGAGGGGTGGTCGAGTGGTTTAAGGCTCTAGTCTTGAAAACTAGCGTGTCTGCAAGGGCACCGTGGGTTCGAATCCCACCCCCTCCGTTCACATAAAAGAACCGAATAATATAAACGCCCTTTTGAAATGTAATTGTTAGGATAAATTTTATTTAGATTATGAGTAAAGGATTTGCCACAGAAAATTTAATATCCAAAAAATCGAAAAAAAAAGTTATTTCAAATGAACCGCAAGGAAGATTAATATCTTGGTCTCCTTGGCCACCTGCTAATTTTCAAACACGATATCCTGCTTTCCCTTTTGTTCTTACAATATTGATTATAGTAATCGGGCAATGGTACCTTTCTCTACTCAGGTGACCCGAAACTGTTTTTTTATTTAAATTAGGATGAATTAAGTTTTAGAGTTTATTTTGTTTTTTTCATTTTTATTATTTGCCCACTTTCAAGCGGCAATCATCCCAATATTATTAGGTATTAGATCGATCAATAAATTCAAACATATAAGTAAGAACAAATTTATACCTTTCGGTTTTATTTTTTTAGGATTGGCATCGATTTCTGAAATGATAGATCATACCCAAACATCTTGGATTTATGTAGATCACTCCTCTTTTTTTAATTGGTTATTTTATTCTTTCCTTTCTTTAGGTCTAACATGTTTATCAATATCAGTTACAAAAAATAAATTTATTCAAAAAACTAATTTTTGCATATCTTTATGTTCAATAATCTCATATTTTTTATTTGATAAAACTATTGCTCTCCTTTTTCAAGCAATAATAAGTATCCTTCTAATTATTAATTGGCAAAGAGTTTTTAAAGATTGGCTTTTTATCCTTTACCCAATATTTGGTATTCTTTTTACGACTTTCTTTGGAACAAGGCTCTCAATTAGTGGCGATCAATTTTGGCATGTTTTAATAGGCCCATCTGGAACAATTAGCGTTATTACCTTTTATTTAGTTTTAAAGAGATCGGACAAAAAATTTACTTAAAATTCTTATGAAAAAATTTGTATTTGCAAGTTTTATAGTTTGCTTAGTCACAATAATTTCTCCAGTTGAAATCCTTGCTGATACGGCACTTGATGTTTACATGAATGATTTTTATTCTAAATCGAACGAAGCTAGCCAGATTCTCAAAG
Organism: Prochlorococcus sp. AG-355-B23; assembly: GCA_003280935.1. Taxonomy (GTDB): domain Bacteria; phylum Cyanobacteriota; class Cyanobacteriia; order PCC-6307; family Cyanobiaceae; genus Prochlorococcus_A. The sequence goes on from QCDJ01000001.1 coordinate 156,228, forward strand.
AAATCGAAAATAGTCTAAAAGAGGGCTCAAGAAAAAAAGTATGCTCTAGGCAAAGAGAGGCAGCAAGATTAGGCCTATTAGCTAATAAATCATTAATTAAAGCCTTTGAAATAGAGGGAGCCAATCCACCCATGCAAGCAATAAAGGCAAGTCAACAAAGATGGGAATCCATTCTGAATGAGTGCTGAAGAAAGTCAGTAAATCTATAAATCTTTTTAAATTTGCATTCTTACAGATTTACTAATTAAGGGAATTTCAGGTTCAACTCCATAAATACATTGAGAAATCGAATAAATAAAAATACATAGTGTAAATATAAAAATTATTGCGCCTAATTCAACTATGGGAAATATTCTCAAGAGATATGAAATTATTATCAAAGCGATATCAATAAGTAATGCTTGGCATGCATTATATCTAACGAAATAGGGAACATTTGGATTTCTTACTAATCCAGCAATCAAAATTATAAATAATAAAAAACTACCAAAAGGCAAAGATTTTTCAATTATTGCTATCGGAAAAGTTAGTAATAATAGTATTTTTAAAAATGAATATTTATAGAACAAATAATATCCAAAAGGTATTGATGCCTTTAATGGCAAAGTATACAAAAATACTGATGAGAGTCTTTGGAATATCTGATTCAATATATTATTGAAATTTCGTATTCATATTTTAACCTAATTTTTTGAACTTAATAAAAAGACTTACTTTCGAAAAAATCAACTTTTGCAGATGGTTATTAAATATTAGATAATTGATTCAGGTTCATAATTCAAAATGCGTATCCTACATACAATGTTGAGAGTTGGAGATTTAGATAAATCCATTGATTTCTACGTCAATAGATTAGGAATGAATTTATTGAGAAAAAAGGATTACCCTCATGGAAAATTCACTTTGGCATTTGTTGGTTATGGCTCAGAAAAAGAAAACTCAGTAATTGAATTAACTTATAACTGGGACAAAAAGTCTGAAGACTATGAGCTTGGAGATAAATATGGTCATATAGCTATTGGAGTAAAAGATATTCATCTAATTTGCCAAGGATTAGAAAAAAATGGTTGTAAAATAACCACCAAACCTAAAACAATGAAAAACAGTACTACTGTCTTGGCTTTTGTTGAGGATCCTGATGGTTATAAAATTGAACTTATTGAAAGAGATTAAAAGCTCAGAAGTTTTTTATTAAATACACAATTAACTAAAATTTAAAAAGATTGAATTATCAAATATATCGTTTTCAATTAGCGAAAAAATACTTCTAAGATCACATTGGATGGATTCTGCAGTTTAAATTATTGTAAAAGATTATTTCTATGACGAGGAATTATTTAAAATAAAATTAAAGCTTTAAACAATCTATATTAATTCTATTTAGAATGGATAGACAATCTATATAGATTTATATATCATAGAATTATCTTATAAAACTTATGCCTAGTAATTGGTCAAAAATAAGAGATGAATGGCTTGATAGAACCGCGGTTGCGAAAGATGATGCTAAATGGGCATTAGAAGCTTTAATTAATTCTGAAGAGGAGTTATTTGAAATAGAACAAAAAATGAAGAATAAAGAGGACGCTTTAAGCCAAGTAAAATTTTTGAAGAAAAAGGTTAAAGAAACTATCTCCTCTAAAGAAATTAGTCTCGATGATATTGCATTAAATACTTCAAATTCAAACAAAGTACAGATCTCAGTACCCTCAAATCTTACTTATCTTTTGAAAGTTTGGGCGGCGGCAGAAGGAAGAGATCTATCAAGTGTTGCTTTTCAATGTTTAGAAACTGGTATAAGGGAAATGAAAAGCAAAGGTTCAATACCTTCAATAGCAGTAAATAGATATGACTCGGCCTGTCAAAAGAGGATTGCACTAGCAGAAGTAAACAATCTATTGGAGAAATACGAATTAGCTCAGGATGAAATCAAATAATTATGAATAACAGAAAAATCATTAAAGGATACAAAACATTAATATCATCAAGATTTAATGTAGATACTTCTATAGATAAATTCAAAGATGGATTAATTTATACTCTTTATTCTGATGAATTTAATTCACTTAAAGTTGGTTTTGCTGAAAATGATAAGGTTCTAGAAAAAAAATTATCAAGTGAAGCATTGATATTATTGGATATGAAAAAAGGCAAAAAGGAAGATCTATGTTTATTAATAACCACTCTAAAAGAACTTGGCATCAAATATTCAGACAATTTTTATTTCAAATACTCAAGTTCTTTAATGAGACATTTATCTACTTTAGGTTGGCCTGTTGGAAGATCACTTTATAAACAAAGAAAGATTAAAAAAGAACTTGTATGTGCATAAATTTAAATGTAATCGCACTCTAAAGTTTCTCTAGTTTCTCTATTTGTAATTGGATTAGTTCCAGTGGCACTCTCACAAAATTTCCTAATAATATCTTTTGGCAAAAAAACATTTGTGAAGTCTGCGCCTTGTATTTTTACATTTTCAAACTGTGTACTATAAGCAAATGAATCCTCTAAGTTAGTATTTGATAAATCTGTTCCATCTAAAATAGCCGAGTCTAAAGTTACTTCTCTTAAATTGGAGTTACTTAAATTAGTATCTTTCAATTTTGCTCCATAAAGAGTAGCATTTTGGAGCTCACAATCTGATAAATTTGCATCTTGTAAATCAGTCAAATAGAAAGTTGCTCCTTTTAAATCAGATCCAGAAAAATCAGCTCCAATTAAGGATTGTTTACCATAATCCAATGCAGCGAAGCTTCTAGAAGGGAGAGTTAAAACAATCATTAAAACAGTTAAAATTATAAATCTCATTTTTTGAGTAGTATTTCAATAAATTCTAACTTCTTAAGCTGAAATCTAAAAATTAATTATTTACTGAATGCTATATTTATTGAAATAACAAATCACTAACTAGGTTTTGGATATAAGTCCTTATGATGCAATTGTTGTTGGTTCTGGAGCTACAGGAGGAATAGCAGCACTTACATTGGCAGAACAAGGAATCAAAGTTTTAGTAATAGAAGCAGGGCCTCAAGTTAAAAGACATGAAGCTAGTAATCATGAGCCAAAAAGTACATTCAAAAGATTATCAGGAGTTTTAACAAAAAAACATGCAAATCAATGCCAACATCCTGGTTATTGGAAAAATAATCCTGACTTATATTCAAATGAATTGAAGCATCCTTATGACTTCCCAAAAAAAAAGCCATTTCTTTGGACTCAAGGTAAACAATATGGGGGGAGATCATTAACTTGGGGAGGCATAACATTAAGACTTTCCTCAGAAGACTTTCATCCCGCTAAAAAAGACGGATTCGGGCCAAACTGGCCTATTTCATACGATGAACTATCCCCTCACTATGATTTCATTGAAAATTTCTGCGGCATCTATGGACGAAAAGATGACATTAAAGAAGTCCCAAACGGTAAATATATTGGAGAAATACCGCTTACAGAAAACGAAAATGTTTTTGGCAGCAAAGTAAAATCAAAATTAAACTATCCATTTATCCAATCAAGGGGATTTGACCGTAATTCATCAGTAAAAGAAAAAAAATGGCCAAAGTCCTCTAGCTTAGGAAGCTCTTTAAAAAAAGCTTTAGATACTGGAAATGTACAAATAATCTCTAATTACCTAGTGGAGTCTTTTGAGATTAATAAGGCAACAGAGCTTGCCTCAAAACTAAAGATCGTAAACCTAGAAAATGGACAAAAAGAAGTATTGAATTGTGATTTAATTCTTCTCTGCGCATCAACAATTTCAACACTCAGAATACTACTGAACTCAGAATATAAAACAAATTCCTCAGGGTTTAAAGATAATTCTGGAAAATTAGGCAAATACCTCATGGATCACATATCTATCTGTAGATTTTTTTCAGTCCCAAAAACAAAAAACTCAGATAAACCAGTAGATAATCCTCCCGATCTTTCTGGAGCAGGCAGCTTCTTTATTCCATTTGGTTCAAATTTACCAGAAATTGACGACTTAAATTTCCATAGAGGTTATGGAATCTGGGGGGCAATTGATCGATTAGGGATTCCTAAATTTTTGCAAAAAGACACAAACACATCCATTGGCTTTCTTATCGCCCATGGCGAAGTCCTTCCTAGAGAGAAAAACTCAGTTTCTCTCTCACGAAAAACAGATGAATGGGGTATCCCAATTCCCTACATTGAATTCGAATGGAGCAAAAATGAGTTAAATATGGCTAAACATATGGAAAACACAATCCGTAAATCAATCACAGCTGCTAATGGAGAAATAAAAAATATTAATGAACTAATGAATATCCCATTAGGGAGTCTATTTACAAAAAATTTGATCGCACTTTCAGATAGTCCTCCTCCTCCTGGATATTACATTCATGAAGTAGGGGGGGCACCAATGGGGGTAGATGAAGAAAATAGCGTAGTTGATAAATTTAATAGATTATGGAGATGCAAGAATGTACTCGTATTAGATGGAGCATGCTGGCCCACATCATCTTGGCAAAGCCCTACGCTTACAATGATGGCCTTGAGTAGAAGAGCCTGTTTAAATATTAAAAAGACTTAGATGGTGTAAATAATTGATTTAAATAAATTTCTGAGACAGAATTATCTGTACATCCGTTTTGAACTAGAAAAGTAGCTAATGCTGAATTTATAAGCTTATATTGATCCCAAGTTGGGTTACTTAATACGAAATCTTTCATAGTGTTATAAAGAGTTTCTGAAAGCTCTGTTTCTAAAGAGACTTTATTTGGAGAACACTCGACAACGTTCTTATCAGTTAAATTTGACTTGCTGATTTGATCCATGGATTTATATTTTCTTGCATGACTATAATGATATTTTTTTCTAAAAAAATCAAAAAAAATCTGCATTTAAACTTTTGAATTTATCAAATGAGACTCATGTTATAAGTTGGTTTTTTAAAAACTTACTTTTTAAAAAAGGAAATTGAATAAATCTTAATGAAAAGTCAACAATAATGTTGATGTCCTGTTTTTTTTGAAAAATACTGGCATTTCTAATTCAATGTGGATTTGGACGTGGAAAACAACCTTTAAATTGTGGAAAATCTAACCCAAAATACTTTTAAGAATTTACATTAAGAATACTTATATATACTGAGTCTATTAAGACTAAGTCGAGAAAGAGACAGATGATTAATTGATTTTCAACGGATTTTCTTAAGATTTAGTCTTTATTAGGCAAGCGAAGCGTGACAGGTCCTAAAGGGTGTTTTGAGTTTGGATAAATACTATGGTGATGGTGATGGTGATTATGTTCATGTTGATGAGCCTCTACATGTTCATGTTCCAGGTAATCTCCTCCTCCTAAGTTTGATTTTTCTTGATTATGAGTTGGTATTTGATTTGGTATTTCACAAGCCCCATTACATTCAGGATCACATAAATCACAACTGATACCCAAGCCCTCTACATGGTCATGATGACTTTCTTGTACCATTCCAACTTCTTTTTCAAAGCCATATAAATTTGACCTATATTTACAAGTTGAGCAATTCATAAAATTATTACCTTCGTTATTAAGAATCTCTTCAATCCTTTCTACAAAAGTGTCGACCACATAAGACTGTGACGAAAGATATTTTGCATGTATAAATGAAATATGTGGATTATTAATAGCAACTAAATCACTTTGCCTTTTTATTCTTGTGACAAGGACACCTGAGAAAAGGAAATAAGGAAAAATAATTATATTTTTATAACCAAGTCTCACAACATTTTTCAAGCCAGGTTCAACTAGAGGGAAAGTTACCCCAGAAAAAACTGTTTCCCCCCACCCTAAACCAATACCTTCTACGATCATTCTCGTAATTTTTGAAACATTGGAATTCGCATCTGGGTCAGAAGAACCTCTACCAACAACAACTAATAATGATTCTTCAGCTTTGAGTTTATTATTTTGTTTAAATACATCTTTAACTCTTTCACAAGCTGCACTAATCATTAAATTATTAATACCTAATTCTCTTCCATAAATAATTTCAATACCTGTTTTACTTGAATAATTCATAAGCAAGCTAGGTATATCATTTTTCACATGGCCAGCAGCGAAAAGCATTGCGGGTATTGCAATTACTTTTTTTATAGAAAGATCTCTTAATTTGTCTAGAGCATCAATAAGTGAAGGTTTAGCGAATTCCAAGAAACCATATTCAACCAAATAGTTTGGATATCTTTTTTGGATAAACTGAGTTAATTCTTGAAATTCAGTAATAGCTAGTTTATTTCTACTGCCATGTCCACAGATAAGTATCGCGACTTGATTATTTAACTTCGAATCTAAATTATCCAAAATCAAGTTATTACTTATACCATAATAGTAAAGAACAATATCATGTAGTGAAAAATAATAGTTTGCTTGAAGTTCCAAATATCAATTCAAAAGATGCAAAATTAAAGAAATTAATTTATGACGTTGATGAGTCCTTATTTTATGAGGATAGCTACTCTAATGAAGAATTCGAGCACCTTTGCGTATGTAGTGGAGGTACAACCTCTAGCTGTGCAAAAAATGGTTTTACAACTCTTGATCTAAGAAAAAATTACAACAAAATTCACCTAGATAGAAAAACCAATTTAGTAACAATTGGAGGTGGAGTAATAATGGGGGATCTACTAAATCATTTACAAAAACATAATCGAAGTTTTCCAATCGGACTTTCTAAACTTCCTGGAGCAGGCTATATACTCACTGGTGGAGTAAGCCCGCTCAGTAGAGCCTACGGATTAGCCATTGATAATATTGAATCAATAAAAGGTTTCTTGGGAAATGGCACATTTATCTCTTTAAAAAAAAATCAAATAAATCCAGAAAAACAATTGATTTTGGAAGCAATTAAAGGCGCAGCACCCTTCTTTTCAATTATTACCGAAATAGAGCTTAAGACTATCCAATCTAATCCAATAATGGTTATTGAAGGATTTGTAAATCTAAATGAACTTTCAGAAATAATAAAACTATCAGAGGAATTTCCAGAAAATATTAGTCTTCAATGGATTTATGCCCAAAAAATTTATATATATATTTTTGCTGAACTCAATAATTTAGAGGATAAAAGTACAGAAGAAAACTTAATGCTTCTAGAAAAATTTCCTGCTCTAGAAAAACAATTTTATGAAAACTTTAATAAAATTAATTTTTTTCCAAAGGAATTGAATTTATATGAGCTGAATGCAAATAACCATTCTGAGGTAATTAGTCTTCTTGGAGAAGATTTAAAAAATGATATCCCAATTTTTATAAAATGTTTGAGTGAAATAATGGAAAATAAACCTAATAATTCCTGTTATATTGCTTCTCAACAATTAGGTGGCAAAACTAAGAAGTTAAATCATGGAGCAAGCTTTTTTGTTCATAGAAAAAGTACTTGGAAACCATGGATATATGCATCATGGAAAAAAAATGATCTTCAAGAAAAAGAAGTCGCTCTAGAATGGATTTATAAATCATGGAGCAAGCTAAAAAGGTTTTATCCAAATATTCACTTAGCCCAATTGCATAATCATTTGAATTCTCATGAAGAAGAAATTACATTAGCCTTTGGAAATAGAATGAACGAATTAAAAACTTTAAAGAATATTTTTGACCCACAAGGTATTTTGCCTCCTCTATGAGGTAACTTCTTAATTATAAAGAAACTTAAAATGTCAAATTTCTCAAGATATTTATCTAAAAATTGGTTAGATGATCCAAAGTCAAATATTCTCTCTGGCTTAGTCGTTGCTTTTGCAATGATCCCAGAAGCAATTGCTTTTTCAGGTATAGCTGGTGTAGATCCTAAAGTTGGCCTTTTTGGTGCATTTTGCCTATCTATAACGATTGCCATTGTTGGAGGAAGAAGTGGGATGATCACTTCAGCCACAGGTTCAACAGCTCTTTTAATGACTGGACTTGTTGCTTATGGAGAATCACAAGCTCCTGGATTAGGAGTCCCATATCTCATTGCAGCTGGAATATTAACTGGAATCTTCCAAATTCTTTGGGGATATTTAAGGCTTGCCTACCAAATGAGATTCGTTCCAACTGGAGTATTAAGTGGATTTGTAAATGCATTGGCACTTTTAATATTTCAAGCACAACTACCTCAGTTAGGAATAGGGATTAAAGAATCAAAAGGATTAGTTGAACAAAATATCAGTCAATATCCAATTAACTCTCAGATTCCAGTAGTTTGGATTCTTGTAATCCTAGGATTAGTAATTATCTATGGGCTTCCAAAAATCACAAAAATAGTCCCATCTCAACTTATCGCAATAGTAGTAATTACTCTTATAAGCATATTTTTTAATCTAGATGTCCCAACAGTAAGTGATTTGGGTAAATTACCTGATGGATTACCAAGTATTTCTCTTCCTTTTGGATCAATAGAAAATGGGAAAGTACCTTTTAGTCTTGAAACATTAGGGATAATTTTACCGACTTCACTTGCAATATCTCTCGTAGGTTTAATGGAAACCTTTTTAACCCAAGACATTTTAGACGATGTAACTGATACAAGTTCTAATAAAAATAAAGAAGCAAGAGGACAGGGAATCGCAAATATTGTGGCATCCTTATTTGGTGGAATGGCAGGATGTGCCTTAGTTGGGCAATCTGTTATGAATACTGAGAATGGTGGTAAATCTAGATTATCAACCCTCTCCTCAGGTATATCTCTACTAATTATGATTATACTCTTGAAGTCTTGGATTGGAGCAATCCCAATGGCTGCTTTAGTAGCAATCATGATAACGATCGCAATAAGTACAGCAGATATAAATGGATTAAAAAATATTAGAAAGATACCTAAAAGCGATACTGCAGTCATGCTTATGACTTTCTCAGTTACTATGCTTACAAAACCTCATAATCTTGCGCTTGGAGTTATTGCAGGAGTTGCATTAGCTGCAATTCTTTTCAGCAGAAAAGTTGCAAAAGTTATAACTGTCTCAAGAGCAAAAGAAAATAATTTAACTACCTATAAAGTAAAAGGACAATTATTTTTTGTAAGTAAAATTTATTTTTTACAAGGATTTGATATTCATGAACATCCAGAAAATATTGTAATTGACATGTCTTTAGCTCATATTTGGGATCAAAGTGGCGTTGTTGCACTTGAGCAAATTATTAGAAAATTCCAGAATGGTGGATCTAAAGTTGAAATTGTAGGATTAAATAAAGAAAGTCTTAACCTATTTGAAAGACTAGGTGGTTTGGAAAGCGCTCATTGAAAAAAGTTAATTAAGACTAACTTGTTGATAACAAAACCAAAGCCATTGCTGAAAAAGCAAATTCCTATGAGATCTCCAAGCGGTTTTTGAACTATTTAGATCAAAATTTTCAGGTGGAGGCACATTTCCCTTTTCTTTGTCTCTTTCAATTTCACTAATAATTCTATGCACCGTATACTCAGGATGACCTAAATGCATAAGTTGTTTTTGATCATTAGATTCAAATATTGTATATCCAACGTTTTCTCCATAAGCCAACAAATTCAATTTCCCTTCTTTTTGGGCCTTCTCCATTTCTAAATCTGGTAATCCAGCAAATCTACTTTGAGGACAAATAAATTCATCATCTTGTGTACCCATCAAAGGGTGTCCAGGAACAAGACTTTTTAAAGGGAATACCCCAAATAATTTCCTATCAAAAACTTGCTTATCAACCCCTGCCAAATAAGCCAAAGCAAAGCCAGCCCAACATAATCCAAGAGTACTCGCACAAGAATTTCTGGCTTCATTTACAATTTTCACAAATTCATCCCAATACTTAACCTCCTCAAAGGCTAGTTGCTCAATAGGTGCTCCAGTAATAATGATTCCATCTAACGGTTCTGGATTATTTGCTTCTTCCCAAGTTATGTATAGATTATTTAGATGATTAAGATCCCATGTTTTATAAGAGTGAGTTTTAAGCTTTATCCAAACTGGCTCAATTTGAAGAGGAGATAAACCAAGTGGATGTAGTAAGTTAAATTCATACTGTTTGCCAAGAGGCATGATATTTAAAATACCAATCCTAAGAGGACGTATGTCCTGTCTTTTTGCCAATTCTGGTTCGATCCAAGATATATGATTTTTCTCAACATCACTAATCTTGTGATAGTTACTAGGAATTATTAAAGCCAATAAATCTCCTTTTCTAAGTAATTTGTGAAAGTGCTTGTTCGAAATCTGCTTTTATATCATCAATATGCTCAATTCCTACAGAAACTCTCACCATAGTGGGAGTAACACCTGCAGATAATTGTTCTTCTTCAGATAATTGCTGATGGGTTGTTGAAGCAGGATGAATTACTAATGTTTTTGAATCACCAACGTTAGCAAGGTGGCTCGCTAATTTTAAGGAATCAATAAATTTTACTGCATTTTCATAACCCCCATTAAGAGAGAACATAAGCATGCAACCCATTCCCCTTCCAGTGGTATATTTTTTGGCACTAGAGTAATATGGATCAGATTCTAGGCCAGGATAATTAACATTACTTACATTAGAATTAGAATCTAACCATTTTGCTAATTCAAGCGCATTAGAAGTTTGTCTCTCTATTCTTAAACTTAAAGTTTCCAAACCCTGCAATAGCAAGAAAGAATTAAAGGGACTTTGAGCTGATCCCCAGTCTCTAAGGCATTCAAGTCTTGCTCTTAACGCAAAAGCTATATTTCTGTTATCTGGTACTCCCAAAGATTTGCAGATATCACTACCGAAACCAAAAGCGTCCCAATGAACTAGCCCATGATAAGCAGCGCTTGGCTGACTCATTAGTGGGAATTTACCATTTCCCCAATCAAAGGTTCCGGCATCAACAATAACCCCACCGATGCTTGTTCCATGTCCACCAATCCATTTCGTTGCACTTTCTACAACAACATCGGCTCCAAAATCAATTGGTCTTATTAAAGCACCACCAGCACCAAGGGTATTATCCACTATTAGAGGAATTCCATTTTCCTTCGCCAAAGCAGAGAGTCCCTCAAAATCTGGAATGTTGAACCTTGGATTTCCCATTGATTCGACATATATTGCTTTTGTTTTATCGTCAATTTTATTTCTAAAACTATCGATACTATCACCATCTGCAAATTTAACTTCTATTCCTAATCTTGGAAATTGTACTTTGAATTGATTGTAGGTTCCACCATATAGAAAAGAGGTAGAGACAAAATTATCCCCTGCTGTCATGCAGTTCACGATTGCCAAGAATTGAGCAGCTTGACCTGATGATGTTGCAAGTGCTGCCATTCCTCCCTCCAAAGCTGCCATCCTTTTTTCAAAGACATCTGTGGTGGGATTCATAAGTCGAGTATAAATATTTCCAAATTCTTTTAATCCAAAAAGATTCGCGCCATGCTCGGCATTATCAAAAACATAAGAACTAGTTTGATAAATGGGAACTGCTCTAGAATTTGTAGTTGGATCAGGTACTTGGCCTGCATGTAACTGAAGCGTCTCGAACTTTTGGTTGCTCAAAATTTTTTAAATAATCCTATTATCTATTTAACTTAAAAAAGTTAAAAAAAAAAACAAAAAAAAGATAAATATTTATAAATTCTTTTTTAATGAGGGGTAATTATCTTTCATATATAAACTCAAATCCTCTTTTATCGAAGATCTGAGTTTCTCAATATTTGCAGAATCAATTATTGGAAAAGTTTTATTAGCCTCAGGATCTTTTTCAGTAATTGATTTCCAATTCTTTCCTACATCTTTTTCAGAGTTGCTGAGAATCTCATTAAAATTGAAACACTTATCATTGTTCTTAGCATCAAATTCGCTAAAAGCTTTATTTATAAGCTCTTTTCTATTTTCAAATAGATTTTTGGCTTTTATAGTATCTGGAAGACCCATAACTGGTTGTAATTCCTTAAGAAGTTTTATTTCCTCTTCAATTAAGAGTGTCCAAACACCATATTTATTTTTTGGAAGATTAGAACTACTAAAATTATTAATTTCATCGAGGTAAAAATTTAACCATAGATAATAAGATTTTTCTTCAATAGTTTTTTTAACGGATATCTTTTTATTTTGGATCTTTGGGAGTAACTTTTCTGCCTTCTTTAAAAACTGTCTGTCTTCTCTTTCTAAATTTATTAATCCCCATCTTTGGCTGTAGTCCCATAAATCTTCGTATCTTGTTAAGTCTTCTTGATTCCAACCAAGAGCTTTAAGTTCATGAGAACGATGAGTTAATTCCTTTTTCAAAAAAAACCTTTTAAACCATAATAATTCTAACCCTGCAATCAAGATTAGTAAATAAATGGAAAAACTTAGTTTTTTTGTAAATTCAAAAAGTAATCAATTATCAAAATAACTATTAATAATTTTCAATACATTAATATAACTTGGATTTTTTTTAGGAATTTGATTACTAAAATCATTATTTTTAAAATCATTTTCCTCTTTGTCAATAAAAATTTTCTTGTAAAAGATTTCAATATCATTAAAAGGATAATGTCCTTTTAATTTTTCATTTAGTCCTAAAGATAATTCAGATTTCACAGATTCTTGGCAAAAATTAGTGATTTCTTCTGAACTAATTAAAACCTTATAAATTTCTTTTTTTTCTTCTGAATTTGCATTAAAGCATAAATAAATCAGATTTATCATCGAACAATTATTATTTTTGATTTTGAATTCTTTATAAATATCTGGCCAAAATTTTAAAGATTTTAGACCTTCTAAACCTCCTTGACTGAGAGAGTATTTGTCACACCAATCTACGAATTCTGATACATCTTTTGGACATCTGTTGAGTTGCAAAATCATATCTGATAAAACTTGTCCTGCTTGAAAATTCCGTGTTGGTTTTCCTTCAGTTGGTAGAGTCATGCTCCCTAAGACATCAGCCTTAACAGCATTTAATTGAGAAAAAGTATAATCTCCTTTTTCACAAAATTTATCATTAATTATTTCCTTTGCACTAATTACTTCTTCACCATAACCAAGTTCTTTTAATGAAAGATATTTATTATCTAATTTATTTTCTTTTCTGACTTGTAATGATACTGACGCGGCCTGATCTAAACATTGAGTTAATAAAATCGTATTAATAGTAGGTAGCATTCCTGGTTTATCGGAATGAAAGTTATTAACAAAACCTGCAAATATGGATGAGATGTTTTTTATTGATTTTATATATTGACATTCAATATTATGAACTCCAGGAGAAACTTGAATTTTTGGAGACAATTGATTCAAAATTCGAGCTCCTATTAAAGCAGTTAAAGCATCAGGATGGCAGAAATTTGCAGTAAAACTATCATTAGGATTTCGTAAAGCACCGTGACGATGAAACCCTGTAAAAAAAGCTAAATTAGGATATTTATTACAAAGAATAAAAGGGTTTTTACTTTTATTATCAATGCAAAAAGAACCGACTAGACAACCAAGGACCACATTTTCTCTTTTTAAAGTTTTTCTTAGTTCTAAAGCATGTTTAACATCATCTTGTATGTGATTACTATTTGAAGCAAGAATAACTATTTCGCATCCTAAGAGAAGATCTTTTAGATCAAAAGACTTTATTTTTTCCTCTGAGGAATAATTTCCCATTCTCTTAATCTTTTCAATAATCTCATTATCCATTTCAGAAAGAACATCATTTGAGAAAGCACCTAACAAATCTCTATCTTCCCTAGGAGCTAAGAGAATATTATTTGAATTTCCATGCATAGCACAGTTATATGCTAATGATGCAGGATATAAACCAACACTGTAAAATCCAACTTTGCTATTTTCTATATCTTCAATCAATGAATAAAAATATTTTTTATCATTTATGTTTTCTATGAAATTATTCTTCATTTTTGGAAATTCTTGATAATTTTTTAATTTCTTACCCATACCAACATTTTTCTACATTAAAGCAATTTTTGCCATACCAAATTATTTATTTTAAATATTGAGTTTTTTAATTTATAATTTCTGAGAAAGTGGAAATTAAAAGAAAAATAATTATAAATATGGAATATATGGCAAGTAATTTAAATGAACAAAAACAATTAATTTCTTCTAAAAATATCTTATTTATTCAAGACATTGACGGAGTTTGTATCCCTCTAGTTAAAGATCCAATGACTAGAGAGTTAGAATCAAAATATATCTATGCAGTAAAAGAATTTGCCGAGGAATTCTTTGTATTAACTTGTGGTGAACATGAAGGTCCAAGAGGAGTTAACAGAATAATAGAGAGGAGTTTAGCGAGCACTAATGAGCCTAAAAACAGAGAACTATATTTAAGGGGTTTAGCTGCCTGTGGAGTAGAGTATCAAGACAGTAATGGTGAGATAAGTTTTGAAGGAGTCTCAGAAAAAGAACTAAGTTTTTTATCTAAAGTACCTAGTTTAATAAGACCAAAATTTAATTATATAGTTAAGAATATTTTTCCTGAACTTAGCCAAGAGGATATCAATTCTCACGCAGTAAAATCAATATGTGAAACACGCTTCTCGCCAACGATTAATTTCAATAGTCTATTTGATTTAGTTCATGAAGATTCTGATAAAAGAAAGCTTATTCAAATTAGTTTTGAAAAAATGATGAATGAAATCATTTCAAAAGCTGAATCCGAAGGCCTCAAAAACTCATTTTTCCTTCATATTTCACCAAATTTAGGTAATAAAAATGGTAGAGAAACAATTAAACTTTCTTCTCAAGATGATATCGGATCAACAGACATACAATTACTTATTAAAGGAGCAGTTAAAGATTCTGGAGTTTTATTTCTTTTAAATAAATTTATTGCGGATAAAACTGGTAAAGCTCCTTTTGGAAGAAATTTTAATTTTAGAGACTCTCCAAATTCTGTTACGGAAAAAATTGATTTATGCAAAAGAACTATTCAAAAAGAAGATATGCCTTTGATTGTAGGAGTTGGTGACACAGTCACATCAAAAAAAAATAATGATGAAAAAAGTTATTCAAGAGGAGGAAGTGACAGGTCTTTTCTAGAATTAATACAAATATTAGGTAATGAATTTGGGATTAAGAATAAAATAATTTTTGTAGATAGTAGTTCTGGTGAAGTTGAAAGACCATCTATAAAAAAAACTGGTTTATTAGGGATCAGTGATGTTCATGACAATTTAAAATTTGATATAGTTTTTAAAAATGGTCCCAAAGAGTACATAAGTTGGTTTATTCAACTTGCTAATGAGAGATCAAACTTTAAAAAAAATAGTTGACTTTTTTATTTTCGAATGGCAATTTTAAATAATTGATTCATGAAAGAAAAATTCCCCTCAATACATAAAGAACCTATAGAAACATTGCAAATTAACATAGGTTATAAATGCAACCAGGCTTGTAAGCATTGTCATGTCAATTCGAGTCCCCTTAGGACTGAAAAGATGTCCGATGAAATGATATCTCTTATTCCAAAGATAATTGAAAAATACAACATCAAGACTTTAGATATTACAGGTGGTGCGCCAGAACTTCACCCAAAATTTAAAAACCTAATAACAAGCTTGAACACAAAAGAGGTTGATATTATTGATAGGTGCAATTTGACAATTTTTTTTGAAGAAGGTTATGAAGATCTTCCTCAATTCCTTGCAAAAAATAAAGTGATAATTACTGCTTCGCTACCGTGTTATGAAAAAAATAATGTTGATTTTCAAAGGGGTTTTGGCGTTTTTGAAAAAAGTATTAATGCCATAAAAATTCTTAATGATTTAGGCTATGGAAAGAAAGAAAATGGATTACAATTAAATCTTGTTTACAATCCTGTAAGCCCAATTCTGCCTCCTTCTCAGGAAATATTGGAGAAGGATTATAAAAAAATTCTATTCGAAAAATACAATATCGTTTTTAATAATTTATACACGATAACTAATATGCCAATAAATAGATATGAAGAATCTCTTAGAAGAGAAGGGAAACTAAATACTTATTACAAATTACTAAAAGAAAATTTTAATGAAAAAAATTTAGAAAATCTAATGTGTAAAAAGACAATTAGCGTAAATTGGCTAGGAGAAATTTATGATTGTGACTTTAACCAACAGATAAATTTCCGAGAGAATAAAGGACCAAAGACACTTTTTGATCTGTTGGATGAATCATTTACTTTTGACTACGGGGTAGCTGTAAAAGAACATTGTTTTGCTTGCACTGCAGGGGCAGGGTCAAGTTGTGGAGGGTCTTTAAGTTAAAACCTGCTAAATGCAATTAGGACAAATTGCTCTTACATTTAAAGAGGATTCAATTAGTTTAAAACCATTAACTTTCGCTGCAACTTTGCCTGCCTCTAAAACCTCATCATTTTCGAATTCTTCTGTTCTTCCACACCTAATGCAAATCAAATGATGATGATCCGGTGTGTCGTTACTAAGCAATTCATATCTGTGTCCACCCTCACTGAGTTCTAATTCATGAAGCAAACCCATTTGTACTAAAAGTCTTAAAGTTCTATAAATTGTTGCTAGAGAAACTTTGGAGCTTGTTTTTACTAACTTTTCATGAACCTCTTCAGCACTAAGATGCTTTCCAGAGCCAATATTTTCAAATAAATTAAGAACTTTTAACCTCTGAGGAGTTAGTCTCTTCCCATCTTTATGTAATCCATCACCAAGAGGAGATGTGATTACTTTGTATTGAGAGGATAATGACAAAATTAACCCTTGGCTATTCTCAATAATAACTCTAGATGAGAGTAAAACAACTTATTTATTTAAAATGTTTACTAAAGTTCTTCAAAATATTATGTTAAATGTATCTTTATATGTAAATGATGAATGATCAAGAAATCTCTTCCGATAAATTATCGTCGAAAGTAAACGCCTTGATAATTATTGATATTCAGGAAAAAATAATAAGACCAATTTTTAATAAGGATTCAATACTCAAAAACATTAAAAAGCTAATAAATGCTTACCAAATTTTAGAGGAAAACATATTTATATCTGAACAAAACCCACTCAAATTGGGAGTAACGATACCTGAATTATCACCCATAGCAGAATTTAGAAAATTTGAAAAAATGGAATTCAGCCTAGCTAAATTAGAAGATTTTTTGAAAGAACTTAAAGATAAGAAAATTACTAATTTGATAGTTTGTGGGATCGAAACGCATATTTGTATTCAACAAACAGTCTTAGATTGTTTACAAAAAGGATTTGAAGTTATTCTCATATCAGATTCCATGGGAAGTCGAAATAGGATAGATCATGAAATAGCATTACAAAGAATGACTCAGAGCGGGGCGATCTTAACAACAACTGAATCAATAATTTTTGAATTATGCAAAACTGCGGATAGAGAAGAATTTAAAGAAATTAGAAACATAATAATAAGTTAAAAAAAAATAAAGACTGGTTTGTTATTTAGAGATAATTTAAAATCTTATTATAGATGAATTTTAAGGGTTTATTTGAATATGAAATTAGTTACTGAAAACTTCCTTCTGGCAATATCTATTTTTTTTATTGGAACTTTATTGTCGATAATAATTTCAAAAGTTTCAAAAATATTTTTTAAAAAGATTTCCAAAAGAACAAAAACAAATTTCGATGATTTTATTTTTGAGGTAATCTCTGGAATTATAAAACCTATAGGTTTCCTCCTCTCATTTTATTTTTCAATTGACTATTTTTTTGCTGATGAAATAACTTTCATCTCTGTCATATTGAATATTTTGAAATTATTTATATTAATAATCATCATAAAAGCACTCAACAAAGTTTTAATAAGATCTTTAACAGAATCGACCTCGAAAATTAATGATTCCTCAATTAGTTCGATGGTATCTTCACTAACTCCATTGATAAAAGCATTAACATGGACTATTGGCTCAATTTTTTTCTTACAAAATATAGGTGTTCAAATGACTGCTATTTGGGCTTTACTAAGTGCAGGAGGTATTGGTGCAGGATTAGCTTTGAAAGATCCAGTTCAGGAGTTCTTTGAATATATAACAATTTTGCTTGATAAACCTTTTCAAAAAGGTGAGTTTATAAAATCTGATGGAGTCCTCGGAATGGTTGAGAGAGTGGGAGTACGATCATCAAGGATCAGAAGTATTAATGGAGAAGTAATAGTAATGAGCAATAGCGCCCTTACAAATGGAATAATTTCAAATTACGCACAAATGGAAAAAAGAAGGTTAGTGCATAAATTGGGAGTTGTTTATGAAACCTCTCCAAAACTTATGAAATTGATTCCAATAATAATTAAAAAAATAGTTGAAGAGACAAAAGATGCGTCTTTTGATAGATGTCATTTCACAGATTTCGGCGACTTCAGTCTTAATTTCGAACTTGTTTATTACATCCCAACAAATAATTATCTTGCTGCAATGGAAGCTCAACAATCTATAAATTTAAGAATTATTGAAGAATTTGCGGTCAATAATATAGAGTTTGCATTCCCAACTCAAACCTTAAATATTGAAAGTAACAAAGCCAAATGATCTACAAATCTCTTCACTTAAAATCCAGAGTTCTGAAGCCAGCTTAGAATTATTTGCCTCATCACTAACATTACTTTCAACTAATTTATGTTTTTTAAAAGATATAAGTTTATTACTTAAATGAACGTAACCAATATTATTTAAATTTGAATCAAAAACAATTTCAGAAAGTATCCTCCCAGCATTTTCTATACTTTCAGAAATTCCTAAAATATTTTTTGCAGCTTTAGAAAAAATTAAATATCCAAAGAGATTAAAACGCTTACTATATCTAAAAAAACCAAGATCATCATTTGGTATTACTAGACCAGGAGCCCAAGTAATTACAGAAATTTTACTAGAGGAAGTTTTTAATTTTTTTTCAAGTTCTTTAGCAAACAAAATATTACATAACTTACTATTTTTATAAGCTTCATCAGCATTAAAATTTAAAAATTGCCCAGTTACTTTTTTTCTTAAATTAACTAGGTTATTAAGTCCCGCTTTCTTTCCTATATTGCCACCTGAACTTTTGGGGTCGTGTACATCTGATGATGTAATAATGATTCTAGATTCTTCTTTATCTCTAATAAAATCTTTTAGGACATTTACCAAGTAAAAATGTGCAAGATGATTTACTGCAAAAGTTAGTTCTATGCCTTGTTTTGATACTTTAGGGTAAAAAGAGCCTGTATATTGCAATCCTGCATTTAAAACAAGAACATCTAAAAATATATTATTAATAATAAAGTAATCTTTAATTTTTTTAATATTCTCTAGATCTGAAAGATCACAATTTTCAATAATAATTAAAAATTTACTAAGGTAATTTTTATCAAAATGTTTCTCGATTTTTCTGAGAAATTCATTCTTTCTAAATTCGTTTTTTATTACAACATATAAAATATTTTTCGTCTTCAGTAAATTAATAATGGCAAAAAACCCTATTCCTGAATTACCTCCAGTAATTAAAATATTTTTATTTTTAATCATTTAAATTCATATATTTTTTTTATGATAAAAAAATAAATAAAGTTTTTTTTATTTTGTAATCTTATAAATTATTGTTAAAACACTGAAAACTTAGTCACTAGTATTTGAGTAATTTGATTATTATTAATCTACTCTCATTTTAAGTATTGGATGAAAAATATAATTCTAGGCTCAGAAGTAGTAATTTGTTCCATAAATTTCTTTAATCATAAGATTTATATTTAATGTCAAAAGAAAATATGCCAGATGTTCTTGTTTTGGGTGCAGGACCTGCAGGTATGGCTATTGCCTCAGCTTTAGGAAAGGAAAAATTAGATGTTGAAGTGCTTTCTCCAAATGGACCAGATGAACCTTGGCCAAATACATATGGCATTTGGGGCAAAGAAGTTGATCAACTCGGGCTTCAGGATTTACTTGAATATAGATGGAAGAATACCGTAAGTTTTTTTGGGCATGGCGCTTTAGAAGAGCAGGACGACGAGAATAAAGCCACGGAACATTCACTAGATTATGGACTATTTGATAAGAAGAAACTCCACAATTATTGGTTTAACGAATGCAATAAGTCTTTTATTAAATGGCATCAAGGGTTTGCAAACAAAATAAATTTTGAAAAATACAAAAGTATAGTAACTACAAAAGATGGCAAAACTTACTCTGCAAGATTAGTAGTAGATGCAACAGGGTATGATCCTGTTTTTCTTAAATTAAAATCATGTGGTCCCTTAGCAGTTCAAACTTGTTATGGAATAGTAGGGAATTTTAGTAAACCTCCACTTAAGAAAGGGCAGTTTGTATTAATGGACTATAGAAATGACCATCTTAACGATGAGCAAAAAAAAGAACCGCCAACTTTTCTTTATGCCATGGATATGGGGGATGGGAAATATTTTCTTGAAGAGACATCTCTTGGCTTAGTAAATCCTCTAACAATGGAAAATTTAAAAGAGAGACTAGAGAAGAGGCTTTCTTATCGAAATATATCAATCACAAGCATGCAGCATGAAGAGCTTGGCTTATTTCTGCCTATGAATATGCCAATCCCGGATTTCAAACAACAAATACTTGGATATGGTGGTGCTGCTTCAATGGTACATCCTGCATCTGGATATTTAATTGGTAATGTTTTAAGAAGAGCTCCACTTGTCGCCAAGGCAGTCTCAGAAGCAATTAAAAACAAAAATCTAAGTACCTATCATATTGCTAGAAAAGGTTGGGAAACTTTATGGTCAAAAGAATTAATTAGGAAGAAATCACTTTACCAATTTGGATTAGAAAAACTCATGAGGTTTGACGAGAAACTATTGAGAGAATTTTTTGGCAGTTTTTTCCAACTACCTAAAAATCAATGGTATGGTTTTCTAACTGATACTCTTTCCTTAAAAGAGATTGTATATGCGATGTGCGTAATGTTTATAAAGGCTCCATGGAGCGTAAAGAAAGGTCTTATGATTATGCATGGAAGAGAATTTAAAATGTTACTTAGGATAATATTTCCAAACATATAGTTAAAAAATGAGAACCATACTAATTAGTGGAGCCAGTAGAGGTATTGGACTAAATATTGCACATAAAGAATTAAAAGAAGGAAATAGAATTAGTGTTGGCATTAGAGATTTAGAATCATTAAAAGGAAGTGCTATTGATCCGAAAAAATGGCCAAGAGGAAAAATTATAATCAACCATTATGATGCTTTAAAAAAAATAACAGCCGAAAATTGGATAAAGAATACCGTAGATGAATTTGGAGGATTTGATTCAGTAATAAATTGTTCTGGAGTATTATCGAAAGTCCCTTTCTTGTACAAAGATGGTGATGAAGAAGATATTTTAAATACATTAAACATCAATTTTTTGGCAATTTGGCATTTATGTAGGCTTTCTTGGGATCATTTATGTACCTCTGGAAGAGGAAGAATTATTGTTTTAGTTTCAATGAGTGGGAAAAGATCCAAAGGTGATTTAGCCGCTTATTCTTCTTCAAAGTTTGCTTTGATGGGATTATGCCAAACAATGAAAAATAAAGGTTGGGATAAAAATATAAGGATTTCTGCAATTTGCCCAAGCTGGGTCAATACAAAAATGGCCCAAAATATCTCTTCCTTAGACAAATCAAGCATGACACAACCTGAAGATATTGCTGATATATGCTCAACTCTTTTGAAGTTACCTACTCAATCAGTTCCATTTGAAATTGCCTTAAATTGTAATTATGAAATTTAGCCTAAATTGAAAATTAAGTAAGCCATTGAAAGCATTGCAATTGCAATAAATAAACCTTTTATTCGATTAGTTAACAATGAAAAAAGAGATAAATCTTCAGAAAAGTATCCGCCAAAACTACCTGTAATAAATAATATAACCATTGGTAGAGATGCCATTCCGAAAGCATAAGATATAGATTTTACAAATCCAAAATTTAAATAATTTAAAATTAAGGAACTTAACGAAAACAATAAAAAAGATGCAAATAAAGTTATGGAAACTTCAGCATCTAAAGTGTGAGGTAAGCTGCCCTTTAATTCAAATTGCTTTTTACACTCTCTAATTTGTCTTTTAGAAAGCTTTAAATAACCAGTCTCAGGAATTCTTTGCGACTTATATTTTCTTAGTAATCTTGCTTCAAGAGTTTCTGGCTCCTTCGTCATTATTGATGTTAATAATTCATCTGGCTTTAATTTCTTAATTTTCTTTTCAAGATTATCCGTTTTCCCAATCCTATAAAGGTCTCCTACTCTAATAAGGTAAACATATCCCGACATTTGCGTTGTAAAATTAATACTGTTCCTACTTAAATAATACTAAAAGAATTAGGTAAATTAAAAGTTTTTACAATATGAAAAACGATATTTTATATTCATTTAGAAGATGTCCATATGCAATTCGTGCAAGATGGGCTCTGTTAATTTGTGAAATAAAAGTAGAGATAAGAGAAATTGATTTAAAAAATAAACCGCTAGATTTTTTAAATAATTCAAAGACGAAAACGGTTCCAATACTCATAAAAAAAAATAGTGAAGTTATTGAAGAAAGTCTTGAAATCATCCTTTGGGCTCTCACAGAGTCAAAAAAGGAAAACAACAAATTAATTTATTTTCCTGAGAACAAAAAGGAAGATATTTTTCAAATAATTAATGAAAACGATAACGAATTCAAATATCATTTAGATCGATTTAAATATGCCACAAGATATAAGAATAGTGATGAAGAATTTCATTTCACAAATGCGATTAAATTTATAAAGAGATGGAACGAACTTCTTGCAGAAAAAAAATACTTTTTTGGAGATAGCCCCACAATAGCTGATTGGTCTATTTGGCCTTTTGTAAGACAATTTAGAATCGCTTGTGAAAGTCAAAAAAGAACCAATTATTTTGAATCCTCAATAAAAAACTGGTTAGATTCATTTGAGAAAAATAGAGAATTTAAATCTTTAATGTATAAATACGAATTATGGGAACCAAATTCTATAAAGAATTATTTCCCATCTAATTAACTTTCCAACAACTTCCTTTTCTCAATTATTCTTGCTAACTCCAAAAAATATCCTGCAGTCCTAAATTTACCTATATTTTTTTCCTTAAAATCAAGATCGCTTCTAATTTCTGCAGTCTCCGCCATAAGCAAATCTAAATCATTTGATCCAAGGCTATACAATTCTCCAAGTTCGATTTCCCTTCCGAGTAAATGACTCCTAAACCACTTCCCTTTATTTTCTTGAGGTGGAATATCGTATGGAGTAAATGACATTAAAATAAAATCTAGGCTAATACTATTCTAGGGTTCTTATTGAAACTTTTTCATCTCTACTTTATTAAAAATCAATGCAATAAAAAGAATTACGAATGTAATTAGTGCACAAATTTCTGTCCAATAATCTAACCCAATTTTAGAAATCATTAATGGTGCAAGAACTGTAAATAGTCCCCCAGAAAGAATTAACTGAGCGAAAAGCTGTTTTGACGTAAAAATTGGTAAAGTCTTAGAAATATTTTTAGGATCTGCAAGCCTTAAAAGAAGTAACCCAGAAGCTACTACACCTGTAGAATTCCCAAACTCTATCAAGCTTTTTTCAAACCAATAATCATCAAAAATAAAGTATGCGAAATAAGCAATACAGATTAAATTCCAAAATAAACCAAAAATAGTAAACACTAAAATAAT
Organism: Prochlorococcus sp. AG-355-B23; assembly: GCA_003280935.1. Taxonomy (GTDB): domain Bacteria; phylum Cyanobacteriota; class Cyanobacteriia; order PCC-6307; family Cyanobiaceae; genus Prochlorococcus_A. The sequence goes on from QCDJ01000001.1 coordinate 179,767, forward strand.
TATCCAATTATCAAAAACAACTGCGATATCTAAACTCGCCATAGCTGTAAAAATCAACAAATCTGTGGATAAAATACCAATCTCCCTTTGCAGAATATTTGAAATAAATTCTGTATTTTTGGTTTTCTCTAAAATATATCTTAAAAGGAGCGAACCTATAAGGATAAAAGGGAATACTGGTAGTGAAAAAATAATTTCTTTCGAAAAATCTCCAAAAGAACTTGAAATATACCTTAAAAATTTAAGTAGCAAAATACCAAAAGAAATTGCCAAACCAGAGAATCCAAGATTTATTATAAAAATTCTTAAATCTGTAAAAATTCCTGTCTTATTTTTTCCCTTTAGAGTATCTTTTTCTTCAAGAATTTCCTCAGTATCTGAAAGACCTAAAGTTCTACCAAGGAAGATGAATATGCTACCCAATATTGAAGAGGATAAAAGACCCATTGTTGCCATAGCCAAACCAAGATCTAAACCATTTGGGAAACCTAGTTTATTAAAACTTTCACCGATTATTGATGCGGCTCCATGACCGCCCTCAAAACCTACCTCTATTAAACAACCCATTAGAGGATTTGCGTCCATAGATGGCGGCAGAAAATATTTAACAACAAGTCCACCGACAAAAAATTGTCCAAAACCTAGTGAAAGAGCTAATAGAAATTGATTAAAAATCGGCTTAACTAAACCATTTATATTCGGTATAGGTCTTCCCATCATTAAAGTTGCGAAGACTAATGATAAAAGAGGAGTAGGAAAATTACTCCAAACATTTATTGTTTCTTTTGGTAAAAAGTGTATCGCACCAAATGGGCCTATAGATATACCTAAAATTCCTGATATGACTGCTATCGGCAATCCAAATCTCTCGAGTTGAACAGCAAGTTTAAATTTCCTTCCAAAAATCAACAAAAAAAATATAATTAATAATCCAAAAAAACTTATTAATAGAGAATTTGAAAAAATATCTTTATTGTGTATCAAAAAAATATTCAATGATTTCAAAAACATATAACTCTAAATCTAAATTAATAAACAAAATTTTTCAAATAAAAAAGGCTCCGGTAAGAGGAGCCTTTCGATATTGGTAAGAAAATTTGAAAATTAATCTTTAAGAGTAACTGTTGCACTATCAATATTACTGATAGCATTTGTAACTCTCTTGAAATCAAAGCCTAGTGCTCTTAAAGCGTGCCATAGATGACCTTGAATAAAGAAGAATCCAAAATAGTAATGAACATTAGCTAACCATGCCCTTGAAGTGTACTCACCATCAGGAAGATCAACAGTATCTACCCAATAAGGAGAAATACTAAACTTCAATTCAAGTGGTTCACCAAAGAATTCAGTTGGATAAACTGTTGTGTTAGCTGCACTCCAGAAGGCTGCAATAATAGCCATCCAGCCTATTCCAGCTAGTGACCATGAGAGAACAGCTTCTGCAGAGAGAAGTCCTTTACCTTTAAATTTGGTATATTCACCAACTTGCTTAGTAGCAATATGCCAAGCACCACCAGTGATCTCAACAAAAGCAAGAAAAGCATGGCCTCCCATTACTTCTTCAAGGCTATCAATAGTCAAAAAGTCTGTTTGGTGATTCCAAATTTTGGCCAAATTTAATTCATACTCAACTTGTCTTACTGAACCAATTGCTGGATCATAAATTCCATGAACCCTTGCCCATTCAACAAAAGCGATAACTGCGAAACCAAGAATAATTAAATGGTGACCAAGAATAAATGTCAATTTGTCTGGATTATCCCATTCAATATTGAATTTTCTAGCTCTTGCTACATCAGAATCTTCTAGATTTCCAGGAAGAAGTAAAGAGTGTAAAAGTCCTCCGGCTGCTAAAACCATAGAAGAAACTAAGTGAACTATTGCTATCGCTAGAACAGGTTTAGTATCTCCCATCGCAACACCATTAGCATCAAACCCTATTCCAAGAGTTGCTAAGTGAGGAAGAACGATTAGAGGTTGATGACCCATTGGGACACTTGGGTCAAATCGTGAAAGTTCAAAAAGGGTGAATGCACCCGCCCAGAAAACAATTAATCCTGCATGAGCTACATGAGCAGCAATGAATTTTCCTGAGCGATTTGCTACACCTGAATTACCAGCCCACCATCCATAGGTAGTATCTGGATTTCCATAGGTTTGCATTTAGGAATTGATTAGCTTAAACGTTTTGAGAATACTTTATATTTCAACAAACAGTTGAATTCATAACAAAATTGTAAAGGTTAGTAATCCTAACTA
>QCDJ01000002.1 GCA_003280935.1 Prochlorococcus sp. AG-355-B23
TTCCATAGGTAGTACCTTCCTCATTAATCGCAAATTCCATTTGAGATTTGCGGAAAATTATTCCTTCTCCTTCTGTTACTGCTGATGCATTAAATTCGTTTGTATAAAACCAATCTGTTACTTGTAGTTTTGATTCTAAACCTACAAAATTTTCATTAGAGAAGATATAGTCGCCTTGAGAAATTGAAGGACTCCCAACAAATCCAGTAACATCAGAATTAAAAGATAAATCAGAACCATCAGCCCAGTGCCCAACAGTATTACCAGAATCATCTATATAGAAGGGAGATTCACCAGCAAAATTCCAAACCTCAAATCCTTGAATAACTGCGTTTTGCGAGATAGTATTACTTCCAAATGAAATAACATCAAAACCTGATCCTCCTTGATAGGAGGCGTTATCGACAATATCTCCAACAATTAATTGATCATTTCCTGATCCTGCATCAATTTCATCAGAAAATGAATATCCGTAATTAAGACGGAGATAATTATTTTGAGTAGAGTCTTGACGACTCGCAACGATAATTACATCTGAACCTTGGCCACCATAAATTTTGTCATTCCCATCTCCAGCAAATATTGTGTCATTACCATCTCCTCCATAAATTTTGTCATCTCCCTCTAATCCTTTTAAGGTGTCATCACCTCCTTCCCCGTATATAGAGTCGTCGGAAATACTGCCTTCTAAAGAATTATCAGAATTGTCTCCTTGAATATTTATCCCAGATGGTGTTATGTCAAAATCCTGGTCAGAGAATCTAAGTGTTTCTACATCCCTGAGAGTATCTGTCCCATCACTTCCTTGATCATCAACTACCTGATATTGGGCATAACCAGTTTCTGTAATTGTATAGTTACTTTTATTCCCCGAGAAGATTGCGATATCACTTCCAAGTCCACCATCAAAATAATCATCTCCACCATTGCCTTTAAAAGTATCGTCCACTGGACTACCGTAATATTCATCATTAAGTTGACTTCCATAGGTAGTACCTTCCTCATTAATCGCAAATTCCATTTGAGATTTGCGGAAAATTATTCCTTCTCCTTCTGTTACTGCTGATGCATTAAATTCGTTTGTATAAAACCAATCTGTTACTTGTAGTTTTGATTCTAAACCTACAAAATTTTCATTAGAGAAGATATAGTCGCCTTGAGAAATTGAAGGACTCCCAACAAATCCAGTAACATCAGAATTAAAAGATAAATCAGAACCATCAGCCCAGTGCCCAACAGTATTACCAGAATCATCTATATAGAAGGGAGATTCACCAGCAAAATTCCAAACCTCAAATCCTTGAATAACTGCGTTTTGCGAGATAGTATTACTTCCAAATGAAATAACATCAAAACCTGATCCTCCTTGATAGGAGGCGTTATCGACAATATCTCCAACAATTAATTGATCATTTCCTGATCCTGCATCAATTTCATCAGAAAATGAATATCCGTAATTAAGACGGAGATAATTATTTTGAGTAGAGTCTTGACGACTCGCAACGATAATTACATCTGAACCTTGGCCACCATAAATTTTGTCATTCCCATCTCCAGCAAATATTGTGTCATTACCATCTCCTCCATAAATTTTGTCATCTCCCTCTAATCCTTTTAAGGTGTCGGCATTTTTAGAACCAATTAATAGATCATTTCCAGTTCCTCCTGATGCCGTTATCCCAAAAGATACAAAATATATATTTGAGGAAACTGTTGAGATTGATTCGTTATTATTATTTCCATCTTGGTAACTTAAAACAGCCCTTATTTTTTTACCTTCATCATTCGAAGAGATCGTATAACTAGATTGATTTCCTACCTCTTCCCATTCAGTAGTATTTATTGAAGTTTGCCAGCTGTAACTTAAAGTGCCTGTCCCATCTGGATCTGTAGTCACTTCATTGATAGTTAATATCTGTCCTGTTTGCAGAGTTCCAGAAATTGCAAATGTCGCATCACCAGAATCAGTAACATAAACAGGCATTCCAGGATCAACGATCCTTCCGTTTTTGGTTCCATCACCATCCCACTGAGCATCACCGTCAGTAAGAGTTAAAGTTACTTTCTTATTATTAGGATCACTTACATCAAAGCTATATAAAGGATTACCATCAGTATCTACATATGGCCTGAAGTCGTTATAAAGATAGTTATATCTGAGATATGAATTAGCACTGTCGAAGGAAGATGGCAGATAGATATCTGCAGTGATTGTGCTGCCGGGTTCTAATCCTGAGATATTAAAGGCAACAGGATCATAGGTTGTCTGATATTGAGAATCGACAGAAACTGTATAAGTTGTTCCATCTGACAGTGGTATTGAATATTGAGAATTATTAGCGTCAAAAACTTCTATTCCTTTTAATGAATAAGTTGACTGAACCTTGATAGCTGCGACATTAGTCTGGTCAGCCTCAGATCCTAAATTAAATTGCTCTGCAGTTGTCCAAGGAAGAATTGCAATATCTGGCTGATAAACATCTGCCTCTCCATCCTGGTCATAGTCAAGTAATTTACCGTCATCATCTAAGAAACTCTGTGATGCAATTGATAATCCCTTTGGCTGAGTTCTATCAATGGATTGAGAACTTTGAGTGAGAGTAATATCTGAAGCAATATTTACTGACTGAGATTTCTCTAATATCTGCTCTCCATCTTTAGAGAATGTAGCTGTAAAGATATTGGTGCCATTTACTAAATTCTTCCAATCACCATCTGTAAGAGTGTAACTCCAATGCCCTGCTGATATATTTGCCTTTCTTGTTGCGCCACCAAATGTGATCGTAACTTCTCTACCATCATCAAGTTCTGTTTGACCAGAAAGAGTAACTCCAGAAACTTTTTCTGCATTATTAATAGTGTTATCACCGGCAACCTGATTAAAGGAAACATTAGGTAAAGGTTGACTATATATATTGACAGGGTCTGAATATAGAGAACTTCTAATACCTGTTCCATCTGAATATGTAGCTTTAACTCTTAAGGTCTTATTGCTATCTCCTGCCTGAGGAGAATAAGTACTGGATGTTGCCCCACTGATATCTGTCCAGGTATTAGATAAGTAGGATGCTTCCTGCCATTGATAGAAAATATTAGGATTAGAATTTACACCATCTGGATCATCTGTAATAGCTCCAGCAGTAATTATTCCACCAACAATTGGATCACCAGAAATTGGTGCAAATATTCCCTGACCGCTATCTCTAATTGTTCTGCCTGCAGGTCTTACATCTACATCACCATCGTCAAAACGTAGGGTTTCTATATTGGTGAGTGTGTCATTACCATCTATTCCAGAAATTGTGATCGTCTCAGATAAACCAGAGACAGATGTAGAGATGGAATAATCCGCCTGATTTCCAGAGAAGATAGCGATATCATTTCCACTTCCACCGTCAATGGTGTCATTACCTGCTCCACCAGTAACAATGTCATCTCCTTTCCCAAGATTTATTGTGTCGCTACCACTCCCTAGAACTACTACCTCATCTCCCCATCTATCGTTTTCCCCGTCAGATCCTGTGTAGATAATATTTGCGCTAGAAGAAGAAGTGAAATTTGTGGTCCCATATCTTGCAGTATTCGTGACATTTAAAGTTTCACCGGCTATTCCAATTTGAGATCCTAGAGTTAGAGGCCCATAAAAATTTATATTTTCAAAATTAACAATTTTGCTTCCCCAATATGTCGTTCCATCATTACCTCCACCAAAAATGTCAGACACAGTGATAGTGTCTGTACCTGTTCCTCCATCTAAATGATCAACTTTCCAAGTAGGGCTACTTTCAGCAGCATTCATTGGAATGGTTACAGTATCATCGCCATCTCCAGCATCTAGATAACTAAAAGAACCATAAATTCTATCGTTACCAGATCCTGCAAGAATTTTTTGATTATCTCGACCTTCTATATAGTCATCGCCATCTCCAGCATCAACTAATTGGAGTCCAGATTCATCATCATCATTATGCGTATAAGTACCAACTCCAACTGAGATATTGTCATCCCCTGCCCCACCATAAATAGTATCGACACCTTCTCCTCCAATGATTCTGTCATCACCATCTCCACCGTAAAGAGTGTCATCACCACTCCCACCTTTTATCGTGTCATTTCCACCACCACCGTAAATAGTATCGGCACCTTCTAATCCATCTATAGTGTCATTCCCATCATTTCCGTTAATTAAATCGTTCCCTATATTTCCGCTTAAAACATCATCATTATTAGTCCCGTTCACTTCTAGACCAGAGGGGGTTATATCAAGATCACCATCTGCAAATCGAATCGTTTCAGTATTGCTTATGGTATCTGTTCCTTCAATCCCTCTATTATCAATAATTTGATATGTCGCATAGCTAGTTTCTGTAAGAGAATAATCAGCCTGATTTCCAGAGAAGATAGCGATATCATTTCCACTTCCACCGTCAATGGTGTCATTACCTGCTCCACCAGTAACAATGTCATCTCCTTTCCCAAGATTTATTGTGTCGCTACCACTCCCTAGAACTACTACCTCATCTCCCCATCTATCGTTTTCCCCGTCAGATCCTGTGTAGATAATATTTGCGCTAGAAGAAGAAGTGAAATTTGTGGTCCCATATCTTGCAGTATTCGTGACATTTAAAGTTTCACCGGCTATTCCAATTTGAGATCCTAGAGTTAGAGGCCCATAAAAATTTATATTTTCAAAATTAACAATTTTGCTTCCCCAATATGTCGTTCCATCATTACCTCCACCAAAAATGTCAGACACAGTGATAGTGTCTGTACCTGTTCCTCCATCTAAATGATCAACTTTCCAAGTAGGGCTACTTTCAGCAGCATTCATTGGAATGGTTACAGTATCATCGCCATCTCCAGCATCTAGATAACTAAAAGAACCATAAATTCTATCGTTACCAGATCCTGCAAGAATTTTTTGATTATCTCGACCTTCTATATAGTCATCGCCATCTCCAGCATCAACTAATTGGAGTCCAGATTCATCATCATCATTATGCGTATAAGTACCAACTCCAACTGAGATATTGTCATCCCCTGCCCCACCATAAATAGTATCGACACCTTCTCCTCCAATGATTCTGTCATCACCATCTCCACCGTAAAGAGTGTCATCACCACTCCCACCTTTTATCGTGTCATTTCCACCACCTCCTTGAATGGTGTCGTTACCCCCCAAACCTTGTAGCGTATCGTAGTTATTTGAACCAATTAATAGATCATTACCGCTTCCACCTGATGCTGTAATTCCTTCAGTAGTATTATCTGCAACCGCAAAAAATATATCTTTTGAAACCGTTGTTATTTGTTCACTATTACCTTCGTTATCCGTGTAACTAATAATTGCTCTGATTTTTTTCCCTTGATCACTGTCTGCTATTGAATAAGTAGAAGATGTTCCTACTTCACTCCAGGTACTATTATCACTAGATATTTGCCAGCTATAACTTAAAGAGCCTGTACCATCTGGATCCGCTACATCTTTAGAAATACTTAATGTATTGCCACCTTCTGCGGTACCTGAAATTGAAAACGACGCAACACCATCATCAATGCCATCAATATTACTGGTCTCTACTAATGCCCCATTAATAGTTTTAGTAACTGTGTAATTATCTGTGGAAAGTGCATGAAAATCTATTCCTATTGCTTCATTAGAAGTACTTGTATAATCAATATCTAAGGAATCGTATCTTAATTCAACATCGTCAGAACCTAGTCCAATATTTATTGCATCATTTAATGTTTTAAAGAATCCTGTACCGGATATATTTATCTGATTAAAAGTAAATAAATCTGTTAAAACAGAATTCCCTCCATTTCTCCTATCAGTTATTTGGATAGAAGCAGTTAAGGGAGACGAAACTTCATTTTCATTTGCATCAAGATAAGCAGTGGAGAAACCACTATAATGAGTATTTGATGAACTGTCTTTTTTAAAAGTTATATTGCCGCTGTATTTAAGCTCTACGTCAATATCTGATGTATTTTGAGGACTAAGTTTGAAAGTTAAATCGGTAACCGTATATGTTTCTGATGTAAGGGTGAAACCAGATAAATCAATAAGACCTGATCTTGCTTCGCTGGAAAACTTCTGGTTTAAAATATAATTTTTATAGACGTCTGTATTTCTAAAGTTCTCAGTAAAAAAAGACGAAAACAGGGATCTTCCAATTAAATGTAAATTCGAATTACCTTTAAAAATATCCTTTGTATTTGTAGATACTTGTTCACTAAAACCTTCATTATCTGTATAGCTAACAACTGCTCTGATCTTTTTACCTTGATCACTATTTGTCACCGAATAAGTAGAAGATGTTCCAACTTCACTCCAGTTACTATTATCACTAGATATTTGCCAGCTATAACTTAAAGTTCCTGTGCCATCAGGATCTACTGCATCTTGAGAAATACTTAAACTGTTTCCCTCTGCTGCAGTGCCAGAAATTGAAAACGAAGCATCACCATCATCAGTGCCATCAACATCACTAGTCTCTACTAATGCCCCATTAATAGTTTTAGTAACTGTGTAATTATCTGTAGAAAGGGCATTGAAATCTATTCCTATCGCTTCATTAGAAGTACTTGTATAGTCAATATCTAAGGAATCGTATCTTAATTCACCATCATCAGAACCTAGTCCACTTTTTATTACATCATTTATTGTTTTAAAGAATCCTGTACCAGATATATTTATCTGATTGAAAGTAAATAAATCTGTTAAAACAGAATTTCCTCCATTTCTCCTGTCAGTTATTTGGATAGAGGCAGTTAAGGGAGATGAAACTTCATTTTCATTTGCATCAAGATAAGCTGTAGAAAAACCACTATAATGGGTATCTGAGGAGCTATTTTTTTTAAGAGTTATTTTGCCGCTGTATTTAAGCTCAACATCAATATCTGATGTGTTTAAAGGACTAAGTTTAAAAGTTAAATCGGTAACCGTATATGTTTCTGATGTAGAGGTGAAACCAGATAAATCAATAAGTCCTGATCTTTCTTCGCTACTGAAAGTCTGGTTTAAAATATAATTTTTATAGACGTCTGTATTTCTAAAGTTCTCAGTAAAAAAAGAGGAAAACAAATGTCTTCCAATTACATATAAATTTGAAATCTCCCCAAAAGACATTTTTTTATCTTTTGTTTATAGTTAAACTAATATTTATTTTAACTCTTCTGTAAATTTGAGTAAATATACCTCTCTATTTATTAAAAGCTTTGTATTCATATTCCTAGTAGTAATTTTCGCTGAGCAGAGAATTCCTGCGAATGAAAACACAAAAGCAAAAGAGAAAATGAATTTTGAAGATAAGGATTGGACAGAATTATTAAAAGAAGAAATAAAGGTAGAGGACCCAAAAAATAGAAAAGATAAAGATTGGATAGAACTATTAATGGAAGAGATAAAAGTAGAAGACCAAAAAGATAGTAAAGATAAAGATTGGATAGAATTATTAAAAGAAGAAATAAGAGAAGTTGAACGAGAAAGAGACGTTAGAAACGAAACAATAACAAAAGATCTTAAGGATGGCGAAGGTAAGGATTGGATCGCATTATTAAAGGAAGAGATAAAAGAAGCTGAACAAGCAAGAAAACTTAATGATGAAAAAGAAGCAAAAGAACAAAGCGAGACCCAAAATTCAGAAAAAAGGGTTATTGAAGAAATAGGTACAGGATTATCAGATAAAGGAATTTATCTTGATTTTTTAAAAAATTTATATGCAAAAAATCAATTTGGGATAAGAGTGAATTATTTACCAGAAAATTTCTTCACTCATAAAGATATATATGTTGACGATACAAAAGTTTTTGCAGAATATTTTGGAGTTGGAATGTTGTATAAGCGTTTTTTATTACCTAATGAATCAAAATCCAATTTTTATTTCCAAGCAAATGCAGATGTTTCTACATTAAAATTATCACACAAAAAAGATCTAACAAAAGAAATTTACTCATACGATAATCTTAAATTCACTTGTAGTGCTTGTGGGATTTTAACAATTCAAACCGATCCAGATGATCTTTATATCATTCCTTACATTAGCTTTGGCTATCAATATAAAAATACTCCTAATTTCAAAACAAATTTATCCTTAGGAGTACAATATATTGACCCAGGATCTCTAGAAAATTTTACAAATACTAAATACCCTCTTCCAATTTTTGTTCAATCAAAAGTAGATGAATGGATGCAGGAAACGCAAAACAAAATTGATGAATATTCAGAATTTCAACCATCCATTAGCTTAGGATTTAGCTATTCGTTCTAGTAATACTTATTCAAATATCTTTTGAATTAAGGGAATTTATTTCCCAAATATTCAAAGTATCAATAAAAGATATATTTGTTTCTGAAAATGCCAAGTTGATATTTTCATTCATCTTTAATTGGTTCTATTTTATCCAAAATAATTTTTAATTCTTCAACCATTTTATTTTTGCCTAAGGCTATTAATTTTAAAGTATCTTCATACATTTTGGTTTGAGCATCAGCAGTTTTTAGACCTACTACCAGTTGCCTTGCCTCTTTAGGAAGATCATCAAGAAAATATTCAGAATCATCAAACTTTAATTTTTGTTTTTTTGAAGTATCAGTTTTTTCTTCCATTTTTTTTGATCTTTATCCAAACATACAACTTAAATCAAAATAAATCACTAACTTTAAGGATTTGAAGAATATTATTAAATGTAATTCTTAATAATTTTAAAATCTTTTGGGCATCTCTGAATAATCATTCACTATTAATTGCAGCACTTTGGTGATATGGCAAATCTGATTGATATGAAAATTTAAGAAGATCAACCTCTACATAGAGATTTATTTAAACATGAATTATTATTCTCTATATCAATTAGATCTTTAAGATCATTCAATTTATTTTCATTATTAGATACTTTAACTTTTTGTACACAATGCGCCTCGCAACCTCCATTAGACAAATTATGTGCATTTAAATTGAGAATATTTGTTACGAGTAGTAAAAAAGTTAATTTAAAAATTTGATAAAAATTAAACTTCATTTTTAATATCATTTCAGAAATTAGTATATAAAAAAAACCAGTTAATTCCAAGGAGTGTTTATAAGTCCCCAGATATCGAAGAAGAAAAATAAAACTGCAATGACAACAAGATCCCATGCTCTTTCCCTGAAAGCCCAAGGCGCAATAAAAACTTCTCCAAGTCCGTGAAGTGCCGCCCCTACTGGTAGATGATCAAGAACCAGCAAACTGTGAGAGAGGATAAAAAGAAAGCTTGCAAAATATCTAAAAAAAACAAATTGCCAATTACTAGAGCTCATACTTTTTAGATTTTTAAGGAATATACTTCATTGATCAAAATAATGATATAGATCGACTCAAGAGATATTATTTTTGGTAGCCATAAATACGAATAAAGATAAAAAGCTAAAGTAAAAACTATAAAACGATAAAAAATATGTTTTCAAGTTATCAGCCTAAAAATAGTTTTGATGAATACTTTAAGGATAATGTCAACTCTGCTAGAGAAATATTGATTCCACTTCTTTCATCTTTAGATAATATGGGTCTTGAAGAATTAAACAGGAATCATTCTGCCGCAAAAAAATTATTACTAAGACATGGTGCAACTTTTAGATTAAACGATACTGGGTTAAAAGGTACTGAGAGAATATTACCTTTTGATCCACTTCCTAGAATAATTAGTAAAGATGATTGGTTAACCTTAGAAAAAGGACTAAAACAAAGGCTTGAGGCAATTGATTTATTCCTAGATGATATTTATAATTCTCAAAAAATAATTAAAGATGGAATCATTCCAAGAGAATTAATAGAGAGTTCAGAAGGTTGGAGACCTCAGATGATAGGTTTTAAACCTCCACTAAATAAATGGTGTCAAATTTCAGGGCTTGATTTAATAAGGGATAGAAGAGGAGAATGGCATGTTTTAGAAGATAATTTAAGGTGCCCTTCTGGGGTCGCTTATTTTTTAGAAAATAGATTAGTTATGAAAAATATTTTTCCTAATCTTTTCTCAGGAAGAATAGTAAAACCAATTGATGAATATCCATCATATCTTTTAAAAACGCTTCAAGAACTTGCTGTTTGGACTGATACTCCCAAGATTGTGCTACTAACTCCAGGAATTTTTAATAGTGCTTATTTTGAACATAGTTATTTAGCTCAAGAAATGGGCATCCAATTAGTTCAGGGTCATGACTTAGTTTGTAATGATGATTATGTATATTTAAAAACTACCTCCGGATTAAAAAGAGTAGATGTCATTTACAGACGAATTGATGATGATTTCTTAGATCCTCTTAATTTCAGAAAAGATTCTTGCCTTGGTGTTAGCGGATTACTTGATGTTTTTAAGGCAGGTCATGTTGCTTTAGCAAATGCACCAGGGACTGGAATAGCAGATGACAAAATGATTTATTCATTTGTTCCAAAAATGATTAAATATTATCTTGATGAAGAAATTATTATAAAAAATGTAGAAACGTATATTTGTCATTATCAAAAGGATCGAGAATATGTTCTAAAAAATTTATCAAAACTTGTTGTTAAGTCTGTTGCAGAAGCTGGGGGGTATGGAATGTTAATAGGCCCTCACTCAACAACAAGTGAGATAGAAGAATTCGCTAATAAAATTAAAAATAATCCTAGAAATTTTATAGCACAACCAACATTAGAATTATCTACCGTGCCATCGTTATGTGAGGGAGAATTATATCCATGTCATGTTGATTTAAGACCATATATCTTAAGAGGAAAAGTTTCATGGGTTAGCCCAGGCGGTCTTACGCGGGTAGCATTAAAAAAAGGATCATTAGTCGTTAATTCTTCGCAAGGTGGAGGATGCAAAGATACATGGGTTGTAGGAGAATAATATGCTTTTAAGTCGTGTAGCAGAATCTCTTTATTGGATCAATCGTTATTTAGAACGTGCGGAAAACATATCTCGTTTCGTGGAAGTAAGTGAAGCAATGTCATTAGATTGTCCACCAGGAAGTGCAGAACCTTGGCTCCCGTTAATTGATGCCTCGAGTGACAGAGAATCATTTGATAAAAGATTTCCAGAGAAAAAACCTGATGACGTTATTAATTTTTTAATAAGAGATCGTTTAAACCCAAACAGTATAATTTCTTGCATTCAAATGGCAAGAGAAAATGCACGACAAATAAGAGATGTAATGACCACAGAAATGTGGGAACAGATTAATATCTTATATTGGAATATGCAAGAAGGAGAGGCCATATGGAACAAACCAAGACAAGAACAATTAAGTGAAATAAGGAGGGAATGTCAGCTTTTTTATGGAATTACAGATGCGACTCTTAGCAAAGATCTTGCCTGGAGATTTAGCATTCTTGGAAGATTAATCGAAAGAGCTGACAAAACATCAAGAATTTTAGATGTTAAATATTATTTACTCCTACCCAGCTTGGATGAACTTGGAGGAGTTCTTGATGAGCTGCAATGGATAGCACTTTTACGTTCAGCTGGAGCGTATCAAATGTTTAGAAAAGCAGTGCAAAATTCAATAAAGCCCAATTCAGTTGCAAGATTTCTTTTACTTGATCCAATTTTCCCTAGATCAGTAAGATACTGTCTTGATGGGATAAGTAATACTCTTAAAATGATAGATACCTCTCCATCTAATGAAAATCCTTCAGAATTAGAATGCATGAGAGGTTTGCTTAAAGCAAAGTGGAGTTATATCAGAATTGAAGATATAATAAATGATGGTTTGCATGAGGCAATCGATTCATTGCAAATGGATTTAAATAAATTAAATGATCTCATTCAAGAAAAATATTTTATTAATTAATAAGTTTATTAATGAGAATTAAATACCTTCACAAACTTGAATATAAATACGAAGATCCTGTTCAATTAGGCGAGCATAGATTATGTATAAAGCCAAGGTCAAATGGCTTCCAAAAACTAAAGAATTTTGAATTAAAAATAACCCCAGAACCAGAAATTATTTATCCATTACTTGCTGCCAGCGGAGAAGAGATTAATAGAATCAGATTCAATGGATTAACAGATAATTTAATTATTGAATCAATCAGCGAAGTTGAAACTATTAAACATCCAAACATTATTGATGGAGTTAAAAATAGAGATTTAACATTACCTTTTTGTAGAAGCATTATTAACAGAGATTTACAGGGAGCATTAGAGGGATGGATGCCAAATGGACAACACGATCCCTCTGCCGTAGAACTTGCCCAAGAAGCCTTAGCAGGAAGCATTAATAACGCATTATCATTTACCTACCAGCTAATAGAGATAATTCAAGATCGGGTTAAATATACCAAAAGACATACAGGTCCAGCATGGCCTGCTAGCAGAACACTTAGAGAACGTATAGGTTCATGCAGAGATTTAGCAATGCTGATGGTTGAAGCTTGCAGGTCTATAGGTATACCAAGTAGGTTTGTAAGTGGTTATCATTTTGAAGATCCGCTACCCTCTGAGTTGGATTTACACGCTTGGGCTGAATTATATATTCCAGGTGCTGGTTGGAGAGGTTTTGATCCAAGCGGGAAAGGATTAATAGATGATAGATATTTAACATTGGTATCATCTTCAAAATCTAATTTAACCTCTGTAATTACAGGAAACTTTATAGGAAAAAATAATCTAGAAAATACTTTATCCTGGGAAATTAAACCTCTTGAGATTAAATAAAACTAAATTTTTAATCTTTTCAATGAAGAAAATATAAATAATAATATGTTTCTTTTTTAGTGTTAATTGATACGTTCTTAGATGAATATATCTGTTTTCATTTGGTTAATCTTTTAAGAAAATTGAACTCAAGTTTAGAAATTCCAGTTATCAAATCAAACAAATCGAAAATGTTTGAATTGATAAGTTATGAAAAATTTCGCGATACCAAAGATGTAAGATTTTTTGATATTAGTGTTAATGAATCAAATTATAGAGATCTAGTTATTCACAGTGGTCCTGCAGTTAGTCCTCCAAATGATGAAGATTTTAATAATTGGCAATTTTACATACATCACAATCAAGAAGATAATCTATTAGCTATCTCTGGGGGTAGAACATTTTTTCTTGTAAATTTCGGTTGGGATTATCCTTTTTATAAAGTTAGATTAGAATCTTGCGGATATATTTTAAGGATACCTAGAGGAACTTTTCATAGATCGGTATCTGACGAAAACGGTTCCATAGTTTTAAATCAAGCCATTAGAGATAAAGGCGGTACAGTTGAATCTGAATTCAAAGTTACCAATAGCAAAGATAATAAAAAACTTCTAGATTGTATAACTAATTTAGAGCCTAGATTTAAAATTTATAGTGTTAAATAATCTTAAAAAGGGATTCTAAATTTATTCATCGATTTAAAAAATTATCTAATTGTTATAAAATAATAATATTCGAATTCTCTGGTATGAAATTTTTCAGATTTTTAAAATATCTTTTATGCATAACTTTTTCTTTCTTGGTTTTATCCTCTCCAGTTTTTGCTGGGGCGAATGTTGCTGTTAAGGGCGAGGGAGATGAAGTTCCAAGTTATGTAAGATCTAATATTACAGGATTTGATTTCCATGGAGAGGATCTTCATTTGTCATCTATAGCTGGAGCAGTTGCAAGAGATGCAGATTTTAGTGACGTTGATTTGCATGGGACAACCTTAACTCTATCTGATTTAAAAGGTTCTAATTTAAATGGAATCGACCTGACCGATACTCTTTCTGATCGAGTTAATTTCCAAAAAACAGATCTTAGAAATGCTGTTTTAATAAATATGATTGCATCAGGTAGCAGTTTTGCAGGAGCTCAAATAGAAGGAGCAGATTTTTCTTACGCTATTCTTGACAGCGAAGATCAAAGAAATCTTTGTGAAATTGCTGATGGGATCAATCCAACAACAGGCGTTTCAACCAGAGAAAGTCTTGAGTGTAGTTAGAACAAAAACTAAAAGTAAACTTTTTATAAATAAACTTTCTTACCATTATTAAATTTATATATCCTTTGTTCATTATCTTGAAATATCATTTCACCATTTAATTTGGATTTCTTAAATTTTGAAAGCCTTGCTCTGTGAATATTAGATTTCCTATTAATATTTTCTTCGTTATCATAACTCCCTATATAGATATTTATATTAGGGTTTGAAAAGGTTATTTCTTCCTCTCTTAAAAAAATTCTTTCAATGTTTGTTTGCGTGCTTTGAAGTTTATCTTTAAATTTGTTTAATTTTAAGTTCTTTGGTTTTTTAGGAGTTATTTTTTTATAGACAAAAATAATAACTCCTAAAATTAGAAAAAATAAAAATATATTCATTAACTATTTAATCTTTATTTTAATATCTACGCCTAAGTTACTTTTAGTAGTTAATATTTCTTTTCTTAAGATGCCATAAGTAAAAATTCTAGATAAAGTTTTCAAAGATTTAAAAACCAAAAAAACAGTAAATAAAAAGAAAACAATAATATTTTCTACAAGAATATTTTTATTTTTATTATCTAGATTGCTCATGTAGTTGTTAATTCAATTATTTTTAATCATTATTTGCATATGGTCCGAAAAATTCACTAGCGTCTCTTCCCATTACTTTAGCAAGATTTAAACTTTTATCTATATCCCATTTAGATGCCATTCCATAAAGAATGCCCGCAGCAAAAGAATCACCACATCCATAAGAATCAACCTTTAATTTTTTATTTTTAAGAGCCTTATATCTTCCTCCTGGGAATATTATGCCTCCCTTCTCTCCCTCTGTTTTAATAGTATATTTAGGTTTTAACGATAATTCAGAAAAAGAAAAAACTTCTCCTGGATCAAGATTACTGCCTATTAATCCATCTAAAAGAACATTTGAATTATTAATTGTATTTAATCCTACCCTTGGTGTTGTACACAGTATTGAAGCTGATCTAGCCATTTTAAAAATCTCTGAATCAGATGCAGTAACAAAAATTCCGTCCATTTTTTTTAAAATGTTCCATTCTAAATTGTCTTTATGAGTTGGAGCTAACCTTTCTCCAATAACTGTTATTGCTCTTTCACCTTGAGAGTCAATTAAACTAAATCCTCTTCTAGTTGGTTTATCACGCCAAGCTACATGCAACTTAATTCCCATATTTGAGAGAATCTTGAAACACTTATCTCCATAATCATCATTACCTAATGACGTAAAAAAATGAATTTGGTTTAAAGTTAAATCAGAAAGTATCTTCGCGATAATAGATCCACCACCAGCTGGATACTCAAGGGACTTTTCAGAATGAGAAATGACTCCGGGTTTTGGTAATTGATCAACCTTTAAAAAATTTATCCACTCAACATGACCAACAACGGCAAAATTTAAATTTCCTTTTTTAAATTTATAATCTTCAACTGTATTATTCTTTTCAACAACCATAAGCTTTTAAATACTATTATTAAAAGAAATATTTTTGGCAAGTGAATTCATTTAACATTTTAAAAGATAATAAACAGATACTATCTTTTCTTTACCTTTTTCTATCAATTTTGGGAGCTGTTCTGCCAATGTTGGCAAATTTCGAATTTGCTAGGGAATATGGAAACAGCTTTGATATAAATAACTTCATTTCTTTAGCGAATGCAAACCCTGCAGCTCAGTCAATTTCTAGAGACTTATTAGTAGGTGCAAGCGCTATTTTTATATGGATAGTAAATGAATCAAAAAAGCTCAAAATGAAGAATATGTGGGTTGTATACATTGGAACTTTTCTTATAGCCTTCGCATTTTCTGCACCTTTTTTCTTATTTCTAAGAGAGAGAAGAATTATTGAATTAGAAAAGATTAATTAAAATAATCTCTTAAATAGAATTGTAAATGCAATAAAGCAACAACAAGAAATTGAAAGCCAGATTATTGAAGCATAACCAAATAGATCTAGTGCGCGTCCTGAAATAAATGGTCCAAAAAAATAACCCATAGCGAAACATTGTGATAATAGAGCAAGTGCAAAACCTTTTTTATTTGAAGGAGCTATTCTGAAAACGACATCTGTTGATGTTGGAAGAAATGAAGCAGTCCCTAAACTTACTAAAATCAATGCCAAAGAAATTAAATAAAACGCTGGGATATTTAAATAACTAGAAATAAATAATAAAAATGAAGCGAAAGAGAAATTTATTAAACTAAATTTCAAGCCAAATAATCTTTCTTTCTTAGATATCCAAGAACCGACAGGCCATTGTAAAAACAACAATAAAATTAACTGAATAGAAATTATAAGACTAATAATTTCTTTGCTTAACGCATTGCGATATACTCCACCTTTAACAAGATCCAGAGGCAAAGTTACTTGAATCAAGGCTAAAGAGGTAGTTATCAATAAAATAGATAAAATTATTATTGTTGAATTTTTATTCCATTTCAATTGTTCCTGATTAATTGGATCTACAAATTTTTTTTGAAAATTTTCTAAGTTTCTTTTTATAGAAGAACTATTTCTAGATATTAAATACGTGATAACAAACATGCAAAATATATCATTTATAAATATTGATTTAGAATACAAAAAATTTGTCATATACCCCCCTAAGAATACCCCTAGAAATATTCCTAAAGCTTCCGAACTTCTAACAAGGGCATAAGCTTTGCGGGTTTCGATAGGATGACAAAAATGGGGCACCCCAAACTCGGCAGCAGGCCAATATATTCCTGCAGCAGCCCCAACAAGTGATTGTCCAATTATGTACAAAAAAGTATCTCTTGAAAATATGAGGCATAAGCTAGCGGCAATACTTAGTATTGAAGAAGTAATTATCGGAAATTGTATTTTTCCCGTTTTATTAAGATAATTACCTGTAAAAAGTCTTGTTGCGGTTCCAATTATTGCTGAAATAGTAAATCCCAAGCCAATATCTGTCGCCGATAATCCTAGGTTATTAAAAATAAGTGATGTTAAATAAATAACACCTCCTGCTCCAAATGCAGCGAAAAATCTTATCTTGGTTATTAACCTCAAATGATAAGGAAATTGAATCCACCAATTTTTGCTAATTTGTAAACTATTTGGACTAATCACTAGTGAAATACATTTTTATAATTTTTTTTAGTTTTTGTGGTTTATTTTTTAATAATGGTTTTAAGGCTGCTGAAAAGATAAATATTAAGTTTGAAGAGATGGAAATCCCTCTTACTATAGAACAATTATCAAAATTAGAAAAATACAAAGATGATTCAACAGAATTAATAGATTGGTTAAAAAAAAATGGATTTATAAGAATTTTTGAATTATCAAAATTTTTAGAATTTCCAGTTTTCAAAGAAGAGGGATTAAAAAGAGAAATATTAAGAAGTTGGATAGGGCGTAAAATTCTTACAGAATTAAGCAAAAGCATTAAAGTTCCAAATGACAATAATGGAACAGAAATATATAACACTATAGAAAATTTATTAGATCAAAAAAAAGAAGTTTCAACTTTAGACATCATAAAGGCATTACCATCAGAAGAAATATCACTAGATATTGATAATCTAATTTTAATAATTTCATCTTGGAAAAATGAATTATCAATGCAACAAGAACTGTTGTCCAAATTAAATAAACTTGAAAGAACTAAACTAAATGCCTTTAAAAATACTGAAAAAAAATCAACTAAAGATCTAATAAAAATTGAAAAAAAAATTTATGCTCCTCACCGAGTGAAACCTTTTGAAATTGAAATATGGAAAAGCAATAAAACAAATTTTGATAAAGAATTGATAATATTTATGCCAGGACTTGGAGGCGAAATTAATAATTTCAAATGGATAGGTAACGAATTGGCTAGAAGAGGCTGGCCAATATTATTCATAGATCATAGAGGGAGTAATTTAGAATCATTCATAGAAGTACTCGATGGTAAGGAAACGATACCAGGAAGTGCAGACTTTTTCTTATATAGAATTAAAGATTTAGAAGCTGTATTGAAAGCTCATGAAAATGGGGAATTTGGTTTACCTAATAATTCTTATATTTTAATGGGGCATTCACTTGGTGCTTTAATAGCACTTTTATATGAAGGCAAGAAACCTACTGATCAACTAGAGGAAAAATGTGATTCGGCATTAAAAGACTTTGCGGTAACAAATTTATCAAAATTACTTCAATGTCAGTTGAGTGAAATACCATTCCCCAAGAAAAATAACACTAATAAGGCCAGTGCCATAGTAGGTTTTAATTCATTTGGAAGTCTAGTATGGCCAAAAGAAAATAGTACAGGCATTAAAGCACCCACCCTTCTAATAGGTGGTACTTATGACCTTATTACACCGTTAATGAATGAACAATTTAGAGTTTTTTATGCTTTAGATAATCCATCAAATAGATTTCTAATTATTGAAGGAGCAAGTCATTTCTCTCCTATAAGAATTAATAAAAGCTATGAAGAAAATAATGACCTCTTCAAAATAAGTGAATCTTTTATTGGTTCACAGCCAATATTAGTACAAGATTTATCTACAAAATTTATAGTTGAATTTCTAAAAAATATTAAAGACCAAAAGATCCCTAATGTAGTTAAAAACCAAAGAGATTTGGGACTTGACTTCCATCTTTTAGATCTTGAAACGATAAAAGAAATTTCCGAAAGTTAGTACTCTATTCGTGGATCTAAATATGCGATTAAAATATCCACGAAGAGATTTAGAGAGACTATGAGCATAGAGGTAAAAATTACAATTCCTTGAACCAAGGCATAGTCTCTTTGAGAAATAGCTTCATGTAATCTTAAAGCTATACCTGGCCATGAGAAAGTCACCTCGAACAACAGAGCACCTCCTGCTAAAGAGGCCATAGTCAAGCCAGAAATAGTGACAATTGGCAATAGAGCATTAGGCAATGCATGGTTTAAAAATATTTTTTTCCTCGATATTCCTCTACATATAGCAGCATTTACATAATCACTTTTTAATGTCTTATCCAAATTTACTCTTAATGAGCGACTGAATATACCACTTAATAAAAAGCCAAGGGTAATCGAAGGAAGTGCGAGATGATAAAGACTATCTTTCAAGGCAATAATATTATTTGAAAGAATACTATCTAAAACCAGAAAACCTGTAATTTGGGGTTGTTGCTGAAATATAGGAAATCTCCCTCCAATTGGGGAAATATTAAAAAATACAGAAAATAATAATTGAGCTAACATTGCACCCCAAAAAGGAGGGATCGCATATGTAGCAATTCCTAATATTCTCGCAATATAATCAGTCTTTTTCCCTCTATTTCTTAAGCCAATTAATCCCAATGGAAATCCTATTAGTATGGCACTTAATATTGAAAAGAATCCAAGCTCAAGACTTGCAGGCAATGACTCTATAATAATATTAAGGACTGGTTCTTGGGTACTAAGAGATTGGCCAAAATCTAAGTGCAATATATTTTTAATATATGAAAAATATTGATTTATTAAAGGTTCATCTAGCCCCAATTTATTTCTTAGAAATTCCCTAGAAACCTCATCTGCACCAGATCCAAGTATGGCATCGACAGGATCGCCGGGAGCAACTCTTAATAAAATAAAAACTAATGAAGAAATTATCCATAACATTATCGGTATTAATGAAATTTTTAATAAGGAATAATTTAGTAGTTTATTTAAATTTCTACTCATTAATTAACTCAAGATCACTCAATGAAATTATTCCTGCGCCATTAAAAATAGGTTTTGATATTTTATTTTGTGACCATGCTTTTTGAGAGGAGATCCAAATAGGAATATAAGGTATTGAACTTGCTGCGATTTTTTCAATTTCAACAAGTTTTTCTAATCTTTTAATTCCACTTATTTTTTCACTCTCAAGAAATAAACTTTCCACTTTATTAGATCCCCAAAAACTGCCGCTGTAAACTGATTCTCCTTTTTTACATATGCCGTCAACTATTACATTACAACTTAAAAGAGGGGTAAGATAAGCCTCTGGATCTGAATAAGCCCCAGTCCAATCTAGAAGAACTGCCGTATAAATTCCTAAACTTAGATTCTTATAAACTGTTGTAGATTCAACCCCATTGAGTTCAATATCAATACAATCTTTCAAAGAATTTTTAATTTCTTCTTGCCATGTCAGAGCAATAAGCTTGTCAGCTGGTACATTCGATCTATAAGTAAGGGGTATTTTTAGAATATTTCCATTGCAATAATTTTCTTTTTGCAATAACTTTCTCGCTTCTAAATAATCATATTTAGGCCACAGTTCCTGATTATCTTTTTTTAATATCGGAGGAATAATTGATCTAGATGGCTTCCTTAATCCATAACTTACTTTCTCACTAATCAATTTTCTATTAAGACTTTTTGCCAAAGCTAATCTTAAATTAAGATTACTTAGGGGATAAGAACTTGTTTTGAGGCTTATAAAACTTAATTCAGTGAAAGGGCTATTACCTTCATTAAACTGTTTATTTTTGCTTAAATCATTTAAACTTTTTCTCTGACTATCATCAATCGAATTTGATAAAAGCACGTCAATTTGTTTACTTTTTAAAGCCCCAAAAAGAGAGGATGAATTTGAATAGCCCACAAAATTAACGCCGTTATTTAAGGGTTTTTCACCCCAATAATTCAAATATGGATCAATTGATTGAACTTCATTAGAAAAACTGGTCAGCACATACTTGCCAGTACCAACAAATTTATCATTTAGAAACTTATCAGAATATTGTTTGTAAAATGTAGGAGATATTGGAGTTAAATTTACTGATGTGAGTAAACCATTTAAAGAACTTGATGGTTTATTCAAATTTATTATGATTGAATATTCACTCGGCGTTTCTATTGTTTTAATCTTATTTCCTAAAATATAGTTCATTGTTCCAATTCTTTTGAATCTATCAAAGGTGAACTTCATAGCATTTGAGTTAAATGCAGTTCCATCGTGAAAGAAAACATTCTTTCTTAAATTGATAGTTATTTGAAGTCTATCCTTTGAAATAACTGGCATCCCCGAAGCCAATTCAGGTATTAATTCTCCGTTAGAATTTAATTCATATAATGTGTCTCCAAGAGAACTGATTAATTGAATTGCTTTAAGAGTATTTGCTCTAGCTGGATCTAAAGATTCAATTTTTCCAGAACTTGCTACTATGATTTTTTTAGATATTCTTTTTGAGCCGCAAGAATTCTGTAAAAAAGAAATTAAAATTATAAATATTGATAAAACAATTTTTTTTTTCATATTTCCTTAGTTCTTAATTATTCTGAAGAATTATTTGAGCAGAAAGTTTGTAAGGTTATTTGACTAATTTCTAAAGCAAATGTTTTTTTTGAATTACAAGCAAAAGGCCACTCTCTCACCCAACAAATTTCTGTACCACTATTTAAACCAATTACTTGAAAAGTCTTATTGCTATTTTTAATTTTTACGCAAGCACCTTTATAAAGTTTTTCAGAAAAAATTAAATTATTATTTTCATTATTATTATCTAATAGTTTTGAATGAATCATTAAGGTACTAAAACACTTACTTTCTTTGGTTTACCAAGCTATAAAGAAATTTGCAAACTATTTTTTTAAATACAACTTAATTGACTTGCAATAATTTTGACTTCATTTAGCGAATTTATTTCATCTTTCGATCTCTCAAAATCGCCATTATTCACCTCATGAGTAATAACGACAATTTCAGCTTTGTCCTCACTAGCATCAAGTTGAACAATTGATTCGATTGATACATTATTCTTTCCAAAAATATCTCCAATCTTTCCTATTACACCTGGACTATCAAGACAAATAATTCTAAGGTAATTTTTTTTATTTATTTGTGAAGATCCTATGATATGACAGTTTCTCCAGAAATCAAAAGATAATAATGGATCGATTGAATTATTATTTTTTACTGAGGCGGCATGCAGATTTAATATATCTGATACTACTGATGCTGCAGTTGGGCCACTCCCAGCACCTGGACCATATAACATTATTTCTCCAAGAGGATCAGCCTCAATCAATAAGGCATTATTAACTCCCTTAACTGTTGACAATGGATGAGATTTTGGAATCAAAGAAGGTCCTACCCAAATATTTAAAGCAAGTGAATCATTACTATTAATTTGTCCCCTTTCGGAGAGCGCTAAAAGTTTTATTTCAAACCCTAATTTATTGGCATATTCGATATCCTTTAGATTAATTTTACTAATGCCCTCAGAATGAATCTCCTCTCTTTTAATTTTCCCTCCAAATGCAAGTTCACTAAGAATTGAAATCTTATCAGCTGCATCATGGCCCTCAACATCTGCAGTTGGATCAAATTCTGCATACCCAAGGCTTTGGGCCAATTTTAAGGTCTCCTTGTAATCAGCTTTTTCATTTGTCATTTTTGAAAGAATAAAATTTGTTGTGCCATTTATTATCCCAACCATTTTTTTTATGCTGTTACTTTTTAGTGATCTTTTTAAGGGTTCAATTATAGGAATCCCCCCGCAAACTGCCGCTTCTGACAATATATAAAGTCCTTCTTTAGATGCAGTTTTATATATTTCATCTCCATATCTTGCAATGACTGCTTTATTTGCTGTAACAACAGATTTACCTAATTTTAATGATTGCAGAATAATATCTTTCGCCAAATCAACTCCACCCATCACTTCAACAATTACATCTATAGAGGGGTCATTAATTAATTTAAAAGGATCATCAGTTAATAAATTATTATCTAGCTCAATATCCCTTTTTTTATTAAGATCTTTAACTGCTATTTTTGCAATTTCTATTTCTTTTAGAATTGGATGTGAATCAACTTCAGAACTTAATATTTTATAAATCCCTGAACCTACAGTTCCAAAACCTATAATCCCAATTTTGCATTTTCTCATTTTTTATTTCTTTTGACTTTGAATTTAATTTTATATTATTAGGCCTACAAAAATTCATTTGCTTGGGACTGCATTTTCAATAAAATGTTTAAAAAACCATTTGACCGAGAAGGAGTTAAGCTTGATTTCAAACCAGTATCTTCTATAAATTTCTTATCTATTTCAACAACTTCATTTGGTGTTAACTCATTTAATCCACTTATTAGAAAAGCCAATAAACCCTTTGTTATGAGAGCATCAGAATAACCTTCCCAAAATAATTTACCGGCTTTAATAGTTGCCTTAACAAAAACTTCTGAAACGCATCCCTTAACTTTATTTTCTTCAACAAGGATTTCACTATCTGGTTCCTTTAATTTTTTGCCCAACCACAAAATATATTCATATTTTCTTTTTGGATCTTCTGATCTCTTCAGCTTTTCTACTAATTTTGATAAATTATTGTATTTTTCCTGATTTCCCATTTTTTTAAAACTATAAATTTATCACTTTATGAATCTTCTATTATACAAATATTTCTTTTTCTGTGATAAAGCCCGATAAAGGAATATCCCACTCAGCTCTGGTTAATGGAACCGGACTTACACAATTAGAAGCTAATACTCCAATGCATGGAACATTTCTCCAAGCATTATCTCTCCTTAATTTATCAAAATAACCTCCTCCATAACCTAATCTTGTTAAATTTTTATCAACGGAAAGACATGGTACAAATATCATGCTTATCTGCAAATGACTTAATGGGGAAGAGTTATTTGGACTTAGTATCCCCTCAAAGTCTTTGGTAAGAGGTTTTTCGTCCCATGGATAAAATAACAACTCTTTTTTACCTTCACATCTAGGCAAAGCTAAATTAAATTTTTTCTTAAGACTTCTTATATCAACTTCATTTTTTAGAGGCCAATATATGGCGATATAACCAAAATTTTTATATCCCTTAATAAATGAATCAATATATATTCTTACATTTTTTTCTACATTTTCTCTTTGATTAAGAGAAATCCCATCTCTTAGTTTTCTAAACGTATCCCTCTCCAATTTCTTATTTTCAAAGATCGTCATATTAAAGTTTCAGTTAAAGCCATCTTCATTTAGTTTTGTGAGAGCTATGGCCAAAGCATCTGCTGAATCATCAGGTTTTGGAGGTTTTTTAAGTTCTAGGCTAAACATAACAGCCTCAAGAACTTCTTTCTTAGATGCTTTTCCAGATCCAGCAATGGTTAATTTTATCTGTGCAGGAGAATATTCACTAACATGAATTTTTTTTGAGGCCAATACCATCATAATCACGCCTCTAGCCTGCACCACACTGATGGTAGTACTTGATCTGTAAAAGAAAAATTTTTCTACCGCCGCTGATGTTGGATTCCAATTATTTATTAATTCATTAAGATCTTTGTATATCTCATAAAGTCTATCTTCTTCTTTTTTATCTTTACCTGTCTCAATGACACCACAATCTAGTAATATCTTTTTTTCATTTTCTATTTCAATTATTCCATATCCAACTCTAGCTAATCCAGGATCAATCCCAATTATTCTCACTGTAATTAAGCTTCTGCAGACAATTGAAATTTTGAAAGATTTTCTTTTTCATCTAAATCAAATACTTTACAAAAAGCTTGAATAACTTTTTCACCTGAATCAACTTGTTCTAAGGGATCTTTTCTTAGTCTGTGTCTTAAAGAGCAAGAAATAACCCTGGCTATGTCATCTTCTTGCACTTCAGTTCTACCCTCAAATGCTGCAATTGCCCTTGCTGATCGATTTGTAACAATATCTCCACGTAAACCATCCACATCAAGTTCTCCGCAGATTGCAGAAATATTCAATCTTAAGTCATCGTCCATTTGAACAGAATTTAATATTTCTTGTGCTTTAATAACTTTTTGCTGAAGTTCATCCTGTTGTTTCTCAACACTTAATGAAAACTCATCAGGATTATCATCAAAAGAAGTTCTTTGATCAACTACTTGAACTCTTAATTCAGCATCTCTAACTGTCTTAACTTCAACACTCATTCCAAACCTATCTAATAGTTGAGGCCTTAATTCACCTTCTTCTGGATTTCCTGAACCAATAAGGACAAACCTTGCTGGATGTCGAACTGAGACCCCCTCCCTTTCAACTGTATTCCATCCGGAAGCGGCCGAATCTAAAAGGACATCAACTAAATGATCATCAAGTAAATTCACTTCATCAACGTATAGTAAACCCCTATTAGCTTTAGCCAACAATCCAGGTTCGAATGCTTTAACGCCTTCACTCAAAGCCTTCTCTATATCAATGGTTCCACAAAGCCTGTCTTCAGTAGCCCCTAAAGGCAAGTCAACCATAGGTACTTGTTTTTGAATACTTTCTAGATTTTCTCCTTGAGTAATTTTTTCCAAAACTTCTTTACTTTGTAAATCAGGATCGACTAGTGAACTATTATATGGATCGTCTTTAACAACATCGATTGCAGGCAACAAATCAGCTAAAGCTCTGATTGTAGTAGACTTTCCAGTCCCTCTATCACCCATTATCATCACTCCTCCAATTCTTGGATCAATAACATTTAACAAGAGAGCTAATTTCATTTCTTCTTGACCAATTACTGCTGTAAAAGGAAAAACTCTTCTTTTCTTTGTTGTAGGCACAGTTTTAGTTTTCTTAAATATTCAAATAATCAATAGATGTTACTTCAGAAAATGTTTTTAGTAAATATCCCTTTCAAATTAAAACAAGAAGCGAATAATAACTAATCAAATTTATAGTTACTTATTTTTTTTTGAATTGTTCAAAAACCAGTTTATTTGATGGACAATTCCTCTTAAAACATTTATTTCGTGCATTGATGTATTTGCCCTCAAAATAAAATTCTTAAATTTACTAATTTTTGCCTTGGAGGTATGTTTCAAGAGATATCCAACTCGCAAAAGCATTTCCTCTATCTCAACAAATGTATCATGTACTTCTTTCGATGATGCTAGGTTAAAAACTAATAATTCATTATTTAAATTCTTTTTAGAAGACTTATTTAATTCATACAAAACTATTGAGACAGCGTGCGAAAGATTTAATGAAGGATTATTCTGAGAAGTTGGTATATTAAAAGTCTTATTTGCTAAAAGCAATTCACTGTTAGTTAAACCTCTATCTTCTCTTCCAAATATAATTGCTAAATTATTAATATTCTTAAAGGATAAAGTCCAATCAAATATATCTTCAGAAGATACAAAAAATGAATCTTTACTTACATCAATCCTTCCACAAGATGCTAGAACCAAATCACAATCAAAAATTGCATTTTGAAGATCATCAAAAACCTTACAATGTTTAAGAAATTTTTGACCTTTAAGAGCCATTTTTTTTGCTTCTAAAGAAAATATGTCGCATTTAGGAGAAACAATTCTTAATTCGTCAACTTCAAAATTGCTGCATAATCTAGCAACGCTCCCTACATTTAAAGGGCCATTTGGTTCAACTAATATTACCTTTAAATTAGAAAAATTTTTCCCCAAATTATTCAAGGCTATGAAGATATTTCAATAAATTGGACATATTTACAGGATCAATTTCAAAACTCGGCATAGGAGGAGTTAGGCCTCCAGTAACTTGTTTTATTATCTCTTTATCATTCAAACGTTTAGTTATTGAGTGTAAGTCTGGGCCCACTAATCCTCTTGCTGTAATTCCATGACATCCAACACAATTTATCTTAAAAAGAGCATCTCCTTCCTCAGCAGAGCCATTGAGCTTAAGAGTTTCAATAATATATTTATTATTTTCATGATGATTCACGAAAAATATTGAAAAACAAATCAATAAAAATCCAAATACAATAAAAACAATTTTTAAGAATTCTTTTTTAAAGTCTCTTTCTACTGCAGTTGATGAAGATGTTGACACAAAAAATAGTCTCTATGTAACAATTGTGGTAAAGAAATTCAAAAAAGGCAAAAAAATGATCGAGCCTCTTCTATGTGGAATTGTTTTAGGTTTAGTTCCAATTACTCTTCTTGGATTATTCGTAAGTGCATGGAATCAATACAGAAGAGGTTCAGGGATGCTGGACATTGATTAAAAATGTTAATCTTGACTGCCCATAGTTTCTAACATCTATAGTTTCCCATAAAGTACTTTTTTTAATAGATAGTTTTGGAGAATGTTCACAAATAACTATTGAATCTTTTTTTAAAAAATTACAATTGAATAATTGCTTTAAAACTAATTCATGGAAATCAACATAGTATGGAGGATCTAGATACACAAAATCAAACTTTAATTTATCTAAATCAATATTTCTAGATGATAAGTTTCTCTCATAATTAGGTTTTGTCCATTTCAAAACATCTTTACAAATAACTTCGATATCATTTCTCCTATTCTCTACATTCTCCAATGAGAGTAAATTTTCTAGGCAAATTTTTGAGTTGATTTTGTTTTTTTCAATTGCAAGTATTTTTCTTGCCCCGTGATTATAGGCTTCACAAGATATAGCCCCTGTTCCACTAAATAAATCTAACCAGTTACTATTTTCAACTTTATTGTTCAATATATTAAATAATGCCTCTCTTACTCTCAAAGTTGTAGGTCTGGTATAAGAATTATTTGGGCTTTGGAGTTTTTTACCACCTATTAATCTTAAGTTAGTCTTCATCCCTAAGCATCTGTTATTGAATATTACTAAGCCATCTTCTCAAAAGTTTTTCTCCAGTTATACCAGATTTTTCTGGATGAAATTGACAGGCCAGTAAATTATCATGCTCAATCATTGCAGTTAATTTTTCGGAACCATAATCAACCTGAGCAGCAATAATATTTGAGTCATCTGGGATTGCGTGATAGGAATGTACAAAATAAACCCAATTATTCAATTCTTCAATCCCAAATAAAGTATTTTTTTTTGTGGGTAAAAGTTGGCACCAACCCATGTGTGGGATTCTTTGGTTAACAATATTGGGTATTTTTTGTATTTTTCCTTTTATAATTCCCAGCCCTTGAACTCTTCCTTCATCACTAGATTCAAAAAGGAGTTGGAGACCTAAACATATCCCCAAAAAGGACTTCCCACTTTTAATCCAATTCTTCAAATCAGTTATCAAATCAGTATTTTTGAGATTATTCATCGCTGGATCAAATGCTCCAACCCCTGGAAGTATTATCGCCTTACAAAGCTTGGCATCATAAAAGTTTTTAATTAATATAATTTCTTCACCAAGACTTTCTAGAGATTTCGTTACAGAATGAATATTACCCATTCCATAGTCTATTAGTCCAATTTTATGCAAAGCTTTTAAATTTATAAATGCTTAGTTAAAGTGCTCGAAAGAGTTGCTTTTGGGACAGCTCCAACGACGGTATCAACCTTTTGACCTCCTTTAAAGATCATTAATGTAGGAATACTTCTAATTCCGTATTGACTGGCTACATTTGGATTCTCATCTGTGTTTAATTTAAAAACTTTAATTTTTCCTTCAAAGTCTTTTGAGATTTCTTCTACAACTGGAGCGACCATCCTACATGGACCGCACCATGGTGCCCAAAAATCAACCAATACTGGTAGATCACTTTGCAGTACATCCTTGTCAAATGAAGAATCAGTTACGGCTGGAGCTGATGACATAATTTAAGTATTCCTTTTTGAAAATTTAGCAGGCAATTCTTTTAAGTGATGATTTCATTACAGATAAAATAATATAAGTAACAAAATATCTAAAAAAGCCCGATTAATCGGGCGATTTAGTGTGTGAGGAGTATGGGGTTTCCCCCATCATTTAATAATAGCTCCTAATTAGAAATTTTTTCAATTTAGTGCTTAATTCACTAAGATTTTATAGTTTTTCTATAAATCAACTACTTACCCATCCCAAGCTGCTGAGCTTTTTGGTAAACCTTACCTTCAGTAAGAAGCGATGGTGCAATAACTATTTCAACTTCTTGCATTTCTTTAATGTTTTTTGCTCCAAGAGTACTCATAGATGTTCTGATGGCTCCTAATAAGTTATGTGTCCCATCGTCAAGCAGGGCAGGGCCTTTAATTATCCTTTCTAAGGATCCTGTAGACCCAACTTCAATTCTTGTCCCCCTTGGTAATACAGGACTTGGTGTGGCCATACCCCAGTGAAATCCTTTGCCTGGAGCATTTGAGGATTTAGCTATAGGGGATCCAATCATTACAGCATCTGCACCACATGCTAAACATTTACAAATATCTCCGCCCGTCACAATTCCTCCATCGCCAATAATAGGAATATAACGACCACTTTCTTTAAAGTAGTCATTTCTTGCCGAACTACAATCAGCAATTGCAGTCGCTTGAGGAATTCCGATTCCCAATACTCCTCTTGAGGTACATGCCGCTCCAGGGCCAATACCAACCATTAATCCTGCCACTCCAGCATCCATGAGAAGTTTTGCAACTTCGTAAGTAACACAATTACCGGCAACAACTGGGACATTCATAGATTCACAGAGATCTTTAATATTTAAGGTTTCCTTACCTTCCATTCCAAGATGTTCAGTTGAAACAACTGTTCCTTGAAGGAAAAACAAATCTAGTTTGGATTTATTCAGTGTTTCTTTAAAATTAATAGCAGCTTGAGGAGTGCCACTAAAAGCTGCGATACCTCCTCTTTCTTTGACCTCATTTATTCTTTGCAAAATCAATCCATCCTTGACCGGCTCACTGTATATCTTCTGCATTAATGGAACAAAATCATTTTTTCCAACTGATGCTATTTGATTCAATATTTCATCAGGATTTTCATATCTTGTTTGTATGCCCTCCATATTAATAACCCCTATAGAACCTAATTTTGTTAGTTCTACAGCCGTATTAACATCGACAACACTGTCCATGGCACTAGCTACGATCGGAACTTCTCTTTTAAAATCACCTATTTCCCAAGAAGGATCAGTCAAATCGTAATCAAGTGTTCTATTACCAGGGACTAAAGCTATTTCATCAATGCCATAAGCCCTTTTGACTTTTTTATTTAATCCAAGTTCAATATTCACGGATTTTTTCTCTATTATTCTGATTAAATTAACAACTAAAGGGGTAATAAGCCAAGGTTTATTCAAAAACAACAGGTTTTATTTTGATTTGTGTGTAAATGTGAGTATTTGGGAATTAAATAAATATTTTTTTTTATTCATTATGACAATCAGCGATTATTATTAAAAAAAGGATTTTTATATGTCTGATATTTTAGATTCTGATAACTCTGGTTTAAGCGAGGATAACGACCGAATTATTCAGACTGACTTAAGAAACGAGATGTCTCGCTCCTACCTCGAGTATGCCATGAGCGTTATAGTCGGTCGTGCTCTTCCAGATGCAAGAGATGGATTAAAACCTGTTCATAGAAGAATTCTTTATGCTATGTATGAACTTGGTTTAACTAGCGGTAGACCATACAGAAAATGTGCAAGAGTTGTTGGAGAAGTATTAGGTAAATACCACCCTCATGGCGATACTGCTGTATATGATGCTTTAGTTAGAATGGCTCAGGATTTCTCTATGAGGATGCCACTCATAGATGGTCATGGAAACTTTGGTTCTGTTGATAACGACCCTCCAGCAGCAATGAGATATACAGAATCTCGTTTACAGTCTCTCACAGATGAAAGTTTATTAGAGGATATTGAATCTGAAACTGTAGATTTCGCCGATAATTTTGACGGTTCTCAACAAGAACCAACAGTTTTACCTGCTAGGATTCCTCAGCTACTACTAAATGGATCATCTGGAATAGCAGTTGGAATGGCCACTAATATTCCACCTCATAACTTAGGGGAATTAATTAATGGTCTTAAATCAATCATTAATAACCCTTCTGTTGAAGATCGAGAACTTTTTGAAATAATTAAGGGTCCTGATTTTCCCACAGGTGGTCAAATCTTAGGCAGAGATGGTATCAGAGAAACTTTCAAGTCAGGGAGGGGTTCAATAACCATGAGAGGTGTAGCCAATATTGAGCAAATTAAATCCAGTGGTAGAGCAGAAAAAGATGCAGTAATAATTACAGAGCTCCCATTTCAAACTAATAAAGCGGCATTGATAGAAAGAATTGCTGACTTGGTTAATGAAAAAAAATTAGAAGGTATTTCTGATATTAGAGATGAAAGTGATCGAGACGGAATGAGGATTGTTATTGAACTAAAAAGGGATGCCTACCCACAAGTAGTTTTAAATAATTTATTCAAGTTAACACCTCTACAAAATAACTTTAGTGCAAATATCCTTGCTTTAGTAAAAGGAGAGCCCACAACACTATCACTCAGGAAAATGTTAGATGTATTTCTAGACTTCAGAGTGGAGACAATAAGGCGAAGAACGGGATTTTTATTAAAAAAGGCTGAAGAGAGGGATCACATTGTAAAAGGTCTTTTATTAGCATTAAGTGCTATGGATGAGATTATTAATCTAATAAGATCAGCAAAAGATACAGTTTCAGCCAGAGAAAAATTACAAACTGATCATGAGTTATCTGCCACACAGGCAGAAGCTATTTTACAAATGCAATTAAGAAGATTAACAGCACTAGAAGCAGATAAAATCAAAGGGGAACATGATGAGTTAACCAGAAAAATCAACTTATATCAGCAAATATTGAATAGTAAAGAAAGAATTTTTGAAATTATTCTTGAAGAGCTGCATAAAATCGATGAAAGATTTTCCTCTCCAAGAAAAACAGAAATACTTGATTTGGGCGGTGGTCTAGATGATATTGATCTTATCGCTAATGACAGGTCTGTAGTTCTATTGACTGAAGCAGGCTATCTAAAAAGAATGCCTGTTAGTGAATTCGAATCTACAAGTCGTGGGTCTAGAGGTAAAGCTGGTACAAAAACACAAGAAGATGATGAAGTAAAACTATTTATAAGCTGTAATGATCATGATACTCTTTTGCTTTTTAGTGATAGAGGAGTATCTTATGCTCTGCCAGCATATAGAGTTCCCATGAGTAGCAGAACAGCTAAGGGCACTCCCTCAGTTCAACTTCTCCCAATACCAAGAGAAGAAAAAATAACCTCGATAGTTGCAGTAGATTCTTTTGAAAACGATTGTTATCTATTAATGCTAACCAAGGCTGGATATATAAAAAGAACTTCACTTTCTGCTTTCTCAAAAATTCGATCAAATGGCTTAATAGCAATAAATCTTGAGGATGGAGATGCTTTAACTTGGGTTAGATTATCAAAAGAAGGAGATAGTGTTTTAATTGGATCAAGAACAGGAATGGCGATTCATTTCAGATTAGATATTAACGAATTAAGGCCACTAGGCAGGACGGCAAGGGGGGTTAAATCTATGAACCTAAGGAAAGGAGACAATCTTGTATCTATGGATGTTTTAACATCTGATTTAGTTGATCAATTAGCTCAAAGTGAAGATCTTACGAAAGAGTCTGATGAAAATCTTGAAGTTAACTCTTCAGAAGGTCCTTGGGTACTAATAGCCAGTGCATTTGGATTAGGTAAAAGAGTACCTGTTACTCAATTTAGATTACAAAAAAGAGCAGGCATGGGCTTGAGAGCGATTAAATTCAGAATTAAAGGTGATGTATTAGTTTGTTTAAAGGTCCTTGGAGAAGGAGAAGAATTACTTTTTGTGACCGAAAAAGGTGTGATAGTGAGAACAAATGCAGATAAAATATCACAGCAATCTAGAGCCGCTACCGGAGTAAAATTACAAAGATTAGATGAGGGTGATCATTTATCAGAAGTTGTATTAGTTCCTCATGAACAAACAGAAGAAACAGACCAATTCAACCAAGGCAGAGAAAATTAAAAGAAAATGGTTTATTAGATAACATGGAAATACTTGATATTCTAATTTTAGGTTCCGGACCTGCAGCATTATGCTTGGCTTCAGAATTAGCCAAGCAAGATCTAAATATTAAAGGCATATCAACTAAATCTCCAAATGAAAAATGGGAGAATACGTATGGTATATGGGCTTCTGAATTAGAGGAATTAGGATTAGAGTCTTTGTTATCTCATCGGTGGTGCAAAACAGTTAGTTTTTTTGGAAATGGCGAAAATAAAAAGGGAGATAATCCTACAAAACATAATTACGATTATGGTCTGATAAATCAAGAAGCTTTTCAAAATGAACTTTTAAAAAAGTGTTACGGGATTGAATGGTTGAATGAAACAGCAAAAGATATTAAAGAGAAAAATAAACTATCTGAAGTGATTTGTTTTTCAGGTCTAAGAATAAAGGCGAGGTTAGTTATTGACGCAAGTGGTCATAAAAGTAATTTCATAAAAAGACCAGTTCAAAATGAAATCGCACAACAAGCTGCTTATGGGATTGTCGGTAAATTTTCATCGCCACCAGTTAATAAGGATCAGTTTGTTTTAATGGATTTTCGTCCAAATCATTTAAACAATGAAGAAAAGTTATCATCTCCTTCCTTTCTTTATGCAATGGATCTTGGAAATGAAACTTTTTTTGTTGAAGAAACATCATTAGCTAGTTACCCCGCCTTATCCAAAGAGAATCTCAAAAAAAGACTTTTTAAAAGATTGAATAGCAAGGGTATTCAAGTATGTGAAATTTTTCATGAAGAGAATTGCCTTTTCCCAATGAATTTACCCCTCCCATTTAAAAGACAATTTGTACTTGGTTTTGGAGGGTCTGCAAGCATGGTACATCCTGCATCAGGATACATGATCGGATCTCTATTAAGAAGAGCTCCACTCCTTGCAAAAAAATTAGCAATCTTTTTAAAAGAACCTAATCTTAGTTCTCTTGAACTGGCAACAAAAGGTTGGGAGGTCTTATGGCCCTACGAATTAATACAAAGGCATAAACTTTACCAATATGGTTTAAGAAGACTGATGAGTTTTGATGAAAGTAGATTAAGAAGCTTTTTCTCGAATTTCTTTAGATTATCGACCAATGAATGGGTAGGTTTTCTTACTAATACACTTCCACTTCCAAAACTAATTTACGTGATGAGTAAGATGTTTATAAATTCGCCTCTAAAAGTAAAACTAGGAATGCTTAAGTTAAATTAAAATTTTTATTTTCGCCAATCATCAATATTAATATCTGGGAAAACCTTATCTTCTTCCTCAATATCTTCAAGAAATTTTAAATTAATATAAGAATGATTTTTAATCATTTCAACTATTTTCCAGAACCTGAACAAGTGTCTTTTTATCCTCTCTTTTGCAAGCTCGGTTGTAGTTCCAGCTCTTAGGATAAAACTCCAATCAGATGACTCAGAAAGGAGTAGTTCTCTTGCTGCTTGCTTGAAAAGTCTTGGTGATAAATCATTATTAAAATTTTTCGTGCATAAATCAACAAAAGTTGAGCCTGCTTTCGTGATCTCTGGAACAATCCATGCATTTGCATCGTTAATCCAGTAATCATGGTAACCTCCTTGTCCCCAGCTTGATGGTGATGGATCGCAAATCTGAAGATTTGGCTTTTGAAGTAAGAATTCTTTTAAATTTGTAAGCTTAATTGAATATTTACTAGAGTTCTTCAAAATATTTTCAATAAAAAAAGGTCCCTCATACCACCAATGACCAAATAACTCTGCATCAAATGGTGCTACCAATAAGGGCTTAAAGGAAGAGGATAAAGTTAATTTTTCTAATTGTTTAGATCTCGCAATAAGATAAGCATCAGCATGTTCTGCAGCCTTATTTTTTGCTTCATTTTCTAAGTAAAACGCCTTTTCACCTAATGGTACATTATCGTCTGTAATTTTATAAAACTTCAAACCCAAAGGTCTTTTAGTTGAGATACCTTTCTTTTGGAGCTTGGAGATAGGTAATTCCCACCCCAAATCTTTGTGAAATTCCCTATAAACTTTATCTCCCGGGAACCCATCCTTAGCAGACCAAACGGGCAAAGTTGACTCGCTATCTCTTCCGAAAAATGCAACTCCTTTTTTCGAGCAGATTGGAGCGTAAACACCATACCTTGGCCTTGGTGTGGAATTAAGGATTCCATGACCATCTAAGATTGCATATCTAATTCCGGAATTAAATAGTATTGCATCTAAATTCTCATAATATGCACATTCAGGTAACCAGATACCCAAAGGCTTAGTACCAAAAATATTTTCATGATTCCTAATGGCTGTATTAATTTGTCCTTTAACAGTTTCTGGATTCTCCCTTAAAATTGGTAAATATCCATGTGTGGCAGCACAAGTAAGAATATCCAAATTTCCAGATTTATTTAAAACTCTAAACTTCTCAATTAAATTTCCAGAACATTTTTGCCAATACAAATATTTGTCGTTAAGGTTATTCATTAAAAATACAGAAGCATTTTTTTCTTCTTTTGGCAGTTCTTTTAAGAAATCATTTCTTGTTTCAATCCAGCTTGGGAATGTTTCTTGAATTTTTTTATTATTTAGAAGTGATAATAATGTTGGAGACAAACTAATAGTAAGTTTGGTATTTAAAGGATTTTCTTTTTTGGAAGATTCTATTGATTGAAGTAGTGGTATATAACATTCCAAAATCGCCTGAAATAACCAATCCTCTTCTAAAGAGTTTTTTTCATTTTTCCTGACATAAGGCAAATGCGCATGTAAAACTATCGCTAACTGGCCTAAAACATTATTTTTAGAGTATTGCCCATTCATACTTTTTTAAATTTATGCCAAATATTCTATAAAAAATCGAAATATTCTTTATAAAAAGAAGTCTTTAATCTTTAAAATAATACTTTAAAAATTAAAAATTTTTTTTTTTTTTTTAGAATTTTAACCAATATTATTTAAGTTATAAACTTTCAGTAAATTTTAATTGAACTGAATCTAGTCAAATTTTTTTAATTAGCTTAATATGAGTTTAAGTTATTCCCTTTGATGTCAAAAGATCCTGGAAGAATTCTGATATTTGATACAACTCTTCGAGATGGGGAGCAATCTCCTGGTGCCAGTTTAAATCTCGAAGAAAAACTTGCTATAGCCCATCAATTAGCAAGATTAGGAGTAGATGTTATTGAAGCTGGATTCCCTTTCGCAAGTCCAGGAGATTTTAAGGCTGTTAATAAAATTGCTAATGCCGTAGGGAAAGAAAATGGCCCTATAATATGCGGTTTAGCTAGAGCCTCTAAAGGAGATATAAAAGCTTGTCACGAAGCAGTAAGTCCAGCTCCCAAGAAAAGAATACATACTTTTATTGCTACAAGCGATATCCATCTTAAACATAAACTTAAAAAATCAAGAAAAGATGTTCTTCAAATAGTTCCAGAAATGGTTAATTATGCAAAATCATTAGTAGATGATATTGAATTTTCTTGTGAAGACGCTTCAAGGAGTGATCCTGAATTTTTATACGAAGTGATTCAACTAGCAATTTCAGCAGGAGCAACAACAATAAATATCCCTGATACTGTTGGATTTACAACTCCTAGTGAATTTGGCAAACTAATTGCAGATATAAATAAAAATGTTCCAAATATTGATGAGGCAGTAATCTCTGTTCATGGTCATAATGATTTAGGTTTAGCAGTAGCCAATTTTCTTGAGGCAGTAAAAAATGGAGCAAGACAACTAGAATGTACTATTAATGGAATTGGTGAAAGAGCAGGGAATGCCTCTCTGGAAGAATTAGTAATGGCTCTACATGTTAGGAAAAGTTTTTTTAATAGTTTTTTCAAAAGAAA
Organism: Prochlorococcus sp. AG-355-B23; assembly: GCA_003280935.1. Taxonomy (GTDB): domain Bacteria; phylum Cyanobacteriota; class Cyanobacteriia; order PCC-6307; family Cyanobiaceae; genus Prochlorococcus_A. Next base: position 36,434 of record QCDJ01000002.1, read on the forward strand.
TCCAGATTCCCCAACTCCTCTTACTGCTATAAGAACAGAAGAAATAACAAAAACCTCTAGACTTGTTTCTAACCTAACCGGAATGACTGTGCAACCTAATAAAGCAATTGTAGGAGCTAATGCTTTTGCACATGAGTCAGGCATTCATCAGGATGGGGTTTTAAAAAATAGACTAACTTACGAAATTATCGATGCAAAAACTGTTGGTTTGAGTGAAAACAAAATATCTTTAGGGAAACTTAGTGGAAGAAGTGCGGTAAGAGCAAGATTAGAAGAGATGGGATATGACTTGAGCCGAGAAGATTTAAATGATGCTTTTGCTCGTTTTAAGGATTTAGCTGACAGGAAAAGAGAGATTACTGATAGAGACTTAGAAGCAATTGTTAGTGAACAAGTTCAGCTCCCAGAAGCTAAATTTCAATTAAGTCTTGTACAAGTAAGTTGTGGTAATGCATCTAAACCTACTGCCACCATTTCGCTTCTAAACACAGAAGATAATATTGAGGATACTGCAGTATCAATAGGGACTGGACCCGTTGATGCTGTATGCGAAGCTTTAAATAAATTAGCTAAAGTTCCTAATGAATTAATTGAATTTTCTGTTAAGTCGGTAACAGAAGGAATTGATGCTTTGGGCGAAGTAACAATAAGAATAAGAAGGGATAATAAAATATATTCTGGTCATTCTGCTGATACAGACGTTGTAGTTGCTGCAGCGAATGCTTACGTTAATGCTTTAAATAGACTTGTATTTTCTGAGAAAAAAAATTCAATTCATCCACAATATGATAATTTAGAGAATTCTGATAATAAATTTCTATCTAATCCTGCAAATTAAATTATTTTCTTAGGATTATTAAGTAGCATTAAAAATAGTCTATTAATACTGTAGATTAAATTAATAGTTAAAGCAGTAAATAATGACAGAAAGGGTATTTGGATATTGGGCACTTTCGTGGATTGGCTTAATCGGCAACATAATTGCACTTCCAATAATCGCATTAATAATTAGTTATGGGCCTCCACTAAAAGTTGCGAATATAACTCTTGCCATAAGTCTTGGATGGCCTGCTGCAATTGTTGGAATAGTTTCTTCAGCAGCTCTCTTAGCAGAGAGAAAATGGGGAGTAACTTTAACTCTGGTTTCTTTATCAATGGTAATTTGTGGTATGGGACCTTATTCAGTTGTAAGGCTCATAACTCTTCAAGACATTTATGGAATTGGTGGGTTTACTCTTTTAACAACATTATTAAGTACCTTAGCTCTTCTTTATTGGTGTAATCCGAAACATCGAAGAAGCATTCGATTATAAAATTGAAAATTAAGAAAAAGTATTATTCTTAGTACTTGGATACTGAATTCTTCTGTGTCGAATTCTTTTCCACACATTCAAGAATGCCCTTTTTATCAGGAAAATTTCTCCTTTCGATAAATTACTATCATCTAATTGCCCATCTTTCGCACGCGAGTAGATAATATTAGAGATTGTTTTCAACGCTTCTTTATCAGATGCATTAATGTTCATAGCTCTTAGAGCTGCTTCACATCCATCGGCAAGCATTAAAATAGCTGTTTCTTTGGACTGAGGAATAGGACCTTTATATCTAAAATAATATTCATTAATTTCGAGATTTTTTTCTTTAGCTTTTTGAAAAAAATATCCCATTTTAAGGGTACCTTGATGTTCAGGAATAAAATTAGCAATCAGTTTAGGTAGTCTATTTTTTCTTGCAAATTTCAATCCTTCATCAACGTGAGCCTGTAATACTTCTGCACTTTTAATCGGATCATCTAATTCGTCATGCGGATTTTTTAAACCATCCTGATTTTCAATAAACCAATTAGGTGCATGTAATTTGCCAATATCATGATAAAGCGCTCCAGTTTTAATTAGATCAATATCACCACCAATCATTCTTGTTGCTTCCTCTGCTAAACCACATATAAGTAGTGTATGTTCAAAAGTACCAGGGGCTTCTAGAGACAATCTTCTTATTAGAGGTTTCTCCTTATCAGCTAATTCGAGTAATCTTGCTTTAGTTAATAATCCGAATATAGATTCAAAAATAGGAATAAATAAGATTGTAAAAAGCATAGCTATTGCCAATAGCAAGGAGTCAGAAAATATATCCCCATTAGCTAAAAAGAAATCTTGCTTATTAATAAGCGATATTTTATCTTTACCTATCAATATCCATTGACTCAAGAACGATCCTATGGGGACAAAAATTGATACTTGAAGTAACTGAGCTCTACTTCTTATTCTTCCTCCAAGAAGAGATACTATTGAAGCACAAACTATTAAAATAAAAAATAAATTGTTATTAATAACAATTTCTGGGTCAGGCCAAATAAGACTCGCTATTGATACCCAAGATAAAGCTGTTATGCTTCCCATCCCTTGAGATATTATTAATGCCGGTGGAATTATTATAGATAATGGACTTATGGTTGAAGCTAAGGCTAATTTTGTAACTTGTACTGCCAAAAGAAGAGTAATGATCAGGAAGATCTGTCTTGAAGAAATTGTGGGATTCTCTTTTTTTGAAACTAATATCAAAACTCCGGAAGTAATAAGTATTTCAGTAAAGGTCAAAAACCAAGAGAACACATCCGCAATGTTTAAAGGCGAGATAAGAAGTAATTTGTAAGAAGAAATTATTGAAATTAAAATGCATACTAAAAAAATTATGAGATTATCTATTCTTGAAATTTTAATTGGTTGTTTTACTGGGACTTGACTTCGCCTCCACAGATAAAACAATTTCTTTAAGGTAGTTGTGATGTTTTGCACAGAATATAGATTAATCTATTTGAATAATTTAAAATTATAGGCATGCTAGGTGTAAAAAGGAGATGTTTTTCTAAATGTCATTAAAATTAGACGGTAAAAAATTATCTCTTGAAATTGAAGAAAGATTAACTGATTATATCTCTAATAATAAAATAATTGCAAAAAGAGCTCCCGGTTTAGCTGTAATAAGAATAGGTGAAGACCCCGCGAGTGGTGTATACGTCAGAAACAAGGAAAAAGCATGCTCAAGGGTTGGAATTAAAAGCTTTATCTTTCATCTAAAAGAAAGTGTAGGGCAAAAAGAAGTTGAACAATTAATAATCAAACTTAATTCTGATAAGGATATTGATGGAATGTTACTACAACTTCCCATTCCAAAGAAGTTTGATGAGCAAAAATTGATCAGCCATATTTATCCCAGCAAAGATGTAGATGGACTAAATGAGATAAATATCGGTAAACTAGTGAAAAATGAGCCTGCGATGAGATCATGTACACCAGCAGGAATTATTAATTTATTAAGATCCCAAAATATTACAATTAAAGGTAAGAAAATTGTTGTCATAGGAAGGAGTTTGCTTGTTGGGAAACCCCTATCGCTTATGTTGTTGAATCTCGATGGTACGGTAACAATTACTCACTCAAAAACATTAAATTTGAATGAAGTTTGCAGAGAAGCCGACATTCTAATTGCTGCTGCAGGAAAACCCAATCTTGTAGATTCAAGTTTTGTTAAAGAAGGAGCAGTAATTATTGATGTTGGGATACATAGATTAAAAAGTTCCGATAAAAATCAAACCAGATTATGTGGCGATGTATTATTAGAGGATGTCATTTCAAAAGTATTTGCTTACACACCTGTACCAGGAGGTGTTGGACCAATGACAGTAACAATGTTACTTGTAAATACTATTTTTAGCTGGCAAAAACAATTTGGTTTATCATCAACTCTTAATGACCTTTTGCCATAATTCCAAGATGAAATTTTTTTTTACTGAAGGTATAAAATGACTGAAGTTATAAAAAGTATTTCTGATTTTGAAAAATATCTTAAAAAAACAAAACAGGTTGTGGAAGAAGCACTTGATTTTTCCTTGGGCCCTGAGAATCCAGAAAAATTAAGAGAATCGATGAGATATTCCCTTTTAGCTGGGGGGAAAAGAATACGTCCAATTTTATGTTTAGCATCTTGCTCACTGGCTGGAGGAGACCCCTCTCTTGCAGTTCCTACTGCTGTAGCAATAGAAATGATCCATACAATGTCCTTGATTCATGATGATCTACCCGCCATGGATAATGATGACTTGAGGAGAGGCAGGCCGACAAATCATATAGTATATGGAGATGCAATAGCTATTCTTGCAGGCGATGCTTTATTGACAAGGGCCTTTGAAATGGTCTCTTTGAGAAGCCCTGGTGTCGATCCAAATAGATTATTAAATGTAGTTGGCGAATTATCTCTAGTTGCTGGTGCACCAGGCTTAGTAGGGGGACAAGTTGTTGATTTGGAATGCGAAGGCAAAGAAGTCGACCTTGAAACTCTCGAATATATTCATCTTCACAAGACTGGGGCTTTATTAAAAGCCTGCGTAAGAACAGGCGCTATGATCGCAGGCGCTAACAAAAAACTATTAGAAGCTCTGACAACATATGCAGAAGGAATTGGCTTAGCCTTCCAAATAATAGATGATATTCTTGATTTAACTTCCAGTAGTGAAAAGCTTGGTAAAACTGCCGGCAAAGATCTATTAGCTGACAAAACTACTTACCCTAAATTACTTGGAATGGAGGAATCAAAGAAAAGAGCATTTGATTTAGTTGAAAAAGCGAAAAAAGCAATTGAACCTTGGGGTGCAGATGCAAAGTATTTAATATCGTTAGCCGACTTTATTACAAATAGAGATAGATAATTTTTTTTAATTTATGTCTGAGTTTTTTTCCTTTTTTAATAATTCAGTTCTTTTCTGGAGCCTATTATCCTGTTTGCTAGCTCAATTTTGTAAAATTGTATTCAATTTTTTTTCAACTGGAGAGATAAAATTTGGAATTATGTACGAAACTGGTGGTATGCCCTCAAGTCATTCCGCCTTAATAACTGGTGCCACATCTGGTATAGGTTATGAATTAGGATTTGATAACGCAATATTTGCATTATCAGTTGCTGTAGCACTAATAGTTATGTATGACGCTAGTGGTGTTCGAAAATCAGCAGGAATTCAAGCTGCAGAAATTAATAAACTATCAAAAAAACTAGATCCTCAATCTGAATTAATGTTAAAAGAAACCTTGGGTCATACAAAAATTGAGGTCTTGGTAGGGAGCTTTTTAGGACCATTAATCACTTTACCAGGAATGTTTTTTTTAGGTTCTCCTCTCAAAATATTTTATTTAATAATAAATTAAGAACGCTTTGAAAAACTGATTTGGGTAGCATCTATAAAGTTTTTTGCGACTTCTGGAGAACTTGGCAAATGTAAGTGAATCCAACTTGCATGTAATTTTTCATCAAAAAAGCCCTCATTTTTGTATTCGGTTTTCCAAGATTTAATTTTCCATGGTGAAGAAAGTTTCTTCTGATGATCAGCATTTCCAAAATCAAGTTCAGAGAAATTATTTTCAATTTCCCAATAATGAAATTCATGTCCTCTAATTAATTGATTTTGTTTAATAATCGGAGTATCTTTTAAACCCTCAATGTATCTATAACCTACTGAAAGTTTACTTTTTTTTGATCTAAAAGGCAGGATGCCACTCATTTTATGATTATTACCATTTTCATCTTTAATGAGGTCTCCTAAAATCATCATTCCCCCGCACTCAGCATATATAAATCCATTTTTGCGGAATTTCCTTAACGAATTTAAGCTTTTAGTAGAGTTACTTATATGATTAGCATATTTTTCAGGGAATCCTCCGGGAATAATTAAAGAAGAAGCCTCATTAGGTATTTCTTCATCTTCAAAAATACTCCATGAAATCAATGGTATGCCTATTTCACTCAAAAACTCCTTTGTTTCAGGGTATTGAAAATGAAAGATTTTATCTTCTGCAATTGCGATAGGTTTACAATTGTCTATTTTAAAATCTTTAAAATTGACAGACTTAAATATTTTCTTTTGAGGAGATTTCAGGAATTTAATGAGCGAAAATACATCAAGATTTCTTTCAGCGAAATTTGCAAAATACTCTACATCAATTTCTTTTCCATTATCCATTGGAGATATCAAACCTAAATTAGCTTTGTTCAAAGTTATTTTTGAATCAGATGGTAAAAAACCAAGAATATCGATGTCTTCATTTTTAAAAACTTCTTTGATTAAATTTTTATGTCTATCTGAATTAACGTTGTTAAATATAATTCCTGCTATTGACAACTCACTATCGAAATCTCTAAAACCTCGAATAGTCGCCAAAAGAGAAGCTACCTGACCTCTAGCATTAACAATAAAGATTATTGGAACATTGAGAAGTTTAGAGATATTTGCTGTGCTGGAATAGGTTGTTGCTCCTAATCCATCAAACAGACCCATTGCTCCTTCAATTAGTGTGAATTCATATTTCAAAGAATGTTTTAAAAAACTTTCTTGAACCCATTCCTCACCACTTAAAAAAATATCTAGATTCCTACAAATAGGTTGCCCAATTGAACTAAGTTGTTGTTGATCAAGATAATCTGGGCCAACCTTGAAAGTTTGTATCTTTATACCTTTTGAGAACGCCCAACAAGATAGCAAAAGCGATAATGTAGTTTTCCCACTATCAGTAGAAGGCGAAGATATTACACAAGGCATCTATTAGTTGTTAAAACCGTTAAAAATTTGAAGGGCTATTTCAATAGAATTTTCAAAAAGAGGACTGGTATTTCCTCTACTACTTCCCAATAATTTACTAACATCGGACTCTGATGTAGAAAAAGAATTTGGAACAACTTGTTCTATTAATTCCATATTAGCCATTCCCCCTGCTTCAAGTCGCATACATTCTACTGATTCACAGCCAAGTATTACACAAGTGTTATTTTTTTGAACCTCACTAATTTTTGAAATCAGCCTCAATCCAATAACTTGTCCTAAATGTATACTTGGATTTCCCAAAGATAAGGGATTAATTGATGCAGAAATTATTTCGCCATTAATTCTTTCAAACTCTATTTTTGTTGATTCTGTATCCCTTTCAACTCTTATAAAAGACCAACCAAGTTTATCGCTAATCCATGAAATCAAAAACAAAGCTTGAATCATATGATCTCCTGCGATATCAATGTCAATATCAGTAATATGATCTAAAATTGGTCTCCTTGAAGGCGGATCAAAAATCATTGCCAATGATTCCCTCCAATTTTTCAATCTAACCCAATTCAAATCATTAATAGCTTTATTTGAATTATTTAATTGATCTAAAACTTTTAAACATCTTTGAGGCGATCCAAGAGCGGTATCAATTATTAACCTTAGACCATAATTAGTAAAATATTCGAAGATTTCAGGCGATTCATCCAAGCTTCCATTCCACCACAACCATGAAGGTAATTCATCAATAGATAATTCCTCAATTATTTTTAAACCTTTATTAGATATTGTGGCCGAGCCCCCCCTAATAACAACTAAATCCCCACATATAGGTTGCATAGCTGTAGTATCACCTAATGGACAGTAAGCGGATACATAAGTTTTGATATCTGAATTTTTATTTAATGTTGGCGCTAGAGTTATTAATCTTCTTGGATTCAATGTACTTATTGATGATTCAAAAAATTGTCCTCTAAAATCTTCAAAGTCTTTATTAGATAAATTTTCCTTCAACAAATTCAATAATTCTTTACTATTAAGGGAAGTAGCGATGGGAAGTCCTTGATCTAATATAAATTTTTTTGCAACTTCGATTATCTCTGGACTAAAATTTCCAGTAATTGGTCCATTCACTAATCCCTTTTGAACTAAACATTGTTCAAGCCAAGCAGGCTGCCAGACCATTAAAGTAAAAGTATTAGCTCCACTATTATCTTTATCTTCTGAAATCCATAATTTATTAAGGTAATTAGAAATTTCCTGATAAGGCAACTCTAAAGGGGTTTGGAGTGTTAGTTGAGGTTTCATTTTTAAGGTCTACGCCAGAAAATATTATCTTTTGAAATTAATTGATCAGACTCAGGAGGTCCCCACGTCATAGATTCATAATTATAAATAGGTAACTTCCAAGGAGAATTATCCATCAATTCTATTAATGGCGTATAAAGTTTCCAGGCTGCCTCCACTTCATCACTGCGAGTAAATAACGTTGGGTCAGAAAGCATTGCATCAGCTAATAATCTTACATAGCCTTCATCTGAGGGTTCTCCAAATGATTTATCATAAGAAAATTCCATCTCAACAGGTCTTGATTTCATTCCAGAACCAGGAGATTTTACCTCAAATTTAAAAGTAGCTCCTTCATTGGGCTGAATTCTAAGGATAAGTTGATTAGGGGCAGGATTTATTATTGTTGATTCAAATAAATGAACAGGAACATCTTTAAAAGTCAAGACTATTTCTCCAAGTCTTTTAGGGAGTCTTTTACCTGTTCTCAAATAAAAAGGAACCCCTTGCCAACGCCAGTTATCAACGAAAACTTTTGTAGCGATATAAGTTTCTGTTGTGCTATTACAATTAACACCATCTTCCTGCCTATATCCTTTGAGTCGATTTGAAATATTTCCTCCCTCTCCATATTGACCTCTTATGCAACAATTCCACGGTTCATTTTCGTCAGCAAGTTTTGAAGCTTGAAGAACCTTAGCTTTTTCATTTCTTATTGCTTCTGGTTCAAACTTTCCAGGAGGTTCCATAGCTGTAACAGCAAGCATTTGAGTCATATGATTTTGAAGCATATCCCTTAAAGCACCAGAGCTTTCGTAATAACCTGCTCTGTCTTCAACACCCACAGTTTCAGATGAAGTGATTTGAACACTTGATATATAATTTCTGTTCCAGATTGGTTCAAAAATAGTATTAGCAAACCTCAAAACAAGAATATTCTGAACTGTTTCTTTACCTAAATAATGATCAATTCTATAAATCTGACTTTCTTCAGCGCAACTTTGAACGATCTTATTCAATTTTTTTGCACTTGAATAATCCCTTCCAAAAGGTTTTTCTATCACTAAACGACTTTTCTTAGGGTCATCTAAAAGGCCGGCGGCTTTAAGAGCTTTACATCCACTTGAATAGAAATTCGGAGATACTGATAAATAGAATGTTCTATTCCCATGAGTAGCTTGTGTTTTATCAATTTCATTTAATCTTCTAGAAAGCCTTACTACATGATCACTTTGTTGTAAATCAACTGGTTCATAGAAAAGATAATTAGAAAATTGTTCCCACTCCCTTTCTTTACCAGATATTTGATTTAATAGCTTTACTTTCATCTTGTCTCTAAACTCATCATCAGTCCAAGGTCTTCTCGCACAACCAACTATTCCAAATTCGCTAGGAATTCTTCTTTGCAAATAGAGTTCAAATAAGGCTGGTATTAATTTTCTATGAGTAAGGTCTCCACTAGCACCAAATATCACTAAGCATTGTGGAGATATAACTCTTTCCTGCCGTAAACCTAATCTTAGAGGATTACTTAAAATTGAAGGCATATTTTTAGTATTCTTTTTTTAAAATCCTCTTTTTTTTTAATATTAGCTACATATTGTGTCTAAACCAAAAAGTATTTAGTTGGTGAAACTTAAATCTAAATATCAAAGATTTAGTAAGTTTCTACGTGCCATCTTCCTGCTTTTTTAAGTTGAGGTCTTAATTCTGACCAGTTCAAACCTTTTTCTTCTGCTGCCTTAGTCATTGCTTCATCTATTCCAGGTTCCATGCCCTTTAATCCACAAAGATATATGTGTGTCTTTTCATCTTCAATCATATTGAAAAGTTCATTGGCTGACTCTAAAACTCTGTCTTGAATGTACATTCTTCCACCTTTTGCATTTTGCTGCTCACGACTAATGGCTTTTGTATATTTAAAATTATCTGGATTATCAACAAGGTATCTTTGAAGATCTTCTTCGTATAACAAATTAGCTGATTTTGGAGCACCCATAAATAACCAAGCTTTACCCTTGAAATTCCATTTATTTTTTTCTTTTTCAGTTGGTTCGAACATTCTTCTTAAATAAGCCCTCATTGGCGCTATTCCAGTTCCAGTGGCCAACATAACAATGTTGGCATCCTCTTCCTCAGGGAGAAGCATTTCTTTACCTACTGGACCTGTTATTTTTACTTTATCTCCAGGCTTAATATCGCATAAGTAAGTAGAACAGACACCATTAATGGTTTCACCATCTTTTTCATACTGAAGCTGTCTTACACAAAGAGAAACTGTATTTCCATTAAAGTCATCTCCATGTCTGGTACTAGCTATTGAGTAGAGTCTTAATTTGTGAGGTTTTCCATTCGCATCTTCACCAGCTGGCATGATACCAATACTTTGACCTTCTACATAATTTAAAAATGGATCACTTTCTTTAAGGTCAAAAGTTATGTGATTAACTCTACCAATCGCTCCTTCTTTGAGAAGACTATAGTTTTCAATGACTGTTCCCTCGAATGGTGTCTTAGGACGGTAAATATTGACTGGAACATCTGCATGTTTTTTCTTTGCCACTTTTGAAGTTTCTGTTTTCGGAGCCTCTATTTTTGAATTTTCTGCTTTCGAAACAGCTGATTTTTTCGTTTCCACAGCTTTGGGTTCAGATTTTTTTGTTTTTGTTTCTTCAACAAATTTTAAAGCTCTTTTATTAAAAGTTGTGAGTATAAAATAAAAAACAGCTATTACTACTGGTATATGAGCTAATCCGCCTGCGATTACTTTTGCTTGTGAATACATTTTTTAGATTTCTTTTATAAAAGATTATCAATTTGTAGTTTAATTTGTAGTGATTTTACAAAAATGGTTACGTTTTGAGATCGGGATAAATAAAAGAAATTATTTTAATTTTTCAGTATTTGTTGTTTTTATCAGTATAGTTACACAGAAATAATTTTTTATCTAATTAAAAAATTCATTTATGAATAATCCTCAAGAATCAGAAGATCATTCTAAGAACAATGATTACAGGACAATTGAGCAGACGATGGAGAAGTTCTCCGGTGGGACAAGACGACTGGCAGCTCAACTTACAACTTCTGCAAGTTTTGATTCTTTGTGGAATGTTTTAACAGATTATGATCGGCTAAGTCTCTACATACCAAATCTTTTATCGAGCAAAAAAATATTTCAGAAGGGAAATAATGTCCACCTTAAACAAGTTGGGGCTCAGGATTTCCTTGGCATGAAGTTTTCAGCTGAAGTAACTGTAGATTTATTTGAAAATAAGGAGCTTGGCCTCTTAAAATTTAATTTAATAAAAGGAGATTTTAGAAAGTTTGAGGGTAGTTGGAAAATTCAAAATATTAAAAATACTTCAACAAACTCATTAATTTATGATCTTACTGTTCAAGGTTGTCAGTGGATGCCAATAGGGATGATAGAGAAAAGACTGAAAAAGGATCTTTCAGAAAATTTAATTGCCGTGGATAGGCAAGCAAAATCATCAAGAAAATCTTTATAGATTTAAATTAATAGCCCCAAGGGGATTCGAACCCCTGTCGCCTCCGTGAAAGGGAGGTGTCCTAGGCCTCTAGACGATGGGGCCAGGAATTTAGCATAACAGCTTATTAAAAACTAAGAGTAAGGCTAGCCTTTCGTCAAGTATTGTTGCTCTTTGTTTTGTCCTTGCCACACAGGAACTGTGAAATGGAAGCAGGAACCTTCCCCTACTTCAGATACTACCCATATTCTTCCTCCATGGACTTGTACTATTCTCCTGCATACTGACAACCCTATACCAAATCCTGAAGTTCCTTCAGAAGTCTGGGGAAGTCTAACCCTATCAAGAAAAATTCTTTTTTGTTCGCTCAAAGGAATTCCTGCACCTTTGTCACAAATTGTTATTTCTACCCATTGATTTGTCTTATGAATCATAGTGATTTTTATAAATCCAGAATCTTTAGAAAATTTAATAGCATTTTCAATTAAATTTAAAAATACTTGCCTCATTCTTCTTTGATCTGCAAATACACTTGGCAAATCAGATGGAATATCAGTATCAATTTCAATATTCCTTAATCTCCAGAATTTTTCTAATTCAAGTATTACTTCAGCACTAATATTACCTAAATCAATTTTCTGAGGATTAAATAATGCTTCCCATTTGGTTGTTCCAACCTCTAAAAGATCCTGAGATAAGAGTTCAATCTCTTCAAGACGTCTTTTAATAACCTCCTGCAATTTGGAAATATCTATTTGTCCGAGTTTTTGACTTTGAACAGCCAAAGTAGCAGCAGTTAAAGGTGTTCTTAATTCATGCGCGACCATTCTTAATAATCTTTCCTGAGATTCTATTCTTTTTGTTAATGTCTCATTTTCTTGTCTTAAAACAAGAAGTTCGTCTTCCAATAGAAATTCTTTTTGAGTTCTTGTTGAATCAATTTTGGATGGCTGCAAATTAATCCCAAGATTTTTTGTTAAGCCTTCCTGTGACCACCTTGGTAACCATTTTTGCAACTGAGAGAAAATATTACTTCCAGCAAAAATTTGTTTTGGAGCTGGGGAAACCTTTATAAGAGCAGGGATAGCGACTAATCTATGTAATTCAAGTAATTCTGGTTGCTTTGTGGGTTCTGAGATCTGAAGAGATGTCTCAAATTCACAATCATCTGATTCTAAATAAGCTATTAGGGACTTAATATCATTACTAGAAAGTTGATTTCTAGCTGCCACAAGTATTAATTTTAGCTCTTTTTTATCATTCAAATGAATTCCTCTGAAGTGTTGAAAAGCTGTTAATCCTTATAAACACCTTAAGATATTTTTTTTTATTTTACAGATAGGCTATTAAATAAATAGGACTTTTTTATAAATGGTTGCTATTAATCCAAAGAAAAATTTACATTTTGGCGAAAACCCTCCTGAAATCAATTTAAATAGTAATTTAAAAAGGTGGTTTTCCAGGAATATTGGATTATGGAAATCCAATAGAACGTATTTTCTCGATGAAGCACAAAAAACATATAATTTAAGCATGAATATAAATATTCAAGCTCTAGAGAGTAAGTCTGAATGGGAGTCGCATTATAAATTTACTTGGTACCCAGAAAAAAAATATAATTTCTTTGACGAAAATCCCCATTATAAAGAACGAGGAGAAATGCATGCATTTTTAAAAGGTCATCAACTTAAAAGGGAAAAGTTTTATCTAAGTAATGATGAAGGCATTTCAAATATTAAACAAGTCGACGAACACGAAATGATTTTTGAATCTTCTTACAAAGATTGGTATATTCTTGAACATACAAGACTTGTCGATTCTGATAATTATAGATTTAGGGTTATATATTCATGGAAGAAAGATATGCTTACAATAGTTGAGAATCATCACGAAATTAAAATTATTAAATAAATTCTGTGGGCAGATTTAGTTTAAAAATAAAAAATGTTATCTTTAATAATATGAATTAAAAATAAATTAAATATGAGTTTTAAAATATCTAAAATTTTTGCAATTTCTCTGATTTTTTCATCTTTTTTATTTGATACAAATAATGAATTTAATAAAGTAAATGCAAATGTTAAAAATACGCCTGCCAATAAAAATGATTTAGATTTATATCATGGGATGGGTGTTTCATTTCTATGTAATGCGACAAGAAAAGGATTTGATCTGGATTTCCCAAAAACATTAAACGTTGCCTCAGCAACCTTCGCATCAGTAGTATCACAAAAACATGGAGGGAAAATAATAGAGAAAAAGAAAGAACAAGCAGTTGATATCAAACAATTACAATTTATTGCATCTCTGCAATTAGTTGAATCAGCTCTTCAAGTGTGTCCAGATAATGTTCCTGAAAAGATCGAAAAACAATTTAAGATTGAATCTGAGAGAATCAAGAAATTACAAGGTTTGTAAAAAATAATTTTTTTTATCTAAACATAGAACTAACAGAACTTTCTTCATGGATTCTCCAAATAGCTTCCCCAAGCATATTTGCAACGGAAAGAACTTTTAACTGTTTAAAATTATCTTTATATATAACTGGTATGCTGTTAGTCACAATAACTTGTTCGAAAAGATTCTTAGAACTTAATCTTTCATAAGAAGGAGGAGAAAATACAGCATGTGAGGCACATGCAAATATTCTATTAGCTCCTTCTTTTTTTAGTAAATTTGCTCCAGAACAAATTGTGCCTCCCGTATCTATCATGTCGTCTATAAGAATAGCCGTTTTACCTTTGACTTCACCGATAACCGTTAGACTTTCAGCGATATTATGCGCAGATCTCCTTTTATCAATTATAGCCAACGGCGCATCATTCATTAATTTGGCGAATGCTCTTGCTCTTGCTACCCCGCCGACATCAGGAGAGACTACAACTATTTCTTCTAAATCTAAAGATTCTAGATAATCAATTAATACAGGTGAACCGTAAATATGATCGCATGGTATATCGAAGTAACCTTGTATTTGAGCCGAGTGTAAGTCCATTGCTAAAACTCTATCAACTCCTGATTTCTCTAGTAAATTGGCAGTTAATTTTGCAGTTATAGATTCTCTTCCTGAGGTTTTCCTATCTGCTCTCGCATATCCAAAATAGGGAATTACAGCCGTTATTTGTCTTGCAGAAGCTCTTTTGCAAGCGTCAACCATTATCATGAGCTCCATTAAACTATCGTTTACAGGAGCGCATGTAGGTTGTATAAGGAATACATCACAACCTCTAATAGATTGCTGAATCTGAACATAAAGTTCTCCATCTGCAAATCTTTTAGATATTAAAGGTACATTTTCAATCCCTAAGTATGATGCAATTTCTTCAGCCAACTTTGGGTTTGTTGTCCCACTTACTAACCTTAATCTACTATTAGTTAGATTAAAGTTCGATTCTTTACTCTGCATTGCCGTGATAAAACTTGTCACGAAATTTGCACCATAAAACTATATTATCATCGTAGTCGTTTATGTGAATTTCGCAAAAGATAATGACTAGATATTTTCAAAAGTCACCTCAATTAAGCAAAAAATTGTTGATTAAAAATTAGAATTTATATTTATCCAGACTTAAAAATCAGAAATGATATTTGTCAATTAAAAAAAATTTGTATAAGGTTGAATTTAGAGAATTAAAAACACGTTAAGTTTAAAGAATCAAAATATATTGAAAACATGCCTATAGAGTCAATTATTGCAAGAAAATCATTAGGCGTACTTATGCATCCAACATGCATTCCAGGAGGAAGAGTATGTGGAACTTTTGGGAGAGGAGCTAAAGAGTGGATAAGAAAACTTCATAAGCATGGAATTGAATACTGGCAATTTTTACCTCTTACACCTACTGACTCTACAGGTTCGCCATATAGTTCCCCATCTAGTTTTGCACTAAACCCATGGTTTTTGGATATAGATGATTTAATCGAAAAAGGTTTTATCTACATCTCAGACAAAGAAAATCTAGGTCCAACAAATCAGAATAAAGATCATTTTGATTTTGATATTGCGGATGACCTAACAAAAAAATTAGGTCTCCTCCTTCTTCAAGGTTGGAGTTCACAATCTGAAGAAAGAAAGATTAATTTTAACAAATGGGTCAGTAGGCATTCTTGGGTTGAAGATTATGCAACATTTGTTGTTATAAGAGAAGAATTTAATATGTTGCCTTGGTGGGAATGGCCTCAAGAATTTAAAATAAAAAATAAAAAGTTCTTAAAATCGTGGATTAAGAAAAAAAGTGAAGAGATACTTATAAAAAAATTAATACAGTGGCATCTTGATGAGCAATGGAGCGTCATTAAAAACTTTGCAAAATCAAGAAATATTAAGCTGATAGGAGATTTGCCTTTTTATGTCTCTAGAGACAGCGCCGATGTATGGAGTAATAAATCATTATTTTCAATTTTTAAAAATGGAGATTTAATCTTTCAAAGTGGTGTTCCCCCTGATTATTTTTCATCAACAGGACAACTATGGGGTACCCCAACTTACTTTTGGTCAAAGCATAAAAGGACTAATTTCAATTGGTGGAGAAAAAGATTTCAAAGACAATTTGAACTTGTGGACATATTAAGATTTGATCATTTCAGGGGCTTAGCAGGTTACTGGAGAGTTAATGGCAATTCTAAAACGGCAATTATTGGAAAATGGATAAATTCTCCAGGTAAAGCACTATTAAATAAAGTAAAAAAGGATCTAGGGTGTAACTATCTACCTATTATTGCGGAGGATCTGGGAGTAATAACACCAGATGTAGAGAAATTAAGGAAAAACTTCGAACTACCTGGCATGAAGATATTACAATTTGCTTTTGATGGCAATGAAGATAATCCTTATTTACCAAAGAATATTGAAGGAGAAAATTGGGTTGTTTATACAGGTACTCACGACAACTCTACTTCTGTCTCATGGTGGGAAAATTTAGATTATGAATCCCAAAAAAGAATAAAAGATGAGTATAAATTCACAGAAAATCCTTCTTGGGATTTAATAGAAATTGGCATGGAGACAAATGCTAATCTTTTTATCGCTCCATTACAAGATCTACTATCTCTAGACGATTCAAGTAGATTAAACAAACCTGGGACCACAAAAAATAACTGGAAATGGAAGTTAAATTGTCCTTTAGAAGAAATAGAAAATAATATAAAAATGTTTAGTGAGCTAGGAAATAATTTTGGGAGAACTCTAATGTAAATATTATTAGAAATTATTTATCAATAATTTGATTTTCAATATTTTGTATCTCTATAACATTTACATTTAAAATAAAGTATCTCTTTAATATAAAAATAGTTAAAAGTAATATAAAAAAATACAAAAGACTTCCTTGCCATGTATTGATAAGATCGAATTTCCTGAACATAAAATCCTTTCCATTTTTCTTATAATTTTTTCTTTCTTTAACTGCTAAATTTAATAATGTATTTTTTTTTAATACTAAGCATTCCTCTAATTTAATTAAAATAGATCTTATAAAAGGATACTCTGGCCTAGTACTTTTATTATTATTTTCAATAGAGTTTATTGTTCGTTCAGGGATTTTTGAAATGTATGACAATTCTTTAATTGTAAGGTTTTGTTGAATTCTTGCTTCTTTTACTAACTTTGCAATTTCTAAAGATTGGTCAACAAATCCAGGACTAAATTCTTTATTTTTTTCAGATTTTTTATTAAATAAAAAGAGATTTTTCAAAATATTCATTTAATCTTCCAAAGCTAAATAATCCTTTTACTTCTCATTTTTAAAATATTACATTCAATTCTAATGGAATTAAATTTATAAGTAAGTAAATTAACTTTAAATATAAAAACTAAACTGTTGAAATAATATTTTGTACTGCACTTTTTGCAATATTTAGAGGGCTAAAAGTATCTCTAATTAAAGCTAAGAGTTTTTTTGCATCAGTAAATTCTAATTTTTCATCTTTTATAAGACTTAAAAGAAGATTCTTCCTAACTTCGGAACCTTTTTTACTGACAATTAATTTCAATCCTGCGTTAGCAACAGGTATGAGGTCTGAATTAATATTCTCTGAATCTTTAAATAAAATATTTAATAAACTTTCAACTTTTTGTATTTGAATTTGACCTTTTTTATCAAAAACGACTTCTAAAAGGATGTCTAAAATTTCTTCAGAATTATCGGTAAGAAGTTTTTTAGCAATATATGGATAAGCGATTTTTAAAATTTTAAATTCAGGATCTAGCCTTAATGCTAAACCTTCCTGACTAACAACGGCTCTTATTATTAAGGCAAACCTACTGGGAACTCTGAAAGGATAGGAATACATTAGTTTTGAGAATTTATCAGTTACATTTTTGAGATTAAAATCACCAACCTCAGCGCCTAGAGATCCGCCAAGAACTTCTTTTAATGGTTCAACAAGTATCTGAAGATCTTGTTCTTTTGTTAAAAAACCTAATTTCTGGAAATCTTCTGCCAGAAGATAATATTCTTCGTTTATTATGTGAACAATTGCCTTAATAAGAGTAAGTCTATCTGAATTCGTAATAGTATCCATCATTCCGAAATCAACATAAGCTAAATTTCCACTATCTGCATTTCCTCCTTTGAGAGCAAACATATTGCCTGGATGTGGATCTGCATGAAAGTATCCAAATTCAAATAATTGCTGCAGTCCACTGATGACACATGTTTTTATAAACGAAGCAGGTATTAAGTTATTTTCCTCTAGTAAAAATCGATCTCTTAACTTAACTCCATCAATCCAAGAAGTTGTGATTACCCTTTTGGATGAAAACTGTTTTTCTAATTTAGGAATAAAAATATTTGGATTTTCTTTGAATAAATTTGCAAACTTCAAAGCATTTTCGGCCTCTTTTTGATAGTTGATTTCATCAAAAAGTGCCTTACCGAATTCATCTATTATCTCTCCAATTCCAACACCTATATTTAATGGTAAGAATGGGGATAAAAAAGTTCCTAAAAACCTTAAGATCACAACATCCCTTCTTATAAGGAAGTATAAATTTGGCCGCTGTACTTTCACAGCTAAAAAAGAATTATTTAATTTTGCTTTATAAACTTGACCTAAACTTGCTGAAGCAATAGGACTATCTGGAAACTCTTCAAATAATTCGTTAGCAGGGGATCCAAGTTCCTCTTCAATGATTTTTAAAGCAATTTTGTGATCAAATGCTGGAAGATTATCTTGTAAGTTTGTAAGTTCAGTAAGCCAATCTTGTCTAACAAGATCTGGTCTAGTTGAGAGTGCTTGGCCTAATTTGATAAAACAAGGGCCTAAATCCGTTATTACATCAAAAAGATATTTCGAGAGATTTTTTTGTACATTTTTATTTTTACTGTTACCTTGAAAAAGTATTCTTAAAAAAAGGAAAATAAAAGTTAAAAGGATATATAAAACTCTTGGGATAAAAATCCATGGTCTCAAAATCAACCAAAGAAAGTCTTCTTTTGCTGAATATTCCGAATAAGATCTTTTCATTAAAGTTACAAAATATCAAAAAAGATTACCATGTAGTCCATTCTATATATGTCAATAATACTTTATGAGCATTTCATCTTTTCTAACTAAAAAGTTTTTAAAGTCTTTATTCTTTCCGGCTCATAACAGAGGGGCAGCTTTACCAAAGAAATTAGTGAAGTTGTTAAAAAATCCACCTGGGTATTGGGACTTGCCCGAACTACCAGAAATAGGCTCCCCACTATCCCAAATCGGATTAATTGCTGAATCTCAAAGAGAATTCTCTGACAAATTTGGGGCTAAAGGATGTTTTTTTGGAGTTAATGGAGCTTCCGGATTAATACAATCAGCAGTAATTGCAATGGCTAATCCAGGCGAAAATATCCTGATGCCCAGAAATGTTCATATAAGTGTCATAAAAATCTGTGCGATGCAGAATATAAATCCAATATTTTTTGACTTAGAATTTTCAACCATAACGGGTCATTACAAACCAATTACAAAAATTTGGTTGGAAAATGTATTTAAAAAATTAAATTTTGATGAGAATAAAATTGCAGGGGTTATTCTTGTAAACCCCTCTTATCATGGTTATTCTGGAGATTTAGAGCCTTTAATAGATTGTTGTCATCAAAAAAATTTACCTGTTTTAGTTGATGAAGCCCATGGTTCATATTTCCTTTTTTGTGAAAATCTTAATTTACCAAAACCGGCCTTATCATCAAACGCTGATTTAGTGGTTAATTCATTGCATAAGTCACTCAATGGATTAACTCAAACGGCGGTACTTTGGTACAAAGGGAATCTAATAAATGAACATAATTTAATCAAAAGTATTAATTTGCTGCAAACCACCAGTCCAAGTTCCTTATTACTTTCCTCTTGTGAAGAGTCTATTAGGGACTGGCTTAACGAAAAAAGTTTATCAAAATATCAAAAAAGAATTTTAGAGGCAAAAAGTATTTATAAAAAATTAATTCAAAAAAATATTCCTCTCATAGAAACTCAAGACCCTTTAAAAATTGTAGTAAATACCTCTAAGGCTGGGATTGATGGCTTTACTGCTGATAATTTTTTTTATAGAAATGGACTTATTGCCGAATTACCAGAAATGATGACTCTTACTTTTTGCTTAGGATTTGGAAATCAAAAAGATTTTCTTAATTTATTTGAAAAGTTATGGAAAAAATTACTATTAAATTCCCAAAAATCAAAAAGTTTAGAAGTGCTCAGATCGCCCTTTAAATTAGTTCAAGCTCCCGAAATCGAAATTGGAATTGCTTGGATAAGTAAGAGTAAGAATATTCCTTTCTCACAATCATTAAATAAAATATCTGGAGATATTATTTGCCCTTATCCTCCTGGGATACCTTTACTAGTTCCTGGCGAAAAAATTGATATAGATAGGTTTAATTGGATAAATAATCAAAGTTTAAGCAACAAGGATCTGGTAAATTTTAATATAAGAGTCTTAGAAACATAGAAATTTCATATGAGATTAAGAAGCGGGTTACTTATAGGAATTTTTGGTTTAATTGTTGTTTTAATGGGGGGATGGTTTTTTACATTGGCAACTGCTTTGCTTACATATCTAGCATTATTAGAATTTTTTAGAATGGCAGAATTTAAAGGAATAAGACCAGCCACAAAAACCACATTATTTTCATCCTTTATTATTATAGTTTCTACTTATCTTGAGACTATTGGCGTGCTTGAAGGAGAAATTTCAAATTCAATTTTGCCAATCTGTTCAGTTGGGATATGTACTTGGTTACTTTTGCAACCAAAACCTGGGACAATTTCAGATATTGCAGCCTCTATTTTTGGATTATTCTATTTAGGTTTTTTACCTAGTTACTGGATTAAGTTAAGAGGATTAGATTCCGTGATAATCAGTTCAAATCAGGGTTTTATGTCGTTTGAGAACTTATCAAATACTACAGGTCTGGATTTAACTTTAACTTCTTGCTTTTTAATTGTAGCTAGTGATATTGGTTCTTATTTCATTGGGAAGTCATTTGGTAAAACATCTCTATCTCCAATATCTCCGAGCAAAACTATAGAAGGTTTAATTGGAGGAATATCCTGTTCAACTTTACTAGCCATAATTTTCGCATTTTTATTAAATTGGGAAAATCCATTATTTGTTGGAATATTATATGGAATTTCAATTTCTCTTATGGCATTAGTTGGAGATTTAATTGAATCTATGATGAAGAGAGATGCAAAAATAAAAGATTCCGGAACTTTTTTACCGGGACATGGAGGGATTCTTGACAGAATTGACAGTTACATCTTTACTCCATCTGTTTTGTATTACGTTTTTATAATTCTCAAGTATCTAAATTAATTAAGAAATCTTTTATTCCAAAAAATAATCTTGGATAATTTTACTTGATAATGATGGAAGATCTATATGCGGAAGATGACCACAATTTTGTAACCCTACAAAATTTAATTTTTCAATATTTCCTATTTTTTTAAGCTCTTTTTTTCCAAGAATTCGATCATTTTCTCCGCATAATGTTTTAATTGGGATATTTTGGATATATTTTTGAGTCCCTGCAAACCCACCGCTTTTTGCAAATGATGCAAGTGAATTCCTCCATCCTTTACAACCTAAATGAATTGAAGCAATTTGCTCTTCCATCTTACCAACGCATTCATCTGGAAAAGCAAATGCTTGCCTACAAAGACTTTTTCTAACCTGAGGCAATCCAAGAAATGAGGCGCCAATTTGGTTAAGAGGAAAAGGGATACTCTTAGGTTTTCCAAACAACCCGGCGGGGGACAAAAGGATAATTTTTTCAATAGAATCAGGAATTTCATAAGAAAGTTTTAAAGCTGTTGAGCCTCCCATAGAGGCACCTATAATTTTTAGATTCTTTGTTATTTTTAATGTCTTAAGGAGATCAATTAAATGCGAAATTATTTTCGAGGAATTGTAATCATTTGTTGCGCACCTGGGACTAAAACCAAAACCCAGAAGATCAGGAACGATAACTTGAAAATTTCTTTTTAGTGATTTATATATTCTTCTGAATTCTAAAAAACTACTATCAAAGCCATGTAGAAGAAGTATTGGTTGACCTTTCCCTCCCATAACTACTGGGAATTTTAAGGAGTTCCAATTTTGGTTGAGTTTTATCCACTTAACATCATTTGCCAAATAAAGACCTAAAGGATCTAAAAGTGACAATTTGGCACTTTCGAAAAATTCTGCATTTAAATCACTTAATTGTTCAAAATTGTTTTTAGTCAAAAAATATTTATGTTTTAATTTTTTGTTGTTCAAAATTTGAAACAACCTCTATTATGTCCCGTTTATGAATTTCAAAAGGCAAAAAGTGTATCTCAGATTTATCTCGAAAAGTAAAATCAGCAATTTTCTCTAAATTATTATTTTCAAAAACATTTATTCCAAGTTCTCCGATAGTAGTTGGCAAATTCAATTCTTTCATAAGTACAAATAGTTGTTTAATTGATTGATCAGCTAATTTATTATTATTTTTCATTTCTTCTATTCTTAATTGCAATAATAAACCAACCCCAACAATCTCACCATGTAAGAATTTATTAGGGGTGATTATCTGAGTAATTGCATTATGAATAGCATGTGCTGCTGCAGTTCTACATTTTTCTCCACCAATACCGCCAACTAATCCTGCTGTAAGTCCACATGCTTCTATAGTATTTTGCCAAGATGGATTATTTTCAAATTGACCTTTAAATGCTTTTCCTCCATCTATTAATAATTGATCTCTTAAAACTCTTGATATCTGAATTGCTTGTTGAACAAGACCGTCATCTATTTTTGAACTTGTTATTGAGGATTCGTACCATTTTGCCAAGGCATCTGCTATGCCACTTGCAAGTGTTCTTGATGGAGCTGTTTGAATAAATTTATGATCAAAAACTAGTATTTTCGGACAAGATCCTAATGCAACATCTTTTATAAATTGACCATCCTTTGTATAAATATTCGATAAGGCTGTCCAACCAGCACATGTAGAGGCGCTAAGGGGAACTGTAATACAAGGGATATTAAGAGAATCGGCTATATATTTTCCAGAGTCTAGAACTTTGCCACCTCCAGCTGCGATAACACAATCATTATTATACTTTGAAATAATATTCTTAACTCTTGAAAGATCTTCGTAACAACAATCAAATTGTAAATTAGCAGAATTTACATTAAGTTTTTGATTTTTTAAATCATTAAAAATATTATTTCTCAAATTATTCGTTTGGGTCCCTCTACCAAGAATTAATGGACTTTTAGTTAATTTAGTAATTTGAGGTAAAGATTTTTCCCAAGCAGAATTTCCCCTGTATATAGTTTCTGGAGAGATAGACTGCATATTTACTTTGAATAATTAGAAGTTAGCACCTGCTAACTCTTGAGAAGATTCTTCAGAAGAAATATTTATTGTAACTTTTTTATTATCATCTATATCAACTAAAGCATTATCTCCATCTTTTATTCTCCCAGAAAGAACTTCTTCAGCCAAGCTATCTTCTAGTAAACGCATAACTGCCCTTCTCAAAGGTCTTGCTCCGTATGAAGGATTATAACCTTCTTCAACGAGTCTTTCTTTGAAAGCATCAGTGACGTTTAATTTAATACCTTTATCCTGTAGTCGAACAAAAACTTCTTGCAACATTATTTCAGCAATTTCTTTAACTTCATTTTTAGTTAATTGTCTGAATACAATTATTTCATCAAGCCTATTTAAAAATTCAGGCCTAAAGTATTGCTTAAGTTCTTCATTAACTAGTGATTTAATTCTGTTATATTGGCTATCTTCAACTGAATCACCTGAGAATTCGAATCCAAGTCCGCCACCACCTTTCTCGATTACTTTTGAACCGATATTAGAGGTCATTATTAACAATGTATTTTTAAAATCTACAGTTCTGCCTTTGGAGTCAGTTAATCTTCCGTCTTCTAGTAGTTGCAATAATAAGTTAAAAACATCTGGATGCGCCTTTTCAACTTCATCAAATAAAACAACGGTATAAGGACGTCTTCTAACAGCTTCAGTAAGCTGACCACCTTCATTAAAACCAACATAACCAGGAGGCGAACCTATAAGTTTACTAACTGTATGTCTTTCCATAAATTCTGACATATCTAATCTAATCATTGCTTCTTCACTACCGAAAAAATATGAAGCCAATGATTTAGTCAATTCAGTTTTACCAACACCGGTAGGACCAGAAAAGATAAAACTAGCTATGGGTCTATTAGGATTTTTTAATCCAACTCTTGCTCTTCTTATGGCTCTTGAGACAGCTTTTACAGCTTCATCTTGTCCAATTAGCCTCTGGTGAAGTGTTTCCTCCATATTAAGAAGCTTGACTGATTCAGTTTCTGTTAATTTCTGAACAGGAACGCCTGTCCATGAAGCCACAATATGAGCTACATCCTCTTCACTAACAAGAGGGCTTTGTAAAAGTTTTGAATCAATTTTCATAGAATTATCGGCATTAGATTGATCTCCAGCTGTAGATTCTTTTTTATTATCTAAAACCTCTTTAATTTTTGCAGACAATTCCATCTCTTTTTCGCGTAATTGGCCAGCTTGATCGAAATTTTGGTCTCTTACAGATTCTTCCTTCTGTTTTTGGACTTGTCTTAGTTCTCTATCTATTTGTTTTGCTTCAGGGGGAAGTTTAGAGTTTATTAAACGAACTCTACTTCCTGCCTCGTCGATGAGATCAATAGCCTTATCAGGTAAAAATCTGTCAGATATGTAACGGTCTCCTAAATGAGCAGCGGCCTCTAGCGCATCATCAGTAATTTTTAGACGATGGTGTTGTTCGTAACGCTCTCTAAGACCTTTTAGAATTTCGATTGTATCTTCAATAGATGGCTCGCCTACCATAACAGGCTGGAATCTTCTCTCCAAAGCAGCATCTCTTTCGATATGTTTTCTATATTCATCTAGAGTTGTTGCTCCAATACATTGGAGTTCCCCTCTAGCTAATGCTGGCTTAAGTATATTTGCTGCATCTATAGCTCCTTCAGCAGCTCCAGCACCAATTAAAGTATGAACTTCATCTATGACAAGAATGACGTTACCTGCTGATTTAATTTCTTCCATTATTTTTTTTAACCTTTCTTCAAATTCACCTCTATATTTTGTTCCTGCTACCAAAAGACCTATATCAAGAGTTAAAACTCTTTTATCTTCAAGGATGTCTGGAATATCCCCAGTTTGTATTCTTTGAGCCAAACCTTCAGCGATAGCTGTTTTACCTACACCCGGTTCCCCAATAAGAACAGGATTATTTTTTGTCCTCCTACCAAGTATTTGAACTACACGATCTATTTCTGAATGGCGTCCAACGACTGGATCTAATTTTGATTCACTTGCTAATTTTGTTAAATTTGTTCCGAATTCGTCAAGAGTAGCAGTTTTTAAGTTGCCCTTATTTGTACTGGCCCCTGTACCAACTTCGGCTGTTTCTCCTAGCATCCTGATAACTTGAGTTCTAACTTTTGTAAGGTCAATATTAAGATTTTCAAGAACTCTTGCAGCCACACCTTCACCTTCTCTTATTAAACCTAACAATAAATGTTCTGTACCAATGTAATTGTGCCCTAGTTGTCGAGCCTCTTCTAAAGATAGTTCTAAAACTCTTTTAGCCCTTGGAGTAAAAGGTATTTCTACAGCCACAAACCCAGAACCTCTACCTATTATCTTTTCCACTTCTATTCTTGAATCTTTTAAATTAACTCCAAGTGATTTAAGTACTTTCGCTGCGACCCCAGTTCCCTCTCCAATTAACCCCAAAAGAATTTGTTCAGTACCAACAAAATTATGCCCAAGTCTTCTAGCTTCCTCTTGAGCAAGCATAATGACTTTTATAGCCTTTTCAGTAAATCTTTCAAACATTAGAAGATAAATCCTATTAATAACCTACCAGTAATATGTCAATTTTGTGTTCAGAATGAGCTTTTGTGAATACCCAAAAGTATAATTTATCAAATTAAATTGAACTTTTTTAGTGATATAGCAAGAAATTACAGTAATTTCAAGGATTCTGGTTATCCGAACAAATAAATTTTTACATTATTTTGTTGTTAATTTTTTTTCTTTTAAAAGAGCATGTGAACCATCTTTATAATAATTTTTTCTTATCCCCACAGTAGAAAAATCAAAGCGACTGTAAAATCTTTCAGCAGTAACATTGTTCTGAGAAACCTCTAATAGTAATTTCTTTAAATTTAATTTTTCACATTTTTTTATTAAATAGCTCATAAGATAAGATCCAAATCCCTTTTTTCTAAATTTCTTATTTACAACAAAATAATTTATTTGAGCTTCATCAAGAACAACTTGAAAAACACATATACCAATGACTAAATTTTTAATTAATAATCCAAAGATTTTTGTACCATCTTTTTTGAATTCGTTAGCCCATTGTTCTTTACTCCATAGCGAAATCGTATTTGAATCTAATTCATAACATAAATCAATATCTTTCTTATTTATTTGTTTAATAAATATCATTTATTATGTATTTATATCTAGAAAGTTCAAATCTAAAGTCATTATAAAATATGACAGTTTTGGCAAAGCTTTTTTTAAATTTCTCCCATGAAAGAAAAACAATCTTTTTTAAAACAAAAAATTGACTTGGAAAGTCCTAACAGAAATATTATTCCTATTTCGACATCTATTGAAGGAGATGGGAAATTGTCAGTTGGTGGATGTTCTATTGAAGAACTAGTTAAAAAATATGATTCTCCTCTTTATATCTTAGATGAAATCACTTTAAGAAATTCTTGTAAAGCGTACAAAAAAGCTTTAGAAAAGTATTACCCAGGAAAATCTATGCCAATTTATGCTTCCAAGGCAAATAGTTCCATTTTCATGAGTAGTCTTGTTTCCTCTGAAGGTTTAGGACTTGATGCTGTTTCAGAAGGGGAACTATTAACTGCTATTAAGGGCGGAGTTCCAAATGAAAAAATTGTTTTTCATGGTAACAACAAATCAGACAAAGAATTAGAATTCGCAGTAAGAAATAACATTAAGGTTATTGTAGATAATGATTACGACTTAGTAAGATTAGATGAGATCTCAAATTCATTTAATCATGATTTAGAAATAATGATTCGCTTTACTCCTGGGATAGAATGTCATACACATGAATATATTAGAACTGGATCATTTGATAGCAAATTTGGTTTCGGGATAGAATATTTAAATATATTATTTAACAGAATCAGCAATACAAAACACCTAAAATTAAAAGGTTTACATGCTCATATTGGTTCACAGATTTTTGAACTAGACCCTCATAAGGATCTGGGATTAATAATGGTAAAAGTTATCTTAGACGCCAAAAAATTTGGTCATAATATTGAGGAACTAAATGTTGGCGGGGGTTTAGGTATCAGGTATACAGAAAGTGATGATCCTCCTTCAATTGATGAATGGATTAAAACAATTTCTTCTTCCGTTGTTGAAGCTTGTAAAAAATACAACTTAGATTTTCCCACATTAATGTGCGAACCTGGTAGATCTATTGTATCTACAGCAGGTATAACCATTTACAAAATTGGTGCTTTCAAAGAAATTCCCGGCATCAGAACATATTTATCTGTTGATGGTGGTATGAGTGATAATCCAAGACCAATTACATATCAATCAAATTATTCTGCATGTTTAGTAAGTAATCCACTTAATATTAATTCCAAAAATAAATATACTATTGCTGGTAAGCACTGCGAATCGGGAGATGTTTTGTTTAAAGAAATTGAACTAGCAGAATGTAAAACGGGAGATCTTATATGTGTTTTTGGTACTGGTGCATACAATAATTCAATGAGTTCTAACTACAACAGAATTCCAAGACCTGCTGCTCTTTTAGTTAAAGATGGAGAGGCAGAAATTATTCAAAAAAGAGAAACCCCATTGGATCTTTTAAAATATGACGTATTACCTGATCGCTTTATCAAACAAAATTAGGTACATTTAAATTAATTTTGTTTTTAGTGTGAATTTCTGGGGGATTATAAATTTAAAACTTTTATTAGATGTCTTATTTGCTGTTGGTTTCGGACTATTATTATTCTCTAGAGTAAAAGAACAACGGACATTATGGCTTCTAAGAGGATATTTGTTTTTAGTATCATCCGCATGGTTTATTCAAAGATATGCATACTTACCACTAACATCAAAATTAATTGATGCTGTAGTCCTCGCTTGCTCCCTCTCATTAGCGATCCTTTGGCAAGGAGAGTTAAGAAGATTAATGGAATTATTAGGCACTGGGAGGCTAGCTGTATTACTGGGGAATCCACCAAAGGAATTTAGAGCAACTTCAACTACTATTACGCAGTTAGTTGATACTGCCGGTAAACTCTCTCAAAATAGAAGGGGTGCTTTAATCGTTGTAGATTTGGGAAGTGATTTAAGACCTGAAGATTTTTTATATTCAGGAACCAATATTGACGCACAATTATCAACTGACCTTTTAATAAATCTTTTTGCTACTGATACGCCTTTACATGATGGAGCAGTTCTTGTGAAAGGAAATAAAATAATTTCTGCTGGCGTAATACTTCCTCTCTCAAGACAAGGAATAAGTAGATATGGCACAAGACATTTAGCAGCATTAGGAATTACAGAAAGATTTGACAGATGTATTTGTATTGTTGTTTCTGAAGAAACAGGTACGTTATCATTAGCAAACCAAGGCAAACTCGAAAGGCCAATTACCAGCAGCAGGCTACAAGAACTTCTTGCAAAATTGATTGGGAGTCAAAACTCTATGGGAGCAAATAAAGCATCTTTAAGTAAAAATATTTCATCCCAAAAGATGGACTCGAATGATAATATCATCAGTGATATTAATAAAAAAGAGTCAGAAAAATCAGAAATTTTTATTAACAAAAAGGATTAACTAATGAGTTTAGAAAAAGTAATAGACGACAAAATTACTGACTTATTAATGAAAATAGATAAGCAAAAATTACCCAAGCACATAGCAATAATTATGGACGGCAATGGAAGATGGGCAACTAGAAAAGGTTTGCCCCGTTCATTTGGACATAAACAGGGCGTTGGTGTATTAAAAAAAATTCTCAAAGCTGCAAAACATTTAGGTTGTAAAATAATTACTGTTTATGCTTTTTCAACTGAGAATTGGGCAAGGCCAACAAAAGAAGTTGATTTTCTTATAAATCTTTTTAGCGAAGTTTTAAAAAATGAAATTAAAGAGATACATCAAGAATCAACAAAAATAAAATTTATTGGAGATTTAACTCCTTTCCCAAAACATTTAAAGGAAATAATATCTAGTTCAGAATCACTTACTAAAAACAACAATAAATTATTATTCAATGTTTGTGTTAATTACGGAGGCAGACAAGAAATAGTAAAAGTTGCAAGAGAATTAGCATTAAAATCTTCTTCTGGGGAAATAAAACCCAGTGAAATTAATGAAGAATTATTTAATTCAGAGTTATTAACTGGAGGGATTAAGGATCCAGAATTACTAATAAGAACTAGTGGTGAAAAAAGGATAAGTAATTTTTTATTATGGCAATTAGCATATTCAGAAATTTATATATGTGACGTACTTTGGCCAGAGTTCAATGAGCATGAATTTCTTAAAGCAATAATTGATTACCAATCAAGAAATAGACGTTTCGGCGGTATAGAATCATTAGCAAATGAATCTTTTGAAGATTCTCAATATATTTCTTAATAAAAATGGCTAGTTCGAATAATCAGTTATTAAAAGAAATTAGGTTCGATTGGAATAAAGAGGAGATTTTGGAAATACTGAATATGCCTCTTATTGATTTAATGTGGGAATCACAAACCGTTCACAGGAAATTTAATAAATACGATATTCAATTAGCATCATTGTTCAGCGTAAAAACTGGGGGATGTGAGGAAAATTGTTCGTACTGTAGCCAATCAATTTATAGTGCTAGCGAAATCAAAAGTCATCCACAGTTTCAAGTTAAAGAGGTTTTAGCAAGAGCTCAAGTAGCAAAAAATGAGGGTGCAGATAGGTTTTGTATGGGTTGGGCCTGGAGAGAAATTAGAGATGGGAAATCTTTTAATGCAATGTTGGAGATGGTTAGCGGTGTAAGAAATTTAGGGATGGAAGCATGCGTTACTGCTGGGATGCTTACTGAAGAACAAGCTTCCAGACTGGCTGATGCAGGTTTAACCGCTTATAACCACAATCTTGATACTAGTCCTGAGCATTATAAAAATATTATTACGACTAGAACTTATCAAGACAGACTAGATACTATCAAAAGAGTAAGGAATGCAGGAATAAATGTTTGTTGTGGAGGAATAATAGGCTTGGGTGAAACTAATGGCGATAGAGCATCTCTTTTAGAAGTGCTTTCAAACATGAAACCACACCCTGAAAGTGTTCCTATAAATTCATTAGTAGCTATTGAAGGCACTGGTTTGGAAGACAATCAAGAAATTGATTCAATTGAAATGATAAGAATGATAGCTACAACAAGAATTCTTATGCCTAAAAGTAAAATAAGACTAAGTGCAGGGAGAGAAAACCTTTCAAAAGAAGCCCAAATATTATGCTTTCAATGTGGGGCAAATTCAATTTTTTATGGAGATGAGTTACTCACAACTTCAAATCCATCTTTTCAATCAGACAGAAAACTTCTTAAAGAGGTTGGAGTATCATTTAACAAAGATTTTGAAAATTGTGAAAAAACATTATCTTCCTTATGAAAGGCAAAAATTATAAAATAGTTTCTCTTTACTCTTTCTTCCCATTTCAAGAAAACTTAATTCTTGATCTAAAAAATAAATTATTAGAAATCGAAAATGAAAACGATCTTTCAGGTTTATTAATTTTTGCAAGTGAAGGTATTAATGGAACTATTTGTGCCAATAAAAATGTGATTGATATTATTATCAATTTACTTAATAAATATGCAGATAATAGAAATTTGAATATTAAAGTAAGCTTTTCAAAAGAGAAAGTCTTCAAAAAATTAAAAATAAAAATCAAGAAAGAAATAGTTACCATGGGTATCCCTGAAGTTAATCCCTTAGAAAATAACGGGACCTATATTGACTCAGCTGATTGGAATAAGTTAATTAAACATCAAAATACAATAGTTATTGATACTAGAAATCATTATGAAGTTTCTTTAGGTACATTTCAGAATTCTATAAACCCAAATACAAGAAATTTTAGCGAATTCCCCAAGTGGGTAGATGATCATTTAGATACCCATATAGAAAATAAAGAGTCTACAAATATAGCAATGTTTTGTACCGGAGGAATAAGATGTGAAAAAGCTACTAGTTTACTCAAAAAGAAAGGTTATAAAAATATTTATCACCTACAAGGTGGTATCCTTCAATACCTTGACGATATACCAAAAGAAAAAAACTTATTTGAAGGTGAATGTTATGTTTTTGATAAAAGAGTGGCTTTAGATCAAGAATTAGAAAAAGGCTCCTACTCGATTTGTCATGCATGTGGAATGCCAATTTCAATTCAAGATCAAATTAGAAAAGAATATAGAAAGGGTATCCAATGTCATTTCTGCATAAACCAATTCAGCGATGATGATAGGAAAAGGTTTGAAGAGAGACAAAAACAGATTGATAGATTAAAAGTGGAAAATCATAAAATCCATAAGGACTAATTTTCAAAATCATGAAGGTTGAAGAATTAGAAAAATTAGCAGGTAACATTGGATTATTAATTAAAATTCAAGTTAGAGAAACTCTCGGATTATGTTTCTTTAGAATCGTTATCGCAGAACAGAAAGACAACATCATTAAGATTTGGGCGGAAATGAAAGGTTGGACTTATTTAAATAAACAAGGTATTCAGCTTGATACATTAAGAATACTTAGTAAAGCCCCTGCTTTTGTTTCGGAATTAATATGGGCAACAACTATGGCTTGGGCAATTGAAAAAAAATCAAGCAACAAAGCAAGACTTTTAGCTATTTTTGATAGTGAAGGTTATAGTAAAAAACTTGTAAGGTATTTCAAATTAATAGGATTTAAAATTGTAAAAGAAGTTGGTTCTAGCCCAGTAGATCTTTTATTAAGATTGATTTGGGGAGGTGCAGGCACACTTATGAACGGGGAATGTATTTCCATATTGAAAAAACTTGAAAAGAAACTCTCTTTAATTGAAGAAAGTTAACCCGCATGATAACTACTTCTAACTAAAGGGCCAGAAGATACTTTCTTGAATCCTAATCCCTTAGAGAAGCGATATAAATATTCAAACTCTGATGGATCCCAATATTTCTTAACTGCCAAATGATTGAATGAGGGCCTTAAATATTGGCCAATAGTAATTTGATCACAATCTATTGTTTTAAGATCATAAATTGTATTTTTTATTTCATCCAATGTTTCCCCAAGACCTAACATAATGCCTGATTTAGTTTGAATATGAGGAGAAATATCTTTTGACTTTTTTAGTAAACTAAGGGATTTTTTGTAATTTGCACCCCTCCTGACTTCTTTTTGCAGTCTTTCAACAGTTTCAAGATTATGATTAAAGCATATTGGATCTTTTTCTAAAATCATCTTCAATCTCTCAGTCTGAAGATTATTAGTTTCATCAAAATTTTTACCCCCACCCCATAAATCAGGAGTTAAAACCTCTATTTTAATTTTTGAATCAATTTTTCTAATCTCATCAATTGTAGATACAAATAAATTTGCACCATGATCAGGAAGATCGTCTCTAGCTACAGATGTCAAAACTACATATTTCAAATTAAGTACTTTCACTGCTTCAGCGACTTGAGTACATTCATCAATATTGATAGAACTAGGTCTACCTTTATTTACCTGACAAAAAGCACATGAACGAGAACATATCGATCCACCCAGTAAGAAAGTGGCTGTTCCTGAGGCATAACATTCTGCTCTATTTGGACATCTTGCTTCTTCACAAATAGTATGAATATTTGATTTCTTTATGAGTGTTTGTATTTTTTCGAATTCTGAAGCTTTACTAATAGGAAATTTAATCCAAGAGGGAAGTCTTAAGATTTTTTCTTTATTGATTAGATTATTGTCTCTCATTGTCTAATTTAGTTTTGTTCTTCCTTCTAACGCTCTTGCAAGTGTAACTTCATCCACATATTCAAGTTCACTGCCCATTGGTAGGCCATATGCAATTCTCGTAACTTTAGTAAAAGGGGCTAACAATTTTCCAATATAAAGACTTGTTGTATCTCCCTCAACACTGGGGGTTAATGCCAATATGATCTCATCAATTTCAGACTTACTAACTCTTTCTACCAAGCTTCTTATTTCTAAGAGTTCGGGGCCAACAGAATCCATTGGAGATATTAAACCCCCAATAACATGGTAAACACCTCTAAATTCTCTAGCACGCTCCAAAGCAAGCAAATCTTTAGTTTCTGCTACTACACAGATTAGTTTTTGATTTCTTTCAATATTTCTACAAATTTCACATTCATCTTCTGAGGTCAAATTGAAGCATTTTTTACAATGTCCAACATTATTATGAGCTTCTAAAAGAGCCTTTGAAAAATCCCTTATTGTACTTTCAGGTTGTTTTAAAATAAACAGAGCTAATCTTTGAGCTGTTCTTGGACCAATTCCTGGGAATTTCTCAAAATGACCAATTAATTTTGAAAGTGGTTTAGTGTAAGTAATCAAAATTAAACTATTTCTAGGGATAATTTAGACGCAAAATTCTGAATTGCCATAATTGTTTGCTTTTAATGTCTTATTATATTTTCAGTTAGTAATTTCAAACAAAATGAAAAATATTAAATTTAACCCTCTCAAATATTTATTTTTGATTTTTTTATGTTTAACACTTAGCGCTTGTAGTGGCGGACTCAATGCGGGATTAGAAGCTTATCAAAGTCCAGATGGAAGATATGCTTTTTTGTATCCAACAGGATGGACTAGAGTAAAAGTCGATGGAGGACCTGAAATTATTTATCATGACTTAATAAATAGTAATGAGACCTTAAGTTTAGTTATTTCTGATGTAAATAAAGAGGTTCAATTAGAGCAATTAGGAACCCCAAGTGAAGTTGGTCAAACATTAATTGATAAAGTCATTGCTCCAGAAGGTTCAGGTAGAGAGGTAAAACTAATAAATGCCAATCAGAGGGAGGCATCCAATCATATTTTCTATGATTTAGAGTATGAATTAAATTTAAATGAACAGGCCAGACACGAATTAGCTACTGTCGTAATCGATAGAGGAACACTTTACACTTTCGCCGTGGGAACAAATGAAGAGAGATGGAATAAAGTTGAGGGTATGTTTAGTAATGTAATTGAATCATTTAACTTCTTAATATAGTTTAGAAATTCTATACTAGATACCTACTTGAACATTCCACAAATCAGCATATATTTTGTTCTGATCTAATAGCTTTTCATGTTTTCCGCTTTCAACTATTTTACCTTTATCAATAACTACAATATTATCCGCATTTTTTATAGTGCTTAATCTATGAGCTATTACTATAGTTGTTCTTTCTTTTGTGATTTTAGATAAAGATTTTTGAATTAAAGCCTCTGTTTCATTATCAACTGAAGCTGTAGCTTCATCTAATATTAATATTGGAGCATCCTTTAAAACAGCTCTCGCCAAGGCAATTCTTTGACGTTGCCCGCCTGAGAGCCTTTGGCCCCTTTCCCCCACTATAGTTTTATAACCATCTGGTAATTGTTCAATAAATTTATGAGCTTCCGCAATCTTTGAAGCTTTAATAATATCTTTAAGACTTGGGTTGATTGAGCCATAAGCAATATTTTCTTGTACACTGCCATGAAATAAATAAGTTTCTTGACTTACTAAAGAGATACACTTTCTTAAATCCCTCAAATTTATTTCTTTAATAGAAACCCCATCCAAGGTTATTGACCCATTATTACTATCATAAATTCTAAGTAGTAGTTTTATTATTGTACTTTTCCCAGAACCTGTTAAACCAACAATTCCTAATGTTGAGTTATTTTCAATTTTGAAATTTATGTTTTTTAAAGTTAAATCTCGTCCAGGATAATTAAAATTTACATTATTAAAAATAATTTCTCCTTTGATATCTTTAGGTTCAATTTTTCTTTTTCCATCTTTTATTTTTATAGGCGTATCTATAAGATCAATTACTCTATCTATTGATGCCATAGATCTCTGAAAATCATCTAAAACATGCCCCAAAGTTGTTAATGGCCATAATAGTCTTTGTGTAATAAAAACTAAAAAACTATAAGTACCTACATCAAGTGTCTTATTCCAAGTTTGGAAACCTCCAATTAATAGAATCGCTATAAAAGCAAACAAAATTGCAAATCTTATAAGAGGGATAAAAGCAGAAGATAATTTTATTGCAGCCTTATTACTTCTTTGATAATCGAGACTTTCTTTATTTAATCTATTTAGTTCCCATTTTTCTTTAGTAAAACTTTTTATGGTTAGAATTCCACTTAAATTATTATTAAGCCTTGATGCCAACAGTCCAGCTTTATTTCTAACATCTTTGTATTTTGGAGCAAGCTTTCTTTGAAATTTAATTGATCCTAAAAATATAATTGGAATAGGAAAGAAAGCAAATAAAGCGATTTTTGGAGCGACAAAAATCATAGTGCCCCCAATTATTAAAACGGTTATAAATAACTGAATAATCTGATTAGCCCCTTGGTCTAGAAATCTCTCTAGTTGATTTATATCATCATTCAAAATAGATAATAGCCTTCCAGTATTATCATTTTCAAAAAAATCCATATCTAATTCCTGGATATGCTCATAAGCTTTTATTCTTAATTTATGTTGCGATAGCTGAGCCAAATTTCTCCATAAAATCGAATATAAATATTCAAAGGAGGATTCACCAGACCAAACTATTCCTGAAGCAAATGCAAGAAAAATCAGTTGTGCTGGAACTTCTTTTATTCCAAAACCCGCAATCCATGAATTCTGTTCCTTAACAACGATATCCACTGCAAGACCAATTATTACAGGGGGAGCTAAATCTAATATTTTATTAATTATGGAACTAAGAAAAGCAAAAAATAGTAACCTTCTTTCTTCAATCAGATTGAAATAAAGTCTAATTATTGGATTTTGATTGTTCTTATACCTCATAAAAATAATAATTAAATTTTTCTATTATGATTTAAATTTTCTCTAGTTTCTAATTTACATTTTGTTTTTGCATCTTGATGACTTGCAGTTTGCATAAATTCTTCGTTATAACAATCACAAGTCTCATTCGCAATTTCTTCACTATATGCCATTTCTGCTTTCATCATCTCCTCTTTGACACTCTGAAGACAAAATAATTTTATTATTGAATTTTGTTTCGTTTGAGCTAAATAATAACTATTAAAGGAGTTGAATAGTATTATCAGATTCACAAAAATAAAGAAATTAAATTTGCTAGCTTTCATTCTCTATCACTAGTTTCTGACTTTAATTTTTTTTAATTTATTTTTAGTTTCTCTATGCAGATCTCTCGGTAAATCTACCAAACTGTAATCATTAAAAATCTGTATCTTACCTATGGATCTACCATTTATATTAGTTGAATTGCAAATTGAGGATATAATATTTGCAACTCTAACTCCATCAAATTTACCAAAGTTAAATTTGTAGGTTTCAAAAGAATCATTTTGATAATTATTTCTTCTATTTGAATTTCTCATACGATTATTACTATTTCTATTTGATCTATTTCGATCAGCATTATTTTGTTTATTAATCCAAGAATCATCTTCATTAACAAAAAATGATTTATTACCTATTACTAAATTAATCGCCGCCATTGCAATATTTGAATCATCCATTGAGTATTTTTCTTTTAAATTATCTAGTACATCAATAATCAAAGCTTTATTTTCTTCATTTTCATCTTTAGCTAAAGAACTCTCATTAACATTATCTATAAGTTTCTCCATCCTTTTTTCATTTATTATTTTATTACTTGGTATATTAATTTCTTCAATCTTGGTTCTTGTTGAGTTTTCTAAGTTTCTTAGAAAATGTTTTTCTCTTTGATTAACAAATAAAATTGCTTCTCCTGATCTACCTGCCCTTCCAGTTCTTCCAATTCTATGAGTATATGTTTCCTTGTCAAAAGGAAAATCGTAATTAACAACAAGTTTTATCCTCTCAACATCTAATCCTCTTGCTGCGACATCAGTTGCAACAAGGATATTAATAAATCCTTTCTTCAATCTATCTACAGTATTTTCTCTTTGATTTTGAGGTATATCTCCATTAAGTACTGCCACAGTATGACCTGAATTCTCTAAAGCTTCAGCTATTGAAGTAGTAAGTAGTTTTGTCCTAACAAAAATAATTACTCCCTCGTTATTAAGTTCTAGTATTCTTTTTAAAGCATCTAACTTATGATGCCTTTGTACATATAGAAATTTTTGCGAAATTAATTGAGTTTCTTTTTTGACACTTTTGATTAATATTTCTGCGGGATCATTTAGATATTTTTTTGCTATATTTCTAATCTCACTAGGCATTGTTGCTGAAAATAATACCATTTGCTTATTTTCTGGAAGTTGATCTATTATCCATTCAATATCTTCAAGAAAACCCATATTTAACATTTCATCTGCCTCATCTAAAACAAGACAGTTTATATCTTTAATTTTAAAAGTCCCCTGCCTTATATGATCCATTATTCGGCCTGGTGTCCCAACTACTACGTCAACTTTTCTTTTTAATGCAGAAATTTGATTTCGATAGTCGGTACCTCCATATATTGCAACCGTCTTAAAATTACTAGATTCAGAACTATAACTTTTAAAAGATTCTGCCACTTGAGTTGCCAATTCTCTTGTAGGAGTCATAACTAAAACCTTGGCATTTAATTCTTTATTATCTTTAAGTTTTTCTATTAATGGTAAGGCGAAAGCTGCAGTCTTTCCTGTTCCTGTTTGTGCTTGGCCTAATAAATCCCTGCCTAACAATAGTTCGGGAATTGCAGCTTTTTGGATGGGAGTTGGATTTTTATATCCTTTATTTATTAACGAGTTTAAGATCGATTGATTAAACCCAAAATCGAGAAAACCATTCTCATTATCATCTCCTTTCGATTCTTCCAATAGTTGAGATTCAAATTCTTTTTTGTTCTCTAAGTTCTTGAACTCTAGTAGGGAAGAATCTTCATTATTAGACTTTTCTTGCTCACTACCAAGAGAGTTACTATCTTTTTTTAAAGCCATTTTAAATGCCTAATAATCTTCTGATTAGGCATTCAACAAATATCTAAATTGACTTAAGTTGTTGATTAGCCTTACAGAGCCGAATTATTAATCTAACATCTTGGGGTTAAGATATTACTAATTTATCAAAAATAAAATTTAATTTAAATAATATATATTTAAAGATTTTTTAGCTCTTGTAACAGCAGTATAAAATAACCTTCTTTCAAAATTATCTCTACAAAAGATATTTTGATTATCTTTTTTTTCTTTTGCAGCATATTGATTTCTTCTATAATTTTGGGACCATAAAATGTTTACTTTTTCAGATTCACTTCCTTGAGATTTATGAATAGTAATGGCTATTGCTGGCACAACATTTTCTAAATTAGATGGATCAATTAATGCGACAATTTCTTCGTTATTATCATTAAATTTTCTAAAAAGATATTTTCTTTTATTTTTTAAACCTATAAGTACTCCGATATCCCCATTTGACAATCCAAGTTCATTATTATTTTTTGTACACATGATCGGAACACCCTCTTTAAGAGTTTTAAGGTCATAGGGTTTTTTTTGACCAAAAACAATTTCATTCAAATATTCAACACTCCATATTCCGGAATTTTTTTCGCATAAAATCAACTGACTTTGTAAATCCAGAAATATCTTATCTACTAAATCTTTTTCATCAGGCAATAAATTATCAATACCCTCATCAAATATATATTTTTTTTTACTTAAATTTGAAGTTGAAATATTTAACTGTTTTAGATGTCTTGTAATCGAAAATAATAGATCTTTTGGAATATCTATTTCTCTACTCTTTGAAATAGTAATTTCTTTTGAATTATTATCTTTTTCTAATTCTTTTATCTTTTGATTAAGTAAAGAAAAATCATTATTAAATATTAAACTACTAATTGATGCTATATCTCCAATATTTCTAAAAGTTTTTTCTAAATTTACTACACAAGATTTAATTGAACTATTATCGGAATATTCAAACAAATAATTCCATATAGAACAGTTATTTACTGGAGACAATTGATTTTTATCTCCAACTAAAATAATTTTACAATCCTTTGCTAACAAATTTATAACTGATTCAATCAAATCGATATTAACCATTGACATTTCATCAATTATGAAAATATCAAGCTCTTTTAGTTTAAATTTCAACTTAAGAGATTTATTTTGAGAATTTAAAATCCATCTATGTAAAGTTTGAAATTCTATTTGGTCTAGAAATTTGCTAAAAGAAATATTTTTTTTATCATTAAGAGCTTCTTTTAAACGAGCTGTAGCTTTACCAGTTGGAGCAGACAAACCAATATTTAAAAAGTTATCAATTTGGAGGAGTTCTAGTATTAACTTTATTATTAAAGTGGTTTTACCCGTACCTGGTCCTCCTTGAAGGAAAACTAAGTTTGAATATTTAAATATATTTTTAATTTGATCTATTTTATTATCATTTTTATAAATTGTTGAGTTCATTAAATTATCGGCATCTATTTTTTTTAGAAATGAATTAATAACTCTTTCAATCTTTTTTGACCATTTTGATAAGGATAATTTTCTATTTACTAATACAAATGGAGAATGAAGGGAACCAATCAAACCTATATTTTTTAGAGCATCTATATGTTTATTGGGCCAGCCATCTTCTAATAATTCAAAGATTATTAAACTATTATCAACATCAATAATAGTTTCACCATTTTTTTCAAACTCTAATAAAATTCTTATTACATCTTTTACGAAATTTCCATATTTTTTTTCACTAAATTTGAAAATACCTAAGATTAAATTAAATATATGATCGTATTGGAACCTTTCAATATCTTTAGTAGTTTTAGTCATTCTAAAAAAGGTTATCTAAATAATTAATTCTTTTTAATGGTGCTTTGCTAATAAAAATACCTGGAGATATATCTTCAGACTTAGACTTTTCAAATAATTCAAAATCTGGCAATCCTTTTAAAAACAAATAAATATATCCTCCTAGATGTTTATGTGGTTGATAATTTTTAAGTCGCCACTTTAATAATCTATGCAATGCTAATAAATAAAGATGAGACTGCAATGGATAATGATGTTTTATCATTTCATTTCTCATGTTTTCATAGTTATAGTTTCTTGGTAAACAATCACTATTATCACTACCAGAAATCAAATTACTTTTCCAATCAATTACCCACCATTTACTATCTTCTAAATTATTTCCTATAGGGAAAACACCATCAATACATCCAGAGTGAAAGCCTTTATTCATAATTTGAAGATCATTTATTTTATTTGCATATTCTTCACCAAATTCATATTCCTGATCTAAAAAAAAGCAATTTGATATATCATTAGAATTAATATTTCTACCTTCATAAGATAGGGGTAAATCATATTTGAGTTCCTTAATTAAGTATTCATTTGGAATATCAACTAGTTTCTTATTTTGTAATTCTCTTCCTAAAGATATATTTATGATTCTTAAAATCGCATCTTTTACTTTAAAAGCAAAAGAAGTATCGATTTGATGAAAGTTCAATTCCTCAATAATTAAATCAATTAATTCTTGATTATTATCGTTTCTAAATTCAAATCTTTCTATTATTTTGTGCAGGCAAGTCCCAGCAATAGTTCCTTTTGGAAATTCACTTAAGGGATTTGGATAAGAAAAATAATTAGGATAATTATTTGAATTCTTAAAATTAGAATCTTTGATAATTGATATATTATCTTCATAATCCTTATATTGATTAATGACTGCATCAATATTTTTATCTTTACGTATCCAAGAAGAATAACTTGAATAAGAAATAAATTGATCAGAATTATATATATTAGATATTTTTTTATTAACATTATCTATTTTCCAAAGATTATTATTCAATCGGTTGGTTTGGAACTTAGAAAAAATTTCTTTTATTTTCTCTTTTTCTATCCTGACTTTAAAAGTAGACTTATAAATATTAATATTTTCCAAATTATTAAGCAAATCATTATTTAAAATATTATTTGTATCCTCTAATTCATTAAAAACAATAAGTTTATATTTGCTCCTTGTAAGTGCTACATAAATTAACCTCTCACTCTCTTTAAATAGATCATCTTCTTCTATTAATTTAAATTTTTCAACCTTCGCGTAATTATTGGAAATATTAACGTATATATTTCTATCAATATTTGATTTCCAAAGAGGTCCTTTAATTTTATTTGACTTATTTGAAATAATTGAGAGATATGGACATAGGACTATTTCAAATTCGAGGCCCTTACTACTATGAATCGTAGAAAGATTTATTCCATTTTGAAGATTATAATCTTTTGTCAAAAAATCTTCTCCAGTAGAAATTCTTAAAATATGATCTAACTGATTTTTATACCAGTTGAAGACTATATTGAGATCAAAATCATTATTTATTAATTCTATTTCAACAATTTCTGAAAGTTGAAATAAATTTGAATTTAAATCTGAATCTTGAATAATCGAGGTTGACTTGTAATTTATAAGTAATTCATTAACAATGTTTAAAAAACCTTTTTCTCTTAGTTCTTGGGACCAAGTAATGCATTTATTAATTAAAATTTCTAAATTATTGCTAATTCCATGATCAAGTAAATCTTCTAATTTTATTTCTATAAACTTTGAAGTAGCAAGCAAATTTATGTTTTTTAAAGATCTCGGATTTAATAAACATTCAATGAATAAAAATAGTAGAGAACTTGCTTCTGTTTCAAAAATATTTTGTTTATTTTGAATTTTGCATGGGAGGTTAAACTGGTTTAATTTTTTTTTTAAATCTAAGCATTGCGAATTATTTAATGTAAGAATCGCAATTTTATTAATGTCAATTTCTTTATTATTTAAAATAAAGTTAACTATGTAATGCGTTACAAGATCCTCTATATCAGTATCTTTTTTTGAAAATCCTACAATTTCAAATACATCCTTAAATTGAAATTCAGGATTAATATTTTCATTAATTCTTGAGGTTAATTTAATATAGTTTAATTTTGATTGCTTAAGTCCATTCTTATAAAGTTTATTAAGAACATCGATTAACTTTTTTGAGGATCTATAGTTATCTGTAAGACTAAAAACTTCGATTGCATTAGATCTTGCATCTAAGTAAGTTTCAATATCTCCGCCTCTAAATTTGTAAATCGCTTGTTTTGGATCACCTACGCAAAGTAAAAAATGATGTTTTGTATTAAAGAATTTTTTTATTAAATTCCACTGAGTAATATCTGTATCTTGGAACTCATCAACTAAGACACATTTAAATCTTTTTTTAATTTTAGACAGAGTATTACTATTACTAATTTCCGAATCTAGAAATTTATTTTCTACAGTCTTTATAAGATCATTGAAGTTGAAAATAGAAAAACTTTTTTTTAATTCAATTAATTTTATATAAGCTAATTGGGTAAATATTCTTACAAATTCAGTATAGAAACCTTCTTTTATTTTATAAATCTTATCTTGCAATAAATTAAATTTAGTAAAATCTATTTTTAGATTATGTTTATTAATTTCTTTAGATATATTTTCAATATAAAAATATTTAGATAGAAGATCATCCTTAGAAATATCATATATAAAATCAATAACATTTTTAGAATTAAGCCTTTTGTTAATCTCTTCAATCCAATAATTTATTTGATTAAACTTATCATTTCTTGGTTTTGCAGCATATATTTGACTTTTTCCACCACTCTCCTTAATTAATTTTCCCAACTCTATGATTTGTAAAAATAATTCCTTACCTTTCTTCTTCCATTCAAGACAAAACTCGTTCCAATTTAAATAAAAAAATTCATTAAAATAATTATTTAAATCAATAATCTTATATTTATTATTTATTTGAAATTTACAGATATTTTCTTGATCTATATTTTTTAAAATTTCTACAAAAAATGACTTATTGATCCTACTTCCAAATCTAGAACTTATTTTTTTTTTGTTGACTGCTGAAATAATCTCATGATTAAGATTCAGAAAATCATCAATCCACAAATTATCTATTACATCTTTATATAAATTATCAATATTATTCTCAATATATGGATCTTGAGTTATACCTATTTCAATACTATATTCATCAATAATATTATTACAAAAAGCATGGAAAGTAGTTACTTTTAACTTATAGAATTGATTTATAAAATTATCAATTTCAGATATTATTTTTTCCTTAGACTTATCTTTATCCTTAAAATTTAGATACCAATCCTTAAGAGTATTATCTATTTTAATTTCATTATGACTTTGCAAATATAATTTTAAATTATGAAATCTCGAGAGTATTTTATCTCTTAATTCAGAACAAGTATTTTTTGTAAAACTTAGCAAGAGTATCTCATCTGGTTTAACTTTTTTCTCCAAAACATTTCTTAAAACTATGTGAGCCAAAGTAAAACTTTTACCAGTTCCTGCACTTGCTTCAACTAATTTAAAGTTATTATCTAATTTAATTTGATTAATATCCATTTCTTTATTAAATTAAACTTTGACCTCATTTTTATAAAGTAAGTAATTCTTAAATTTATTAATTAAATATTTCTCTTCCAAGGCAATCTTAAATTTAATTATTAAAGATAAACTTATTGTCAAAAATAAATAATAAATAGATAATTTTATTACAAAAACTCCAATGGAAATAAATATTAAAGAATAGTACATAGGATGACGCGTAAATCGATAAATACCAGTAGTAACTAGATTGCTATTGTTTATAGGTCTTGGGAAAGGGGATAAATTTCTACCTAAATCTTTAATTGAAACTAACATTATTATGAAAGCGATTATGATAATTAAAAT
Organism: Prochlorococcus sp. AG-355-B23; assembly: GCA_003280935.1. Taxonomy (GTDB): domain Bacteria; phylum Cyanobacteriota; class Cyanobacteriia; order PCC-6307; family Cyanobiaceae; genus Prochlorococcus_A. The sequence goes on from QCDJ01000002.1 coordinate 80,261, forward strand.
ACCCAGTAAATAAGAAAAAGGACTTGCTTGAATTATTTGTTTTTGTGGAAGAAATTCCCATTGAAAAAAATGAAGACTAATAATAAAGAACTGTAAAAAAACAAGCATTAGATCATAAGCACCTTTAAAAAAATTTTTGAACTGAAATTTAGACATTTTTTATTTCTTTAATGCTTTAATTAGAGGACTATATAATCTGTATGATAATTGATCAAAATTATTATTTCCAAGAAAGAAATCTGGTTCTTTTTCATTACCAAAACACATTTTCATTTCGATATTATCTCTTTCCCCTTTTGAAAAATTTTTATTCCCGATCCATTTATCCATAAAAGCTTTTTTTTCATTTTTTGATTTTATTTTTGCTTCTACATATTTATAAGCACTTTCTGGAGGAAGAGGTAAACATATTTCAGAATAATTTTTAAAAATATTTATGTAATCCTCCAAAATTAGATTTGATTCAGTTGCTCCTGGTGATTGAATAATTTGCGATTTATAATTATTTTCTGTTCTAAAAATTACTTTAGTCCTTTTTATATTCCTCTTTAAAGAAGAAATAAAGAGTAATTTTATCCAAGCCTCACTCAAACGACTTAAACTTAACTTCGCATGAATCAATTCAATTACGTTGTCATCAGCTATAAAATATTCTTCTTTATTTGCTTTTGATTTAACATAAATTCTATTAATCTTATTATGTTGACTCAAACTTTTAGATAGACTTTCTAATAAATCTTTGAATTCTTTTTCTTTTATAAAAATACTATTATTGGGGATAATAATCCCATTTTCAGCCAATTGATCATTAATATTTAATTCATTTAAATCATCAATAATATTATGATTATCAATCTCTACTTGCTGGATTATTTTTGTAATTATTTGCGACTTTTGCAGATTGCTTACATACTCCTCATCTGGATGATGAATAAATATTTCCTTGGTAGAAATATTGTTTTTATTAAGCCAATATTTTTGTGGAGTCTTGAGCCAATAAATTAATTCTGATAATTTGTAATTTTTAATATCAGATTTTTTTTCATTCCAATTTATATCTTTTATTAAAGAATAATTACTTTTAACAATCTTAGATTTATCAATATCAATTATTTCATTTTTATTTAAATCAGAATCTTTAATTATTTGTTCTCTTTGGCTTTGGTTTAAGAAACTATCAAAAAAAGAAATTAACTCTTTTATAGGAAAAGAAACATCTAATTTTTGATTGTCTTTATCATTTTTTACCCAAGTAACTATAAATTTATCTCTGCAGGCAATTAACAACTCCAGAAATGCGTATTTTTCTCTTTCAAAAACAGATGGATCACCTAAATGATATTTGTTTTTTAATAAATTAATGTTTTCACTCTTTGGCAATTTTGGATAATTAACACTATTCATGTCTATTAGGAAGATAACCTTATGTGGAATATGCCTTGAATTCTCAATATCACTTACTAGGATCTTGTTGACTCGTGATTTGCTTTGATATTTAGCTTTATTTATGCAAGAAATTAATATTTCTCTAAAAACTTTTAACAAGATAAGATCATCAGTTATTAACGGTATCGCATGATTATCAAGAATTCTATTTATTTCACTTATTTCTAAATTAAAATTTGCATTAGAATCAGCAATACTTTTTAATATAAACTTTATCTTTTCAACCCAATTCGAGTAAGAAAAAGATCCCCTTATCAAATTAATATATTTTTTTAAATGAATTAATATTTTAACCCATTTATTCAAATCCAAACTTATATTTTTATAGCTAAAAGGTTTTAATTTAAAAGTACTTAAATTTACTTCTTTGTCATAAATTAAGCCTAAAGTAATTCTATTTATACACCAATCTAGAGTGTTTTTCTCTTCACCTAATCTTTCTTTATCATCTAATCCCCAATGAAACCCCGCTTGGGTAAGTAAAAAAATAATTTCATCCTTCTCAGTAATATTAAAATCAAAAATGTTCTGAGTTACTTTTTTCGAAAGAATATATTCTATTTTTTCAAGTGTAATTTTTTCACTTGCTATTTCAGTGATGTCAATTAGAAATTCATAAATGCCTGAAGAGTCATGATTATCCTCATCAATAAAAAAATAAGGTATTTTTTCACCATTAATTAACTCATTATTAAAGATGTACCTTAGATAAGGTTTAATTAAATTAGTTTGTGGAGATAAAACAGCAATATCACTATATTTAATATTCTCGCAAGAATTTATTATCTCTATAATTTTATTTCTTAAATATTCAAATTGACTATTCTGATTAAAATGCTCACAAAGTAATACTGAATCATCCCTTTCACTTAGTATAAAATCAACACTATTATTATCAATTAGTCTTTTTTGTATTTGATTAAGAAGAGGAATATCTTTCTTGTTATGAAAATTAGTTGTTGGATCGAGATAAATAAGATTATTTTTTAAATTTATACCTTCTTTATAAATATTTTCATCAATTAATTTCTGAAAGTTTGCTCCAAATTTACCAAATATTTTCTCTATATTTGTATTATTTAAATTCAATTTACTTTCATTATCATCAAATTCCAACTCACCTTCAAGACAATTTATTCTATTCCATAAATCTTCTCCAGGAGATAATAAATACAAATTTACTTTAATAAATTTTGAAAGTTCTGAATAAAAATTAATATGTAGTTTAGATAAGTTATTATCTGAAATAATATAAATTTGATTTGGCACTTGAAATTGAACGTTTTTAATTTTTCTTAAATTCTTTATTAGTTCAATCATGTATAAACATGATGGCTTTTCAGATATCTTTTCCTCTAATAATTTATATAAAATAGGTTGCCAAAATTGATCTGAGTTTAAATTCTTAAATAGATTAGATGAATTAATTTCATATCTATTCCATTGAGCAATCATTTCAGGTCTAAAAATCAAATAATCAATAAAATTATTCGTGATCTTTTTTGTCAGATTATATATGTCTCCATCAATTGTCTTTTTATTATCCAAATATTTATTAATCCAATTTCTAAGCGGAAATGATTCTTTAAAGCTATTTAATTCTTCCAAGGAATCAATAATGCCCCATTTAATTGACTCAAAATTCCATGCGCTCATATCAATTGCAGGGAAAAAATTTATCAATAAAGATTCGGTATACGTTGAAATTGTCTTTAATTCATAAAGAGCACTTATTTTGTTTTTTATAGTTATTTGTTCACGTAACCAATTCCCCAAAAAGTAATTAGGGACTACTATTTCTAAATTCTCATTTATAGGCGGAGGAAATATTTTTAATTCCTCTGCTAACAGCTCACTAATTACTTCAATTTTATTTGACTTATAAAGATTGAGCAATTTACTAAATGGTTATATTACTCAACTTTAAATGGATCAGTTATTTCTGCATTAGGACATTCGAATTCCCCAACAGCAACAAACTCTAAACGCAGCTTTAAGAAAGTTATAAATTTTTTATCCGTCGATAAAATAGCTGCTGGAGATGATGGGATCTTTGCTTTTAGATCAACAAATTGGGTTGTTTGCAAAAATGATGGATTTTTTAGAAGCCAAAAATCTATTTCTTTATTATTTTCTTTATAGTTCCTAATCCTCTCTCTTAAAATCTCCTCAATTGGTTCTTCAACAGTTAAAAACTTTTCACTGGCTGCGACGAAAAAATATGTTGTCATTTTGAAATTTAATTTGATGTAATAAGGGACTTCATTTCACGTACAGACTTTTCTAATCCTATCGCTAAAGCCCTTGCAACAATACTATGACCTATGTTTAGCTCGTTCATATTGTTAATTGCTGCAATTTTTTTTACATTATTATAGTTAAGGCCATGACCAGCATTTACAACTAATCCAAGGTCATTTGCTAAATGTGTAGACTCTATAATCCTTTGGAGCTCTTTATATTGATCAGATCCCGATAGTTCAGCATATTTTCCAGTATGTAATTCTATAAAATCAAAGCCTATTTCTTTTGAATAATTTATCTGTTTATCAAGAGGATCAATAAATGCACTTACTTCTATGTTTGATTCCTTTAAATTCCCAACAGCCTTCTTAAGATATTGCAAATTACTTTGTAAATCCAACCCGCCTTCAGTAGTAACTTCCTCCCTTTTCTCGGGTACAAGCGTTACGTAATCAGGAAGAATTTTTTTGGCAATTTCTAACATTTCTTCTGTAGCAGCCATCTCTAAATTGAGTTTTGTTTTTATAGTCTCTTTCAGAAGGAATACGTCCCTATCTTGTATATGTCTTCTATCTTCTCTTAGATGCACTGTTATGGAATCTGCCCCTCCTAATTCAGCTAAAAAAGCAAATTGCACAGGGTCAGGCTCTACAGTTTTCCTTGCTTGCCTTACATTTGCAATATGATCAATGTTTACTCCTAAAGTAGCCATAATTTTGAAAATCTTAGTTTCTAGACAATCTAGTAACCGCCCAATAATAGCTAATAAAAAAAGACAAACACTTAAATTATTAATATATAGTAAATAGAACTTGAAGAAGAATTCTTTAAATATTTGGCATAAAATCAACCCTGTATTGGGATTTATTGCAATGTTCGTTACTCAGGACGTTGTTTTGAAATTCTTTTTTAGAAAAAAGAAAATATTAAAAAATGGGTTTTCGATTCCCATAAATTCCTCTATTATTTTGGCTCCAACCCACAGATCAAGATGGGACGGCTTAATACTAACAATGGCAATGGGTAGAAGGGTAACAAAAAAAGATTGTAGATTTATGGTTACTAAATCCGAAATGAGAGGAATACAAGGTTGGTTTTTAAAAAGACTTGGATGTTTTTCAATAAATCAATTATCGCCTTCTCTCTCAGCTTTAAGATATGCGATTGATCTTATAGAAAAAGGAGAACAACTAGTTGTTTTCCCCGAAGGGAAGATTAATAGATATGGAAAAAAATTAGTTCTTAAACAAGGACTATATAGATTAGCTAAATTAGCTACAAGAAAAACAACCTCCATTACTATTATTCCAATTGGAATTGCATATAGTAAAGTTTCTCCGAACTTTAGGGGCGAATTTTGTTTATCCTTTGGACAACCTATAGCCATCAATGATTACTTAAACTTTACTATCAAGGAATTTAATTTATTGCTAAATGAAAAAATGACTCAAGAGGAAGAAAAAGCATTAAAAAATGTAGGTAGATGAATGTGAAATAAGTTACTATAAATTTTAATAATTGAATAAGAAAATGAAATTCTTAAAATTAATCCCAATTTTATTAATATTTTTTGGAAATGTAACTTACAAAAATGAAGTTCATGCAGAAATAAAGAATCCAAAAGACTTCAGAGTACTTTCAAATCAGGGTAAAAAGCTTTCCATCTCAAACGTAGAATATTTCATAAAACAAGGAGATAATTATATTAAAAACGGGGATTTCGAAAAAGCTAAGGATTCTTACCTAAACGCTAGAAAATTGGCCAAGCAACTTGCGTCTTTTTATTCTGATCTAAATTCATCCTTCAAAGGAGTTGATGCGAGAATACCAAATGAAATGCAAAGGAAAGGCAAGCAAACATTACAAATTTTGGCAGCATCAAATGAGAGATTAGCCTCTATGTACATTAAAACTGAAAAGCCTGAGGTTGCAGTACCCTTACTTGTTGAAACAATTAGAATAATGTCACCTAGTAGCCCAGAAGGTAAAGAAGCTTATGAAAGATTATTCCAACTAGGATTTGTTGAGACAAAATACAAAGGATAATTAAAAATAATTATGATTACAAAAGCAGAAGTTATTAATTTAATCACTAAAAAAATACCAAATTCTCAAGTTTTTGTTGAAAACCTTAAAGGAAATGATCATTTACAAGTAACTGTAATTGCATCTGAGTTCAATGGATTATCATTAGTTAAACAACACCAATTAGTCTATTCTGCATTGAAGGAAGAATTAGCTTCAGAGGCTATCCATGCACTGGCACTAAAAACAAAAACAACAAATTAAATTATGGACAACCAAACAAAAGATAAAATACAAAAACTAGTTGATTCCAATCCAGTAATGGTTTTCATGAAAGGAACAAAATTAATGCCCCAATGTGGTTTTTCCAACAATGTAGTTCAAATACTAAATTCTCTAGGGGTAGAGTTTAGTACATTTGATGTTTTAAGTGATTTCGCTATACGAGAAGGTATCAAAGAATATTCAGATTGGCCAACAATTCCTCAAGTTTATTTAAAAGGAGAATTCCTTGGCGGATCAGATATTCTTATCGAGATGTACAACTCAGGATCTCTCAAAGAAAAAATAGAAATTGAATTAGCGTCTTAAGACAATTAGTAAGTATAAATACTGAATTAATTAATAAAAATTAATATTTTAAATTCTTTTTTTATCAAAAAAACCTTTATTTCCATCTCCCTCTGGATCAATAAAACTTGACGGATCTAAAATCCATCTTTCTATTAATCTTTCTAATTTCTCTTGATCCTTTTGCTCTAAACTATTGCAATTCCTTAAGGCTTGGAGATATCCATCACTATATAATTTAAGATCAGACGGGGGGTGGAAACGAGTAACTAAGTCCTGACAACTATCGCAAATCGATTGAAAATGACGAATTGCTTTGGGATTTTCAAATGATGTCATAATTTGATAGATTCTTATTTTTTTTTAGCATTTGTTATACCTTATTAAGGATGATTATAAATTGCCTGGCAAAACAGAAATTAAGAATGCAATCAACTGAGCAAATTTTAGCTTCAACTGCTGGCAGTTCACAGTTGCCTACGAGCTCCCAAACTCCTTCAAGAGTTCTAGTTGTTGAACCTCACCCCACACTTAGAACGGTCCTTGTGCAAAGGCTTCGCCAAGATGGCCATTTAGCTGCAGCAGTCGGGACAGCTGCAGAAGCTGTTGACTTATGTAGAGAACAATCACCTGACCTATTAGTTAGCGCTGAAATCCTCGAGCAGAATACTGCAATGAGACTAGCCCAACAATTGGGTTCTTCTGTCATAGTCTTAACTGCAAGATCAGGTGTTGAAGCATTAGTAAATCTATTAGATGAAGGGGCAGATGATGTTCTAAGAAAACCTTTTGGACTCGAAGAGCTTGCAGCACGTTGTAGAACGCTCTTAAAAAGGGGGAGGATAGGTTTACAAGAAAAAGTTGAGGTTGGACCGTTAGAGGTTCATCTTCTCTTAAGACAAGTTACTCTAAGCGAGAAACCCGTAGAATTAAGCCCTAGGGAGTTTGCACTACTTTGTGCTCTTTTGATGCCGCCAGGGATGGTAAGAAGTCGTCAAGAGCTCCTAAGGATGGCCTGGCCGCCATTCAGTGGAGGGCCGAGGTCAGTAGATACTCAAGTATTAACTTTGCGGAGAAAATTAGAACAGGCTGGATTGGGAGAAGGTGGAGGAATTACGACCGTTAGACAACAAGGTTATCGATTTAGTATCGATAATATTTAGTTTAGAAAAGCAAAAAGTTCACCAACAATCATTAAAACAGATAGAAATGTAAGTAATTTATATGTCCATAATGGTGATATGTGTGATATTTCATCAACAGAAATGCCAGTATTACTTGAAACAATTAATAAAAATTTTTCAAAATTTTCCAACCTTTGGGGGACAAGGAAATTATCACTTTTATAAGTATTAAAGTAATAAACTTTACTACCCTGACTAGTTGGTAAAGATTTTATTAACTTAATATCTTCCCAAGAAATTTCCCAATTTTTTTTCCCTAAGATTTTAGAAATAAAGCTAGTTTTATATGAAATTTTGTCATCACAAGTTTCCACATAATCACTTGTGATATTTATTATCAAATAAAGGCCTAAGACGAATGTAAGAATAGAGGGGGTTTTTAATCTATCAATTGAGATAAATGGGATAGGAATTGTAAGCGCTAGATATAAAGTAACTAGCGAACTTTTCACAAAAAAAAGAGTTTTAAATTTTTCTATCATTTCTAAGGGATAAGTTTAGTCTGGCAATTTAAAACTGTTTATGTTTAATTTTGCACCTATTTTATGAGCGCATGCGAATCCACTAAAAGCTACTGCATTTAGTCCTTGACCAGGGAAGCATGAATCCCCTACACAATAAAGATTTTTAATTTTTGTAGTGTTGAAAGGCATTGGCAAAAGTCCAAGCAACTTTTTATTAGGAATTGGCCCATAACTACCCTCATGTCTTCCAAGAAACTTTTTATGAGTTTTGGGAGTCCCAATTTCTTTATGATCAATATTTTGTTCAAGATTAGGAAGAATAGTTGATATTTTTTCAACAAGAAATGAAAAGTATTCTTCTTTCTTTTGCAAATATTCTTTCCTTGTTAGGCCTTCCCATTCACTTATTGATGAAGGAGTAAATGCATGGATGATATGTTTACCTTCTGGCGCTAAAGACGAGTCAAGCAAAGTTGGTATAGAAACAAAAATAACTCCCTTTTCACTTTCTAACTCATCCCAATTTTCAACGAATATATGATGACAATTAAAATTATCGGTTATTAGATTTTTTTCTACCCCAAGGTGAATTGAGACAAAAGAAGGTGAGGGTTTATAAGTTTTTGACCACTTATATTCACTTTTTGGTACGTTTTTACTCGAAATTAATCCTTTTTTATTCCCTTCCAATCCAAATGTATCCCATCTAGTGGAGTTGGATACAATGATATTTGAATATATCTCTTCCCCATTTGAGAGCTTAACTCCTACCGCTTTCTCATCCTTTAAGAGGATTTCAGTCACATTGGCTTTATATCTAACTTTTCCTCCTAATTTTTCAATCCCAGAAACAAACTTCTCTGCTATGGTTCCAACTCCCCCTTTTGGATAATTAATCCCCCCAGCATGCCTATCCGTAAATACCATTCCAGCATTAATCATAGGGGTTTTTAGAGCTGGCATTACAGACCAACAAAAACATTCGATATCGATAAATTTTAAAAGTTCTGGATCTTTTATAAACTTTCTCGCAACATCTCCTGCATTTGCAGGTAACCATCTAGCTAACCCTAAACATGATAATGGAGATTTAAAGAAAACTTTAAAAAGATAATTTGGATCCTCTATTGATAAAAGAGGCATTGAGTCTAAACATTTAAATACACTGGCACAAGTATCATAGAATTTCTTGATACCTTTTTTTTCATTGGGAAAACTAGCTGATAATTTGCTTATAAATTGCTCATAATTTCTATCTACAGAAATATTAAAGTTATGTGGTAAGTGATATTCCAGTTGAACAGGATCCGGAATAGTTTCGCATTTTTCATTCACATCTTTCAAAGCACGAGTTAATAAATTGGTATAACCTTTTTCTCCAAATCCAAAAATCATTGAAGCCCCTACATCAAAGGTATAGCCTTTTCTCTTAAAAGATCCTCCACTCCCTCCTGGAATAATATATTTTTCAAGAACTAAAACTTGAGCTCCTTTTGCTGCCAATTGTGAAGCAGTTACTAACCCTCCTATTCCTGAGCCAATAATAATTGCATCGAAGTTTTCCTTATTTAATTCCATTTTTTGGATATTTGATAATTAATCTTAGTAAATTTTGCTGAGTAAGTGGTCTTTTTCAAAACAAGAATCTAGTTTATTTTTAAAGTCATTCAAGGCTTCTGTAGATCTTTCTTGATAAGCTTTATACCTTAATCTTTTATCTTTTATTCTTTTAGTTAATTCTGGAACTAAACCAAATGAAGCAGGCATTGGTTGAAATTTATTCTTTTTCTGATTAGATAATATTTGATTTTTGTTACTGATAAAATTCATTAGAGAACCAATCATTGATTCATCAGGAAAACTTACTGTTTTTTTACCCTTAGCTAATAAGGATGCATTTATTCCTGCAAGCAAGCCTCCTGCAGCTGCCGCGGCATAACCTTCCGTCCCTGTTATCTGACCCGCAGCAAAAAGGTTTTCTCTTTTCATAAATTGCAATGTCGGTAAAAGTAATTTTGGAGATTCTAAAAAAGTATTTCTATGCATTACTCCAAAACGTACAAACTCAGCCTTTTCTAAGCCAGGAATCATCCTAAATATTCTTTTTTGCTCAGACCATTTGAGGTTAGTTTGAAAACCTACCATATTTAATAATTTCCCTTCTAAATCTTCTTTCCTTAATTGGACAACTGCATGAGGTCGCTTTTTTAATCTATTTTCCCTATCAAATAAATCTCCCCATTTTGGATTCCACAAACCAATAGATTTCAATGGTCCATATCTCATTGTGTCAATACCTCTTCTAGCAATTTCTTCAATTGGTAAGCAAGCTTCAAAGAAATTAGCTGATTCTTTCTCAAAGTCTTTTAAATTAGCTTGTTCTCCTTCTATCAGTTCATTCCTGAAATGGATGTAATCATTTTCACCCATAGGGCAATTTAGATATGCCGGATCTCCTTTGTCGTACCTACTAGCTTTAAATACAATCTCTTGATCAATGGTATCTCCATAAATAATAGGACTAGCGGCATCAAAAAAATGACACGCATCGATACCTGTAAAAGCTTGAATTTTATAAAACAATTCATCAGCTGTTAATGGACCAGTTGCGAGGATTGTTATATTATCTTTGCTTGGGAGATCTAATTGTTCAAATCTCTTAATTTCAATTAAAGGATGATTAGATAATGCTTCTGTCAAAGCGATACTAAATTTAGATCTATCAACCGCCAAAGCGCCTCCAGCTGGAACAGCAAATTCATCTGCTGTTTGAACTATTAATGAATTAAAAAATCTAAGTTCTTTTTGCAATAAACCTGCAGCTCTATCGTGACTTAAAGCCCCAAAACTATTACTACAAACCAACTCTCCAAACTCACCAGTATGATGAGCTGGAGTTGATTTGACAGGTCTCATTTCAATTAATTTGACTGGTATGCCGGAATTTGCTAATTGCCATGCGGCTTCAGACCCTGCAAGACCAGCTCCAATAACTACTACTTCTTTATCTATCAAATTGAATTAATCCTTGCCCAAAAAGTCCCTGTTGAATTGCTCTCTTGCTGGTTTTTGTATATTAAATACAACCCAAGCCAAAGCTGCGATAATGGGGGCAAAAACTACGATTGTTCTGAGCATTTTAGAAATTCGATTATTTATTAGATTATTTTAACTTTTAACTGTAAATTTAGAGAGAAATTTTAATTTTTTATCTCATAAGTTAAGAATTGTTTTTCTATTGTTCAACTTGAGATAAAAAGTTGTTTTTTTTACCTTAAAAAGGGATAATTTCATATGTACTCAATTTTACAAAATGGGTCGCTAGCTCAGCGGTAGAGCATCCGGCTTTTAACCGGCTGGTCCTGAGTTCGAATCTCAGGCGACCCACATTTTTAATTGAGTTTATCTTCTTATAAGTGAAAGACAATATATCCAAAATTTCAAATACACCTTAACAATCTTTTAGCTTTAAAGATATTTAATTTTTTTGAGTTAAATTTTAAGCAAATTGTTCTAAATATATCTAGAACTAACATTGAGGACTTAAATCATAAAATAGTTTTGAACATTATCAAGATGCAGAGAGTACTAATTAAATTTATTTAAAATTTCAATTAACTTGTTGTGAATTAACTGAAATTGCTTCTTCCAATGCTTACCAAACCAAAGGAATAATCATTACCGAACACACTTTTGTGACAATAATGTTAAAAATAAGCGTAATTTTTACTTTAAATTGAAATCTAGCAAAAAAACAAAAAAATACTTTACAAAGCTTCATAATTCCTGTTACAATGATTTACATACTTAATTAATTTTTTAATCATGACTCCTGAAGCAGAACGTTTTAATGGTTGGGCAGCAATGTTAGGTTTCGTTGCAGCAGTTGGTGCATATGTAACTACTGGACAAATCATTCCAGGTTGGTTTTAAATTTTTTCATCTAGAATTTAAATTTTGTTTTTAACATCACTAAACATTCGATGTTATGACACATATAATCTAATCAAAATTAACCTCAATAAATTAAAAAGGAAGTTAGTTACTTTATCTTCAAATATTATTGGGGTTATTTTTTGATTTATTTTAAATCAAACCAAAAGTTAAATAACTATAAGTTGATTACCGAAAGAACTAAAGAAAGTCTTGGCTTTATAATTTTTCTCCAGTAATCAAAAAGTTTGCTGTATATCAATAAACTTTCTTAAAAAAAATAACTACTCTTCAAGTATTTTTTTTGATTTAAAACTTCAAATTTTCTTTTTATCTATATTGTCCAAGCAGGTAGAACATAATAGGTGACCTTTCTTACTCCAAAATGTCTTTGTTGATCTTTCAATATCTTTTTTACAAATCAAACATTTAAATATCGGGGTCATTAATAAAATAGAATTTCTTTAATTTTATCAAATTAAAAATTTGTACTTATTTGTATGAATAAAGAATAATAAAGAATTTTTAATTATTTTATAAATAATTAAAAAAAAACCTGCCATTGGGCAGGTCTTTTTAAGTGTGTAGTTTTAATTAATAATTAAATTAATTTAATTAGAAACTAAATGATGTTTTAACAGCAACACCAGTTACGTCAGTTGCACCCTCTACAATATAAATACCAGGGGTGATTGTTACTCCATCGTTTACTGGATAAGCGTATGATGCTTCGTAGGTGTAGTACTCAGTATCACCATCTGCGAAGTTACCTGTTGTTCCCATACCTATGTCAAGAGAACCAGGTCCAACTTCAGCGAAACTTAGACCAACAAAGAATCCTTCAGCTGATGAACCAGAATCAACAGTTTCAAAACCAGCACTTAATGTTGCGAAATCAAAGGCATACATACCGTTAATTCCCCATCCAGTTGTTCCTTCTGCATCAGAATAAGCAACTGCTACTCCGTAAGAATCTGCAGTGTATGCAGCTTCAAGACCGAAAGTATCAGTACCTTCTTCTGTCAAAATATTATTAGTTTCAGATGAAACACCACCGGCTAATGAGAATCCGCTATCAAAAGCGTATGACATTGCTGCAGTAACACCATTACCACCTACACCAACAGTACTTCCTGTTCCACAGTTACCCATGTAATCAGTGAAAGAACTGTAAGCACAAGCACCAGTATATACAGCACTAATGTCAGTTGAATCACCAACCATTACTGTTGAACCACCTACTGGGAATGTGTATGTAAGTCCGTCAAGTGTTAGTACATCAGAAGTATCATCAAAATCTAAAGCGCCAGAAGTACCATCACCTATATCGATAGTTGCACTAAGTGAATCTTCACCAGTAAAACTAGTCTCTAATCCGATACCCATTTGGTAGCCAAATGATGCTGCCTCTGAAGATGCACCGTCTTCAGCACCAAGAAGAAAATCAACACCGAAAGATGCTGTAGTTGTCTCGGAGAATCCACTAGTAATATCACTGCTATCATCAACTAAACCTTCTCCTCCTGAGAGTAAAGTATTATTTGAAGAGTTTTGTTTAAATAAATTTCCATCTATCTCTAAATTATCTTCAGAGTATTTAGAAATTGCATCAAGATTTACTTCGGAAGCAATAGCGGAAAATGGTGTTAAAAGACCTAATGCCGCTGGAGCTACCAATAATTGCTGGAATAGCTTCATGAAAATTCCTCACACAGAATTATTTGTTTTATCATCTTAGTGCAAAATAAATTAATTGCAAAATCTGCTAAGCCATTTAATTAACCGTACGTGGGAAACAAGTCAATAATAGGTTCTAGCATATCCTCATATTTTTTCCAAAAACCTGAAGAATAGGAATTTATTTTTTGTCTAACTTGAGCACTACTTGCAGTGAATACACTTCTTTTATTTTTTTGAGGTGAGAGATATTTTTCGCTCCATTCCCAATCAAGCCAATTTATTAAATCATGAATAGTTTCTTTGGGATCCTGAACAACCTTTTCATGATCATAACTATATATGATTGATCCAAATTTGCTTTTATATTCTTTCATGAGATCTATATGATACAAATATAAATCAGAAATATCATTTAACGAACTTGAAAAACTTTGATTTAAAAAGTTAGTTCTATAAATGGAAAGAATATTATCAAGTGGATTTCTAATACAGTGAATAATCCTTGCATTAGGGAACAATTCATAGATAATTGGACAATATAAAAAGTTAAACAAGTTTTTATCTGTAAATATTTTCTTTTTTGAATTTAAAAGCATGACTTTTTCTCTATATAGATTTTTAACTTCAAGCAAATCATCAGATTTCTGAAGAGATTCTTCTAAAAAGAAAACTTCTCCAAGATCTTTAACTTCAGGATTAAGACTTAAAATACTTTCTAACAATGTACTTCCACACCTAGGCATCCCAACAATAAATAAATATCTATTGCTATCTTTTACTTTCTCAAAATTCAAATTCTGATCTATCTTTAGATTCCTGAAGTATTCACCAGTTTTCAACTTTCTTTTTATATCAGATGGTTGAATCTTTAGTTTTTCTTCATTGGCTATTTTGAGAAAATGTGCACTTTTTTTAAAATCTTTTTTGTTATGAAAAGCATTAGCTTTTGAATAACAAAAGTATATTTTTTCCTTTTGAGAGAGGTTTTCTATATCAATATTTAGAAGAGTTTTTAATTGCTTATTATGTTTTGAGAAATTATACATAGTTGACAATTCATAATAACTTTTTGAATTAAATTGATCATCTAACAAGATTTCCAAATGAGTCTTAATAGATAATTCTATTAACCCTAAATTTCTGTACATAATTCCCAAATTAAATCTCAACGGAATGAATTCTGGAAAATTTTTAATGCCTTCCTTCAAAATTAAAATTCCTTTATCTAATTCTTTATTTTTGAAATAAAGATCACTCAAATTAAGGTATAAAATTCTCTCTTTACTAAATAATTCTCTTAAACCAAAAAGAACCTCTTCAGCTAATCTATATTGTTTTTCATTAATATATATCTTTGAAAGTAAAATTTCCCTCTGAAAAAATAAGATGCTATCTTTTGGTAATTTCAAATTAAGCAATAATTTTTTGGCATCTTCATTGTTTGATGATTCGATAAGTATATCGGCTTTTAAAATTTGATATATTTGATTATCAGGATTCTGATTTATGGCAGAGTCAATAGAAAGTTTTGCCTCTTTAAATGATTGAATAGTTTTAAATGTGATGGATAGATTATAGTCAATTTCAGAATTAAATTTTTCTATTTTTTTTGCCGCATACAATGTTTTTAAAGCATCATTAATATTGTTCTCTTTTCTTAAAATTTCAGCAAGAAATATATATGAATTAATTTTTAAGGGATATTTCTTAATAGATAAAAAAAATAAGTTTTTTGCAATCTTTAGATTACTAATCTCTTTACAAAATAGTCCATATGAAATAAGTAAATCATAGGTATAAATTTTTTGATTAATTAAATTCTTATAAATTTCATTTGCTTGATATATATTTCCTTCATTTTGCTTCTTTCTTGCAATTTGAATATATTTTGTTACTTCTAATGAATTCTTCTTCATTTTAATTCAAAAGAAATAATACTTTCATAATTAATAATACATTTATTTTACTTTAAAAATTTTTCAATAAAAAAAAACCTGCCATTGGGCAGGTCTTTTTAAGTGTGTAGTTTTAATTAATAATTAAATTAATTTAATTAGAAACTAAATGATGTTTTAACAGCAACACCAGTTACGTCAGTTGCACCCTCTACAATATAAATACCAGGGGTGATTGTTACTCCATCGTTTACTGGATAAGCGTATGATGCTTCGTAGGTGTAGTACTCAGTATCACCATCTGCGAAGTTACCTGTTGTTCCCATACCTATGTCAAGAGAACCAGGTCCAACTTCAGCGAAACTTAGACCAACAAAGAATCCTTCAGCTGATGAACCAGAATCAACAGTTTCAAAACCAGCACTTAATGTTGCGAAATCAAAGGCATACATACCGTTAATTCCCCATCCAGTTGTTCCTTCTGCATCAGAATAAGCAACTGCTACTCCGTAAGAATCTGCAGTGTATGCAGCTTCAAGACCGAAAGTATCAGTACCTTCTTCTGTCAAAATATTATTAGTTTCAGATGAAACACCACCGGCTAATGAGAATCCGCTATCAAAAGCGTATGACATTGCTGCAGTAACACCATTACCACCTACACCAACAGTACTTCCTGTTCCACAGTTACCCATGTAATCAGTGAAAGAACTGTAAGCACAAGCACCAGTATATACAGCACTAATGTCAGTTGAATCACCAACCATTACTGTTGAACCACCTACTGGGAATGTGTATGTAAGTCCGTCAAGTGTTAGTACATCAGAAGTATCATCAAAATCTAAAGCGCCAGAAGTACCATCACCTATATCGATAGTTGCACTAAGTGAATCTTCACCAGTAAAACTAGTCTCTAATCCGATACCCATTTGGTAGCCAAATGATGCTGCCTCTGAAGATGCACCGTCTTCAGCACCAAGAAGAAAATCAACACCGAAAGATGCTGTAGTTGTCTCGGAGAATGAACCAGCCTCAAGATTATTGAATCTAGCTTCTAAACCGTCAATACGGCTATTTGTAACTGCAATTTCTTCTGCAGCGTTGAAGTCATTAATAGTGACTTCGTTAGCAGTCGCAGCAACAGGGGCAAGTAAGCCTAATGTTGCAGGAGCTACTAGTAAGCTCTTGAAAAGCTTCATAAATTTCCTCACACGAAATTTAAAGTACACCTTAAAATAACGTAAAAATTATCATAATTTCAAGTATCAACAGATACTTTTTTTTGCTCGTAACTTAATTTTTTGATTTCTTCTTTAAAAAAAACTATCTTAAAAATGTGATATCAATTGGTATCAAAAGGATTTGAGAAGAAATATAGAAAAGGGATAAAATTTATTATTTAAAATGTGACGATAATATTTGTGTCCCTAAAAACAACTTTTCAAGCATTATTGTTGAAATTCACAAGAATTATTGCTTTTTAATCAACATTATAAGTAATTCAAAGTTAAGTTTAATCAAAACAGCTTCTGAATTTTTAAGATCAAAAAGCATGAAAGGATTTGGGAACAACGGTAAAACAAACAAAAAGGCAATAGAAAAAAAAACTAATAGTTGGCAAAAAGATAAATTAATCTCAAAGGCATTATCTTTGCACTCAAAGGGGAAAATTAAAGAAGCGTTAGAAATATATAATTTTTTAATCAAAAATAAAATTTATGACCCCATAGTATTTAATAATTTAGGAAGCATTTATTCTCAATTAAAGCAGTTTGATAAAGCAATATTGTTATTCGATGAGTCAATAAAAAAATTCCCAAATAGTTTAGAGGCATACCCTAATTTAGCGAATGTATTAGTTATTAAAGGTAAAAGTGATATTGCAAAAAAGATTTTAAAAAGAGCTATTGAATTAAATCCTAATTACATAAGACCATATTCAAACTTGGCTGGTATATACATTGGAGAAGGTAATTTAAAAAAGGCAGAGCTATTTTTGAGAAAAAGTGCAGATATAAATTCAAAAGATATTAATTCTTTAGTCAATTTAGGCTGCGTCCTGAAAGATTTAGGAAAACCTAAGGAAGCCGAAAAATTCTTGAAAAATGCTCTTGAAATAAATCCAATGTCCGAAATAGCAATAACTAATTTAGGTGCAGTTTTAAATGATTTAGAAAAAATTGATGAAGGAGAGCAATTTTTAAAAAAAGCGCTCACTATAAATCCAACTTCGCCAATGGCTCTAAACAATTTAGGTAATATCCTAACAAAGAAGAATAATAATAAGGATGCAGAACTATGTTATCGAAAAGCTATTAAATTAAAATCAAATTTCTCCCTTGCTTATAATAATCTTGGTTCTCTTCTATCAAAGCAGGGTGATCTTATTGAAGCAGAAAAATTCACTGAAAAAGCTATAATTTATGATCCAAAATTTGAGTTAGCTTATGTTAATTTGGGGTCAATTAAAATTGATCTAGACAAGTTATCAGAGGCTGAAGAATTATTCCTTAGTGCAATCGAAATTAACAAAAACTATAATTATGCATTTAGAAATCTTTTTATGCTTTACGAGAAAACGAACAATATAACTAAATTAAAAAACAAGATAGAAAGTTTAAACGAAAATAAAAACTTTGTTAATGAAATATTAATGTTTAAAGCCAGAATCTCCTTTAGAGAAAAGGATTTCGTTAAAGCAAAAAATTTAATTGACCAAGTAAATAATGAATGGATAAAAAATATTGATCATGCTACAAATCTCCTTTATTGGTCTTTTAGAGCATTTATTGAGGAAAAAGTTAAAAATTATGATGAAGCGTATAAATGTTTTGAGAAAAGTCAACTTAATTTAAAGTATGAGGATTTTAATCCAAAAATTTTCCAAAATTACATTCACACCTATAGAAAAAATTTAGATAATAAAAATTTTATGGTGAAAAACAACACCTCAAATAAAAATAATTTTTCGCCTGTTTTTTTAATAGGATTTCCAAGATCAGGGACGACATTGCTTGATACCATTCTGAGAAGTCACCCTGAAATCGATGTTATAGAAGAAAAGCCACTAATTAATTCTGTAGAGAATGTCATAAAATCAAGATTCAAATATTCTCTAGATGAACTCCATAAATTAAATATGAATGATCTAGATTTCTTAAGAAAATACTATTTAGAAATTTTGAGAAATAGTTGTGATAATAAAAATACAAAAATATTGATTGATAAATTTCCATTTCAAACTGTTTGCTTACCTCTCATTAATTTATTATTTCCAAACTCAAAAATAATTTTTACACATAGAAATCCATACGATACTGTCCTGTCGTGCTTCCAGCAATCATTTGAGCCTAATAATGCAATGTCTAATTTTCGAAGTATAGATTCAGCTTCTGAAATTTATGATTTGACAATGAATATGTGGATAGACTACAAGACAAAATTA
Source organism: Prochlorococcus sp. AG-355-B23 (assembly GCA_003280935.1). Lineage (GTDB taxonomy): Bacteria > Cyanobacteriota > Cyanobacteriia > PCC-6307 > Cyanobiaceae > Prochlorococcus_A. Next base: position 99,147 of record QCDJ01000002.1, read on the forward strand.
GAGATTAATTTTATTACCTCGAAATATGAAGATTTGATAGATGATTTTGACACTCATATTTCAAGGATCTTGGATTTTTTAAACGTAAAATGGGATGAGAAAATTAAAAATTATAGAGATACAGCTTACAGAAGAAAAAAAATAAATACTCCCTCATCTTCACAAGTTGTTCAACCACTTTACAAATCATCAATTGATAAGTGGAAAAATTACGAAAAGTATTTTAAAAATTCAAATCAATTTCTTGAAAAATGGTTAAATTATTTTAATTATTAATTTAATTTAGAGTTATATCTGAAGTAAGGAATTAAGTTTAAGATTTTTGGTATTTTATAATAAAAAGCTTTTTAAACTCCTTGTTATAGTTCCTGGAAATTTTATTTATAGATTAATTTTTTTAGAAATTTTAAAAGATGTTTTATTTGTTTTATAAATTTTCTTTTTTGAAATATTAATATCATCGACATACCAGCCAGAAGCTAATCTTGTATCTATTTCTTCATAATCTTTTTTTATATCAAGGTTTGATAAAGACTTTTTTTTATACTCCATAAATAAGACTTCATTATCTATTTATCTATAATAGCAATCAATACATAAATAATTAACCAATAAAATCATCTTAAATTTAATTAATACTGAAATCTTTAGAAAAAAGAAAAAAAAATCAGATTTATCCTCAATAAAAAAATTTCTTAGTTATATTTTCAAAAAATTTAAATACCTGAGGAGCACAAGGTTAAATGACTCAACTTAGTTTATTTGTTAATTCTATGCCTAGAGAATTAGCTGAATTTGCATTTTTTATAGTTGTTGGTTTCACAGCAGGAAATTTAGGGTTAATTTAAGTAGCTTAAAATAGTTGTATATAAACCTCTTACTTTTTTTAAATCGAAATTATAGATTCGACAGGAAAATTAAACTTTGATTTTCCATTTAGTTCCAACAATTCAACAACTGTAACTACACCACAAACTTCCTTACCACTTTTCTTTATTAAATTAGCTACACAATTAATTGTGCCACCAGTTGCAAGCAAATCATCAACAATTGCATAAGAACTAAATCTTTTAAGTCCTTCTTTTTGCATGGATAAAGAATTTTCCCCATATTCTAAATGATAATTTTCTTGTATAAGTTCCCCAGGAAGTTTTCCCGGTTTTCTAGCTACAAGCATTGGTTTCGAGGCTTGAAGGGAAATTGCTGAGCCAAAAATAAAACCTCGTGCCTCAATTGAAATTATCGCCTCAGAATTTTTTATTACTTTATTTGAAGACATCTTAAGGATTAGCTCCCTAAAAACTTCAGTATCTTGAATTATTCCAAGGATGTCTTTAAAAGCAATACCTTCTTTTGGGAAATCATTATATGTCTTGATCAAACTCTCTAGATTTTTCATTTCTTTAAAAATTTAAACAATATTTATATGATCATAATTCTTCCAAAAAATATAGTAATGAGATATTTCCATAGGGTGATAAAAATTAAAACCAAAAAATCGATATTTCGGGTTCAGCAAAATCTTTAAAACTAATTTTATGAGATGAAAAAAGATTTTTATAAAATTATTAGCAATATGGTCTTATGTATATCTGTTATGAAAGTAGAACTTATTAAGCGGATCATAGCGCAGCTTTGATTCGCGGGTACATGGGGAACATACCTTTTAAAAGTGAAACTGATTGCGATAAGTGAATTTCTAAAATTTATTCCAAAATAAAAAGCGAAAAAAAGATATAAAATTTTAGTAGCGCGATAACGCTCTATCAATTTTTATTCAAGTTTATTTTTTTTACCTTTAAACTTCAAATTAAAATACCTCTAAGCTTGAAAATGTTTCGTATTCCTTAAAATGTGTAGTTATGTCTCTAAAAGCTCGACTTTTCTTAAAAATAGCATTAATAATATAAAAAATATTCTTAAGAATGATCCCCTCCAAGACTTCTGTATTATTGGCATTCTCTTTAGGTTCCTTTTTGCCTATTTCAGCTAACGAATACAAATTCGAAGAAATCACGTTTGATCAAACTGAAAACAAGCAAAATATATATAAGCCAAAAGACAAATTAGACGAATATATAATCAAAGCAGCAACTTATTCCACTAAGTTTGTTCCCTTAATGAATCAAGGTGCTGAAGGAAGTGAATATACTGATTTGATGTTTAGTGATGGTAAAAGAATATTAGCTGATGCAGGATATGACTTTGTAAATTCAACCGCTAATAGTTCGATTCAAAGTATTCCATTTTTTGCCCAAACCTCTGTCAACATTAGTGGAGGAACTGAATCAGATACAAGTTTCTCTTTAAATAGTTTGATGAAACTTGGAGAACTTGCAAAAGATAATGAAGGAGATCTTAAGACTCTTGCTTTTTCTCAAGCAAGATTCGCAACTGCAACTAATGCAGAGGGTTCCACTAGTAACTTTGGTTTAGGAATTAGACATCGTCCAAATGATGTTTCAATGGTTGGTGCTAATGCTTTCTGGGACTACAGAATGACCGATTATAGTAATGCACATAGTCGTCTAGGACTTGGAGGAGAATATCTATGGAAGGATTTTGAACTAAGAAATAACTGGTATATGGCCATAACTAATGAAAAAGATGTAACTATTGGAGGTGTTTCTTACAAAGAAAGAGTAGTTGATGGTTGGGATGTTGAATTGGGATATAGATTACCGAATAATCCAGGGCTGGCATTCTTTGTTAGAGGTTTCAATTGGGACTACAAAAATACGCAAGATAATTCAGGATTAGAAGGATCTGTAAGTTGGCAGGCAACACCTCATGTTGGATTAGAAGCTTATGTTTCTAATGAAATATCAGCTGCCTCTACTTCAAGAAATTCTAACCTTCCTGGGACAGATGAAATCTTCTTTGGCTTAAGAATGAACCTTACTTCTAGTCCAGTGTTCTTTGGCAAAAAACATTATAAGAAAAATATGATTACACAAATGACTCAACCAGTAAAACGTAAATATGATGTTCTTTTAGAGAGAAGTAAAACTACTTTTAAAAATAGAGTGGGAGGATCATAACTAAATCATGAAAAATTTCATAAAAAAAATAAATTCAACAAACAAAAACAACATCATGAAAAACAAAAAATCTTTAATAAAAAAACTTATATTTTCATTAGCGTTCTTAGGATCTATATCCTTTTATCAAACTAAAGCATATGCAGAGGAATCACCTGTATGCCCAGATCCATCTAGCACAACAATAACAAGTATTGCAGATGGAGGAGATGCAACAAGTTTTTATGCTTTAACCGGTGGAGGATTTTGTAAAGGAACTCCTGATGAATATGGAGTTACAGTTTTTAAAATGGGATTCTGTACCAAAAACCCTGCTAATCCTTCAGGAAGCAGTGTTCTTGCAGGTTCTGCTCCAGATTATAGTACTTGTACTTGGGGCTATGATAATTCAACTGGTGAAGCTGCTTCTTTTGCTGCCGGAGGATCTATAGATTTATCTGAAACATATGCATCAGATCCAGCTGCAGGAACATACCCTTATGCTGTGATGTTAATTTCTAAAGATTTTAACATTAAAGGTAAATTTGGACCTGTGGGTGGGAAAACTTATTATTCAACCTCTACTTTTCAAACTTCCTCAACTGATAGTGGTGATTATGCAACAACAGAGGCACCATTAAATACATTTGGGGGTCCTGGGAGCTGTGAAGCTTATACGGAAGGAGAAGTTGTAACAGACGGTGTAATTAGCGCTTACTTAATAGACTCCTCTGGAATAATGCTTGAAAGTGATAGCTCACTATCTGAATGCTCTGGACAAGAAAAATTACTAGGTGTAATGAATATGAGTTCTGACCTCATTATCTCTGATTCTACAGCAGGTTTAAAAATGACATTCACAGTTACCAATAATGGGATGAGTGTTGTTACCAACAGGGCAGGTACTGATATTTTTGTTGATTCAGGTCCATTCAGCGTCAAATTTGAAACATTTTAGTACTTAAATTTTCTAATAATAATATTGCGCCTAAAAAAATCCTAATTAAAATTTTATATAAAAAACGACTAGTCTTAAGTTAGCTAAGTTACAACTATTTCCTCAGAATCATTGCAAGTTTGGAAACTTTATTTTGGGGTCCCAAAACGCCAAATGAGACTAACGTCTAGGGTATTTGCATCAAGATTACCTTCTTTAGAAATCACTTTTCCTATGCCAGTCTGAAGGCTTAAGTCTTTATTTAAATTGTACTCCAACCCGACACTAGGTTTAAACAAAAGAGCGCTACCGCTATCGACACCTCCTCCCCCTCCAGCACCAATGAGCATTTCGCCATAGAATCGCAAGTTCTTCCAACTCGGGCCAAGAATGCCTAACCCCCAATGTCCTTCTGAATAGCCACCGGCTCCTCCTCCATACGCGCTTAATGCCTGGCCTGTGAGATACCACCAATCTCCTCCCATCCAATCAATTTTGCCTCCCAAAAGTTGCATATCGCGTAAAGAGCCTGTCTTACGTTGAGCATCAAAATACCATTGATGCGCAGGGCGGAAACGCCATTTGGTAGTTTTAATAAGTTCAGTTTCCGCTAAAGGCGATCCTTTTTGATCCCGAGCAAAAGTTTCCATTACATATGCCAAATTTAAGCCGAGATATGAGGTCTCAAAATTACCATCTGGAGCAGTGAGATAGCCACCATCCATAATTAGACTGAGATCTGAAGAAAGTCGGTATTCCAATCCTAGATTTGCTCGAGCGACAAATCCTCCGCCGGTATCAACCGACCCACCACCTGCGCCCCCGATGGTTATAGCAGGGAGTAGGGCTAGTCGATCATCTCCAGTTAGGGCTTGGCGATAGCCTATCCCGGCTAAAAGTTCAGCAAATCCGCCTACGCCCCCTGATAGGGCGCCTGCAGTTTCAAAGGTAGTAAACCAGTTTTCATTAATAAAATAAGAGTACTCTACACCGACCAGCCCTAATGAATTATTAAGCGATCCACCTGAGGTCGTTTTGCTGCCAATGACCGGGGAATATGCACGAACGCGGGCGGCTAGGTGCGATCGGTGGCGGCTCACATTACTCGAATACGCTCCGAAGTAATCAGCCACAGTCAGTCCATCATCCTCCAAATTGAGTATCAGTGAACTGAAGGGAATATCCAGTGAAAACGCGATTGCATCGCTGGAAATGTTTCCATTTGGAAAGTCTACGTATGTATAATTAAGGCCAAGATTGCTCCAGCTAAAATTGTACTTGAGACCCACATGGGGACGGATCATCAAACCTCCTCCTTGCGCCGCGGCGCCCCCTCCTCCAGCACCTACATAGCCTCCTGCATCGAAAATTAATTTATCGAATAATTGACGTTCCACACCCAAGGTATAGCCACCAGTAAAGAAGCCACCACGTTGTCCAGTCGCAGCACCATAAAGAGTAATACCACCGTAAAGCCAAGGATTTATTTGTTCGTAAGCCCCTAAACTGTACAAACCCATTTGTTCACCAGCATCTGGCATATTAATTTCCTCAAAGGAAAACCTTAAGGTGCGATTGCGCCAAGTTGAAACCTCCTCTCTAGCTTTATCAAGATTCTTCTTTGATTTATTTTTTAAATTTGTTTTTTTAAAAAAACTTTTATCGTCCTCATATGATTTCCAAAAAATCTTGTTAAAGGGGTTTTCATCTTTTTCACTTAACTTTTCCCACTTAAGTGGAATGAATTCAGAAGAATCTTTTGTTACTTTTTCTGCAAATACTCCCAGAAAATTTAAAAATTGAGCAATTATGAAAAAATAAAATACAAACCTCATTTCATAAATCTAATAAATTTTGATAAATTCTTTTTTAATAATACTCCTACTTAATAGATATCAAAAAATCAATAGAAAGAATCAATAAATACAATTAAATTTTAAGACTTAAAAAGTATTGAAGATTATTTCATTTGGGGATTCCTTGAGTTATATATTTTTTAGCAACAAAAAATTCTTTTCTCTAGCGAAAATTAACGATAAAAATCATTTTCAAACTGAAAAAGTGATTTTTTCTAATAATTTAGGGATTTGGTCTTTTATAGATGACAGTTATGAACTAAGGTCCTATGAGTGTGGCGAAGCTTTGTTGCTAGGATGTCCTCTAAAAAATAAAATTACATAAATTTTTCTATCCTATCGCTAGATCTACTGCTCTAGATAATGTCAAGCCAAATATATCTAAAACAATAACTCCATTTATTAACCTCAAAAATTTAGCAGCTGTTGTTTTACATGATTCTTGAGAATAATTAAAAAATATCTCTGCCGAAAAAAAGAAATATTCTATAGCTCCAGGTTTGTCATCTAAGATAATCGCTGGTGAGACTTTATTATTTTTTCTTTGAAGGTTTAATCTCCAGTACCACCAAGAGAAACAAATTACAATAATAGGAATGAACAATAATAACTCCGTAATTAAAAGAATTGGACTTTTAATTGGTGCTACCAACAACAAATTCATAATTACAAATTCAATAACCCAACATAAAGATAAAAATAGTGCGACAAGATCAGTCGCTAATCGTCCTGGTTTGCCAAATATTCTCCAAATAATAACTACACAAATATAAACAAAAAAAATGCCTCCAATTAAATGCTCATGATTTGTTAAAGCATCCAGAAAATCATGAGAAATTTTCAACAAATCTTTGACTGAGCCATCTCCAATAGCATCTAGTTCAAGATTTCTATCAAATTGTTCAGTAAATATAAAACTACTTAAGAGTACATATAGTTCAAGAGGTAAAAGTAACCTTTTCAAGATCTGCATGTTAAGAATCCTTTTAACTTAATCTATCAACTTATTCTGCGAATATCCCAACTACTAATGATATAGCATCTATTTTCTAATAACGAAATAGTGGCAAAACCCATTTTCTAGCCTCAAAAGTGATTTTTTATAAAAAATTTTGGAATTTGGTCTTTTATAGATGTCTGTTATGAACTAATATCTTTAGAGCGGGGCGTGGCGCAGCTTGGTAGCGCGGGTGCTTTGGGAGCACTAGGTCGCAGGTTCGAATCCTGTCGCCCCGATTGACTTCTCACGATTCTTAAATACTCTCTGGGCGATCTCTGGGCGATCATTTGCAATACCTTGCATAACTTTGCATTGTGCATCGCCCGCTATAACTAAAAATAAGAATTAAAAATTGCGGTCTTTTTCCAACCCTGCTCAAGTAGTTCTTTATATTCTTTTCTAGCAGCCTCAACAGTTTCTACCCTGCTTCCTTTCATAACTGGTTTACTACTCCTTTTATATACACATCCGTAGGAGATCATCATTGCATCAATAGTTGGACTAGGTTTACTTAAATCTTCAAATGGTTCAAATATTTTTATTCTGCTCCTGTCCTTATTGATAAGAGTAAATTTTTCCATTACTACTTATATGTATTGAGTAATGCTATATAAATTCCTAACAATATGAATATTGACATACCTAAACCGATAACTTCATTTGGTTGATTATTCCAAAGCTCCTGAAAATATCCCATAAAAAAGATTCACTCTCTAGTTAAGAATACTAATGAAAATAATTATGGAACGAATAGAAAAGTTTTACGAAAAATTGGAAAGATAATAAAAGATTTAACTTTCTCTTATGTGGACAAACAAGGTGAGCTCTGAGATCATAGAAAATAAGAATGGTAGAAAATTTGATTACTAAATTAGATGACGCTTCTTGGCAGAAAGAGTTTTTGGAGATGAAGTCACATTCAACTTCAGATGTAAGACTTCTAATGCAAGGTGCAAAAGGATTCAGAGAGGCTTGGCACTTAGGTACTCTGCATGAGGAATACAAAATCATGAAACGTCGAGAGCACCAACAACAGCAGTAACTAAATAACGAATACCAAAATACAAAAAGCCAAATTAAGTATCAAACTTAAGGTTTTAGAATTAAATTTCATAAACAAAAAAAGGGCGTTAGATTCGCCCTAAATAAAAAAGCTTGATAATCCCCATCACCCAGCTCTTTAAAGAATGCTAGCACTATATATGGTGTTTGTAAGTATTAAAAATTACCTATCGATGGGGTTGTTTGTTCCTTTTTAATTTGTCATGATAGAAATCCCCATCATCCAGGCTCGCAAGGGTCTTTTTTTTTGCTTGTAAAAACAAATATGTGAAGGATTCAAAAAGCACCATATACATATAACAGTCTCTCTAGATACACAAAAAAACCTATGACAAAGTATTAGGATATTTTACTAAAGGTAAGGTATTCAATATGTCCCTAAAGGATCAAACTAATGATATTTATCCATGGGATTATCAAATAGGAGATGATAATTTCCAATTAGAACCTTGGATTCTAGAGAAAGGGAAAGAATCTGTGTCTATTGAGAAAAATACAGATAACAAAGGATTTTTTTATTTACAAAAGAATAAGGAGAAACGTCTTTCTCTTAACTCTTTACAAATAAAATCAACTTATAATCAATTGATGAATTTTGGATATAAGTTACGAATAAGCAAGCTCTAATTTTCTTTTTGATTTAAAGTAATAATAATCAGAATCGCAAAGTAATAGTAACTAATTATTTCTATTAAATTTATTGTATTTTTTATTGTTGGGTCTGTCTCTTTTCTCAGCCTCGTTGACCCTTATCTCTCTTCCCATCCATTCAACATCTTGAAGATCATCTATAGCTTTTTTTTCGGAATTATGATCATTTAAATCCACGAAAGCGAAACCTCTTTTTCTTCCTGTTTCTCTATCAAGAGGTAAATAACATTTCTTTACTACTCCATAATTACTAAAAAGTTGTTCAAGATCTTCGACCTCAGTTTCCCAAGATAAATTTCCAATAAAAATAGTCATTTCTTTAATTTTTTTATGAAGGTATAAATAGTTGCTTTGGACTAGTGAAGTTATCTCCAATCAAATGCTTCCATTGTTCTTACTCTAACTCTTTATTCGGTAGATAACGAGTAGGAAAACTTAGATTTCTTACATACCCATTGCTCTTCTCAGCTTTGCAGCCTCATCTAAACCTTCCATAATTGTAAATGTAGAATTTTCAGTAGCTTCTTTTCTTAGCTTTGAAAGCTCTCTATATTCTTCAGATTCATAAGCTTCGACCGCATCTTTCATGGAAGGAAATTCACAAATAACGGCTAAATCAGCACCTTCTGTCCTCTCTTTTCCTTGAGGCTCTGTATCTTTTGCAAAGACTTGGCCTCCAACCTCTTTCAGCCATGGTCCAACTTTATTTACATATTTATCAAATAAATCTTGATTAATTATTTTTGCAGTCGATATCCAATAACCTTTAGCTCCTTTTTTATTCATTTATTTATCTATGTATTTCAAATAGACTACATCATTTCGTATTGATCAAATTTATTTTTTAACTTTGCTGCTTTATGGATTAATCCAACTGCTTCTTTTCTTCCTGTTGCTTGTTGCGCTTGGCGCATTAAGTCAGCATATTTTTTGTTTAGTTTTTTCATTTGTTTGTTTGTTTAGTGTCAAAGACACAGGCTTAATAAGTGAATTTCATTTTTTGCATTAGCTCTATTGAATAGATCAACACAACTTGTTTATCAGAAAGTATTTGACTCTTGCAGGTGGGATTCTTTTTCAAAAATTCTTTAGCTGGTCAATATTGCTTAGTCTTATCTCTACCTGAGATTCATTAATAATAACACAAGAACAAAAATAGCTATTTGAAAGATGCTTAACTCTCTAAATACCTGCAAATAAATTCAAAGTTTTCATAGTCCATAGTTATTGTATTAAACCTATCTGTTTCTATTTTTCTATTCCCAAAATTCTGCAATTCAACTTTAATAGTAGGGTGTTTGATTGAGTAAGAAGGAGTAAAACCAATGCGTTTGGCGCGTTTATGCATATCTTTTTTTAGTCGAGAATCACAGCCACAAAACAAAATGGTTGGTCTATTAGTATTCCCAATTGAGGCATCAGCGATTCTTTGTTCTAAATCGGATGCGATATTTTCGAGAACTTTCATTCAATTTTTTTTACTTTGGGGAGCATAATTAATAACCAATATTATTTCTCGGGTTAGTTATGTAAATTATTAGATTTAGAACGTAATTAGCAGGCAAGTTTAATGGTTTCAAAAGTAGCAAAGCAATTCCTTGAGTTAAGTTAAATCCTTTTTCTTCCATAAATAAAAGAAGTGGTTCATTTATACATTGTAAATAGATTGTCAATTAATAAATTGGTCAAAGGGTCTTGAATCAACAACTTAGTAACTTAATTAAATTATTTAAAACTAGTATTTAATTAGTAACTTATAGGATATGAAAATAATTTTAAAAAGTGAAACTTCACTAGGTCTAGAATCCTTCGAAGAACTAGGTTTTAATTCCGAAGAGGAACTTGAATTAGAAATTTCTAAACTTATTAAATTTAGATCTGAATTTGATACTAGTTTGGAATAAGTTGATAGCGGTTCAAAAAGTAAAAGTTTAATTTAATATTATCTATTTTCTAATTATTGGTTTTAATTTAATTCTCCAAAATCAATACCTCAACAACCATTAAAAAAGTCAGCCTGTATACCCTACTAGCTGACTTTCATGCCGATCTAAATTTTTAAAAACTATGCGAATGTATTTGTTGTTGTGATGCTTAAAACAACTGCAACAAAGAATATGTAAGGAACCACCTTAAGGGGTACATATCCTTGTCTTTTAGATATAAAATCCATTTATACAAACCCTGGAATAATTTGTCCTGTTGTTAGATATGCGCCAATAAGTGCAATAAAGCCAATCATCGCAAATCTACCGTTAAGCTTCTCAGCTACGATTTTTTCCTTCTCAACTGTTTTTGTTTCGTTCATTTGTTTGGTTGGTTGTTTAGCTAAGACGCTTCCTAATGCAATCTTGAAATGAATCTAGTAAAAGAAAATTACAAGTGTGAGTATAATTACTTACCCTCATACCCCTTATAAGTTGAACTTATTAAAAGTATTTCGATTTTAATTGAGCAATTATTCAATAAAAATAAGATTTAAATAATGCATTTAATTAATAAGCATAATTTATCAATGGCATAAGATTTACTCCGCTCATTTATTGAATTTATGGACTATGCTTACTGGGACGGAATAT
>QCDJ01000003.1 GCA_003280935.1 Prochlorococcus sp. AG-355-B23
TGGACTTTTTAGCCATCTAAAAAATTTTAAACTAATTAATATCTTAACAGCATGCCTAACAATTTTAAAATTTAATTATTGGTTTAATAATCTTTGAACTATTAAAAGTTGACTAGTATCCCTAATTATAAGTAGAACACTAAGTCCAACTAACAGGAAGAAACTTGATTGAGTAACAACCATTTGAACCTTAACTGGTACGGGTTTTCCTCTCAACCCTTCAATCAAAGTAAAAACAAGTTGGCCTCCATCTAATAGTGGCAAAGGTAAAGAATTGAGAACTGCTAAATTTATGGAAATTAGTGCGGCAAATAGTAATATCCCTGTACCTCCTTGTTGAGATAATTGGGCGCCGATTTCAACGATTTTGACCGGTCCGCTTAATTGTTGAGCTGTTGAGGAGAAATTTGTTATTAATCCTTTATATCCTTGTATTGTTTTTATTAAAAGTGATGAAAACTCATTATTGGTGTAATGAAAAAGCTCGAATATATTTGTTGTCTTTTTAGTCTCTTTTTTTATATTAGGTTGTAATTGAGCTCCTATTGTTCCTTTCCCATTTACATTTATAGGTAATAAGGTTAAATCTTTAAGGAATCCACTTCTGTCAATTGTTATTGAGATTGGGACCTCCGATGATTTTTGAATCTCTTTTACCAAAGTAGAAACAGCTTGATCACCTACTCCTAAAGTACTATTTTCAATTTTTAAGATTTTATCCCCTGCTTCTAATCCAGCAAGAGCAGCAGCTTTCTCAGGTTGAGTAGCTAAAACTAGGATCCCGGGCTCAGGATCAAATGGGATCCCTAAGGAAGCAACATTTATGATTAAGATGGTATATGCGAGTATTAGGTTAGCGAATACCCCAGCAGAAATAACAATTACTCTTTGAATAATTGGTCTATTTTTTAAAAGGTTTGGATCTTTGGGATCAATATTATTTATTTCCTCATCAGGAAAAGAAACAAATCCTCCTAAAGGAAAGGCTCTAAGAGAATAGGTTATATCTTTGTATCTTTTTTGAATTATTGGTGGCCCGAAACCAATTGAAAATCCATCAACATAGATACCTTGCAAGATTGCTGCAAGAAAATGCCCCATCTCATGAAAAAAAATGAGAAATCCCAGAACTGTTATTGAGGTCAGAACATTCATTTAATTATATTAAGCAGTTTTTAAAAAATTTGATCCATAATATGGAACTAGAGCATCTGGAATTTTTACGCTCCCGTCAGTTTGTTGGCCATTCTCAAGAATGGCCGCCATAGTTCTTCCGATAGCAAGACCGCTACCGTTTAAGGTATGTAGGTATGTATTCTTTTTATCAATTTTAGTTCTTATTGATGATCTGCGAGCTTGAAAGTCCAAACAATTGCTACAACTTGAAATTTCCCTATAACATTTACTACTTGGTAGCCAGACTTCAAGATCAAAAGTTCTGCTTGAAGAAAAACCTAAATCGCCAGTACAAATATCAACTAGTCTGTATGGTAGATTGAGTTTTTTTAAGATACTTTCTGCATCTGAAGTGATCTTCTGATGAGCTTCTATAGATTTACTTGGATCACAAAACCAATATAATTCAACTTTATTAAATTGATGAAGTCTTATTAAACCTTTAGTATCCCTTCCATAACTTCCAGCTTCTCTCCTAAAACATGGGCTATATGCAACATACTTAAGGGGTAATTGCTTTGGATCAATAATCTCATTTCTATGAAAAGCAGTTAGTGGAACTTCAGCTGTTGGAGAAAGCCATAGGTCGTCATTAGAACACTTAAAACTTTCATTTGAGAATTTAGGTAATTGACCAGATCCGGTAAGACTTTCTGAATTAACTAAAGCTGGAGGCATTAACTCTAGATATCCATTTTTAGTATGCATGTCGAGCATAAAATTTATTAATGACCTCTCTAATCTGGCCCCATTACCAATAAGTGTAATGAATCTACTTTTTGATATTTTTGTTGATTTAACAGAGTCAAAAAGATTAAGACTTTCCCCTATTTCCCAGTGAGATCTGAGATTTTCTGTTACTAAAGGATCTCCCCAAGTTTTTACTTGGACATTATTAATTTCATCTTTTCCAATAGGAGCATCTTTGCTAGGCAAATTTGGCAAATTACAAATTTCATTATGTATTTTTTTATCTAGGGTTCTTTTTTTCTCTTCAAATTCTGAAATTTTGGTTCTGTATTCATTGCCTCTTTTCTTTAAATTATTTACTTCAGGAGAATCATTGTTTTTAGATTTGCTAATTTCTTGACCGATTAATTTACTTAGCTTTTTACTCTCAGATTGGAGGCTGGTTATTTCTATATCAATTTCTTTTTTTTGAACAGTTAATTCTTGTATTTGGGAAATATTAAAAACTTTTCCTCTTAGAGATAAACTTTCTTCAACTGAAGTTGGATTTTCTCTTATTAATTTTTGATCTAACACTATTTTTTTTAATCCCTTAATTAAAATAATTAATCTAAATTCATTATTAGTGATTTTTGACTAAAAATTAACTAAATTAATGATTCCTAACTTACACTTCGTTTTTTTTAATAAATTTTTAGCTAAGATGCAAATCGGGCTCGACCTGTAGATGACCATTCTTTTAGTAAATTAATTTGCTCCTTGGCTGTTCTGGATAATGGCACTAATTCAGAAACTGCCTTTATTAAATCTTTCTCCATAAGTTCTCTATTTTCAGAGAATGAAATATGCATCGCCTCTATCACTGTTTGTTCAAGTTCTGCACCTGAAAATCCATCTGTTCTATCGATGATAGTAGATAAAGGAAAACCGTAACTTGGTCTTCTTTTCTTTAAGTGCAAATCCAGAATGCTTAATCTTTCTTCAGAATTTGGCAAATCAAGAAAAAATATCTCATCAAACCTTCCTTTCCTTAATAATTCAGGAGGAAGCTTATCTATTGCATTAGCTGTAGCAATGACAAATACAGCGGATTCTTTTTCAGCCATCCAAGTTAGCAAACTTGCCAAAACCCTCTGACTTGTCCCTCCATCGCTTCTGGCATCGCCACCAAAGCCCTTATCAATTTCATCGATCCAAAGGATACATGGAGACATGGCCTCAGCTCTTAATATTGTTTCTCTTGTTCTTGCCTCGCTTGAACCAACAAGGCTAGAAAATAGTCTTCCAACATCTAACCTAAGCAGCGGCATCGACCAACTCTTAGAAATTGATTTTGCGGTAAGCGATTTCCCAGTCCCTTGAGCTCCAACTAGTAAGACACCCTTGGGAATAGGTAATCCGTAGTCTCTAGCCTCTTTAGAAAAGGCCCTGTATCTTTGATTAAGCCAAACTTTTAAAACATTTAAACCACCAATATCCTCTTGACTTGATTTGGCTTCGAAAAATTCTAAAATTTCACTTCTGGCGATCACTTGTTTTTTCTCTTCAAGAATATCTTTAATATCTTCTTTACTTATTTTCCCTCTTTGTGCAAGGGCCTTTGCAATGACTTGCTTTACTTTTATTTCGGTAAGTCCACTTGAAGCTATTGAAAGTTCGTTTAAGTCTTGTTCCTCAAGATTTGAATTGGTATTAATAGCAATTTTATTTATTAGATTTTTCAATTCTTTTTGATCGGGTAAAGGTAAATTTAAAATTGTCATTAATTCATCCAGCTCTTCTGATGATGGAAATAAATGAGAACTAATAATTAAATTATGATTTGTTTTCTTAAGCGCTGAAGATAGTTCTTTAATAGTTCTATTGATAGATGGATCATCATAAAATTTATGAAAATCTTTAACTAATAAAATTGTTGAAACTTCAGAACTTTGTTCTATAAGCCAATTAAGTACTCCTAACGGATTGTTAGAAAATTTACCTTCTTCATTTATTGATCCCTTTATACCGCTAACACAATCCCAGGAAACGAATCTTTTTATATTTAGTCTTTCACAAGAGAAATTAACTAATTTCTCTAATCTCTCCTCTTCTTTAGTCCTGATCCAAATTAATGAGTTTCTTGATCTTATGAGTAATTCTAAATTTCTACACCAAGAATTCATTATTTAAGATTAAGACTATTTTTTACTGTTAGGTTCGAAAGGTAATCTTTTATCTGAGATAGTTGAAGCAGAAGTTGTTATTACTTCATTTTTGGCCAATAATTGTTGATCCAAAATTTTCTGTAGATTCTCAGGAAGAGCTTCTTTATTGAGCAGAAAAGTCTGAAATGCCTGGAAAATATTAGCAACAACCATATAAAGTAAAACTCCTGCTGGAAGTGGGAAAAACAGAAACATTCCAGTAATCATGATTGGTGTAATTTTGTTTGCTGTTGATTGTTGTGGATTTGCAGGCATCCCCTGACTAGATAAAACTTGTGAGAGGAGTAGTGTTAATCCAAAGGCACCTACAAGTGCCGCAATATCCCAGTTAATTGACCCGTCTACATAAAAACCAACTTGACCGAGAGCCTTAATAAAAAGAAAACCACTTTTAGCAGCTAGGCCAGGGATTTTTGCCTCAATTGTTGCATCTCCCGGTTTAATTGCTGTTACTGTACCGTCTTGGGAAACTTTAAGATTTTCTGAACCTTTAGCAACCTTCCAGGAAGGTAGAAATTTTGATCCGTTATCGTAATTAGATAAAACTTCCGAATAGCTATTGCCATTTGTTGTTTGTAAGTTTATTTTTACGGATTCTTCTGTTCCTAATTTTGTTCCATTTGGGATGGTAGCTATTACAGGAAAATGTGATTTTTCTGTAATGAAGATAGAGTGTCTTGGGGATTTGTAAGGTTTTGGATCAATAGCTGCTATTTGATCTTGTGGAACGACTTTGAAATTTATATTGTAGGGGACATCAGCAAATGGTGACCCTCTTAAAGTTGCAAACAATGCAAATAGCACGGGCATTTGTACAATCAATGGAAGGCAGCCTGCTAGAGGACTACCAAATTCATTCATTAGTTTTCCAAGTTCTTCTTGTTGTTTCTTTGGATCACCTGAAAACTTAGATTTTATTTCTGCTTGCCTTTTTTGCATTACTGGTTGAGCAATTTTCATCCTTCTAGCGCTTCTGATGGAACCAGCGCTTAGAGGGAAAAGTGCAATTCTAATTACGACTGTCAATGCTACAATCGCTAATCCATAGCTGGGAACTAAACCGTAGAAAAAATCTAGAATCGGGATAAGTAATTTTTCAGAAATGAACCCTATCACGATATTAAAAGGAGTGTAATTTTATTAGTCATTTATTTTACAGGAAAATAAGATTTTTGTAATTAATTTATTTAGGATTTAGTAGCAAATCCCTCTACCTCGTTGAGGTTTGGGATTTGTGATCTTTTATTTATAATTTCTTCAATAAATTTTTGCTTTTCTCTGAATATAGGTAATGATTTCATTTCAACTTTAGATCCGTCATTAAGAATAAGAACCATATCACCATATGATCCAAATCCTCTTGGAATAGATCTGATTTCTTCAATATTACTTAATGAAACTTGTGTTTTGTTTTTGCCAAACCATCCGCCATCTATTGTAATTCTTTTGTTTGTAATTTTATATCTCAACCACAATGCTCTAACTATTGCAGCAAAGGTAAATGGTAATCCAAGAATAGTTATTCCTGCAAGCAGGTTTATTATTAAATCACCTTTTGCTGGACCACCTTCAAAAAAGGGTTCTTCATTTATGTAAATCATTTGATTAGATGAGATTTGAACATTAAGTTTTGAAATTCTTCCAAAAGTCTGCTTTTATCATTGCAGAAATCTCCAAATTTAAGGTTAACAAGTAACCAATATGGTTTGTGGTTGTTAATCTTTTGAATGTTTTTTAATAACCACTGTTGAAGGATTCTTCTTAATTTATTTCTTTCTACAGCTTTTTTTGATACTTTTTTACTAATAGCAATTGCAACCCTAAATTTGTTAGAGGTATTTGTGAGTTTATGGGTTAATAGAATTTCTGGGTTTGATCTTGCAACTTTAAATGTCATTAATTTTCCATAATATGTTCTGGAATTTTTATGAATGTAATTAAAAGTCCTGTGACCTTTTAAACGCATATCCTTAGGTAAGGCCATTATAAATTAGAAGTTATACAGCTATTCTTTCTCTACCTTTTTGTCTCCTGGTTTTAATAACTCTTCTTCCAGTATGAGAACGCATTCTTACTCTAAAACCAGATACACGTTTTCTTTTTCTTGAAGTTCCGCCAAAAGTTCTTTTAGTCATTTGTTTAATTATCCTTATCTAATTTATCATTTAATCGATCACTATAGTCCAGCTTCCTAAGTAACTTGAAAATGATTTTCCTTTGGGTTGTCCATATGAATGAAATTGATATAAGCCTGATTTTTTGGGATTAAAGACTTTTAAGACAATTGCATAACTTTCTTTATTTGAAGGAATTGGGCTGTAGGGGTAAATATCTAGTGCACGCAAGCCTGATTCATCAGTATTAATTTCGATATCAGCTGGAATATCTTCTAAACATTTTGTTCTATTCTCAAAACCGCCAATTCTTACCTTACAAAAAGTAATTTTTTCGCTTTTCAAAGTAGATTTAAAGGTTTTAGGGATTGCTAGACTAATTTTTAACAGATCGGTTCTTCGATCGGATGGCCTCAAGAAAAAATAAATTGCATTTCTAAATTTCTTTTTATTTTCTTTTTGAAACCACTTTAATCGTCTATAACTAGAGTCTTGATCCCATTGAAATTCTAATCCTGCTTTTACATCTTGAATATTATTAAAAAAAGGATTTGAAATTAAAATTGTAGGAATAATAAAAAATCCTAAAATTTTAGAATTTAAATTGAGTCTCTTTGTGTTTTTTAACATTGAATAAATAGAATTAAAAAGTTGAATTTGTAGTATGCAAACTTAAAGCGGAAAATGGTTTTACTAAGGTTAACATCTATCTGTCCTTAATTTTGCAGCTCCTCTTAAATAAGGATGCTTTACTGGATTATTGGGCGGTGATAAAACTTGAGCCATTATTCTTATACAAAAATCAACATCATTAGATACGTACATTTGTTGGCAGTCTATAAATGCTACTGAATCAAGTCCATTAAATTTCCTTGCAATTGAAGCCGGGAAACATGCATCTAAATCTTTTGTTGCTGTGAATGTAATGGATAATATGTTCGTCTTAATAAGATTGTTACGTGAAATTAATTCATTTATTAATTCCACTACAGCAACTTCTATTTCTTTAACAGAATTCCCAGATGCTGTTGTGGCACCACGAATAAATGTAATTTTATAATCATCTTTCATCTTTTCATACATGTAGATTTAAGGTTTATATAACCAAAGTACTTTATTAGATGAGTCAAACTCAAAAAAGATATTATTGATAATTTTTTCAATAATTCTACTTCCAGGAATTAGTCCAAGTATTTTTTTCTTTTTCTTCCCAAAAGTTAAGGGTTGAATTTTAGGATCAATATTAACAAGTTCTGCAGCTAGTTCCCTTGCAACAAATTCATCTCCAATTTTATCAACAAGACCAAGTTCGAGTGCTTGTGTTCCAGTAAAAATTCTTCCATCAGCAAATTTTCTTACTTCTTCAACAGGTAAATTCCTTCCTTCAGCTACAGCTTCAGTAAATTGATTGTAACTTTCATCTATCAGTCCTTGAAGAAGACTTCTACCTTCCTCACTGAGAGGTTTATCTGGAGAAAGTATATCTTTAAATACACCGCTTTTAACAGTTTCAAATTTAATGCCGATTTTATCTAATAATTCAGATAAATTATTTCCTCTTATAATTACACCAATGGATCCTGTAATTGTTCCTGGATTTGCCACTATTTTGTCAGAGGCAACACCAATGTATACACCTCCTGATGCTGAGATGTTCCCAAAACTAGCAATGACTTTACACCCTTTATCTCTAAGTCTTTTAATAGCAGAGTATATTTCTTGGCTGTCCCCTACAGTTCCGCCTGGTGAATCAATTCTCAAAATTAAAGCAGGAAATTCTCTATCCTCAATTTGTTTAAGAGCTTTGAGGACAGAAACTCTTGTTGAACTTGTAATAGGCTCATCAATTACTACACGAGCCATTCTTTTTTTTGACTTTCGTCTAAAAGGCCAAATCATTCTTTTAAGGTAAATTCATAAAACTACTTTAAAAAGACTATCAGCAGACCTAATGAATTCAATCCTAAATTGGTTTTTAATGATACTCCCTTTTGCTCTATGGGGTACTTCAATGGCGGCGATGACCCCCTTAGTATCTAGTGCTGGGCCAGAGTTTGTGGCTTCTTTAAGATTACTTCCTGCAGGGATTCTTGTTCTAATAACAACATATTTGTTTAAAAGAGATTTAAAAATTTATAAGTGCGATCTGAAATGGTTTTTTGTTTTTACGATTGTCGACGCCACTTTTTTTCAGTTGTTTTTAACTTATGGTATTGAAAAAACTGGAGCAGGTTTAGGTTCCGTCTTAATTGACTCACAACCGCTTTTGGTAGCTATTTTAGCGAGGGCAATTTTTGGTAATTTAATTAATCCAATAGGTTGGTTAGGACTACTTTTTGGCTTAGGAGGAATAGTATTTTTAGGAGTTCCACAAGAATTTCTAGGAAATTGGTGGTTGATGTCTGATAAGACTATAAATGATGTTTCTTTTAACTTTGGAGAACTTTGGATGCTTGCAGCTTCTCTAGCTATGGCATTAGGAACAATTTTAATTAGATTCACTTGTACAAAAAGTGATCCAGTCGCAGTTACAGGCTGGCATATGGTTTTAGGGAGTTTTCCCTTAATCATTAAGCACTTTTTACAATCAGATTTCACAATAATTCCAGATTGGTCAATATTTGATTGGGGACTTATGTCATTCGCAAGTATTTTTGGAGGAGCGATAGCGTATGGATTGTTTTTCTATTTTGCTAATAATAAAGAAATTACTGGTTTTAGTACTCTTGCATTCTTAACTCCTGTATTTGCTCTTATAAGTGGAGGTTTTTGGTTAGATGAAAGACTCACTCTTGTTCAGTGGATAGGAGTGGTGTTTGTTCTTATCTCGGTATTTTTTGTAAGCCAGAGAAAGAGTTTATGGGAAAATAAATTTTCTGAGACTACTATTTAGTAAGTGTATTTTTGTAAAAAGTCTAATAATGCGAATAGTTTTGATTAGTACTCCAATAGGATTCTTGGGAAGTGGTAAAGGTGGTGGAGTTGAATTAACTTTAAATTCTTTAGTTTCAGGTTTAATTTCATTAGGTCATTCTGTTGAGGTTGTAGCTCCAAAAAAATCTAAGTTACAGGAAAGTAATGTAAAAGCAAAATTACATTTTGTAGAAGGTGAAGATCAAATTAGTTGGCAGCATCAAAATTACGATTCTGCTGTGAGTATCCCAGACAATTCTCTTTTAGCAGGAATGCTTGAAAAGGGATTAGATATCGCTAAACATGCAGATGTATTGTTGAACATGTCCTATGATTGGTTGCCTATTTGGATGACTTTAAATTCAGAGATACCTATTGCACACATTATTAGTATGGGTTCTGAAAGTTCAGTAATTAGTAATTTAATCTCTAAGGTATACGTTAAATATCCAAAAAATTTTGCTTTTCATACAAAAAAACAAGCTAATGATTATCCATTCATAAAAGAACCAATAATTATTGGGAATGGGTTTAATTTAGATAATTATATTTTTCAAGATTCAGTGCAGGGACCATTGGCATGGGTAGGAAGAGTGGCTCCCGAGAAAGGTTTGGAGGATGCAGTTTATGTGGCAAATGAACTCGGCGAAAAATTAAAAGTTTGGGGATTTATAGAAGATGAGATGTATGCGTCAAAGATAGAAAAATCATTCCCTCAAGGTGCTATAGATTGGATGGGGTTTTTGCCAACTAATGAATTACAAAAAGAACTTGGTAAATGCAGAGTTATGATAAATACTCCAAAATGGAATGAGGCATATGGGAACGTTATAGTTGAAGCTTTAGCCTGCGGCGTGCCAGTTGTGGCTTACAAAAGGGGAGGACCTAGTGAAATTATTCAGCACGGTCAAACAGGCTATCTTTCTAATCCCGAAGATAAAGAAAATCTTCTTTACTATACAAATATTATTGAAAAAATAAATCGCAAAAATTGTAGAGAATGGGTAGAAAAAAATGCCTCAGCAGATATATTTGCTAACAAGGTTGTGAACTGGCTTAATAAGGTAATTATCGAATATAAATAAAATACATATATTTAATGTTTAATCTGAACTCAAAAAAAAGGCTTTTTAACTCAACAATAGTTTTAATTTCTGGGATCATAATATTTATTTTAGGTTTAGGTAATACAGGACTGGTGGACGAAACGCCCCCTTTATTTGCTGCTGCGGCAAGGGCGATGAGTGAATCTGGTGATTGGTTGACTCCAAAAGTCAATGGAATCTTACGCTTTGATAAGCCTCCTTTAATTTATTGGCTAATGGGTTTTTTTTACTCATTACCGAAAAACGAGATTTGGGATAGTTTTGGGACACTATCAGCAAGACTCCCTTCAGCTTTGGGATCATTATTTTTAATGTTGATGATTGGAGATACGTTGTTTTGTTGGCCACAGAAGGGCGATAGACAATTTCTCACTCCAATAGTTGCATCATTAAGTTTTGCTTTGTCTCCACTAATAATTATCTGGAGTAGAACTGCCGTGAGTGATGCCCTCTTAACTGGAACCTTGGGGATAAGCCTGCTTTTGTTTTGGAGAAGAATGGTAAGTGAGAGTAATGATCAATGCATTTCTGCGTGGTTATTTTTGGGATTTGCAATTTTAACTAAAGGACCTGTTGCATTTGTTTTAGCATTATTAACTATTACATCTTTCTTGTTTATTCAGAAGAATTGGAAAACTTTGCTCTTTAAGATCAATCCTAAGAAAGGTTTTTTCATAACGATACTAATAAGTGTTCCGTGGTACATATTAGAACTAATAAAAGAGGGAAAGCCTTTTTGGGACAATTTTTTTGGTTACCATAATCTTCAAAGATATACCTCAGTTGTAAACAATCATTCTGAACCCTTCTGGTTTTTTCTTTACATAATGATATTAGCTTCATTACCATTCACTCCTTTTTTGTGTTACGGGATATTCAAGACCATAAAGGATTTATTGAAAAGCTCAAAAGAAAATTGCAGTATCACTAACTCCCTTTATACATATTCTCTATGTTGGTTAACATCTGTTTTAATCTTCTTTAGTCTTTCTGCTACAAAATTACCAAGCTATTGGTTACCAGCAATTCCGGCAGCCGCAATCTTAATTAGTAATAGTTTTATAAACTTAAAAAATTCAAGGAAAAGTTATCTATATTTATGGATTTTTAATATTTTAATTTTGTTTGGCGTCTCAATGGCATTCTTTTTCTCGAATAATTGGTTAAGTTCAATAAATGATCCTGAAATGCCTAATCTTGCATCTGAACTACTAAGCTCTGGGATAATTTTTAAAGCAAGATTGTTCTTTTCTTCATTTACACTTCTCGCAATAATTTTAATTTCTTTAAAATCCAAAAATATCCTTTTTTATCTTCAAATTTTACTTTTAATTGGACAACTTTCTTTGATGTCTCCAATTAGAAAATTAGCAGATACATCTAGACAATTACCTTTGAGGAATATCTCAAAATTAATTTTAGATATTCGCGAAGGGAGGGAAACTTTAGCAATGATCGGTATAAGAAAACCTTCATTACATTATTATTCGAGACAAATAGTTTTTTATGAGCCAAGCACTGAAGAGGGATTAATTAATCTTTCGGAAAGGCTTTATAGTGATAGGCGAGAAAATTATGATGATCAACCAGATTATGAATACAAATCTCTATTGGTAGTAATAGATGAATTCTCGTCCCGCGGAAAGCAATGGTCAAATATTAATCATCAAAAATTGGGCAAATTTGGGATTTATAATTTATGGCGAATTCAAAAAAATGATTTAAATAAGTATTCGAAATTTTTAGTAAATAGTGGATATAAATCTGACTGGAAAAATAAAAAAGTTGAAAAATTTTAACAAAGTCTTTTTTTAAGAAGAGCCTTTTTTAAATCATCAAGGCTACACTTGCTTGGTATATCTACTTTATTCAAATCTTCCATTAACTCTAGATCGATGACAGAATCTTCGGCTAAAAAACTAAAAACTTCATTAATGCTTATTCCCATATCTTGGGCCATCTCTGAAATAAGCCTTAGAGTGTCCCTCCTCACAGAAATCCTTAGATCTAAAGGGATATATTCATTTTCAGGGTTTGCTGATTTCATAAACTAAATCTTAAGACATTATTTAGTTATCAGGACATAATCTTTACAATATTCATCAATCATGCATCATATCCATCTTCCATTCATGTCTTTTGAATAAATAAATCCATAAACATCTTTAATAGAGGAATTGTAATTATTGAAATTAAAGTTGTAGTAAAAAGAATTTTTGAAGCGATTTTTTGTTTCACACCATAAGCTTCTGCCATTAATATTGTGGATATCGCCGTTGGTGTTCCTGCCTGAAGAATTACTGCTGATGATTGATAGAAGTTTAAGTTTATGAATTTGCATATTAAAAAAATAATAAAAGGAAGAATAAATAACTTTAATAAAATTGAAAATTTAATTTCTTCATTTAGATCTAAAATCCTTCCTTTTTGATTTGTGATTATTCCAAGTCTTGTTCCCACAATAATTATTGCCAAAGCAATAACTATTTTTGCAGGAATCCAAAGGTAATTGCCTAAAATTTCATCTATTTGAAAAAGATATGCAAGAAGTACACCAATAATCCCTCTTGATGCAGGACTATTTATCAACGCATTTAAGAATCCTTTGATGTTAAGGATATTCTTGTTTTTAGATTTTTCTTGAAGAAAAAAAGGTCCAAATATCCAAGCGAAAAGTGTTGTTCCCAAATCAAATCCTATAGTGAAATTTATAGTTGTTGAAGGAAGAAGTGCTATTGCAATGGGTATTCCAAGAAATGATGTATTACCTATTAGGCCTGCAAGCTGCAATGTGTAATTTGGAAGCCTCTTTTTAAATATTGGGATTAAATTTATTAAGGCTATTAAAAATCCAATTAGGGAGAATGCTAAAAATGCACTTTTAATTAGGTTTATATCTATACCTTCCTTTAATAGGAGACCCATTACACTTAATGGAATGCCAAATCTTATTAGAGGTCTTGCAATATATTTTGAAATCTTTGGATTCTTTTTCCCCAAAAGAAAACCAAATATTAAAAAAGGGATAATATTTATGAAAAGGGAGTAGATGGTATTAATTATGTATTTACTAAAGCAATATTAACTTGCCGTAGTGCAGTCAAAAAGTTTTTATTATTCATTGAGAATCTAAATTATTTTCCAGATTGCTTTGTCAGGGATTTGAGGAGATTTATATAAATTTTCTGGTTCTTTAGTCAAAATTCTCCATGAAGGAACCCGACAAGTTACGTATGCAGGACTTTCTATTAAAACACCTGGTTTTTCATCAAAAGTACATGTAAAACCTTCTTTCCAATATCCACCCTTGTTGAGGCTTCCTTTAAACCAAACCCAGCACTTTGAAGTTTTCAAGATAAGCAAATTTTTGTCCTATTTTAATAAAGATTTAAAAAATAAATATAAAGTTTATTACTTTAAAAAAAAAATATTTTATTCTTTATTCTTTTTTGTTTTTTGAAAAATATACTTTAGAGATTAATATCAATAGATTTAAAATTAGGGTAATTAAATTTGCTATCAATATTGGTGTAGACGAAATTTTATAACCGTAAATAATCCAAGACAAAACCCCGATAATAAACATTATTAATGTTATCAAAGAAACATCATCTGCCTTTTTTGTTTTTAAAGTTTTTATCAATTGAGGTAGAAATGCAGCTGTTGTTAGAATCGCTGCAAAATATCCAAATATATCTACATTCATAAAATATTTTAAAAACTATTTTTTAATTAAATCAGCCAAAAATGCTAAAGGGTCCCTCATGTTTGATGAATATCCAAGCACATCATTTGAAAAAAATTTATAAATAATTTGATTTTTGTTGTTCAATAGAAAAGAAGCCCCTCTTTGAGGCAAGTATTCTTCATTAAGAATATAATCACCCCAATTTTTAATAATTTCATTCATATTATTTAATCTAAATGTTGCCAATTCAAATGGTCTCAAATAACCATCACCGAAAACCTGTGTAAATGAATTACCTGAAAATTTTAGAAATTTTAAAACTTCAATTTTGTCAAATTCCGAATAGATTTGCTTTGCTTTTCGGTCTCCGAGATAACCTCTGATAACCTCTTTGATTGTTTTAAAAGAATTTATTCCAGATAACATCAAAAGCATATTGATCCAACCTCCTAAACCAACATCTAATCCTCTTGAAACTTTAAGATTATTATGGATTTGGTTATTAGAAACCACAATTAAATTTTCTTTGCGAAAGCCAGTGAAGTTACAAAATTTTTCTTTTCCATTTTGGTCCCCTATAGCAATTGCAAAAATATCTAAATTTTTATCTTGATTATTATCGATAAAACTTTTCAAATTTATTGCATATTCAAAGCTATCAAAATCTCCCAATAAACCAAATAAAACAATTAATTTGAATTTTTTATGCCCATTAAAATTGAATTCTTCAATAAGATTTTTAATATCATTTTGAAATTTGTCAGTCACGATGTTTTAAATGCTTGAAATTGTTATCAAAAAATTTTTCATACTTTGGTTAGTATAATTTTTTACATGAAAAAGTTTTTAAAGAAATTAATTTAATGTTTCTAGATTTTATTATTTTAATGTAAACATTTTGAAGTTATGACTGTAGGAATTTATTACGCAACTACAACTGGAAAAACTGAAGACGTAGCTGATCGTCTTCACAACTTTATCTCTTCAGCAGAAGCACCTAAAGATGTATCTGATGTGGATGACCTTTCAGAATTTGAAGGTCTTGATGGAATTATCTGCGGTATTCCTACTTGGAATACTGGTGCCGATGAAGAAAGATCGGGAACTGCATGGGATTCAATCTTAGAGGATATTGGTGAACTAAGTTTATCAGGGAAAAAAGTTGCAATTTTTGGGTTAGGAGATTCTTCTACTTATACAGAAAACTATTGCGATGCAATGGAAGAACTTCATAGCTACTTCACAAAAGCAGGTGCTGAAATGGTCGGTTATGTAGATAAATCTTCTTATACCTTTGATGAGTCTAAAAGTGTCATAGGAGAAACCTTTTGTGGTTTACCTCTTGATGAGGATAGTGAATCTGATTTGACCGATTCACGTCTTGAAACATGGGCTTCTCAGCTAAAGGGTGAAATCCCTTCTTTGGCGTAAGCTTTCTAAGACATACTTCCTCAATTTGTAACATTTGTTCTTTCCTAATATGTTTTTTTTACATAAGTAATTAAATCTGTAAAGAACATGTAAAAACAATACTGATAAGCAATATGCTCAATTTGCTGTTTACTTAAATCAAGTGTTACAAACTTACGGAAAATCTGATGTCACCTATGACTGGTACGCAGGGAATTCTGGCGTTGTTGGCCGTTCAGGTAAATTCATAGCTGCTCATGCTGCTCATGCAGGCCTAATGATGTTCTGGGCAGGAGCTTTTGGATTATTTGAATTAGCTCGTTACGACGCCAGTATTCCTATGGGTGCACAGAAAGCAATTGTTTTGCCTCATCTAGCAGGTATTGGAATTGGTGGCGTTGAAAATGGTGTTATTACTGAACCATATGGAATTGTTGTAATTTGCACATTACATCTAATTTTCTCAGCAGTATTGGGTGCTGGGGGATTATTACATTCCAATAAATTTGCAGGTGATCTTGGAGACTACCCCGAAAATAGTAAGCCACAAAAATTTGATTTCGAATGGGATGACCCAGATAAATTAACTTTTATTCTTGGTCATCATCTAATCTTCCTAGGACTTGGAGCAATTATGTTCGTAGAATGGGCTCGTATACATGGAATTTACGACCCAGCAATAGGATCTACAAGACAAGTTATTTACAATTTAGATATTGCGGCTATCTGGAATCATCAATTTGATTTTTTAAAAATAGATAGTCTGGAAGATGTTATGGGAGGACATGCTTTCTTAGCTTTCCTTGAAATAATTGGAGGAGTTTTCCATATTTGCACTAAACAATTTGGAGAATACACAGAATTTAAAGGAAAAGGATTACTTGGCGCTGAGGCAATTTTGTCATACTCAGTTGTTGGTGTTTCTTATATGGCTTTTGTTGCTGCTTTTTGGTGTGCATCAAATACAACCATATATCCAATTGATCTATATGGAGAACCCTTAAAGCTTCAATTTGAGTTCGCCCCTTATTTTACTGACACAGTAGATTTGGGTTCAGGATCATATAGCTCCAGAGCTTGGCTTGCTAATACTCATTTTTATTTGGGTTTCTTTTTCTTACAAGGTCATCTTTGGCATGCACTTAGAGCAATGGGATTTGACTTTAAAAAAATTGGTCAAGCTTTTGACAATATTGAAAATACAAAAATTACTCAAAACTAGTCTAACTCTATATAAAAAACCTCTCCTCTAGCAGGGAGGTTTTTTTGTAGAATTATCTCACGCATTAAAAAATTAATGGACAACCTAAAAGAAATTAATTGTAAGGAGATTTTTAGAAAGGCTTATGAAAATCGGTACACCTGGAAGAATGATTTTCATGGTTACCAAGGTAAATGTATTTTTTTGATTAATAATAACCTTCATAAAGGTAATTTCGTATTAGGTAAAGACTTTAAACCAAATATTCAAAATATAGAAGATGAGAAAGTTGTTAAAAGTATTGCCTCTCAGTTATTTGAAGTTTGTATACATAGGGTAAAAAGAGAATTTGAATTAGTGCACTCAGAAAATAATTTTAATTTACTAAAAAGTTCTGAAAGTGGGATTGAAATGAGTGTTTCAGGTAAGAATCAAGGTGATAAATATAGAGTTAAAAATAACTGTATTAATATGGTCTACAGAAAAATTCATGGAACTATAATAGAAATTTTAGTTGAAGAGTTTTTAGATACAGGAACAGGTTCGCTGAGTAAAAAATATAGTAGTCAACAAATTGATCCAAATACACTTGAGACAAATTCTCAAAAATTGGAATACGAGGATGAATTTCTAAATATGGGTAAAGACGATTATTGGATACTAAATTCGAGGACAATAAAATACTTAAACCTA
This sequence comes from Prochlorococcus sp. AG-355-B23, assembly GCA_003280935.1. Taxonomy (GTDB): domain Bacteria; phylum Cyanobacteriota; class Cyanobacteriia; order PCC-6307; family Cyanobiaceae; genus Prochlorococcus_A. Next base: position 17,199 of record QCDJ01000003.1, read on the forward strand.
AATAAAGAAGAAGAAACACAAAAGTTTGTTTTCGAGGATCTATGCTTATTAAATTAGGTTTTTTATTCGACCAATCTAAACCCTTTATCAAGTAGTTTTTGATATAAGAGTCTTGCTCTAAAAGCTAGAATTTGCTCTTCATTTTCATTACTAATTACATGAAAATAATTATTATCTAATTTATTTTTGCTAAAGCATACATTTGCTTCTCCTAATCTTAAAGTCCAGTTCTCTTCTTTTGCTAAATGTTGCTTAGGGCCAAGATCCCAAGGACATTTTTCAGGATATTTTTCTCTTTTAGAACCCATATGATTAATTTTAACTACCCAATATTAGTAAAAATTTAAAAGTCTGGCTATGAAATTTAGTTGATAACTTTCACATAGAGTTGTTGTTTAATGCAATTCAAATAAAAATTTATTCTTTGGTCGCTATTAAACAATAAAATGGGTCTTTATTTAAAAAATTAAAGATATTAAGTGCAGGTTTAGTAAACTTTTTGATAATTTTTGGCTCATTAAATCCGTTTGAGATTAATACTTTTCTTACATATTTAACCCTCTCTACTTCAGTAGATGAAGTCCATATGTTAGGAGCTTTATGCCAAAATGCTCTGTTTGAAAAAGCAATAATAATCTTGCCATCTCTACTCAATATTCTTGCAATTTCTTTAGTTAAATTTTCTGGATATTGTAAATATTGCCATGCGGCTACCATCAAGCAATAATCAACGCTTTCTTTATCTAGCGGAATTTGTTGATTTAAATTAAAATTTTGTATCCAAAAAGAATTAAAAATTTTGTTTTTTTCAAGTTCTTGTTTGTTTAAACCATGTCCAATAACTTTTTTATATTTTTTTCCTTTAGGTAAATAACTATCCCAACTGGACATTAAATCAAGGACGGTTGAATAATTATCAATTTCTCTTTCATATAAATCAGATAGATTTTGCCTGAAGTTTGCATCGAGATGATAAACAAATTTTGGATCAGAATAAAATTCTTCATCATTACTCTCATCAAGTTTTTTCCTTTGATAATTATTTAAAACTTCCAAAGCAATTAATTTAGAATCTACATTGCAAATCTAGTAAAAAGAAATTCTAATTGTGTATTAGGAATTTTTTTCATTTAATAAATTAAAAATTCTCAAAAAAACTAGACATCTATTCAAAAAAAGTTAAATTATTAATTAAAGATTTAATAATTATGATTGAGTTCAAGAGGAGCAAAAAAAACAGGTCTAAAAATGCTCTTTTCAATCCTTATAAAAACGGAATAAGTTCATACGATATGGCATATCTTTCATCAAAAAGAAATTTAAAAACCAAAACTGTTTATCTAGAAAATGATTCTAAGAAAGATTATCTTGCTGCATAGAGATGCCTTATATAAATGTTTCGACTTCAGCAAATGTAAATGATAAAGGTAAATTACTCGAAGAAATTACAATTCTTATTTCATCTTTAACTAACAAATCAAGAAGTTTTGTTATGGCGAAAATAGATGATAATTGCCAAATGTATTTTGATGATAAGACACCTTCTTGCTTTTTAGAAATCAAATCAATAGGTTCTCTAAATCCTTCAGAAATGGCAAAGCCAATATCAGATTTTGTATACGAGAAAATGGGGATCCCAATAGATAGGATTTATATTTCTTTTGAGGATGTGCCAGCTTCATTGTGGGCTTGGAATGGAAGAACATTTAGTTAAGAATTTTTTAGATATAAAGCTAATGGAAATAAATAAATTAGTCGATTTAAATAATCTTAGAACTGCTCCTCAACTAAGGGATATTCAAGCAAAAAAACTTTTGGAGGAACTAGAAGCAAATATTTTTAATGCAGATTGGATAACAATAGGAATAATGGCACCTAGTGATAATAAAGCTATTGAAACATTGCAATCAATTTCGAAGAGATATTCCTCAATTAAATTTGGGAATCTAGGTTCCCTTCATGCTGTTGGAGGTGTTTTTTTAAAAGCTAATCAAAAAACTAGTAATGTTTTTGTCAGATCTGAAAATGGTCTTGGACAAGGAATTTTAATAACATGTCAGTATGACGAAGGTGCTAAAGAATCTAATACTTTTGGACCATTGCCATTAGATTTTTTTACATAATTAATTCCTCATTTATTTTTATCAAGGATCTATTTTTATGAAGCTTTTTTTTGGATGATATTTTGAGAACTTTGATTTTTAAATATTTTTTACTTTAAAGCTTTGTTATTATGTCTAGTGGCATTGATCTAAATTTTTCCACTATTACAAATAAATGTTTTTTCAGGATATAATTCAAAATTTAAATAATTTTTGGTCAGAACAAGGTTGTTTGATTATGCAGCCATATGATACCGAAAAAGGGGCTGGAACAATGAATCCGCATACTTTTTTAAGGGCTATTGGACCAGAACCTTGGAGTGTGGCATATGCGGAGCCATGTAGAAGACCTACAGATGGACGTTTTGGCGAAAATCCAAATAGGGCGCAACATTACTTTCAGTATCAAGTAATAATTAAACCTTCACCGGAAGGAATTCAGGAAAAATATTTGACATCTCTAGAATCTCTTGGGATTAAGCCTAGAAATCATGACATAAGATTTGTGGAAGATAACTGGGAGTCTCCGACACTTGGAGCCTGGGGTGTAGGTTGGGAAGTTTGGTTGGACGGAATGGAAGTTACTCAATTTACTTATTTCCAACAATGTGGTGGAATAGATTGTAATCCAATTCCAATCGAAATCACTTATGGATTAGAGAGGATTGCGATGTTTTTGCAGGATAAAGAAAGTATCTGGGACTTAAATTGGAACAAAGATTTAAACTACAGCGATATTTGGCTTCAATTTGAAAAAAGTCAATGCTCTTATAATTTTACTGAATCTAATCCCGATAATCTCAGAAAATTATTTGAAATTTATCAAGCCGAGGCAATTTCTTTAATAGAAAAGAAATTAACTTACCCCGCTCTTGATTTTGTTCTGAAATGTAGTCATACATTTAATCTTCTTGATGCTAGAGGAGTAATTTCAGTTACAGATCGTGCACAATATATTGAAAAGATTCGAAAATTAGCAAGAGAAGTTGCATCATCATGGGTAGATGAAAGAGAATCACTAAACTTTCCATTGATGAAAAATTAAAATATATAACTTGGACAAGAAAAAATTTGTTTGTATCATAAGCTACGTCGAAATGAAACTTTTATATCTTTCCTTTTCTGTTACGCTCGATACAGTATAGTTACCCATTTTTATTGGGTATTTTTAGTGTGAGGTAAAATGAAACTCTTCCAACAAATGTTGGTTGCAGGAGCATCTGTGAGCTTATTAGCTCCAATTGCTGCTCAAGCTTCTGACGTTGTCAACTTAGAAGAAATTAATAGCTACTCTCGTAGCACCAATAATCAATCTTCAAGACTTGACAGTAAAACATTCATTAACGAAGTTAGTGAAGATCTTGCAATCCTTAAAGGTCGTGTTGATGGCCTTGAAGTCAAACAAAATGAAATTGAAGCTGGTGGCTTTTCCGATACAACAGTTTTAGACGGTAAAGCAATTTTCGATATAGGTAGTGTTGATACTGATGACGACACTTACACCGGTAAAACACAGTTCATGTATACATATACAATGAACTTAAATACTAGTTTTACTGGTGATGATAATCTCTATACAAGAATTAAGACTGGTAATCACTCTTCTTGGTCTAAAACAAAATCTGTTTACAATACATATCTAAGTTCAGGTAACGGTAATGGAGATACCCTTAAAGTTGATAAACTTTGGTACACAACTCCAGTTGGTGACACCAATCATACTGTAACTTTCGGTCCAAAGATCGAAAACTACTATATGCATGCAACAACTCCTTCAATATATGAACCAGTGTTGAAGGCATTTACTCTTGGAGGTAATGCAGCTGGTTATGGTGCAAGTACAAGTCCAGGAGCTGGTTGGGCTTATACTGCAGATAACGGTTTTGCAGTTAGTTCTAACATTACATCCAAAAACCCTGTCTTAACTGATGAAGCTAAACAAAGTTGGGCAACTCAAATTGGGTATACAAAGTCTAATTATTCTGTTTCTGCTCTAGTTAACATGAAATATAATGGCTGGACTGACTCTTATTTCATGACAACCGATGGAAAAGCAAGATCAGGTGACGGTAATAGTACTAACTATGCTTTAAGAGCTTGGTGGAGACCAATAGATTCATCTACTGCTGTTCCTTCTATTTCAGTTGGTTATGATACCTCAGAAACCGATGCATCATCAAACTCAAATACAACTGCTTATTTCGTTGGACTTAACTGGACTGACGTAATCAATGCTGATGATAAAATTGGCTTAGCATTTGGTCAGCCTCAAAAAGTTGAAGGAGAAACTGTTGATCCTTTCTTGTATGAAATTTACTATAAGTATAAAGTAAATGATTCAGTTTCAATTACTCCAACAATATTCGGTGGAACTTCCAAAAACTCCAGTGATGCGGAAGCTGATATGACAGGTTACCTTTTACAAACCACATTCAAATTCTAAATTTTTTTTGAATAAAAAATGCCCCTTTTATAGGGGTTTTTTTTTGCCTATTAAAAATATTGATTGAAGAAATTTAACTAAAATAGTTGAACAATAATTAGATTATTTAAATTTCTCAAAAATTTTAGAAATAGCTATAAAAATTAGATATATTTCAATGTTTCATTATATAAAACATAGATTTTTTTAATCTTTTTTGAATCACCAGCAGTTTTCTCCTTCGCCAACTGGGATACAAGTGCTCGATTTAGCGGCTTCATCCGCAATTTTTTGAGCATCTTCATCTAGAAGAAATTCTGCATCAATTGACATGTCTGTATTCCATTCTTTAAGACCCCCTAAATCTTTTTCTCCTCCACTAACAGGAGATGAGATTGCTAGCGCACTAGTAGCAGCTATAAATATTGCAATTGAACTTTTTCTAGGCATTTTTTAATTATGGTATATGAATTATCTTATATATTTCTAAAAACTTTTTCTTTTTGTTGTATAAAATGTTCTACTAATTACCTAACATTCTTAATAAATTTGAATAGGATTTGAAAATTAAATCAACCTCATCTGTTCTGCCGTATTTTGCTAGGAGTCCTCTTGCTCCGGCATCAAGATCAAATAAATATTCCCTTTCTTCAGCTGATTTAACATAACTTTCTATCCAGCCTACGCATACTAATCTTTCGCCACTGATTACTTCATTTACTGAATGCAAGTAGGAACTTGGATATATTATCATCTCTCCAGAATTTAATTTAAATTTCTCTTCTGAATTCATTGTTTCAATGATTAATTCTCCTCCTTCATAAAAATCTTTATTCGTTAATGAAAGGGTAAAAGATAAATCTGATCTACCAGAAGACATGAATGGATTGTCAATATGTCTCCCATAATGCATTTGATTTGAAGATTTTGTGAACATTATTCCATGTATTCTTTTAGGTAAAGAAAAACTTTTTATTAATTGGCTGGAAAGGATTTTTTTATTAACTATTTGAGCGTTGTTTTTTGATACTTCAGTATTTCTATTTAGTTGCAAATTATTTTTTACCATTGACGCATGACTACCAGCAGTTTTTTTCCCATCTTCCCAATCTTGAGTTGCTTCTTCTAATTCTTTCTTTATAAAGTTAATTTCTTCAGCATTTAGTAACTGATGAGTTAAATAATTCATGAGCAATATAAAAAATGATACATCTTTGTGTATAGAAGGTCGCTTTTAAGGATTTTACAGTTTTGATAAGTATAAAGTAACCATAGATACTAATTTGAAAAAGTGCAAAAACTCAAAAAACTATTTTATACAGCACTAACATGTACATTTTTAATGAATGTAAATATCCCTGTTAATTCAACAGAAAAAGAAGTCAAAGTTTATTCTGGTAGACATTACAACACAGATAGAAATGTTTATAAAAAATTTGCAGAAGAAACAGGAATTAAAGTCAGGTTAATAGAAGCTGCAGGAATATCTTTAATTGAAAGATTAAAAAGAGAAGGGAAAAATTCTCAAGCAGATTTAATATTGCTAGTAGATGCAGCAAGAATAACTAATGCAGCAAAAGCTGGATTACTGCAACCAATAAAATCTTCAAATTTAGAAAATGATGTTCCTATTGGATTAAAAGATCCAAATAAGGAATGGTATGCATTAACAAGAAGAGTAAGGGTCATGATAGCTAATCCAAAAGTAGTAGATGTTAGCAAGATTAATGATTACACTGATTTGGCTGATCCTTCTTTAAAAGGGAAAGTATGTTTAAGAAATAGAAAAAGTCCATATAATCAATCTTTAGTTGCCAATCAAATAATTAACAAAGGTGAATCAGAAACTAAATCTTGGTTAAGCGGGATGATTTCAAACGTTTCAAAACCATTTTTCCCAGGGGATATTGCAATAATTAGAGCAGTTTCTAAGAAAAAATGTGGAGTAGGAATTGTTAACCATTACTATGTAGCAAGAATGTTAGCAGGTGTTAATGGAAGGAGAGATGCTTTATATGCGAAAAAAACAAAGGTCCTCACACCTAATCCTGCTCACGTAAATATTAGTGCTGGTGGTGTGGCAAAATACGCAACAAATAAAAATGAAGCTATTCAGTTGCTTGAATTCTTAGCATCTCCGGAAGGAAGTAAAGGTTTAGCTGCACCAACTTTTGAACATCCTTTGAAGGAAGTTAATCAGAATGAAATAGTAAGGAATTTTGGAGAGTTTATACCTGATAGTGTTACTGTAGAAGACCTTGGAGAAAAAAATTCTCTAGCTATTAAATTGATGAAAGATGCAGGGTGGAATTAAAAATTAAGATAATAAGATAGAGCCAAGTTTACTTTTTTATTTTGTGCATACTTTAAATATACGGAGAGGTGGCTGAGTGGTCGAAAGCGAACGACTCGAAATCGTTTAATAGGAAACTATTCGTGGGTTCGAATCCCACCCTCTCCGTTAATTTATCGTTTCAGGAAGTCCTAAAAATAAAATAAGAGGGCATTTATTTGCCCTCTTCGAGTCTTATGCACCTCGCTGACACAAAGTCGATGAAGTGCTTTTAACTCCTGAATTATTTCTACTCCTACTTAATTGGAAAATATAGTCGCGTCAACCGCAAAGCACTAATACTCGGGTATTAATACTCTATTAATTTCAGTTGAATAAGAGGATAATTAAGGAGTAGAGATATAGGAGGTTTTATGAGACTTACCACTCCATTCACTGCCCTTAGAAATGCGACTTCAGATATTTGGAGAATGCATGATTTTAATTATCAACTACCAAAAGATCAAAGACAAGATTATTGGGAAAAAGAATGCAAAGACTACCCAACAAGTTCTCATTGCAAAGTTTACTAAAGCTAATATAAACTCAAGACGTTAAAAAGGCCCTTTTGAGGGTCTTTTCTTCTAAGTAAGTAGATATTCTTTTAGTATAAAAATAAAGAGAATATGACTGTTAATAATTCAATATCTAAATATGATTGGCAATACATCCTAAGCGCATCTCTTTTAATTTCAGTTTTTATACTTACAGATATAATTAGAGTTATTGATAAAGAATATTTTTACTTTGTACCAAAATTAATTAGTGATCAACCTTATAGGATTTTCACATCAATCCTAGTTCATGCAGATTTAAATCATTTATTGTCAAATATTGGTGGAATAATCATTACTAGATATTTTTTGATGAGACTTGGAATAGAAAGCAGATTTTTTTATCTGAAATTTATTTTAATTTGTTCTTTTTTGAATTTTTTTATTATCTGGGTTTACGAAAAGATTTTATTGTACTTTCTTAATTTCTATCCGAACTATGCCGCTTTAGGATTTAGTGGAATAATTTATGCTTTATTTGGATTCTTACTGTTAACGTCTTTTTATGGAAAGAGTCACTTTTTAGGCAAAAAAATTGGTTTAAAATCCAATTACCAAGTGCAAAAAATGTCAAAGACAATATGCCTTATAGGTTTGATTCTCTCATTTTTGCCAGGGGTAAGTTTGTTAGGTCATTTAAGTGGATTTATTGCAGGGTGTTTTTTATTCTTGATCTAAATAAGATAATTCTTTTTTGATCGAATTAAGTAGATATTTATCCAGATATCCAATTTTTTTTTACTTTTAAACTATTCAATTTTGATATCGAAAGTAACTACTATTCCAATACTTATAAGCAGTAGTCCAATCGCAATTTGGGGTGAAGGTAATACCATATAAGACTTATTTGCAATCACTCTATCGAATCTTACCCAGTAACGATGAAAGATTGAGTAATATTAACTCTGAATAAAGCATCACCTTAAAAAATGGCAAAAGTAGAAAATGATCTTGATATATATTATGCAGTTGGGAATGCAAATACTCAAAGACAAGAAAACGAACTTGCAGCAATTATGAAAAAACGTAATTCTGCAGGATGGAAGTTGATCTCAACAAGCACTGCAATAGTAGATACTAAAAACCAGTTTTCAAATCTTTATCTATTTTGGGAAAAGAAATAGCAAACAATACTTTAGATAATTTATACCTTTTTAAAATAAATCATATAAATCAGAAACTCGTCACACATTAATCTCTGATAAGTAAAGACCCCTCTTCTGTATAAGTTTTTTTAATTTATTTATGTCAAGAAATGAAAAACTGGCACATGTGACAGTTAAGTAACATTCCATGCAACGCTCCCACGAAAAAGAATTTAATGGCATATTTTATAGTTGTGTGAAGGAGTGGTTTTACTGAAGAAGTGGAAACAAGGAAACACTTGATTTTGTAAAACTATAAAAGACCCCATTATCAGGGGTTTTTTTTTTGCAAATTATTTGCTTCTATTCACTTTCCTACGTCTTCACAAGTATTCTTTAATAACAAAATTTGATGATATACAAAAAGAGTTGATTTCTAAATATTTCCTGCTTGGCTCTATAATTTTTCCTGTAGGAAAAGATGTTATTTGCCCTCTACTTTTTTGATAACCATTTGTAATCTTAATCTTAAATGAATAGAAAAGATATAAATTTTAAATCAGTAATATTTAAATTATTTTTTACCTATTTAGGGGTTTATTTTCTTGCTCTAATATTCAAATATACCTATGATCTTGAATCCCTATTTAATAATATTCAATACAAATATTTGATTGCTTTTAATATATTTTCTATATTTTTAGGCCTTCCATTATCAATTATTTTTGATTTCATCTTAATAAAGATTTTTGGGTTGAATTATGTTTTATTTTTTTCTCCTGCTTTAACTGTTTTAAGTGTAATTCAAGTTCTTATCTTAAGAAAAATTAAATTTAAATTTTCTAGAAATATATTATTTTTAAAAAAACCAGAAAAAAATAATCTTTATAAATTTTTTGACAATATTACTTTTAGATCTTTTTATATTTTAATCATAAGATCATTCCCAATCATTCCTCATGTTTTGGGAAGCTATATCATTGCCTCATCAAAAATCAAAAAGAAAGTTATTCTAATTAACACATTTTTAGGATCATTTTTTTATTACGTTTTTCTTTATCTAATAATAGGTAATGTTTAGTGATTTTTATTTTTCCCAAAATGGGTCTGTAGTCAAAGAGACCTCTAATTTACATTTTTTATTATTTTTAATTTCACTAATACAAGCCCTTACTGTTTCACCATTTACATCAATTTCACAGGCTCCACAACTTCCTGTGAGGCAGCCAGTAGGAATTTCTAAACCCGCTTTTTCAGCAGAAGAAAACCAGTCATCTCCCTCTGAAACAAATGTTTCTTTATTGTTTGGCCATATTACTTTTATATTTTTTGTTTCTTTCAACTTAAAAATGATTTGAGATTTAAATGTTTGTGGAATTCATGCGCAAGATTATCAATAATGGATTGTCTCTTCTCTTTATAAGATATTGATTGTTTATTTAATATTGGTAGATTTTTCTTCTTCCTTACTAAATTAATATATTGCACTCTCCAACTGTCATTTTCAAAGATCCCATGAATGTATGTTCCTGCAATAGTTCCGCCTTTATTATTTTCTTTGTACCAACCAAGATCTAAATCTTTAAAAATAGGATTAATCTTTGATGAATTTTGGATGTCATCTAATACAGTTTGACCATTATGAATTTCAAATCCATTAATTTCTGAGTGGCATGGCCATATAGATTTAGAGTTGATTTGACGTGTTAATTTTTTTTTAAAGAAAGTCGTTTTTAATGGTAGTAATCCAATACCTTTAATTTTTTGTTCAGAATAATTTTTGGAACCCTCTTTAAAATAAGGATCTTCAAGTGTTGTTCCCAACATTTGTAAACCTCCACATATTCCAATAATATTTCCTTCGTTATTTGAATAGTCCCTTATATCCTGAGATAAACCAGAATTTTCAAGAAATATTTGATCTTTAATCGTTTGTTTACTTCCCGGCAGAATAATGAAGTCATACTTTCTTAGGTTTTGTGATTTTCTAATCCATTCAATAAATATTGTTTCTTCATTTTCTAGTGGATCAAAATCCGAGAAGTTACTAATAGATGGTAATTTTATAATCCCAACTTTGATTTCAGGATTTTTAGAAAGTGATTTTTTTTCTATTAAATCTAAAGAATCCTCTGGAGGAAATGAATCATTTAACCATGGAATAATTCCAATGACAGGGATTTGAGTCTTATTCTCTATCCATTTTTTCCCATCTTCAAATAATGAAAGATCTCCTCTGAATCTATTTATAATAATTCCCTTAATAAGCTTCTTTTCTTCAGGCTTCATTAATTCAAGAGTACCAATTATTTGTGCAAATACACCTCCCCTTTCAATATCAGTAACCAAAATGCAATTTGCATTTAAATATTTAGCAACTTTTAAATTAGTCAGATCTCTATGAATCAAATTCATCTCTACCGGACTCCCAGCTCCTTCGAGAATTAAACGGCAATTAGGATTCCGTTCGTAAATAGACTTTAAACTTTTTTTAATGACTTCCCAGCCTGGAATAAACCAATCTTTATAGTAATTTTTTGCTGTTGTGGTCCCTATGCTTTTGCCAAGGTGAATCACCTCGCTTATTGAGTTTCCTTGTGGTTTTAATAAAATGGGATTCATCTCTGCAGAGGGATTAATACCACAAGCAAAAGCTTGAAGTGCTTGTGAATATGCCATCTCACCACCTTCCCAATCAACCCAAGCGTTGTTACTCATATTTTGTCCTTTAAAAGGTATTGGTTCTTCTCCTAAATTTTTAAGAATTCTGCAAATAGCAGTAACCGTTAATGATTTTCCTGCTCCACTGGAAGTTCCTAGGACCATTATTGGTTTCTTTATTTCATGTAATTTTTCTTCTAACTCCATTAGTAATTTATATTAATTTTAAAATTTATTAATTTTTAAATTGAATTATAATTTGGTAAAAAATTTGTGTTAATTCTAGCCTCTGCTTCTCAATCTAGAAAGAAATTACTAGAAAATTGTCAAATCGAATTTTTCCAAATATCAAGTGACTTTGATGAAACTACTATTCAAGAAAAGAATATATTTAATTTAGCTTTGGAATTATCTTTTCAAAAGGCTAATAATATATCTGAAAATATTCAAAACATATCATTGCCCGAAGAATTTAATTATGGTCCTTTGGAAATACTTGGGTGCGATTCAATTTTTGAATTTAAAGGAGAAGCTTATGGAAAACCATCTAATAAAGAGGAAGCATTTAATAGATGGAAAAAAATGTCTGGAGAATCTGGATTTTTACATACTGGTCATACTCTAATAATTGGGAATTTTGATTCAACTTCCAAAATTTTAGAAATCACTGAAATAATAAAAAAAACAGTAAGTTCAAGAGTTTATTTTTCTAATTTGGAAGATTGGGAAATCAAGAGTTATGTAGATACAAATGAACCTTTATATTGCGCCGGAGGATTTGCCTTAGAAGGTATAGGGGGTAAATATATAGAAAAGATAGAGGGTTGCTTCAGTAATGTAATGGGATTAAGTTTGCCATGGCTTAGAGAAAAATTGTATAGATAATAAAATTGAGCAAAAAAAAACCCTATCTGGAGATAGGGCTTTTTTAAGTTGAGATAGAAATTAATCTAAATCAGGCATTTCTAAAGCTGGTTCACTCTTTCTGTCGATTCCTTTTTCGAAACCGGCAGCGGCTGCTCTAGCACGTCCAGCATGCCAAAGATGACCAATGAATGTAAACCATCCTAGGAAGAATTGAGCTGCAGCTAACCATTGTCTTAAGTTAACGAAGTTAACAGCATTAGGCTCTGTAATGATTCCACCAACAGAGTTGATAGAAGCGTTTGGAGCATGAGTCATATATTCAGCAGCTCTTCTTACCTGCCAAGGCTGAATATCATTTTGGATTTTCTCGAGGCTCAATCCATTAGGTCCTCTTAGAGGCTCTAACCATGGCCCTCTGAAATCCCAAAATCTCATTGTTTCACCACCAAATATAATTTCACCAGTAGGAGATCTCATGAGATACTTACCTAGACCTGTTGGTCCCATTGTTGAACCTACGTTAGCTCCAATTCTTTGATCTCTCACTAGGAAAGTAAAGCTTTGGGCCTGTGAAGCTTCAGCATTTGTTGGGCCATAAAATTCTGAAGGGTAAGCAGTGTTGTTAAACCAGATGAACGTTGAAGCAATAAAACTTGCTACACAAATTCCACCAAGAGCATAACTTAGTAGACCTTCACCATTCCAGATGAAAGCTCTTCTTGCCCATCCAAAAGGTTTGGTAAAGATATGGAATATTCCTCCAATAATTGCAGTAATACCCACGTAAACATGTCCACCAACAATATCTTCAATGGAGTTAACACCGATTATTGAACCAGCTCCACCCCATGGAGATCTGAATAGATAACCAAGAATAACTCTTGGATCTAGTGTTGGATTTACAAGTCTGACTTCACCACCACCTGGTGCCCATGTGTCATATGCACCGCCAATAAAACACCAGTTTACTGACCATGCTAGTGCACCTACACCAAGAACAATCAAATGATATCCGAGGATATTTGTCATTTGATTTTTATCTCTCCAATCGGTTGAGAAAAATGGAAAATCTTCTTCAAGTTTTTCTGGACCTGCCAATGAATGGTAAATACCACCAAAACCAAGTACAGCAGAAGCTATCAAGTGAACCACGCCTGCTTGGAAGAAAGGCATGATATCAGTAACTTCACCACCTGGGCCTATTCCATAGCCAAACATTGCAACGTGTGGCATACAGATTAAACCTTGCTCCCACATTGGTTTATCAAAAGTAAAATGATTAACCTCAAAGAGCATCATTGCTCCCGCCCAAAAGACTATTAGTCCAGAGTGAGCAATGTGAGCTCCTAATAAACGTCCAGATAAATTGATTAATCTAGCATTACCTACATACCAGGCGTAACCAGTTTCCTCAATACTTTGGTTTGGAGCTCTTAATAAATTATTAAAGGGCGTTTCCACGTGGAAGAACCTCCTCAGGGAATACAAAGTTTTCGTGTGGTTGATCCACAGAAGACATCCATGCTCGCATACCTTCGTTCAAAAGTATATTTTTTGTATAGAAAGTTTCAAATTCTGGATCTTCTGCTGCACGTATTTCTTGGCTTACGAAATCATAAGCTCTTAAGTTTAGTGCTAAGCCTACAATACCAATTGAAGATGTCCACATACCCATAACAGGTACAAATAACATCAAGAAATGTAAGAAACGCTTGTTTGAGAAAGCAATACCGAAGATTTGACTCCAGAATCTATTCGCTGTAATCATTGAATAAGTTTCTTCTTCTTGAGTTGGGTCAAAAGCTCTGAATGTTGAACTTTGAACCTTACCATCCGTATAGATACTTGTATCTTCATACAAAGTGTTTTGTACTGTAGCTCCATGGATAGCGCAAAGTAGAGCACCACCAAGAATTCCAGCAACACCCATCATGTGGAATGGATTTAAAGTGATATTGTGAAAACCTTGAATGAACAGAATATAACGGAAGATTGCTGCAACACCGAATGAAGGTGCGAAGAACCAACTATGCTGTCCTAAAGGATAAATAAGGAAAATACTTGTGAATACTGCAATTACTGCTGAGAATGCTAGAGCGTTATATGGTCTAATTCCAACAAGGCCAGCAATTTCAAACTGACGAAGCATAAAACCAATTAGGCCAAATACTCCATGTAATGCAACGAAGTTCCAAAGTCCACCAAGCTGTAGCCATCTTACGAAACTACCTTGGGCTTCAGGACCCCATAAAAATAGAAGACTGTGTCCCATGGCATCACCAGGGGTACTTACAGCTGCTGTTAAAAAGTTACAACCTTCAAGGTATGAGCTTGCAACTCCATGTGTGTACCAAGAGGTAACAAATGTTGTTCCGACAAACCAACCACCTATAGCAAGATATGCACAAGGAAGTAGAAGTAGTCCGGACCAACCAATAAATACAAAGCGGTCGCGCTTCAACCAATCATCAAGGACATCAAACCATCCTCTTTGTGGGGCGCTACCAACTGCGATCGTCATGAGAAATCGTTTTTAGCTTCGGGATACGCAGTGACTGTAACAAAGATTGAGAGTAATGTGGGGAAATATATGTATATCTGAAATGCCTTGTAAAGCTTTCCTGACTTTTTTATTAAAAATTAGGTAAGAATACTCCCTTTGTTTGTTAAATTATCTGAATTAGGCTCTAAAAAAAAGATAAAAATGAATTCAGACCTCACGTCATTCGATAAAATCGAACAAAAAATTGGTGGATCAAGAAAAATTTCAAATTATATTATTGGAGGAATGCTGACTATAGGAGGTATTGGTTTTCTTTTGGCCTCCATATCTAGCTACACAGGAAGGGATTTATTACCTTTAGGAAATCCTTCAAATTTGTTGTTTATCCCTCAAGGAATAATAATGGGAGCATACGGAGTAATAGCTAATTTATTAAATTTTTACTTGTGGTATTTGGTTTACATAAACTTTGGTTCAGGAAGTAATTATTTTGATAAATCCTCAAAATCTGTAGAAATAAAAAGAAAGGGATTATTTAAAGATGTTGAAGTTAAATTAAATTTTAATGAAATTAAATCTGTTAAGTTGGATATAAGTGAGGGATTTAATCCTAGAAGAAGAATTGCTTTAGTATTAAAAGGTAGAAAAAAACCTCTCCCTTTAAGTGGAGCAGGTGAACTTAAACCACTTCTTCAGGTTGAAGAAGAAGGAGCTCGTCTAGCTAAATTTTTAGATGTTAATTTGGAGGGCCTAAAATAAAAAAAAAATATTTTTTAAAAACATTATCTTTTTTACAGGTTTTGTTTTTGGTTCAAGCTTGTAGTTATAAAAGTAAGATTGATTCAAATTATTTCTGCCAAAAACTTAAATTTAGTTGTATTCAGAGTAATAAAGTAGTTAATTTTAAAACTTCAAAAGGTGATTTTGAGGTAAAATTATTTGGTAAAGATAACCCAGTAACTGTATCAAATTTTCTGGAAAACATAGACAATAATATTTATGAAAATAAAAAATTTTATAAAATAATAAATTATCCCCATATAAGGTTTATACATGGCGGCATTAATCCAGAAAATAAATCTTATATAGAACGAAAACAAAACCTGAATAAGACAAGTCCAACAATACCTTTAGAAATAAAATTCAAAGAAGAAATAAAACCAAGATATAACTATCAAATAAAAAATCCTAGTGAAACAGTAAATTTAGTTAATACTTTTGAGAGTGGATCAATCGCTATGGTTAAAAGCGGTAAGAATAAGTCTTCATCTACTGAATTTTTTTTTGTAACTACTAAGATCCCAGAATTAGATGGAAGATATTCGATTTTTGGGAAAATTATTAAAGGATTAGACGTACTCGAAAAAATCAATAAAGAAGACTACATTAAGGCAGTTCAGATATCTAATTAAATTTCTAGAGAGTATTTATTTATTTTCAACATTTCGGTATTAACTCCTGAAGAGCGTTTAAGAGCCACCTTACCAGTCCTCGCTATTTCAAGGATGCCGTATGGCTCGAGTAATTTCTCAAGAGCAACTAACTTCCCAGGATCTCCAACTACCTCAAGAGTTAAGGCCATATCTGATACATCAACAACTTTTGCACGGAAAATCTGTACTATATCAAGGATATTACTCCTAGTATCTTCTTTCGATGAAACTTTTAGTAACATCAATTCCCTCTCAACAGCTGCGAGATTAGTAAAATCTACAACTCCCAGAACATTAAATAACTTATTAAGTTGCTTAGTCATTTGCTGAAGAGTTTCATCATCACCCTCTACTACCATTGTTAACCTTGAAATCCCTTTGGATTCTGCAGGTCCTACTGCAAGACTATCTATGTTGAATCCCCTTCTAGCGAAGAGACCTGAGATTCTACTCAAGGCTCCAGATTCATCTTCTACAAGAACTGATAATGTATGTTTCATATTTTAAAAAGTTTTTAAATCTCTAATCCATTCATAAGAAATTCTATTGAATACTGAAGGGTCTTCATCATGGATACAATGCCCTGAATTGGATACTATTTTTAATTTTACCCATCTATGGAAATTTGCAATCTTTTTACCAACAAACAAAGGTATGAAATTATCTTTTTCGCCCCAAATCAATAAAAAAGGAACTTTTTTTGAGGCGCTAAGTTTTCTCAAAAGGTGAGAAGCTTTAAATTTTTCATCTCTAGAAGACATTCCAATACACATTGCTCTTAATGATCTAGCTGAAGTTCTCCTTAAAACTGGTTTTGTTACCAAATCTATTAGTTCGCGATCAATATTTTCTTTTTTGAAATATGCAGAATTTAGTCCCAGTTTAATAACTCCTAATTTAATTATTAAAAATAAAATAATCTCCAAAGGGAAAAACAAAAAAAATATTGTTATGAATCTATCTTGAAATTTCTTAAATGAAGATTTTTTTGTTATGGACTTTTTATTTTCTTGAATTTGATCTGGCAAAGGAGATGCAATAACTGTTGCAATCTGATCCTCTAATGAAACAGCGCATGTTAAAGCAACTAGTGATCCAAGGGAATTGCCAATAAGAATTACTTTCCTAGAATTCTTTGGTCTTATTACCTGTGCAATAAAGTCTTTCACTTGATCACACCAAATCTCATTATTTAATTTTCCAATTTGTCTAATCCCAGGTTGATCTGAATCCCCAAATCCTATTAAATCCAAGGAATAAGAGGCAAAATTCTTTTTCGCAAAATACTCTAAATTATTTCTCCAATGTTTTCGACTTGCTCCAAATCCATGGAGAAAGATAATTGGAATCTCATTTTCTTCGCCTGTAACACTCCAACAAATTTTAAAACCATTCCAATTCCAGTAATTAGGAATGTTTATATTTTTTTTAAAATTATTATTCATATATTCAAAAATTTTCAAGATATTTGAATTATCTACATTTTTAACAAATAAATGTATTTTGAATGTAAATTATAGTAATCATTTAATTTTACTATGGCTAAAGAAATTTTTAGTATTGCAGCAGTTTTTTGGATACTGATACCAATAGGATTAGTTGGTGGGGCTTTGTTATTAAAGTTTCAGGGAGACTGATTCTCACGGATACATCACAATTTGAGTTATGGTCTTAAAGTTAAGTAAATCTTAAGTATGAAGATTCTTTTAGTAGGAGCAACAGGGACACTTGGTAGACAAATAGCAAAGCAAGCTATAGAGGAGGGACATGAAGTAAGATGCTTTGTAAGAAATCCAAGAAAATCTTCCTTTCTACAAGAATGGGGTTGTGAGCTAACAAAAGGTAATTTATTAAATTCTTCTGATATCGAATATGCATTGCAAGATATTGAAGTAGTTATTGATGCAGCGACTAGTAGGCCAGATGATCCAAAAAGTATTTATGAAATTGATTGGGATGGAAAACTTAACTTATTCAATGCTTGCGAATCTTTAAACGTAAAAAGGGTAATATTCCTTTCTATCCTCCTAACAGAAAAGTTTAGAAATGTTCCTTTAATGGACATTAAATTTTGCACTGAAAAACTTCTTGAAAAATCTGGTTTAGACTATACAATCTTCAAATGCGCAGCTTTTATGCAAGGAGTTATTGGTCAATTCGCAATCCCCATCCTTGATAGTCAAGCAGTGTGGATGAGTGGGACTCCAACTAAAATTGCTTATATGAATACTCAAGATATGGCGAAAGTTGTTGTAGCAGCAGTAAATAATCCAAAAACTCACAGAACATCATTGCCATTAGTAGGTCCCAAAGCATGGGATTCAAATGAAGTTATATCTTTATGTGAAAAATTTAGTGAAAAAAAGGCAAAAATTTTTAGAGTTTCCCCCTTCCTTATTAGTGTCACTCAAAAAGTAGTCTCCTTTTTCCAAGATTCTCTTAATGTTGCTGAGCGATTGGCTTTTGCTGAAGTAACTAGTAGTGGTGAATCACTAGATGCTGATATGAGCAAAACTTACGAAATATTGGAACTTAAAAAAGAGGATATGACCTCACTAGAGAGTTATATAAAGGAGTACTATCAACAAATACTTAAAAGATTAAGGGAAATGGAAGCAGATCTTAATATTGAAGAAAAAAAGAGATTACCTTTTTAATATTGCAATTTTAGAATCAGATAGTATATTTGTACTATATTAAATAGTATTGACCAATGTCTGTTTCTAAGTCTAAAAACCTTGAACGAAAACTAGATAATTTTGCAAAAGAAGCAAAAAATGAATTGAATAATGTTTGCGGATCTTCATTATGGGAAAGCCTTGGGTTTGTTTTTTTTGATCAATTAGAAGATTCTGAAAAAATTGCGAAAGCAAATTTTTACTATGGACAACTGCAAATAATTAATGAAATTAAATTTTCAATTTGAATTGAATTGCATATTTTTACGTATGTAATTTTTTCTTAAATCAATTTTGGCTAATCTTTTTCTGATAATATGTACTTAGTAAAAAATTAATTAATGATTGAAACTTCAGGTGTAATAGAAAAAGAGCAGGGGAATGGATTTTATTTGGTTACTTTAGAACAACCTGAAGGTCATCAATGTTTATGTAGAGCTGCGGGTAAATTGACTAAATTTAGAATTAAATTATTAGCTGGAGATAAAGTGTTAGTTGAGATAAGTCCTTATGATCTATCTAGAGGGAGGATAACTTATCGAGAAAGAAATGCAGGTAATGCTAGACCTACTACGAATAAAAATAATCCTAAGAGAAATAATAAATAAAAAGTTACTTTAGATAATATCTTTTATCGCTTCTTTAAATTCACTTCTTTGTTTAACACCTTGCCATTGTTTTTTTAATAATTTTTCTTTAAAAAGTTGAACTGTTGGTGTGCCATTAATGCCAGCTTGCTTTGCAATATCTTGATCTTTATCAATATCTATTTCAACGCCAAGAACTGCTCCATCAAGTTCCTTAATTACTCTTTTTAACTGAGGTTTCAAAACATGACATGGGCCGCAGCTTGGGGAACTAAAAATTACTAAGATAGGTTTTTTACTCTCGTGATAAAGTTTCCTTAATGCATAACTGCCTTTTTGCCATTCAGAATTTGAATCGAAAGTATCTTCATTAACTTCTTCTTCATTAAATTTTGATGAATTAAGTTTTTTTTCTGGTTCGGGTGTTTCTCTGACTATAGTTTTTGCTAAGTTTTTCTCGGCTAGCCACCTTTCGGTAGCTAATGCTGCCATGCATCCAGTTCCTGCAGCGGTAACTCCTTGTCTCCACTCAGAATCAACAACGTCACCTGCCGCAAAGATGCCTTCAATAGATGTTTCTGGCCTTCCTGATTTGCAAGCAATATAGCCTTTATTATCTAAATCAATTTTGTTGCCCAAGAATTTCGTATTTGGTGTGTGCCCTATCGCGTAAAAAAGACCTTTTATATTGATTTCCCCTTTACCTTCTTGAGAGTGAATAGTTTCTATTCTCTCAAGCCATTCAGAGCCATCCGCTTTATCAACTTTTGTGTTCCAATGAATTTCTATCT
Source organism: Prochlorococcus sp. AG-355-B23 (assembly GCA_003280935.1). GTDB lineage: Bacteria > Cyanobacteriota > Cyanobacteriia > PCC-6307 > Cyanobiaceae > Prochlorococcus_A. The sequence continues at coordinate 37,214 of QCDJ01000003.1, forward strand.
TTGGATTAGCTTTTACTCTATCTACCATTGCTGCGCTAGCTCTTAATTTTTCTGATCTAACAATCAAATGCACTTTGCTTCCATATTTTGTGAGATATGCTGCTTCTTCGCATGCAGAGTCGCCACCTCCAATGACAGCTAATTCTTCATCTCTAAATTGTGGGGTTGCTCCATCACATATTGCACAAGCACTTATTCCTTTACTCCAGAATTTATCTTCATTTATCACTCCTAATCTATTTGCACTTGCTCCAGTTGCAATAATAATTGAGTTAGACTTTATAGTTCCTTCTAAAGTTTTTAATTCAAAGGGATGTGAATCAGTATTTATTGAGACAACATCACTTTCGTATAAATTAGTGCCCCATCTTTCTGCTTGAGCCTTCATTAGATCCATCAATTCAGGACCTAATACTCCATCTGGAAAACCTGGATAATTTTCAACAAATGTTGTAGTCATTAATTGCCCACCGGGAATTCCTCCAGAATTAAATCCTGTTACCAGCAATGGTTGAAGATTTGCTCGTGCGGCATATATTGCAGCAGTGTAACCTGCAGGTCCCGAACCTATAATTACAACATTTTCTACGTTTGAAATCTTCTCTTTATTTTCCATTTATTTTCTAATTTCATTATTAATAATAATAAACTAACCCAAATAATGTAGGGCGGATTTCACTCGATAGATTTATTACTCAATCGTTGACTTTTTGGTCTAATAACTTTTTTAATTCCTTTGGGAAGTTTAAAACAGAATCTTTTAAATTTTCGTTCTTTTCTCCAATATGTAATATCCACTCTCTAAATTCTTCTGCGATTGCATAACTGTCTTCATACCTTTCTAAAGTATCCATTGCAGAAATTCTATTGGTTGCCCAACAGGTCGCTATGTCGATCCTTTTCCTAATGAAATTGTCCATTGAAAGTTTTAAGTTGTATATAGGTAAACACATCAGATAACCTATGTATTGTCTAATAAGTTACAACTTCGTACTTCCAAACAATAATTTAATTTTTAATTTATATTTGAACCAATTTTTGAGCCAATTATAAAGAAAATATAAAGAAATAGAGTTAGACTGCCTCGCTGTGATTTGCAAGTAGCCTTTCAACTTCCTCAAAACCCTCTTTAGCTGAATTTATTGCAAGTTCCTCGCTAACTTTTTCTTCTGACATTAATTTTGCGGATATTTTCTTTAAAAGAGTTTCTTTCTTTTCTCTTAGTGAACTAACAATTTCTTCTTCAATGATAGATTTTATTGCTTTAGAAATTATTTTTTTATCATTTGCTTCCTCGAATGTGCCCTGAACTAATTCTTGAATAAATAATCGATGAACCTCACTACTCCTTAGAAAGCTTTCTGTGGCATTAATAATTCCTTCAACAAGAGCTTCATCAGGTTCAGAATCATTTTCTGCCAGCTTAAATTCCCAATCTAAATGTCTTCTTTGCCACCCTGCCGAGTGGAGACTGGGCATGACTGTCTGTGAATAAGTATCAACTGACATTTCATAAATTCTCTCTGCTAATTTCTCGCACCAGTCTTTACCATGCTTTTCTAGATTTTTCTGCATAGCTTGCCTTGGAACAGCATGACCACCATGATGACTATGGCAAACTCCATCAGGACATTCGATTGCTTTTATACTCATTGGATTATTTAGTACTTATATATTCTAAATAGCTATTTTTTATAGAAAAGAAAATATATTTTTAACAAAAATCCAAGACTTTTGACTTTCTTCAATTTATATTTAGTATGTTAAAAAAATAAATACATTGACAAAGATACTTATTCCTTCCGAAACAAGCTCTGGTGAAAGGAGAGTTTCAGCTACCCCAGAAGCGGTAAAGAAATTAAAAAGCCTTGGATGTGATGTTTATATTGAAAGTTCAGCAGGGAAATTATCAGGATTTAGTGACTTATCATATGAAGAATCGGGCGGAACAATAATAAACAACTTAGATCAAAAAATTTGGAGTGAAGCGGACTTAATATTTTGTGTTCAAACTCCATCAGAGGATAATTTAACTAAGTTAAAGAAAGGCGCTGTTCTTCTCGGTCTTCTTAACCCATATGGTAATAAGGAGCTTTTAAGGATTATCAATAGTAATCAGATTTCAGCCTTATCACTAGAGTTGCTTCCGAGGATTAGTAGAGCTCAATCTTCTGATGTTCTTTCTTCACAGGCCAATATTGCTGGATATAAAGCAGTTCTTTTGGCTGCAAGTGAGTTAGATAGATATTTCCCAATGCTTATGACTGCAGCTGGGACAGTCCAACCTGCCAAAGTGGTGGTTCTTGGTGGAGGCGTTGCAGGTTTACAGGCAGTTGCGACAGCAAAAAGACTTGGAGCAATAGTATTTGTATCTGATATTAGACCTGCTGTTAAGGAACAAGTAGAGTCCCTCGGAGCAAGATTTATAGAACTTCCTGAAGTTGAGGAAAAGCCAGGAGAGGCAGGAGGTTATGCAAAAGCTGTAACACCCGAATTCCTCTCAAAACAGAAGGCAACTTTAACTAAATATTTATCTGAAGCTGATGTTGCTATATGTACTGCTCAAGTTCTAGGTAAAAAGGCCCCTGTTTTAATAGACTCACCCATGATTGAAAAAATGAGGCATGGAGCAGTAGTTATTGATTTAGCAGTTTCTCAGGGAGGGAACTGCGAAGGAACAAAATCAAATGAAACTATTATTAAAGATGGGGTAAAACTCATAGGAGCGGGCGAATTACCCTCTTCAGTTCCTTATGATGCAAGTTCACTTTATGCTAAGAACTTAACATCTTTGATTACACCATTTATAAAAGATGGTGTAATTAAATTAGATAAAGAGGATGAACTCATTTCTGGATGTTTATTAAGCGATGAAGGAGTTGTTCTTCAAAATAAAGTTTTTGAAAATTGAGGTTTTAAAATTATGTCTTTTATAAGTCTTCTTTGGGTTCTTTTACTTGGTAGTTTATTAGGTCTCGAGTTAATTGGAAAAGTTCCTCCTACTCTTCATACACCTCTAATGAGTGGAGCAAATGCAATTTCAGGAATAACAATGCTTGCAGCCTTGACTTTAATTGTAAAAGCAGAAGATAACATACCACTTTTAATCATTGGTTCAGTTTCTCTTGGATTTGCTCTTTTCAACGTTGTAGGAGGTTTCTTTGTAACTGATCGAATGCTCGCGATGTTTAGTCGTAAACCATCAAATAAGAAGTAATTTTTAACATGAATCTACCTGTAATCATTAAATTCGTTATTGACCTTCTAGCAGTACTTTTACTGGCTTTGGGAATAAAAGGATTGTCAAAAGTAAAATCAGCAAGGGATGCCAATAGATTAGCTGCATTTGCAATGTCGCTATCAGTAGTAGGATTACTTTCTTACTATTTAGGCACTTCTGGTATTGCTATTCAGTCTTGGATTTGGATAATAATTGGATCAATCATAGGTAGTTTATTCGGAGCAATTCTTGCAAAAAAAGTACCTATGACCTCCATGCCTGAAACAGTGGCATTGTTCAATGGTTGTGGAGGAATGTCATCACTTTTAGTGGCCTTAGGAGTAGCTATTTTTCCTATATCTGGTGGCCAAGAAAATTTTGATTTTTTTAAGTCACTGATTAACGAAATTTCAATATCTGTATCTATATTTGTTGGTGCCATAACTTTCACAGGTTCAATTGTGGCGATGGCAAAGTTACAGGGTTGGTTGTCAACTCCAGGATGGACTCAGAGCAAAGTTAGACATTTTGTAAATATTGTTTTTGGAGTTGCTTCCTTGATAGCCTTTCTTGATTTGATAAACGGCAATACAAGTTCTATTTGGCTTTTAGTTATAGTTTCTTCTTTATTAGGTATTGGAGTTACTTTGCCAATTGGTGGAGCTGATATGCCAGTCGTTATATCTTTATTAAATAGCTATTCAGGGATTGCAGCGGCAGCGGCAGGTTTCGTTGTAGATAGTCAGCTTTTGATAGTAGCAGGCGCAATGGTTGGAGCGGCAGGTCTAATACTTACACAAGTAATGTGCAAGGGTATGAATAGATCATTGGTCTCAGTTCTTTTTGGAGGATCTTTATCGGCACAAAGTACAGCATCTTCTGGTTCAGGAGAATATACAAATATAACTTCTTGCAGTGTTGAAGAATGCGCATTGACTTTAGAGGCAGCTAACAAGGTAATTATTGTTCCTGGTTATGGTCTTGCAGTAGCTCAAGCTCAACATACTTTAAGGGAAGTGACAAAAAAACTAGAGCAAAATGGTATTGAAGTTGTTTACGCAATTCATCCTGTAGCAGGGAGGATGCCTGGACATATGAATGTACTTTTAGCAGAAGCAGATGTTCCTTACGAACAACTTAAAGAGATGGACGTTGTAAATCCTGATTTCCCAGCAACGGATGTTGTTTTAGTTTTAGGAGCAAATGATGTGGTTAATCCTCAAGCTAAAAATGATAGCTCTTCTCCTTTATATGGCATGCCAGTTCTTGATGTGCAGGAAGCAAGAACGGTATTTGTAATTAAACGTGGTATGAGTGCAGGTTACTCCGGAATAAAAAATGATTTATTTGATCTGCCAAATACCTCAATGGTCTTTGGTGATGCAAAAAAGGTACTGAATGATTTGATTGGAGAATTAAAGGATCTTGGAGTTGGGGAAAAATAATAGTATATCTTTTAGTTTTTCAGATTACTTAAAAAATAAACCATTTCGAGAAGTCTTACCTTGGATAGGTGGGGACTTACAAACTTTGAGAGATACTTTTGTTATTGATTTTGGTAAATCAAAAAAAAATAAAAAAATATTCTTTCCGATTAATAAAATTCTTTCTAAAAAATTTGAATGTGATTATCTTTTAGGTTTTTTAGAATTACCTGAAAACTTAAACTCACTTAGGGGTTTTGTAATCGTTACACATGGTTTAGGGGGCTCAACTAAACGGTTTGGTTTAAGAAGAATATCTAGGAAATTAGTAAATAATGGTTTTGGAGTTCTTAAATTAAATCTAAGGGGATCTGGATCAGCGAGATATTTAGCTAAAGGAAATTATTGTGCTAGATGCTCCAGTGATGTTATTTCAGCAATTAATTATTTTAAAAAATTAATTAATTTAGAGTTCAAAGATCTTATGAAAAGGAATAATAATCTTCCAATTTACGGTGTTGGATTATCTTTAGGAGGAACAATTCTTTTAAATGCCTGCCTAGATTACGATGAAAACAAAGGAGAAAAACTTTTAGATGGTCTTGCCTGCGTGAGTACCCCTTTAGATTTATCTTCATGCAGTCTCTGTATTGAAAAGCCTAGAAATTCTATCTACCAAAAATGGTTACTTCACCGCTTAAAACATCAGTTATGGGATGGATTTAATGATGAAGGTAAACTCCTTGATAACGAGAAATTAAGAATAAAAATTAAAAATTTAAAAAGTATAAGGGAATTTGATCAGAAATTTACAGCTCCTAGTTGGGGATTTAATTCTTTAAAGGATTATTATATTAAAGCTTCTCCGATATTTAGAATCCAAAACTCAATAAAAAAATTACCTCCAACGCTTTTTATTCATGCCAAGGATGATCCGTGGGTTCCATATAAGGATACTTTGAATTTAAGAAAAGAATCTATTGAAAAATTCACTATTTTTATAACTGAAAAAGGAGGTCATAATGGTTTTCATTCGATTAATGGCTGCTGGTCAGACGAAGTCGTAAAGAATTGGTTTATGAGTATCTAGGACTATTTAAAAATGGTGTTTTTTTGAAAATCCATTTTTCTATTGGCTTACCGTTAATAATATGTGAGGTAAAAATTTCAGAAATTTTTTCTGGAGAAACTTTCTCATACCAAATACCATCAGGCCAAATAAGAAGAATTGGGCCGTTCTTACATACCCTTAAACAGTCAGCTTTTGATCTTAATATATGAACGTTTTTTGTAGAGGGATCATTCTCAAATTTTTTTAAAGTCTTTTTCAGACATTCCCATGCTTTTTGACCTTCATTGCCTTTAAAGCATTTCTGTTTTGTGGGTGTTGCACATAGTAGAAGATGTTTTTTTATATTCACTTTTATCCAATACTTACGTATTTTTTCCCTTTTTTAATTTCTTGGTTAACAAAAAGTCTGGCCCAATTGTCTACTTCAAGAATATCCTCCAATTCGGGACTCAAATTCAAATTATCCATATGTGATTCACAAGCTTTACTTATAAATGTTGGAATTTCTTGAAAAGAAATTTTTTCTTTGAGAAATTGTTCAACAGCCATTTCATTAGCAGCGTTTAAGACTGCAGGCATAGTCCCAGAAGATTTTCCTGCAGCATAGGCAAGTCCCATGCATGGATATTTAAACTCGTCTGGCTCTTTAAAAGTTAATTTTCCAATTTCACTTAGGTTTAATCTTTTCCAATTTGTTTTAAATCTTTCAGGCCAACTCATCGCATATAAAATGGGTAGTTTCATATCTGGCCAACCTAATTGAGCTAATACTGAAGAATCTTCCATCTCAATCATTGAATGAATAATACTTTGAGGGTGGATAACTATTTCGATATTTTCGTAAGAGGTTCCAAATAAATAATGAGCTTCTATAACTTCTAATCCTTTATTCATAAGAGTTGCTGAATCTACAGTTATTTTTTTGCCCATATCCCAATTAGGATGTGAAGTCGCATCTTCAACTGTGACATGCTTTAAATCCTCAACGGCCCAATCTCTGAAAGCACCACCAGAAGCGGTTAAGTGTATGGCTTTTAAACCTTTAGGAATCTCTCCTGTTGAAAAATCTGCATTTTCATAATTAGGTAATCCTTGTAAACATTGAAAGATAGCAGAGTGTTCTGAATCAGCAGGTAAAAGCCTACTATTATTTCTCTTTAATGCAGGAATAACAATTGGTCCTGCCGCAATTAAGGTTTCTTTGTTAGCAAGTGCAATATTTTTTCCCGCATTAATTGCTGACATTGTTGGAATTAAGCCTGCACAGCCTACTATCCCTGTTACCACAGTATCTGCCTTATCCCATGATGCAACTGCGTTAATCCCCTGCTTTCCACCTAAAATCAAGGGAGGATCATCCAAATCTAAGTTATTAATATTATCTTTTAAATCTTGTATAAGACTTTCATCCTCAATTGCAACTACCTCTGGTTTATGTGTTTTAACTTGTTCAGTTAATAAATTTATATTTCTTCCTGCAGAAAGAGCTACGGCTTTAAACTTATCAGGCTGCTCACTAGCTATTTCGAGAGTTTGAGTCCCTATTGAACCAGTAGAACCGAGCACAGTAATGTATTTCAATTTTCTCTGATATTTCTAATATCTTCCCATTTAAAGGGGTATTTAAAAAACAAAAATTTCAAATTGGTTTTTTTCTTAAAATTTAGACCCTTATCCATTTTGTTATTTCCTTTGATTGATCAATAAGTTCAATACCTTTTTCTTTTAACAAATTTCTTATTTCATCGGCCTTCGCATAATTCTTTTCCATTTTTGCTTTCAATCTTTCATTAATAAGAGATGAAATTTCTTCTGCTGTTATTTTACTTTCTTTTACTAAAACTTCTTTTTTGAGACCAAGTACCTCAGTCAACTTTGCAAGAGTTTTAAAATTTTCAAGTAGAAAGAATTTTTGATTTAGGTCTATTTTAAAACCTTCAACCCTTTGAAATTGGTTTAAAAAGTTTTTTAATGGTTTCGCTAAATCGTAAATAATTGCAATAGCACCTGCTGTATTGAGGTCATTTCCCAGAGCCTCAGAAAATTTAAGCTTTTTTTGAGATAATTCAAAACTTATTTTCTCTTTATATTCTTCTTCGATATATTCATCTTTATCAATAGATCTAAAAACACCTTTTGTAAGATCCATAAAAGAAAGGGCTACATTAATATTTTTCCAAGCTTCTGAAGCACTCCTTAAAGCTTCTTCAGTAAAATCAAGTGGTTTTCTATAATTCACAGTCATAACAAAATATCGCAAAGTCATAGGGCTTATACCTGACTTAATTAGCTCTCTGATAGTTTTAAAATTTTTAAGGGATTTACTCATCTTTTGCCCATTTACATTGACCATCCCATTATGTAACCAATAGTTCGCTAGCTTTTTGCCATTGGCTGCTTCTGATTGGGCGATTTCATTCTCATGATGTGGAAAAATCAAATCAGAACCACCTAAATGGATATCGATAGTATCTCCTAATTCATCTTTAACCATCGCCGAACATTCAATATGCCAACCTGGCCTACCTTTACCCCATGGCGAATCAAAAAATGGTTCATCATCTTTGGCTTTTTTCCATAGCGCAAAATCTTGTGGATTAAGTTTTTTACTATTTTCCTCATTAACCATTCTTCCTTGCTGATTGATATTTTGTTCTTGTAAATTTTGATTACTTAGCTTTCCATAATTTTTATTTTTGAAAACAGAATAATAAACGTCTCCATCCCTAGAGTATGCATAACCTTTCTCCTCAAGGATTGTTATGAAGGTGCAGATATTGCATATATGATTCGTTGCTCTTGGCATGCTATCCGGACGCATTATCCCTAAAGAATCCATATCTTTATGAAATTCAATGATATTCTTTTCAGATACTTCCTTCATTGAACTGCTTTCTTCTCTGGCTCTTTTTAAGATCTTGTCATCAATATCTGTAAAATTTTGAACATACTTCACTTTGAAATCACTGTAAATTAAAAATCTTCGCAATACATCCCAAGCGATATAACTTCTAGCATGACCAAGATGACATAAATCATAAACAGTTACCCCACAACAATAAATTTTTACCACATCATCAATAGGCTTAAAAACCTCTACTTTTTTGCTTAAAGTATTAAAAAGTTTGATCATATTAAAATAAGTATTTCATAAGGTTTATTTTGTCTCCATCCAATTGTCTCCAATTCCAATATCAACTAAGAGAGGCACATTTAATTTTACACAATCTTCCATAGTCTTCTTTACTAATTTCGTAGTAATTTCCAAAGAATCTGGTTCAACTTCAAACAATAATTCATCATGTACTTGTAAAAGCATTTTTGCTGGAACATTCATTTCTATGAATTTTTTATTAAGTTGAACCATTGCAATTTTAATAATATCTGCACTCGAACCTTGAATTGGTGCATTAGCTGCGGCTCTTAATGACTGTGCTTCCATGCCAGCCCTTCTCGCAGATTGCAGGTCAATTTCGTAAGGATCTTTCCCTATTAATCTTCCAAGTCCATTTTTAGCAAAATTAAATTCCCTCTTTCGACCAAAAATTGTTTTTACATAACCTTTTGATAAGGCAAGCCTTTCTTGGAGTTCAAGAAATTTGAAAATTTTTGAATATCTTTCTTTGTATTTTATTAGGAATTCTTTTGCCTCTTGACTACTTACTCCTGTTGAACGTGCAAACTTTTTTATACCCATACCATAGATAACTCCAAAATTTATTGTTTTCCCAACCCTCCTCTCATCAGAAGATATTTCTTCTTTCTCAAAAATCAATCTTGCAGTCAAAGAATGAATGTCATCATTTTTATGAAACGCATTTATTAGTATTTCTTCATCCGCTAAGTGAGCAAGTATTCTTAATTCGATCTGAGAATAATCAGCTGATAAAAGTTTCCAATTTTTTTCAGGCAAAAATGCTTTTCTGATTCTCCTACTAAATTCAGTCCTAACCGGGATATTTTGAAGATTAGGATTGCTACTGCTTAGTCTGCCAGTTGCTGTAGCAGCTTGATTAAAGTTTGTATGAACTCTTCCTGTTTTTTCGTTAATAAGATTTGGAAGAGCATCAATATAGGTGCTAAGTAATTTGCTAAGAGTTCTATGTTTTATTAAATGTTGGATTATTTCATGTTCGTCGACTAATCTTTCCAGAACTACTGCATCTGTACTCCATCCTGTTTTTGTTTTCCGTGATTTTTTCTTATCCAAATTTAATTTTTCAAACAAAATCTCACCAAGTTGTTTTGGTGAAGATAGATTGAAACTCTCCTCTGCTAACTCATAAACTTTACTTTCAATATCTTCTAAGGTACTTTTTAATTCTTTTGAGAGTTTATCCAAATAAGGAATGTCGATGGTTATGCCATTCATTTCCATTTGAGACAATACCGGCTCTAAAGGTAGCTCGATTTCTTCGAACAATTTGATTAATTCATCTTTTTCCTTTGAAAAACTTTCTTTAAAAATTTTGACAATCTTAAAAGTTAGAAAAACATCATAACCGCAGTAAATACTTGCTTCATCAATATCAACAAATGAAAAGTCTTTATTTTTTCCAACTGTGTCCTTAAATGAAGGAGGCTTAAATCCAAATAATCTAAAACAAATTTCACTTAACCCATGCTTCTCCTGATTATTAAGAAGGTAGTCTGCTAACAAGGTGTCAAAGGTTACGCCTTTAAGATCAAGTCCATGATTAAAAAATATTTGCCTATCAAATTTTGAATTTTGGAGTGCCTTTTCTTTTTTTGGATCTTCAATCCAATTTCTTAGCTTTGAGAAAACATCTTCGATTGATAATTGATTGGAGGTCTCCTTTTTTCTTTGATGACCAAGAGGTATATAAAATAAATCATCATTTTCTTCTCCAAGGCATAACCCTATCCCAACAAGTTCCGCATCGATTGGATTCAAACTATTGGTCTCTGTATCTAAAGAAACTATTTGATTAGTCTTGTCTAATCTTTGAATTAATTTATCAAGTAATTCGAAATCATTTACAACAGTTACGTTGATTTTAGGGATTTTATTTTCACTATTTTCTAATTCATTATTGCCTGCGACTTTTGGTGTCTCCTCCTCTTCATTATCTACATTATTTTTGTCAAAACCACCTTTGCTGAAAGTTGACTTGAAAATATCAATTTGTCTAAGTAGTGTTGATAGTTCTAATTTTTTCAATGACTCTGAAAGTAGTTCTTGATTTATATTTTTTAATTCATAACCGTTACTTAAAATTAAAGGCACCTCAGTATTTATTTTTGCTAAATCCCTTGAAAGAAAAGCATTATGTTTATCGTTTCTTAGCTTTTCTATAACTGAACCTTTGATGAATCCTTTATATTTCTTATCGTTGTTCTGCTGAATCTTGTCCAAAGTCTGATAGATTCCATCAAGCGTATCGTTCTCTTTTAGTAGATTAATTGCAGTTTTTGGACCAACCCCTTTGATACCTGGAATATTATCAGAACTATCACCAGTTAGGGCTTTAAGATCAACTACTCTTTCTGGCGCAACACCTAATTTTTCTTTTACTCCATTTTCATTCATAAGAGTTGGATTACCACTTTTCGCATATGGACCACCACCCATATAAAGTACATAAATATCTTTTTGATCATCTACTAATTGAAATAAATCCCTATCTCCAGAAAGAATATTTACGCACCATCCTTTAGAAGAAGCATCATTTGCAATTGTGCCTAGGAGATCATCTGCTTCGTATCCTGGAGATTTAAAAATTGGTAAATTAAGGCTTTCTTCTAAGATGATTTCTAGTTGTTCAATATCCTGAAAAAAAACATCTGGTGCCACATCTCTATTGGCCTTATAATTTGGATCTAATTCATGTCTGAAAGTTGGTTTTTCGGTATCAAACGTAATACAAACACCCTCAGGACTAATATTTTTACAATTATCCAGAAGACTTTTTAGGAATCCATAAGTGACACTTGTTGGAAATCCCTCTTTGGTAGTTAAACCTCCATCAATCCCTTTGCTGAATGCATAGAAGCTTCTAAAAGCAAGTGAGTGACCATCGACTAAAAGTAAAATTGGTTTTTTAGAGTTTTCAGATTTTAAACTCATTTTCTCTTCTTAGCCCAAGGTGGAATATCAATAAAGATTTGCTCTCCAGGTTCTAATCCATCAATGACTGAAGTTTTATTTCCACTACTAATACCAAGCTCGATTTTTTCAAATTTGGGAGAATTATTTTTATCAACTTTCAAAATTCCTTTTTCACCTTTTTCAGTGACAATAGAAACTGTTGGTACTAAGATTTTTTCTTCATTACCTTCGACTCTAAATTCAAGATCTGCAGTCATTCCAATTTTAATTTCTTCAGAAATATCTTTAAAATTTAAAGTTACTTCGAATGAGGTTACATTATTATCTTTTACAGCTCTTGTAGCTATTTTTTGAACAATGGCACTATATTTTTTTGAGGGATAAGCCTCAATTCTTACTGAGGCTACTTGACCTATTTTTATTCTTCCAATGTCACTCTCAGGAACTTTAGCAACAATTTTTAGGCCCTCTGATAGTTCAAAAATAAAGTTTTTGGTTTTAGGGTCTGAACTTAAGTTTGTACTTGGTGTGACATAAGATCCTATCTCAGCATATTTTGCAGTTATCTTTCCTCCATAAGGAGCTTTAATTAGATAGAAACTTTTTTCAGCTTTTGCATCATTAAGTTTGGCGCTACTAATGTTGTAGTTATTTTTATAACTTTCATAGTCTTCTTTACTTACCGCGCCTTCTTGATATAAATATTCCCTTCTTAAAAATTCAGATTTTTGTTTTTCTACATTTAATTCAAGTTCTTCAATTTTATAGATAAAGTCTTCATCATCAAGAGAAGCTAAAACCTGATCTTTTTTTACAAGATCGCCTTCATCTACTTTTATTTCTTTTATTACCCCTTGCTTCCGAGGCCCAATATTGCTTGTCCTGATTGCTTTTACTTCACCACTTGTATTAATTGAATCTGAGAGGATTCCTTTTTCAACTTGAACTACAAAATCAGAAATATCTTTTGACTTATTTTTCTTGAAGGAATTGGTTATGAAAACGAAAAATATAGTTAAAGAAAGTAATATAATTCCACTTCTTAGATTTATATTTTTTTTTATTAAATCAAGCATTTCTTTTGGAAAACAGGAATTGAGAATATTTGGGAACTAAATAAATAATCAAGTCGATTATAATTAACTTATCCAAGATTGGTTAAGTAAATACTATATTACTAGAAGATGTTTTCTGAATAATTTTTCCATAAATTTTTTCAAATGTTAAAAGCCGGTATTATTGGATTGCCAAATGTTGGAAAATCAACTTTATTTAATGCACTTGTAGAAAATGCTAAAGCTCAAGCGGCGAATTTTCCGTTTTGTACTATAGAACCTAATAAAGGTATAGTTTCCGTCCCAGATCAAAGGTTACAAGAGTTAGGTGATTTAAGTTCTAGCCAAAATATTATCCCAACAAAAATTGAATTTGTAGATATCGCAGGACTAGTAAAAGGAGCCAGTAAAGGTGAGGGCTTGGGAAATAAATTTTTATCAAATATTAGGGAGGTTGATGCAATAGTTCATGTAGTGAGGTGCTTTGAAGATAGTGATGTAATTCATGTTTCCGGTAAGGTAGATCCCTTGGATGACATTGAGATAATTAATCTGGAATTGAATTTAGCTGATTTATCCCAACTCCAAAAAAGAAGAGAAAGAATTAAAAAACAGGTTAGAACTAGTAAAGAGGCAGCAATAGAAGATAATTTACTAGAAAAAATTGAAGAAGAGCTACAGAAAGGACTTTCCGTTAGATCAATATCTTTGAGTGAAGAAGAAAATTTAATAATTAAGCAATTAGGCTTCCTTACTGCTAAACCAATTATTTACGCAACAAATTTGAATGAAAATGATTTAGCTGCAGGTAATGATTTCTCATCAAAAGTTCAGAGTTTTGCAAGCAATGAAAATACAGAATGTATAAAAATATCAGCGCAAGTCGAATCTGAATTAATAGAGTTAGAACCAGAAGATAAAAAAGACTACCTTATTGGCTTAGGAGTAGAAGAAGGGGGATTAAGTTCTTTAATTAGATCAACATATAAATTATTGGGATTAAAAACTTATTTCACTACCGGAGAAAAAGAGACAAAAGCTTGGACAATAAAAGATGGGATGACAGCGCCACAGGCAGCAGGAGTAATTCATACTGATTTTGAAAAAGGATTTATAAGAGCTCAGACTATTTCGTATCAAAATTTAATTGATTCAGGTTCAATTGCGAATGCAAAAACTAAAGGTCTTTTAAGAAGTGAAGGTAAGGAATATATTGTTAACGAAGGTGATGTAATGGAGTTCTTATTTAACGTTTAGTAAGTCACTTAAGGCTTACTATTTTGCTTTTTGAATTTAAATTCAAAAAAAGAAATCAATAAAATTAAGATACATCCTAAGCAACTTCCTATTAACCCAAAAACAATGGTTGTAAAGCCATCATCGTAGCCATATTGTAGTTGTGGTAAGTGAGGGGGTATTGGCATTATTTTTCAACAGAATTTTCAATATCTTCCAGTAAATGTTTGGTTGATCTACTAAAACCATTAGTTTTTAAATAGTTTTGAGCCTCTCTAAATTTTTCAGCTACTCTTTTTGCATAAGGAGTATTCATGGAATTTTGAGTCATGTTGAAAATGCGACTAATTTTATAATCTGATTTAGGTAACCACTTGATAAGTATTCAAAAATACAAGAATATAAAAATAGGATTTTTTACTTACTAAGAAATTTATTGTGAAAAGTTCTTGATTCTCCCAATAAAGTTTTTTCAAATTAGAAAAATTGACAATGACAAATATATTATTAATTCTTTTTTTTGTACTTTTATTTTTATTATTTTTTTATTCAAAACGAAAAAATAAGTCAGCCCAAAAAACGACAATTAGTCCAACTTATGTACCTTTCTTAAAAGAACAAGAATTTAATCCTGACATAAGTACTGATAATTGGGATTTACACAAACTTAGATTAGATAAATTTAAAAGATCACAATATAAGGGATTAACTTTCTTCGTAAGTTCAGAAAATAAAATTTACTATCTTTCTGAAGAAGTGGATAAGGTTTATTGCTAACAGGTGAAATTAATTTTATAAATAAGAAAAGACGATAGAAATTAATAATATTAATGAAGTATTTATTTTTATTATCAGAAAAGTTCTACAGGCTTATTCAATGGGAGTGGAATACCTTAAAAAATCTAAGAAGAACAAAAAGAAAGAATTATTTTTTAAGAGGATCATTTGCTTTATTTAGTTTATTCTCTATTCTTTTTGTAATATTTTCTCCTCCTATCGCTTTTGGATTGTTATTTGGAGAGGGATTAAAATTGAGTACTTTTTTTATTTGGATATGGATTTTAAATTTAAAGTTTTTTTGAAAATGTATAATTTACTTCCCAAGGTTATTTAAAATTAAGAATATAAAAAATTTATTTTATGCCAAAAATATTCAAACAAAATAAGTTCGCTTTGTTGGGAGCAAATATATTAATAATTTTACTTTGGGTAACTATATCTTCCTTTTTGATGAATTTATTTCAAAGTGAAAATGCCCCATTTTATATGTATAAAATTTCTTTTTTAATTAGATTCCTTCCTCCTATTTGGGTTACGTGGTTCCTTTGGATAAAAAGAGGTGGTTTAAAAAGATAAATTACAAAAGCATTTTTACGGATTTACTATAAAAACAAAACAGTTAAGATCTGAAAGCTTACTTGAAATTTTTATGTAAGAATTAGGTAATTGAGAGATTGTTTTTAGCTAAGAAACAATCTCTTTTTTTTTTTTTTTACAAATATTTTTACTCATAAAAAAGTGTTTGTCAGTATCCCTATTGACAAACACTCATGACGATCATTTTTAAAAATTAAACAGGCAATCTATTATCAATTTCCACTACTCCAGAATCCATAAGACGCCCGATTTTAATAACTAAAGCCATATCTAGCCTTGAAAATTCATATTGATGGTTAGTTATCCAATCAAGTTCAGAAAGAGTTATGACCCCCAAAGTATTTACTTTAAGAAAAAGTAAGCCTAAATTCATTTTAAAAAATTCCTGGGATTATCCATCCAAATAAGCCATAATTTACAACTAATGCAAATAAGCCCATCATTGCCATTCTTCCATTAGTTCTCTCGGCGTTTTGCCAATAAGTTGGTTTTGAATTTTCCATTTTTCTAAGTTATAGGTTTATTAAATAGTTTGTTTTTAAACGAAACCAGGAATTATTTGACCTGTTGTTAGGTATGCTCCAACAGCAGCAATTAATCCAAGCATTGCAAATCTGCCGTTAAGAGTTTCAGCAACAACTTTTTCTTTTTCGATTGTTTTGACTTTTGTGTTTGTGTTTTTCATTTGATTAGAAGATGAATAGTTTAAATTTTCGTTTTGAAATTGCTTGGTTAAATAAGCAACGAGGATGGCTGTAAAGAATACAATTACGGCTAAGAAACCTGAAAGTGGACTCATTAAAAAATGCCAGGAATAATTTGTCCGGTTGAAACGTAAGCACCTACTAACGCAACAAGCCCAATCATTGCCCAACGACCGTTAACTTTTTCTGCATTTTGTGGGTAACTGTCGTAAGAAACAGACTCATCTATGTAAGGACGTGTCTCAGTAGGAAACATATTCTGTCTGCCGCCTGATTCAGTAGTAACGTTTGAATTAGCCATTGAAGTTGTGTAATTGTTAACTAATGTAACACTACTATTAACAAATGTAAAGTATTAAGCCGAAATTAAGTTATTTTCAAGATATTAGCTACATAAATGTAGCATTAACGTAACAAAAATTATTAAAATGTTGTTTTTGGGGTTTGCTTTTTTTATTTTCTTGGCATCATAAATAGGCAAGTATTCTGTTTAAGAGATGAGAAAAAAATACTTTTTTAAAAGTTTTATTAATAGGTCTAGTTGGGAAAGGCTTGATTTAGGCTTCCATTTTCTTAAGTAAATCTAATTTTGAATAGCTTATTCCATTGATATTGAAATAAGTTGGTCAGGATCATAATTAGAAATCCAACTTAGTATTTTTTCTTCTTCTTCTAATGTTCTAGTACACGCAAAACCATATTTTGCTCTGACTTTTTCAGACGCTTTATGCAAAGCTTGAATAGCAAGAGACTTAAAATCTGATATTTTCAAGGAATCTCCAGGTTTCAAATATTCTAAAATTACTGTAGAAGGTGAATATAGAGAAGCTTTTTTACCGTCAGGTAAATTTATTTGAAAATTAATTTCTGGCATTTTTAAATTAGTTTCCTTTGTTTTATATGAAAATTTTAGTTGATTGGTGCATCATTGATTTAATTTGCATGAGTAAATCCAGTGAGAGGAGTATCTTCTTCCCAAAGTAATTTTGCTCCATTTGAATTTTTGATATAAACACTGCTATTCCCGTTTTTAAAGTTGCCGACATGACAGCAAATTAGTTCTTTATATGCTCTTAAAGATTCCTTTAAAAAAGGAACTTTAGATGGCTTGATAGCAAAAAGAAATCCATAGCTGGGGAAACAAGTAAGCCAGTCGAATTCTGTTACTCCTTCAGGGCGTTGAATTTTCTCAAGATCAATTACAATTGTTTTTCCAGCAGATTCAGCAAACATAACTGCAGTTCCTGTTATACCGCCCATGCTTATGTCCTTGGCTGCATGAATAATATTTTTTTTAGCAAGAAACGGTATCAATGAAAAATGTTTTCTAAGTAAAGTTGCAGATGCCTTCGTAGCCGCATCCCAAAAGGGATAATCTTTAAAAAAGCATCCATCTTTGTTGGCTATTATCCATAATTCATCTTCAGACTCTGCGAATCTTGAAGAAAGAATAGGACCATCTACCAGTCCAAGAATTGATACTGATAAAGCAGAATAAGGACTTTTTTGATTTGAGTGACCTCCAACCATTGGTACATTAAATTTTTCACAGGCAAAATTCATACCAGAAAGAATTTGATTGTGTTTTTCTAAATCATTTTTGTCACTCCAAATACTGTTAACTAAAGCTAAAGGTTTACCGCCCATCGCAGCGATGTCACTGATATTTACCAATACACTGCTCCAGCCTGCGAACCAAGGCTCTTTTTCTACTAAGCTTGGACTAATTCCCTCACTTGCCATTAATAACAAACCTGATTGTTTAGGGATTACTGCAGCATCATCTCCAAGCATTGCAGATTTGCCAAGTTGACTGAACGGGCTGTGTGAGAAAGTTTTTGCAGCACTTTGAATATCTTTTTTAGATTCAATACCACTATGTGTTTGCAATTTTTTAATAAGTTTATCTAACATTTTTTGTGGTCACTTCCCACTAGATATGAGCCTGGTCTGCTTAATTTTGAAGGCTTGTAATAATTTAAGTCAGCCTCCATTAAGTGATGTTTAATTCCTTTGATTTCAATTTGTTTAATTGAATTCCACTTAAGTCGTCTAAAAAACCTTACATTTTGTATCTGAACGGTGGCTAAAAATTGATCGCATCCCCATCCATTTGCTGTAGTTACTGCTTTCCAGATCAATCCTTTTCCTATTTGGTTGAATTTACGGAAACTGGAATCAACACCTAGTCTTCCTCCATACCATTTTCTTTTTTCTGTTTCGTAAATTCTCACGACGCCAACGACTCTCTCTTTAGCTCCATATCCATAATTCAAAGAAACAATTGGGTACGCAACTTGATCAATTTCATCAATATCTGATTCAGCAAAAATATTTTGTTCCTCGCAAAATATTTTTTTTCGTAATCCCCAGTAGTCTTTAATAAGGGGAGAATTCTCTTCAAGCAAATGAAATGAAAAGTTTTCTGAATTTGAATTTGGAGATAGCATGAAATCTTCTTCTTCAATCCCGATACCTGATCTTACAGAGGGTGTGAAATAGTAAGGCGCAGAGCTAAAGCTTCTGCCTATATCCTTACTTGAGGGGTCAATAAAAAACATAATTTTTTAACTCTCAAATAGGGATAAAGCTGAGCAGGCACCGCATTTTGCACAACCAGCTGACATTTCATCGGATTTTATGTTGCCTTCATTTAGTAAATGCGAGACTGATTGATAAATATCAATCATGAAATCAGTGCTTGGGGAGGGATGATGTTCTAGAGGAGTTCCTGCTATTGGCACAAATGGAACTATAAAAGGATAAACTCCTATAGATATCAATTTTTTACTGCAATTTATTAGAGATTCTTTGCTATCACCTAATCCTGCTAATAAATATGTAGAAACTTCTCCCCTTCCAAATACTGCGACACTTTCTTCAAAGGATTTATAGTATCTTTCAAGAGAAATTTCAGATTTGCCGGGAAGAATTTTTTTTCTTATCTCCTCCTCTACAACCTCTAAATGCATGCCTAAACTATCTACACCTGAGTCTTTCATTTTTTGAAACCAAATAGGATCATCAGGAGGTTCGCATTGACCTTGGATTGGAATATCAACTTTAGCCTTAACCGCCTTAGCTGCTTCTGCCATTATTCTCGCTCCCCTATCGCTAGTGTTGGGGGTCCCTGTTGTCATTACTAATTGCTTTATTCCATCAAGTCTTACAGCTGCTTCTGCAACTTCAGCAATTTGATCTGGAGTTTTTCTTACGATGGTTTGTTCATTTTTCAAAGATTGTTCTATTGCACAAAACTGGCAAGATTCTTCTCTATTTCTGAAACGAATACATTTTTGGAGAATAGTTGTGGCTAATACATCCTTGCTATGAAGAAGAGCAATCGATTTATAAGGTATACCATCTTTTGTTTTTAAAGAATAAAAATTTGGTTCTTTTGTTGTAGATAATTCCTTGATGTTTGAATCTTCACTATTTTGGAGAATAAATTGTCCGTCAGACTCCTCTGAAAGTTGATAATTAGACTTCTTAGATACGTGATTATAAACGGGTACCATTACAGTTTTTCCTTCAATTGTTATAGCTCTATGATCCGATGGACCAGCTCCTCCTTTCCTACCTCTGTTGCCCTTTTTGGGAGTTGAACTTATCCCATTAACTTGCAAATCAGTAATAATTTTACCTATTTCAGACATGATTGATTTCCTCTAAATAGTCTTTTGCACTTAGATCTTTTGGGATGAAATTTTTCTTATTTGTCATCTCAAATACCTTGTTAGGGGATGTATTTAGTTTTAGAGAAAGAAGATCTGGACGACTGTAGTGACCAACACTATCCATCATTCTTTTCCTTTTAGTAATCAGTGATAAATTAATTTCTGCTATTGCTAATCCTTCTCCTTCATCAAGTGGTCCTGCTAAATATTTGCCTTCTGGACTGATAATTGCTGTGTGACATCCTCCCTGAAATGCTTTGTGAAGATTGGTATCGGACGTTATCTTTTCATAATCTTCTGAATCTAACCATCCTGTTGAGCAAATCACAAAACAACCAGCCTCTAAAGCGTGATGTCTCATTGTGACTGCAGTTTGCTCGGTAAATATTGGACCAACTAATGAACCAGGAAATTGAGCACAATGTATTTGTTCCCCTTTAGCCATAAGAGCAAATCTAGCTAAAGGGTTATAGTGCTCCCAACAAGCCAAAGATCCTATCTTGCCAAGTTGAGTATCTACAACTTCTAGGCCAGAACCATCGCCTTGACCCCAAATCATTCTTTCGTGAAACGTAGGAGTTATTTTTCTTCTTTTTAGAATAATTTCACCTTTTTCGTTGAAAAGAATTTGAGTGTTGTACAAACTTCCACCATCAAGTTCATTAACTCCTAAAAGAACTTGGATATTATTTTTTTTAGCTGATTTCCCAACTATGTCTGTAACTGGACCCGGGATTTCTACTGCTTGCTCATATAGCTTCATATGAGATTTACCCATAAGAACTGGCGGCTCTACAAATGAAAAATATGGGTAGTAAGGAAGAAAAGTTTCTGGAAAGACTATCAACTTTACATCTTTTGTAGCTGCCTCTTGGATCTTTAAAAGAACTTTATTCAATGAACCATTTAAGTCAAAAAGTACAGGTCTAACTTGAGCAGCAGCTACTTTAAATGTTTTAGTCATTTTCTTGGATCTTATGTCTTACAGAGTCCAAGTATCTAAAATAAATGCCCCCTCTTTGCGATGCATTAAAACGATATCTAGAACATCTAAAGGACTTATTGGTTTTATCCCTGGAGTAAGAGCTCCTTCTCCATGTCCGTACAAAGCTTGTAGTGCAAATCGGCAGGCATAAACTTTTCCGCCTTGACCCATAAATTTTTCTAAGCGAGCATTAAAATTTAAATGACCATCAAATGCTGCATCCCCAAGCTTTGGAAAGCCTCTTTGTAGTCCTAATGTCACTCCAGGACCATATAGCAATATTGAAGTTTCAAAACCCTTGTTTATAAGACGACTAGCTTGCAAAAGATTAACAAGACCAATAGATCCCTCAAAAGCGACAGTATGAAAAGTTAGTAAGGCTTTCTCACCTGGTTCGGCTTTAACATCTGGGAATACTTTTTCTTCATAATCAACTAAGAATTCTCCAGGCTGATTTGCGGGACGAGTTACGGATGGCATGAAAATTTAAAAAAACTTAAAATATTCTCTGACTTGATTTTCAAAAAGAATGTAACCGATATCACCAAATTAGTTAACTTAAGATTTCAGATCAAAAAATTTTTTAGTGAGTTTTATAACAAATTGAATCTCATAAATATGACAGAATTTAATTAATAACAACAAAGATGGCTGAAAAATTTTTAAATCAAATTTCTGCTAAATGTTCTGTCATTATTATTGGTGCGGGACAAGCAGGGTTGTCTATTGCTCATTCACTCCAAAAAAAAGGGATAAAACCTCTTATCTTAGAAAAAAATTATGTAGGTTTTTCTTGGAAAGAACAACGTTGGGATTCTTTCTGCCTTGTGACTCCAAATTGGCAATGCACACTTCCTGATTATCAATATTCTGGTAAAGATCCTAACGGTTTTATGGATAAAGAAAATATAGTTAAGTATTTAAAAAAATATTCTGAATTTGTAAAGGCTGATATTCTTGAAGGGATTGAAGTAAAACATTTAGTTAAAAAAAATGAAAAATATTTTATTACAACTAACCGTGGAAATTTTGAAGCTGATCAAGTTGTTATAGCTACTGGAGCTTATCATGTTCCGAACCGACATCCTCTTTCTGAGAGATTACCAACTAATATCCTGCAAATTGATGCGAGAGAATATAAAAATGCAAATACATTACCAGACGGACCTGTCCTAGTTGTTGGCAGTGGTCAATCAGGTTGTCAAATAGCTGAAGATCTTTTTTTTGAAAAAAGAAAAGTTCATCTAAGTGTTGGGAGTGCTCCAAGATCTCCCAGAATGTATAGAGGAAGAGATGTTGTAGATTGGCTTGACAGAATGGGTTATTATTCAATGCCTATTGGTGAGCACGATGATCCTAAAAGTGTAAGGAATAAAACTAATCATTATTTAACAGGAAGAGATAATGGAAGAGAAATAGATCTTAGAAAGAGAGCAATAGAAGGGATGAATCTTCATGGGCGACTTAAAGAGATAACAATTGATAATATTCAATTTTCAAATGATCTTTCTAAAAATCTTGATGGAGCAGATTCTGTTTACTGTAGAATAAGAAATAGTATTGATGAGTGGATTTCAAAAAATAATATAGAAGCTCCTAAAGGCGAAATATATACTCCATGTTGGGAACCAACTGAAGATGTCAAAGGCACTCAACTTGAATGCAAAAACTTAGCAGTAGTGATTTGGTGTACAGGTTATAAAAGTGATTTTAGTTGGGTAGATATCTCAGTTTTTGACGGAACTGGGATCCCTGTTCATGAAAGAGGTGTGACACAATCTCCTGGGTTGTATTTTATTGGTTTGCCTTGGCTTTATACATGGGGCTCAGGACGTTTTTGTGGAGTAAAAGATGATGCAAACTTTTTAGCGGATATTATTTCATTGAGATCAAATAAATCAGCTGCTGCTAAAGAAATGCTGGAGTGCAAAGCTCTTTTAGGTTCTTAAACTTCTAGTACTACTAAATAAAAAATAAATTAAAAATTAAATTCTAAGAAAAAAAGTGA
Organism: Prochlorococcus sp. AG-355-B23; assembly: GCA_003280935.1. Classification (GTDB taxonomy): domain Bacteria; phylum Cyanobacteriota; class Cyanobacteriia; order PCC-6307; family Cyanobiaceae; genus Prochlorococcus_A. Next base: position 60,042 of record QCDJ01000003.1, read on the forward strand.
TTTAGGTATGAAACACTACAACATTTAACTTTTGGGAATAATTAATTTAAAGATATAAATCTATTTCGAATAATTATGGAATTCGCAAAAAAAATCATGACCGAAAAAGCTGAAAAGCTTAATGGTAAAGCAGCAATGCTTGGAATGTTTGCTCTTGTAGGAGCCTACTATTTTACTGGTCAAATTCTTCCAGGTATTTTCTAATAAAAATCCTTTTTAAATTTTTTCAGGGGCTTTATCAAGCCCTTTTTTACTGGATTATTATGCTCTTTTTAATTATCCAATAATTCAAATAATTTATTTATTAGAAGCTTTCTTTTTAAAAAAGTTTTATCAATATATTTTTTATTCTCTTCTTTTAAAGTTTCCTGACCATTTAAGCCTAATCCTTTAAGGACAAACTCTTTATCTTCTTTAATCCAGTTATTTATCATTCCCCCCGTCGTCTCTATATGGAATTGTAATCCGTAAGCAAAATTACCAATCCTAAAAAACTGTTCCTTACAACGTGAACTACTAGCAATGAGTACTGCTTTATTAGGTAATAAAATCCTATCTCCATGCCAATGAAGTACATGAAAAGGGTCTTCAAACAGTGCTTTAAAATCTTTATTTGATTTATTAATAAAAATTTGAGACCATCCAATTTCCGGTAATGCTTTTGGAGGTGATCCATATTTAAGAATTTCTACATCTCCTCCAGCAGCACTCGCAAGCAACTGAGCACCCAAGCAAACACCGATTATAGGTCTTTCATTTTCTAATTCTTTTTTTATAAAATCTCTTTCTAAATTAAGCCAGGGATATCTGTCGCTTCCAATATCTTTAACTCCCATTGGTCCACCCATAATTAGAATTAAGTCACCTTTTTTTGTTTGCGGCAGAGCATTTTTATTATCTAAACGAATAATTTCGATTTTCAAATCTCTTTCTTTAGCAATTTGTTCAAAAAGACCAGGCCCCTCTATTTCTAAATGCTGCAAAACTAATAGGCGTTTTATTTCCTTCATTCACTTTCCATTATTTCAGCTGATTCAGAACAGACATTAACGCTAAACCACTTCATTGCCGACCAAGTATCTTCTTGATATGTACCTGCTGCAATACTTACAAAACAATCATTTTCATACCAACTTCGATAACTGGGAGTTACTCCTGTTCCTTTTAATCTATTTTCTAAGCCTTTTCCATATTTTTTAATAACAAGATTTATAGCTTCATTCTCAATTTCTCTTTGCTTTTCATCAGCAAAACCTCCTAGTGGAGTAAAAAAAAGAATTGATGCAATAAGTAAACGTATCATTGAGTCTTTAGTTTATATGTAGCTGATTTCATATCGATTAATTAATTTTTTAAAATCATCTACTCTCTTTTGTCCATTTTTTAATGGTCTTGAGGAGTCAAGAACGGCTGCACAACATAATTGCCAGCAAGATTTTTCATCTAGTCCCAATTTCTTGCATATATTTTTTGGAGCTTTAATAACTGTATTTATTTCTGCAATATGTTGAGTGGTTTCCCATAATTCTCCTTCAAGAAAATCAATTTCAATACTTGATAATAATTCTGTAGCAACGTAATCCTTAATTAGCTCAGTTAATTCCACGATATTTTATTAAAGCAGATAAGTTAAATAATCTCTTAGTATTTTTATAGCAGGATAAAAAAAAGGAACTAATTTCTACCTCATCTTGAATATCCTGTAGATTTTAAGAGACTACATCATTTCGTATTGATCAAGTTTGGTTTTTAATTTTGTTGCTTGTTTAATCAATGACAAAGCTTCTTTTCTGCCTGTTGAATTATTAGCCTGGACTATAAGATCGGCGTATTTCTTTGAGATTTTTTTTTCCATAATTTAAGATATATAAATACCGTTTTTGAATCTTGAAACTAGCGAGTCACAACTAGAAGTAGATAAGGAGTCAACGGTAAAAACCTCAGAGTCAACAAATTGGAACGGGTTAACTCGTGTTTTTAATTTATAATCAATTAATAAAAAAGCTGTTGGTATCTACGATTACATTGTTTTCAAACCCTGATTTAATTTATAGTTATCCATGAATTGGATTGAAAATTTTCAATCATCTTTTTAATGCAATTAATAAAAAAAGGGGGTTAAAAACCCCCTTCGGTTTATTAAAAGACCTAATTTACTAATTACCTAAACCTAGAGGAGCCCAAAGAGTTGCTTCAGAACCTATAACAGGGACAACTCCTGTAGTTTTTGCATTAGAAACTTTATTTTTAACAATAGGAGTATCTTGTTCTCCTAAAGCTGCCCATAAAGTTGATTGATGAGCGATAACTGGTTGAACTTTTAATGGTTGAGATTGAAAAGAAGGCTTTTGGGTTCTTACAAGTTGGACTCCAAGAGAACCAACAATAAATGCTCCAAGAAAACCTGCAAATACAGCAGTAATATTGTTACTACTTACTGAGGTAGATACGTTATTAGACATAATAGTTATGTGACTAAATTTCATTTTTGACTGAAGTCCCCGTTCCTTGGCTTCAATCTTAATGCGGCTCGTTAAACGAGATGAACGTTTATGTAGCCTACGCTACATTTTAACTATAAGTATAATTTAATTTACAAGATGTTAATCGCAATACAAAAACTTATTAAAAAATAAGAAATTAAATTTTAGAGTGAAGAAAATATATTTGGATTTTTTTGAGTAAAAAATAATTTATTATTTTCATAATTGTTTGCAGAATAACTTTCGGAAACAACAGTTCCGTGAGTTACCCCAAAAATAAAACCAAGTAAGATCGCTAAACGCATTCAAGAATATAAATTTGAAGTTAATTTCTCTCGAATTAAGAATAAATGATGTTGTTATTTATACTAAATAATTTTTTATCCCCCAAGATATGACATTGATGGATGAATTTTTTGATTTTTGTCAGTTGTTTTCTCTAATACTTTAAATCTATCTTCACTATAGTTATCTTCTCTAGCTTCCCAAATGCTCTTGATTTTATTTTCCAATTCATGGAGATTAATTGGTAGAGACAACCATGGGTTTAGATTTATACCTTCATTAGAAAAAAGACATGTATAAGCATAACCATCGCTAGTTATCCTCAATCTATTACAGTCTGAACAAAAAGGATTACTTATTGAAGAGATTGTACTTACAAAACTTTTTGAATCACTCATATACCATCTATTAGCTGTTTGTCCCTCCTTTCTTCCGTAGTCTTTTAATCGATGTTTCTTCTTTAATAGCCTAATAATTCTTTCAGAGAAAAAAACATCTGATGGCTGCCAATTATTAGATATCCCTACGTCCATATACTCAATGAAACGAATTTCTATAGACCTTTGTTTTGCAAAATCAACTAATTCAAAAATTTGATTATCATTAATCTCTTTTTTTATAACTGCATTTATTTTTAATTTCCCTGCTTTTGGATTAAATCCAGCATTAATTGCATGATCTATTCCTTCAAGGACAGTAAATAATTTTTCTTTGCCAATAATTTTATTTTCCTCTCCAATCATGTTTGAAAAAATATCAGGATCAATCGCATCTAAACTTACTGTTATGCGGTCTAAACCATTTTTAAAAAGCTCATTAGCTTTTTTCTTAGAGAGCAAATATCCATTTGTGGTTAGAGAAACATCCTGTAAATTAGCTACTGGATTTGATTCTTCTAATCTTTGCGATTTAATTTCATAAAGAAGTTCATCTAATTGAGAACTCAATAAAGGTTCTCCTCCAGTGATTCTTAAAGAATTTACCCCTAATCGACAACTTACTAAAATTAACTTTTTAAATTGTTCAATATTTAAAACATCCAAACTATAGTTCTCTGGCTTACAGTAAATACATGAAAAATTGCAATTTTGTTTAAGAGATAACCTTAAAACTTTTAACTTTCTTTTTCTATTATCCTCCAATTGCTTAAATCCCATTATTCATATTTAAGAATTCTCTCTTGGAATTTATATTAATTAAATCTCCATTTTTTGCATAGAAATATTCATGGGGAATTTGATCAACCCATCCTAGAAAATTTTTCTTCCCAGAGGATAACTTTATTTTTAATTTAAAATGATTTTCTTCATTGATGGGATAAATTCCAAATAATGGTTGTGCAAAAATTCCATCATGGGATATTAACGCCAAATTTTGATTTTCTTCCCATGATTTAAAAAATGAATAAATTAATTTTGTATTCAAATTAGGCATATCGACTGGGACAATTAGGATATTTTTAGTAGTTTTTTTAAAAGATGAAAAAATTTGTTCTATACAAGTTAATGGTCCATCAAAGGGTTGGGTATCTGAAATAAACTCAACATTATTGCTTTTATCAACTTCCTTTAAATGAGAAGTATAATTTGTTAATACAAAAGTCTCTAAATTAAGGTTATTTAATATTTTTATTTTGTGAGTCAGCCAGTTTCCTCCTTCATGATGTTTAATTAGTGCTTTATCAGATCCCATCCTTGAACTCTTGCCACCAGCCAAAATGAATGCTTTAAATTTTTTAAGTTTTATTTCCATAACTTAGGCAATATTTTTCCACGAGTACTTTATGTATCGGATACTACCAATAATCAGATTACTAATTTTCCCCAATTTTGATTTTGTTAGTGCTGACTATTAATTCTAGCCTTTTAAAAAAGTTGCATTTCTTAAAAACTAAATTTTGTATTACATAATACAAATGAATGCATAGATCGAAATATAAATTGCTTAAAAATTAATCTAGAAAAATCTTCATGTTAAGTGACGTTTGGTCTTTAAATGGCAGATATAGAACTCTTCACCTCACCTGGTTTGCCTTTTTCCTTACTTTTGTTGTTTGGTTTAACCTCGCACCTCTTGCAACTACTGTTAAAGCCGATTTAGGTTTATCTGTTGCTCAAATTAGAACAGTAGCAATATGTAATGTCGCTTTGACTATCCCTGCAAGAGTTTTGATTGGAATGTTATTGGATAAATTTGGCCCAAGAAAAACTTACTCAACAATTTTGATATTTTCTGTCGTGCCATGTTTATTATTTGCTAGTGCTCAAGACTTCAATCAACTTGTTATTGCGAGATTGCTTTTATCAATAGTAGGAGCAGGTTTTGTTATCGGAATAAGAATGGTCTCTGAGTGGTTCCCTCCGAAGGAAATTGGTTTAGCTGAGGGAATATATGGAGGATGGGGAAATTTTGGATCTGCTTTTTCTGCTCTTTCTCTTGTTGCCGTAGCTGGATTCTTGTCTTTTTCAGGAGGGTTTGAGTTACCTACTGGAGCTGTACTTAATTGGAGGGGAGCTATTGCTCTTACAGGAATTATTTCTTTCGTTTATGGAATTATTTATTTCTTTAGTGTGACTGATACACCCCCAGGAAAACCTTATCAAAGGCCTGCAAAAACTGCTGGTTTAGAAGTAACGAGTATAAGAGATTTCTGGGGTTTAATTGGAATGAATGTCCCATTCGCAGCAATTCTTTCAGTCCTATGTTGGAGGCTTCAAAAAGTTGGTTTCCTTACTTCATCTACTTATCCAATAGCCTTAATCGCAGTTTTAGCTTGGTTTATTTTCCAAACTTGGGGAATTATAAGAACGAATATTGAATTATTAAATGGAACTAAAATTTACCCTAAAGAAGATAGATATGAATTCAAACAAGTAGCGATCTTGGAATTAACTTACATAGTAAATTTTGGATCAGAATTGGCAGTAGTTTCAATGCTTCCTAGTTTCTTTGAATTTACATTTGATTTACCTAAAGCTGTAGCCGGAATTCTTGCATCATGTTATGCATTTGTGAATTTAATAGCTAGACCTGCTGGAGGATTGATATCTGACAGAACAGGCAATAGAAAAAATACAATGGGATTCCTAACTATGGGATTAGGGTTTGGATATCTATTGATGTCTTTAATAAAACCTGGAACTTTTACAGGATCAGCAGGAATTCTTATGGCTGTATTTTTAACGATGCTTTGTTCATTTTTTGTACAATCTGGAGAAGGTTCGACTTTTGCTTTAGTACCCTTAGTTAAAAAAAGAGTAACAGGACAAATAGCTGGATTGGTTGGGGCTTATGGAAATGTTGGTGCGGTAACTTATTTAAATATTTATAGCCTTTTACCTTTATGGATGGGTGGAGGTAAAGATCCTTCTCCAGAAATAATTGCTGCTTCAAATAGTGCCTTCTTCCAAGTTTTAGGTATAGCAGGATTAATAGTTGGATTCTTCTGTTATTTCTTTTTAAAGGAACCTCAAGGATCATTCGCGGATGCTTATGAAGGCGAAAAAGCTGAAAATTATGTTTAACCAATAACTATTTAGATATTTATAAAAGAAATTTTATGAATTTTACTAAAAGTCAATGCCCATATTGCGGTGTTGGCTGTGGTTTAAAAATGAAGCCTAAAAGTTCGGCTTCTGATGATAAATGGTTAGTAAGTGGAGATAGGGATAGTCCTTCAACTAAAGGTAAATTGTGCGTAAAAGGAGCAACCGTATGTGAGACCTTAAAAAACGGGAGATTAAAAGAACCACTTTATAGGGAAAATTTAAATGAAGAATTTAAAGAAATTTCCTGGGACGAATCATACGAAATTCTGAAAGAGAATATTTTGAGTTCTATAAAAAATTATGGACCTGATTCAATTGCTATGTATGGCTCAGGTCAATTTCATACTGAAGATTATTACGTAGCCCAAAAGCTTCTCAAGGGAGCAATAGGCACAAATAATTTTGATGCTAATTCAAGACTATGTATGAGCTCAGCAGTAGCTGGATACAACAGAAGTTTTGGCTCTGATGGCCCACCTTGTTGTTATGAAGATATTGATCATTGCTCTTTAATTTTATTAATAGGGACAAATACTGCAGAATGTCATCCCGTTCTTTTTGATCGAATTAAAAAACGTAAAAGAAATGTAAATGATAATTTAAAAGTAATAGTAATTGATCCAAGAGAAACTGAAACTTCATCCATAGCAGATTTTTACTTACAAATTTCTTCTGGAACAGATCTATTTTTATTTATTGGGATTGCGAATTATCTTTATAAGAATCAATTAACTGATCAAAATTTCATTGATAAGTCGACCGAAAGCTATTTTGATTTTGTAAAACATATACAAAAATGGGATTTAAAAAAAATAAGTGAAATTTGTAATATATCCGAGAAAACAATTATTGATATTGCAAAATTATGGGGAGAAAGCACAAATGTTCTAAGTCTTTGGTCGATGGGTTTGAATCAAAGGCAAGAGGGTACAGCAGCAGTAAATGGGCTAATAAATCTTCATTTAATGACCGGCCAAATAGGCAAAGAAGGTTCTGGTCCTTTTTCCTTAACTGGCCAACCAAACGCTATGGGTGGGAGAGAAGCAGGAGGACTATCGCACCTTCTTCCAGGATATAGGTTTGTAAAAAATAAAATAGATAGGAATGAAATTGAAAAAATATGGGGGTTCCCTGAGGGAAAGATATCTGCAAAACAGGGTCTATCTGCATTTGAACAAATAGAAGCTATAAAAAAAGGATCTGTGAAAATTTGGTGGATTGCAGCTACGAACCCTTTAGTTAGCATGCCTAATTTAAACTTTGTAAAAAAAGCACTTTTAAAATGTCCTTTAATTATCCTCAATGAATCTTATGAACAAAGTGAATCAATTAAATATGCTCATCTAGTATTGCCCGCAGCTCAATGGAGTGAAAAAGATGGTGTTATGACAAATTCAGAAAGAAGAGTAACCCTTTGCCCATCTTTCAGAGAATCTAATAAAAATTCAAAACCAGATTGGCAAATATTTGCTGAATTAGGACAGAAAATAGGTTATTTCAAACAATTTGAATATGAATCTTCATCGGAAGTTTATGACGAATTTTTAAAAACGACTACAAAAAGATTATGCGATATGAGCGGATTATCATATCAATTATTAAAAAATCATGGTCCTCAACAATGGCCTTATCCTAAAGGCAGCGTACCAAGTACATCTTCAAAAAGATTATATGAAGATGGTTTTTTCCCAACTGAGACTGGCAAAGCAAATTTTTGTATTGATGATCCCATAGGGTTGGCTGAACCCCCTTCAGATGAGTTCCCACTAATTTTGACAATTGGAAGATATCTAAGTCAATGGCATACAATGACAAGAACTTCTAAAGTTCAAAAACTTACAAAAAAGAATCCAGAACCGTTATTGGAAATTAATTCTAAAGATGCTTTATCTTTAAAAATCAAAAATGATGAAATAGTAAAAATTAAATCTAAAAGAGGGGAAGTTCAAGCAAAAGTTCAGATTACTGACAAAATTAAAGCAGGTACAGTTTTTTTACCAATGCATTGGGGTTTTAGTCAAAAAAATATGTGTGAAGTAAACTCTTTGATGCATGAAAAGTCATGCCCGATATCAAAACAACCGGAATTAAAAGCATGCTCAGTAATAATTGTTCCAAACTAGGCAATAATCTTATTTCAGAATCTCATCAAATGCTCTATCCAAATTGTTGTGTTCATGACTTGGTCTAACTAATTTGCAAAAAGCAAATCTATCTAATTCGTTTAAATTTCTCCATTTTTCAACTGAAATATTAATTCCCCTTTCTAGTGCCGATTTTAAAACTTGGTCAGGAACTTTATTTTTATTTTGCCAAGGTTGATTAATTGAAATTTCTATTTCTTTTGCTTCTCCATATTTTGAATTAGATGTAATTTCTTTTAAAAAAGTTTTTAAATCAATGAGATCGTTTTTTGAATCTGGCCAATCAACTATCTTATTTTTTTCAATTAAATTAAAATCTTGCCAATGAGTAAGTTTTAATTTTATTCCAATTAAATCAAGTTTCCTTCTTACACATAAAGGAATGCATCTTAAGTCTTTAATAAAATCATCCTCGAAATTAAAATAATGATTTGATTGACTGTTAACCAAAATTAAATTGATATTTTATTTATAAATTAATGCTAAGTATAAAAAATTGATATTAGCTTTATTAAAAATTTTATTTTTTGTATTATTGAATAAATTGCTAAATGGAAATGGATAAATCTTTAACTCATATTAATGAAAGGGGAGAAATGAACATAGTTGATATTTCAGATAAAGTAGAAACTAAAAGAGAAGCCTTAGCAGAAGGATATATTAATTTAAACAAAGAAATATTAGATAAAATAAAAAATGAAAAAATTAAAAAAGGTGATATTTTTGCTGCGGCTCGATTTTCTGCAATAAATGGTGCAAAAAAAACCTCAGAACTTATTCCTCTCTGTCATAATTTATCATTGAATAAAATCACAATTGATTTTGAAATTTGTGAATCAATGAAAGCAATTAAAATTATTGCTTTTTGCAAATCTCACTCTAAAACAGGTGTTGAGATGGAGGCTCTTACATCAGTTTCAATTGGTCTTCTTACTCTATATGACATGCTTAAAGCTTTAGATCCTTTTATGACTATTGATAATATTCGCCTTTTAGAAAAAAAAGGCGGTAAAAATGGAATATTAAAAAGAAGTTAAGTACTCACAATAATGGGAATTGATATCAATAATCAGGGTCTTTATTTAAACGATGCTATTAAAAAAATCTTGGAAGAGATAGATACTTTAATAGTGAATAATGAAATTTTAGATAAGGAAGAGATCAATTTAGACGAAGCACTTGGAAAAGTTTCTATGGAGGAAATCTTATCTGAGGAAGATATACCAGGTTATAGATCATCAGCTATGGATGGATATGCTTTAGGAGAATCAACTAAAGGGAATAAATGGAAAATTGTCGGAGAGTCTTTTCCCGGAAAGCCATTTAATGATCTTATTAAAAAAGGTGAAGCTGTAACTATTAGTACAGGTTCATTTGTGCCAGATAATTGTTTTTCTGTGATACCTCAAGAACAAGTTTCTTTAGAATTCTTAAACGGAAATGAGTATATTGTTCAAAAAGAAATATCATCTAATAACTCTTGGATTAGAGAAAAAAATGATCAAGTATTTAAAGGTGAAATCTTAATCAAGAAAGGGGTAAAGATTACACCTGGGATTTTAAGTAAATTAGCAAGTTGTGGGATAAAAACTATAAAAGTTAGCAAAATTTCTAAATTATGTTTACTAATTACTGGAGATGAACTTATCAAATCAGGAACTGCAAGAAAGAAAGGAGAAATATGGGAAAGTAATAGTATTTTGATAAAATCAATCGCAAAAAATCTTGGATTTGAAATTAATGAAATTCATATAGAAAAAGATAATTATCAAAATATTAAAAATTCTCTTAGAAATATTTCTGAATTTAATGATGTGGTTATTTCAGTCGGTGGGATATCAGTTGGTAAAAAAGATTTTTTAAAAGATATTATTAACGAGATAGGAGAAATTAAATTTTGGAAACTATTTTTAAAGCCAGGAAAACCCTTTGCTTTTGGATTGATAAATAAAAAAATTCCTTATTTTGGATTACCCGGGAATCCCGTTTCAGCAGCTATTACTTTCATCCAACTTGTGTGGCCCGCGCTTCAGAAACTTGAAGGAATTACTAATATTGAATTTCCTTTAAGGATTAAGGTTAAGCTGAATTCTGATTTGAAAAGAAGAAAAGGGAGACCTGAATTGCTTAGAGGAAAACTTATTGTTAATAAAGAAGGTGAATTGATTGCAGATATTTCTGAAGAACAATCCTCATCAAAGATTAGTTCAATATCTAATTCAGATTTATTAATAGAGATACCTTCTGAAATTGATTTTTGTCAAAAGGGAAATTTATTATGGGCACAACTTTTAAAAAATAATTTTTTATAATTTAAAGCCTAATTCAGTATTCTTTTTTACCCATGAGGATCCTTTGAAAGTCCATTCTTTTTTCCAAAAAGGAACTTTGTATTTTGTAAATTCAAGTATTTCTTGGAGATATTTATTTGCAATGCCTCTATGATTTGCGCTTACTGCTATTAAAATAATAGGCTCGTTAGGGTAAATAAAACCTATCCTGTGTAAGAGAAAAATACATAAATCGTCCTGTTTTTCAGAAATTTTCATTAAATATCTTTTAATATAATTTTCGGTCATTCCTTTATAATGAACAATTTCTAGTTTCTTTAAATCATTTCCAAATTGATCAAAAGGCCTTACTCTTCCAATAAAAAGTGAGTTTGCTGAATTTTTATTGACCTTCTCCCAAAGTTCGAATTCTTTATAAGGATTAAAAGTTTCTTCTAGGATTTTAAATTGTATTCTTAAATTATCCACCGGTAAACATTGGCATAAATGCCACCTCATCATCCGGATTAATCTTCGCATCCATATCTGTAATTTCTTGATTAATAGAAACGATAATATTATCTTGAGGTAAATTAGAATTAATTAACTTCCATACAGAAAAAACCTTCATTTGAGAGCCTTCAATTGTAAGAAATTTTTCATTCCATCCTAGATCTTCAGCGATACTAGATAATAAAACCACCTTAATTTTGTTAGATTTTTCACTTTCCATCTATAGTGATCTAGTAACTAATGGTTTAATTTTAAGTGGTTTCTATAGCTTTGCTTACTGTTTCTGATACTCGTAACACAAAAAATGATGAGAGTGGAAATTATCTCCTTCACGAGGCTGAGAAATCAGGACACAATATCGTTGATAAGATAATTTGCAAAGATGATATTTATTTAATTAGAAAACATACAAGCGATTGGATTTCAGAGCCAAATATTGATGTGATTATTACTACAGGTGGTACAGGAATTACAGCTAGGGACGTTACTCCTGAAGCTATTAGACCTTTATTGGATAAAGAGATTGATGGTTTTGGGGAGACTTTTAGATTTTTATCATTTAAAAAGATAGGAACTAGTACTTTACAAAGTAGGTGTATTGCGGGGTCTGCAAATGGTAAGTTTTTATTCGTTTTGCCTGGATCTAAGGATGCTGTTATGACAGGTTGGCAAGATATAATTTCTTATCAACTTAATGAAAATACAAAACCTTGTAATTTAATAAATCTCATTGATAAGTTAAAAAAATAATTCTCTAGTTTATTTATTTATTAGAAATTGATTTGAGATCAATTTTTGATTTTTTATGCATTTAAGTATAAAAGGATCTTTTATTTCATTTTCTAATTTTGATAATTGTTCAAAACTATTTTCATTCCAGATACTTCCTAAAGAAAAAATTGCATATTTAGCGATTTCTAATTCTTTATTTAAAGAATATTTATAGAGCAATTTACAAACTATTTCGCTTTCTCTTCTTTTTAAAATAGAGATTATCTTGTAGTTGATTTTGAAATCATCGTAAATTTTTATTTGATCAATAAAAGATAATAATATTTCATCAGTTAATTGATGAGCTTTGAAATGAAGAATATTAAGACCTGCAATCCAAAAATCTATTTCGCAAATATCGAATATTTCTCTAATTAATGTAAGTTCGATTTCTCCTCCCCAGGGCTCTAAAGCAGTAATTATGTGAATATTTAACTTATTATTTTGATAAAGATTTTTTAGTAAAAGATCTTTTGCATCTTTTTCATTTGTTAATTTAAGGGCCTCAATAAATTCAACTTTAAGGCCAAATTTTTTTATCATCTTTTCAAGTAAAAAATAGCCTTTCCTTTCTTGCATACCTATTTTTTCCGCAATAACTTTGCGAATCTCAAAAGATAATTTCAATGAATAGTAGGAAAAAAGAATATCAAGATCTAATTTTTTTGAACCTAATCCATTTAAAACTTCTAATATTTCAGATTCACTTTTGCTCATTGATATATTTTAGGTTTTTAACTTTGCATTAAAATTGTTGATTAAAATTTCTTTGATTAAATTATAAATTTCATGTTTACTAACTTTTTTAAATTCGGTTTCACCTAATTTTTGCAGGTGATCTTGCCTTCCTCCAATACTGACATTATATCCATCTTCAGTTCCTCCTCCCTCTTTTTTTACCTTTGTACCAGTCATTCCAATACCACCCATATGAGCTTGTCCGCAATTATTTGGACAACCTGTCCAATGGATTTTAACCTCCTCTGATAATTCAAGTTCTCGATCTAATTTTTCAGAAATATTCCTTGCTATATCTTTGGTATTTGCAAGAGCAAAGCTACAATAGCTACTCCCTGTACATGAAACAGTACTCGCTGAAAAATGGGATGGATTTAATTTGAATTTATTAATAATTTCTTCATTACCAAATTCTTCTAAAATATTATCTTTCAGGCCAACAATAATTAGATTTTGATCTTCGGTTAGTCTTACTTCACTCTGTCCATATTCTTCACTTAATCTTGCAATTTCTTGTATGTCTTCTACGCATAATCTTCCTACCGGAATGTGTAATCCAGCAAAGTAAAGATTATTCTGTTTTTGTTTATTAATCCCAAATAAACTTCTTTGTTTTTCGTTGAAAATTGAGCCTGGATCGTTCGATAAAGTTCCAAATTTTTCTTCTACAAGTTCTCTAAATTTTTCGATACCTATAGAGTTCAAATAATATCTAAATCTTCCTTTATTTCTTAGAAATCTATCCCCATTATCTCGCCAAAGGGAACAAATAATTCCAGTTATTTTGCATATATCTTTTTCTTCTACCCAGACATCTAGAGGTATAGCATAAGCATTCAAAGTTGCTGATAAAATTCCTCCTACCCAGACACCAAAGCCTAATATTCCATTTTTAAAAACAGGATGAAAGATAAGATCATTATGTAGAAGAAAATTATCTTTTGCTCCTGCGACTGCAGTATTCCACTTCCTTGGTAAATTCGAGAATTCGGGGTTGCCATTACCAGAATTTGTTAAGTAATTTTCTAATTCAGAAGTATATTTTCTTGTATCTATAATTTCTTCAGGATCTATTCCCGCTAGTGGATTGCCAGTAACATTCCTTGGATTATCCATTCCAGACTGAACGGATGTAATATCAACCTCTCTAAGTCTTTTAATAATATCTGGCAGATCATTTATCAAAACCCCCCTTAATTGAATATTTTGCCTAGTTGTTATATCTGCAGAACCGTCTTCTCCGTACCTAGCAACTATTGAAGCGATTACTCTCAACTGATTAGAGTTTAAAATTCCATTGGGAACTCTAAGCCTCATCATAAATCTTCCAGGAGTTTTTGGTCTCCAAAAAAGACCATACCACTTTAAGCGCATTTGCAAATCTACTTCATCCATCTCTTCCCACCCTTTAAGAGCATAATCATCTAATTCTTCAAAAATTTTCAGACCATCTTTCTCCGCCTTTTGCTTTTCAATCTTATTTAATTTTTTATCATTTAAATAATAATGCATATTAATTTTTATTCTTTAATTCTTAAGAGATTTTAGACAATTTAATGTTTCCTCATATACAAATATCAATAAATATTGATTATTTATTTTTGACACCGAATTCCATATTTTAGGAAACTCTTAAGCTCATAGAAATAAAGGCTTTTTTTTGGGCTGGATCACTTATCCGTAATTATGAGATACTTCTGTCCATCCTTTTTGGTGAAGTTCGTGCCACTTTTCCCAAGCTGAATCTATGTTGAGTTTTTCAGAGGATTTGTAACCTCCAGGTTCTCCAAGGTGATTTGTGTAGAAAAGATGAGTATGAATTTTTAAATTAGGTTTAGGAGAATTTTTGCATTCTTCGAAAAAGATAATTCTGCTGCCTTCGGGATTTAGTAGGCATCCGTTAGGTTTGCTAGTGCTACAACCAAATGAGTACTTAAGATCCATACTTTACCTTTAATCGGCCGGTTGATTATTGATACGTTTGTACTATAAATTATATCCTCCTTGTTTTGCTGTCAATCCTTTTAATGTTAAGTACTTATTTACTAATAATTATTTTGTTTTTTAATAAATAAGATAATTTCTTTAAGCTTATGAATTACAGAGAAGATCTAGAAATCAAACTACAAAAAGTAACACTTGCAATGCAGGAAGTTGTAGATGATATCCATAAAACTGATCCTGAGAAGCAAAGAATAATTTCCAAACTTATTGAATTTAAAGAAGCAATCATTTCAAAGGGAATTGAACTTAACATTGAATTAGAGGCAGCCTAGAAATATTTAATATTTCATGAATGTTTAATAACTTTTAGAATAATGTTATTAACAAAGAAGCGTTATTTATCAAATGCAGCCTGGTACTTTTGAATTATTGATCCTAGTATTTATCTTTTTAGGACTTCAAGCCTGGTGGATTATCCCAGTAGTTATTAAGAATAATAAATTAAATAATAGAGGTAAGGATTTAAGAGAGGAAATTAAGCAATTAGAAAAGTTATACAAAAAATAAATTAGTTTATTATTTTTGCAAACTACCTATTATTAGTGAAACTCAAATATCTAATGAAATTAAAAAAATTTATTCCAGTTTGCTTCCTTTTTATTGGGACTTTAGCTTTACCACATGCTTCTCTTGCAGAAGAAAAGATTGAAGTTATACCTATTATTCAAAGTTCAAAAGGACTAAGTGGTAAAAATTTTAATTATCTCGAGGGTAAGCCTGAATTAAGACTCTTAAAAGTAAAAATTCCAGTTGGCTTGAAAACTCCAATTCATACTCATCCTTCTCCAATGTTGATTCATGTCACCAGAGGAAGATTAAAGCATGTGAGGGGTGAAGAAATTAATTTCTTTAAAGCAGGTGATGCATTTATAGAGAGTAATAATGGGGGGCCCCACTATGTGAAAAATGTTGGGAAGAAGCCGGCCATACTTCATGTGGGAGTTGTATCAGTAGTTGGAATGCCTACGGCCATAAATAAATAAGATTTTTCTCAAAGTTGTTCTATCAGTATGAGGATTGAGCTTTTATGATGAACAACTGTAGTGAGATACTCCTCCATAGTTAAAAAACTGGCTTGGCTTTAGTTGATTATATTTTTGATCTATTTCTGAGGGTTGTTCTATATATGGATTGCTAAAGACATCCTGTAATTCTTTGATTTTTTTGTAATTTCCTTTTTCAGCTTCTTCATATGCGGGAACGACAATCCATTCGCGCCAAGTATAGACTGGATTAATGGATTTCATTGATGCTGATTTTGCTTTAATATTTCCCTCTTTCTTCAAGATTGATTGCCAGTTTTTAAGCCATACTTCCCATTTATTATTGAGCTCATCATTAACTGGAAAATAGAAACTGTCTTTTAAAGAATCTAAGTTATCAGGTATTTCAGAGAGTTTGCGGAACAAAATTGTATAGTCTGCTTTTGAAATGACCATGAGATTAAAAAATTCATTTATTAGACTTTCGTTGTAATGTTCTAAACCAAGCTTGTTTGCCCACATTTTCTTCAACTCTTTGTTCATCAATTCTGAAAAATCCTTTTCGATTTGATCTAACTTTTCTTGATCTTGTTTGTTTTCTGAAAGTAACGGACTAAGAGAGGAACAGAATGTTTTAAAGTTGATTGCCGCAGCAGAAGGTTGGTTGAAAAATGAGAAATGCTCACCTCCACCTGTCCATGGTTGAAATCTTGGATCAAATAATTCACAGAATCCAAAGGGGCCATAATCCAAGGTATAACCACCAGCAGCACAATTATCACTATTGAAGTTACCCTGGCAATAACCAACTCGCATCCAGTTGGCTATTAGTGATATAAGTCTTGATCTGTATAAAGAAGCAAGTTTTATTATCTTACTTTCAATTGAAATCTCATATTCAATTTCATCTTTATAATTTCTATCAATAAGATGTTGGACTATCATCTTCAATTCATTGAGTGCCTCATCATGCGCATTATTACGAACTCGTCTTGCAAAAAGTTCAATCTGGCCTATACGTAAAAAAGATGGAGCGACTCTCGTAGTAATTGCCGCTAGATTATCAATCATGATGTCAGGCTCAAAATACCTGGACCCTTTGGAATACCATGGTCTTCTAACTATTTCTGAACGTGAGACATAAAGTGTTAAAGATCTTGAGGTAGGGACTCCCAAGGCATCCATTAATTCCTGTGCGAGAAATTCTCGAACGCTAGATCTTAAGACAGCTCTACCATCTGCTCCTCGACAATAGGGAGTTGGACCTCCTCCTTTAAGTTGCATTTCCATTCTTTTCCCATTGAATAAACCTTCAAAAACAGAAATTGCTCTGCCATCGCCATAACCATTGCCAGTTCCAAAAGGACATTGTTGGGTATATTCAGTCCCGTAAATTGATAATGCATAACCGGTTGCCCAACCAACAGGACTCATTGGATAATTAGCAACAGAAATATCCCCTGAGAAAAAACGACAAAAATTTTGGTCTTTATTAAGATCTGAGCTAAGATTTAGTTCTTTAAAAAGTTTGTTGCTATGGGAAATATATTCTGGTTCTGGAATAGCGGTTGGAACAACTGGTACGTAATGACCTGAATATACTGAACGCGGCTTATGATCATTTCCATCTTTTGTTGATTGAGGATCTGCTTTAAGAGAATTTATAAAAGAATAGTCAGATAGCTGAGAAAATTCAGAAAAATTTTCTGTAAGCTTTCCCTTTAGTGAATCAGATTTTGTTGACATCAAATTTGTTATCTATTCTTGTAGGCGTTCTAATTTCTTTAAATTAAACATCTAAATGTATTTTATATAGATTTTATTAGGGATGGTTTTTGCCGACACGTTTGAGATTAAATAGAAGTTAAAATTTAATACTTAATTAAAAAAAGGTTCTGCAGTATATTTATTATCTTGAAAAAACTTTTTGCCTCTGAAAAATTTCAAAAGGAAATTTTCATAATATTTAGCCTTTAATAGAAGTCATTGGTAATACTTGTTTTTTTGATTAAATTTTTTTTATTTTGCTCAAAATTCTCAATAAACATATAAGAAATTTAATAGCTTAAAGCTTTGTGCCTACCCCCTATTTTTGCACTATATCGCAGTAAATTAATTCAATTTTATACATTATTATTTTAATATATTTTTAACTTCCCCAGCCTTTGAGCAAATCAAACACACTAATGAATAGTCCAAAACCAATGATTGGGGGTGCAACCCATCTTGTCATGAATTTCAAATAACGTGTCGTTTTGATTCCAACTTTTGAATCACTAAGTTCTTCATTAAACTTTCCAGGTACTACCCATCCCATAAAGAAAGTAACCAAGAAACCGCCAAAGATAAGCAATACGCCTCCAAAAATCGAATCAATAGTTCCAAGAATGTTTAAGTTCAATGCAGAAGGTATGCCTGCTAAGAATAGGAAAAGAGTTATCAGCCAAACAGATTTTTCTCTTTTAAAACCAAATTTATCCATTAAAGAGGAAACTGGAACTTCCAATAATGAAACAGAGGAAGTTATTGCTGCAATATAAGCTAGTGCAAAAAATGCAACAGCTACAATTCTTCCAACCGCTCCATATGAACCAAGGCCCGTAGGAATTGATATAAATAATGCACCAACTGTTGATTCAGAAATAGCATCACTTAAACCAAACGTTAAAACAATCGGAAAAGTAATAAGTCCTGCCATAAGACCCACCAAAGTATCCAATGATGCAACTCCAACACTCAGTTTTGGAAGATTACTCTTTTTATTTAGATAGGAAGCATAGGTCACCATAATTCCAATTCCTAAACTTAAAGAAAAGAAAGCTTGTGTAAAAGCATTTCTTATAGTTTGAGGGTTCCTCAATTCATCAAAGTCAAATTTAAACAAAAATGTTTTGTATCCTTCCCATGCGCCTGAAAGTGAAGTGGCCCATATTGCAAGAGATAGAAGAATTATAAAAAGTATAGGCATAAAGAATCTTGTTACTTTTTCGATTCCTTTTTTTATCCCTGATGAAACTATTATGGCAGTAAGAACGAGACTTAATAGGTGCCCCAATAAAACACTGCTACCACTACTAATTGAGCCAAAGAAAGTTTCTGCTTCACTTAAATTTTTTGGTAATCCAAAAAATAATGATTGGAACAAGGTATCTGCGGTCCACCCCATTATGACCGAATAATATGAAGCTATTCCCAAGGGAGCTATAAAGAAAAGAATTCCTAATGGATACCAATTTTTCCCAGCTAACTTTACTGGTGCAAGCAATGTGCTGGCAGTTGCGTTTCTTCCTAAAGCCATTTCAGCAACAAATACCGGAAGGCATACAATTAAAACGATTAGTACGTATAAAATTACAAAAGCAGCACCTCCACCTTGAGAGGCTCTGTAGGCGAAACCCCAAAGGTTTCCAAGACCTACTGCGCTACCAGCAGCTGCAAGAATGAATCCCAACTTACTAGTCCATTGTTCTCTTGGAGAAATTTTTGAGTCCAAAATTAAAATCTGTTTTTTATATTTGGTTTATAACTCATAAGTAAAAATTAGTTAATACATTGCTTAATAAAAACTAATCTTTATTCAATTATTTTTTTGCAAAAAGATTTAAAATCTAAAAAACATCTCATTATTGCTATGACTATTGAAACGACTATTTTAGATTTTCAACTAAGTAATACTTTTGAACAATATGAATCTCATATGAATGCTGAGGAACAGCAGTCGATGTTTAAAGAAATGGGTGTAAAAACATTTTATATTGGTAAATCAATAGATGATCCTAAAAGGGCAACTGTAATTTTTCAAGGACCAGAAAATGTTCTATACGAT
>QCDJ01000004.1 GCA_003280935.1 Prochlorococcus sp. AG-355-B23
TTAAAAAATATTTTTATTCAATGAAAAAAACTTATTTTGATATTGTAGATTAGTTTTGTTTATTAACATAAAAATCATCTAAACTATATTTATAAAGTTATGTTTAATCATAAAAATAGAAGTAGAAAAATGAAGAAGATTTTTCAATGGGAAGAATATTTAAATTGGAAAAATCTTTCAAAGGAACAGAAATTAAATTTCAAGAGGGCATGTTTATTCCCATTTCTCGTCTATATAGTTTATGTTTTTCTTTATCAGTACTCCTTTGCAATTCTTTTGTTATTAGGTCTTTATTTTTTAATTAGATTTAAAAATAGAAATAAGTTGGGAAGATGAATATTTTTTATTTTGATTTATTTAGATTTGTTTTATAATTATCTTGTTTTTCTAAATAACTTTATTGGTATATGACAATAGTACAAGATAAAATTTTTTTATGAAAAGAATTATTTTGTTTTTATGTGTATTAGTTTTTTCAATATTTTCTAATACGAATAATTTATTAGCAAAAGAAATTGAAAATAATATTAAAGAGAATATTTCTACCGAAATTGAAGAAATTAAGCCTGATAAAAAAACTAATATTTCTAATTCTTCAGCAGAAGATATTTTTGGTGATGAACAAACTTTTCCATTCGTTGCAGGTTTAGGGAAAAATGCAGCCCATTGATTTCAAGGTTCTTGATAATTTAGAAAAAGATTTTTTTTATACTTATGAAAGGTCTTAGGGTTCTAGAGCTTTCTGAAGCAATTAATGTTGATATCTCAGATTTATTAGCTGTTTGTGCGATTCTAAAAATAAAAGCCACATCTAGATTAAGCATGATTTCATTTGAAGAATGTAAAAAGATAACTGATTACTATGAAAATAAAAATTAAAATTTTTTATATAAATTATTTATGATTTAATCTTTTTAATCATTGATACTAATGTTGAATGAATTTCTTCTTCAGATATTTGATTTTTAAAGTTGATAATTGCTGACTGGCCATCGTGATTTATTTTTATATAACTATTATTAATCTCTTCCATATAAGCATTCTCAAAGCTTGATATCTTTCC
This sequence comes from Prochlorococcus sp. AG-355-B23, assembly GCA_003280935.1. Taxonomy (GTDB): domain Bacteria; phylum Cyanobacteriota; class Cyanobacteriia; order PCC-6307; family Cyanobiaceae; genus Prochlorococcus_A. The sequence continues at coordinate 1,064 of QCDJ01000004.1, forward strand.
ATAATGAATAAGATATTTGTGAACCGAATCTATGTGATCATTGTTCATATGATCACAAACTCTTTTACTTGTCTCTTTACTAATTATTTTCATTAAAAGAATAGATTTGTTTTACGCTAATGTATTTTTTTCATTTTTCAAAGTTTTAATCATTTTATTTATTAATTTTTTTACTTCATTTTTATCAACAGCTCTAACCAAGTTATTTCTCAAATTTGATGCTCCTTTAAAGTCTTTACATGTCCATGAGATATGTTTCCTGGCAATAAGCAAGCCGTGATCTCCTTTTTCTTTTATTAATTCATCAAGATGCTCAATAATTAAATGTAGTTTTTCTTCAGTGTTTGGTTCTTTAAAGTTTTTATTTTCTCTAATGGCATAATCTATTTCTCCTATTTTCCATGGGGATCCTAAAATTCCTCTTCCAATCATTACACCATCAGCTTTTGTTTTTTTTAAACAATTAAGAGCGTCATCTGGATTTTTGATATCTCCGTTAGCAATTACTGGGATTTCTAATATCCTTTTAAGTTTCCCGATCATTTCCCAATCTGACTTGCCTGAAAAACCCTGTTTTCTAGTTCTTCCATGAAGTGTGATCATAGTTGCTCCCGCCTCTTGAAGTTTAAATAAGAAATCCTCGATATTTTCTTCTTTACTATCCCATCCGAGTCGTGTTTTTACTGTTACTGGAACCCTAACAGCTTTTACAACATTTTTGACTAATTCTATAGCAAGTTTTCGGTCTTTAATTAAGGCACTGCCTCCACCTTTCTTTGCAATTTTTTTTACTGGACATCCCATATTTATATCAATTAAGAAAGCTCCAGAGTCCTCAGCTTTTTTCGCGGCTTCAGAAACAGCATGTGGCCTATTATCAAATATTTGTACTCCAACTGGACCTTCTTCTAAATCTATTTGATTGATTTTTTGTGTTCCAAATCCTTTTTTAAGACTTGTGGCATTTATCATTTCTGTAAAAAGTAAAGAGTTTGGAGCCCATTTACGTACAAGTCGCCTAAAAATGTTATCTGTAACTCCTGCTAATGGGGATAACATGACCTTACTCGTAATTATCCTGTTAACTCCCCTTCCTTTAAGCTTTATATTTGAAGACATATAATTTTAAATTTATTTAATCTTTCTTTATTATAAATCCAGATAATGAGCTGTTTTTTAGTTTTCTATTTATTTCTTAATTTATAATAAGTGCTTTTACTTAAATAAGCCTAATTGATTAATTTTTTTGCTAGTTTATGTTGAGTTAAAAGTTAAAAAGGAAAATTTTTTTGTTTATATTAGTATCTATTTTTCTCCCAATAATTATTTTTATAGCACCAATAAATGTTAAAGCTATTCAAGGTAATTTAGATTTATCTAGTGCTCAAACTTCTGTAGGTAAAAGATTTGCTAAAGTTTTCTGTGATGCTAAGAGGGAAGGATTAGATTCTGATTTTGCTAGTGAATATGCTTTGAATAATACTTATTTAAAATTTGTAGCATTTCCAGACGATGACGACTATTTGGATAATTTATGGAATTTCACCCATAATAATATATTAGATAATTGTGGCGAATTTGTAGATATAAATGATCTAAAAGACCTTGAAATTTTTTTTAAAGAAGAAGGTTTAATTGCATCAAATAGGGAACTCTATTTGCCAACTTTTGAGAATAATTAGATTAAATTTTTAGCATGTACTAAAATATAAATAGAATATGATATTTTATGAAACTATTAGGTTTAAATTCACCTGAAATATTCATAATCTTGGTAATTTTGCTTTCAATTTTAGGTACAAAGAGAATTGAAAAAGGTTTTTTATTATTTAAAAAACTATTAAAATTTCTTTTAAGTAAAGATAAAGATCAAAGCTTAGCAAATTCAGAAGTAAAATCAGAGGAACCAGAAGAAAGTGAAGTTAAAGAAGAAATAGTAGAGGCAGAAGTAAAATCAGAGGAACCAGAAGAAAGTGAAGTTAAAGAAGAAATAATAGACGTAGAAGTAAAATCAAAGAAACCTAAAAAAAGAACTGTTAAAGAAGAAATAATAGACGTAGAAGTTGATTCTGATAATAAATAAGTTTTTAAATTAAATAATATTAGAAAGACTTTTATCCTAAAAATAAGATATTTTTAGAATAAATTGGTTTTTTTAATTCAATATAGGGACTTTATTTTTAATATTTTAATTTGAATTATAAGAACGATGTTATGAATCTAAAGCTACCTCGATAGCTGCTATTAGGTTTTCGTCAAACGGTTTAACACCTGGTTTGAATCTTGCAATTACTTTACTATCTTTTCCTATCAGAAACTTTTCGAAATTCCATTCAACGTCTCCTTCAGGTTCAACTTTGTTAAGGGTAGTATATGGTTCTGTGGTGTTGCCTTTGGCATGAACTTTTTCATAGATTTCAAACTTAACTCCATATTTTGTTGTGCAAAAATCTTTTATTTCTGAAAGAGAGTCGGGTTCTTGTTTTCCAAAATCATTACAAGGGAACGCAAGTATTCTTAGGCCTTTGCTTGAATATAAATCATGTAGTTTTTGAAGATCCTCATACTGAGCAGTATTTCCGCAATAACTAGCTACATTAACAACTAAAATTACTTCCCCTGAATATTCACCTAGTTTTATGGATGATCCGTCTGAGGAAAGAACAGTAGTATTTTGTACGTCTACTTGCATGTCTAAAAAAAATCACCCTTTGAAGATAGCATTGTATAGACTTTATTGTGTTTAATTTATATGGTAGTTTTGGTTATTTCTTTCATAAGTTTTAATTTTCATCCATTTAACCATTTATAATTAATATTATTAATCAGTTTAAATTTGGACCCTTTAGACCCACTTACTGAAATTATTAATTCCGGTCAAGGTTTTTCACCTGCAATTGCTTTAGAAAGAATTATTTGGGCAATGCTTGGAATCTTTTTTTTAGGAGCAATTTCAAGATCAATAACTAATAGCATGCGAAGTCAAAATTTGTTTAGTAGAAATTTTTTATTTAGTTATTCTAAAGATAAAAAAATTACAGATGATAAATCTTCTCAACCTTCTGACGATGAGGAATAACTTTTATAAATGAAAGAATCAATTTTTTCTAAAAAGAGAATCTTATTACTTGGTAGTGGCGAGCTTGGAAAAGAATTAGTAATAGAATCCAAACGATTAGGATTAGAAGTTATTGCAATTGATCGATATGAAAAAGCTCCTGCAATGCAAGTGGCTGATTATTCACGAGTAATTGACATGGGAGATAAAAATATTTTAAAAAATGTTATAAAAGAATTTAAGCCTGACTATGTTGTCCCAGAAATAGAGGCACTTTCAATTGAAGCCCTAAAAGAACTGGAGGATGAAGGATTCAATATTGTTCCCAACGCCAGAACTGTAGAAATTACAATGAATCGAGATAAAATTAGAGACTTAGCTTCTAAAGATTTAAAAATTAAAACTGCAAAGTTTGATTATATTTTTGAATTTGATGATTTAGAAAAAAAAGCAGATGAAATTGGATTCCCACTTTTACTTAAGCCTTTAATGAGCTCTTCAGGAAAAGGGCAGAGTTTTGTTGAAACAAAAAATGATTTACAAAATGCTTGGAAACAGGCACAAGCAAATTCAAGAGGAAAGGTTAAAGGTGTAATTATTGAAGAATTTATTAATTTTGATTGTGAGTTTACTCTTCTTACTGTAAGAAAAGAAAATGGTGAAAATATTTTTTGTTTACCAATTGGACATCTTCAATCTGATGGAGACTATCAATGTAGTTGGCAACCTTTAGAGATTAAGGAGTCCTTAATTATTGAAGCTAAGAAAATGACAAGTAGAATATTAAATAACCTTAATGGAGCTGGATTATACGGAGTAGAGTTTTTTATAAAAGGAAGTGAGGTTATATTTTCAGAATTATCTCCAAGACCACACGACACTGGTATGGTCACAATAGTTAGTCAAAATATTAATGAATTTGAATTACATTTAAGGGCTTTTTTAAATTTACCAATACCGCGTATAGATTTAATAGAACCCTCTGCAACCAGAGTTATACTCTCTAACCAAGAGAATCTAAATCCTATTTATGAGGGTCTTAATGAAGCATTAGAATTTGAAAAGACCAAAGTGCTCATATTTGGCAAACCAGTTTCCAGAAAAGGCAGAAGAATGGGCGTTGTTCTCTCATCAAATTCTGACATTAATTTGGCTAGAAAAAATGCATATGAAGCTGCTCTTAAAATAAAAGTCAGTACTAAATAAATATTAAATAAAAATAACGAAAAAAATACTTATTTCCTTTGTTTTTGTTCTATGTCTCTATGGGTATTATTTAAGTATGTTCTTTATTTCATAATGATAGAAAATTATAAAGGTTGGGATATAACTTTAAATTGGGATAATAATGATTATCTCGAGAGGGATACTAATAAAATTAATTTTTTTAATCAAAAGGAAAAATGGATTGGTGTTCACTTAAATGGTGAAAAAATCTATGGTTCTTCTCTAAAAGAAATTAGGCATATTATTGATTATCCTAGTTTGCATGCAAAGTAGGTTTAAAAATTTTTTTAATTATCCTGATTATTTTCATTATCTTCAATAAGTTCATTAGCAAGTTTTCTTAAATCTCCCTTAATCGAGACCCATGTAAAGGCGATTATAAAAATTGAAGCAGATATTGCAACAGTGATTTTTTCGATAGGGGACATTCCAAGTGCAATAGCAAACATTTGAAAACAAATACTAATTTTTCATTATATTCAATTTTTTAAAATAGTTAGAATCAATTTTTTTTTTGCAATGATATTTAATTAATCAAAATTTAATAAAATTTAAATTACTTATTTTATTTATTGTTTCTGAGTTCAATTTTATTCAGTAAGATTAAATTATGGAAAAAAGAAAGTGCCCCCAATGTAAAAATTTAATTTTAAAAACTTCCCCAACATGTTTATATTGTGGTAGACCTAATAAATTTATAACTAAGGAATACGTAAATAAAAAGTGGAATAAAGATAATAAAAAAAATGTATTTGATTATATTTTTATTAATAAGTATATTGTATTTATTTTATTATTAATATCTACAATCGTTATTATTAAAATTAGTTAAATATTATCAAAAAATCAATCTATTATTGCATCTAAAACTTCTTTAGTATTTTTTGATAGTTTATTTTTTTTTATCTGCTTTATTGTTTCTTTCATATTACTTTTGTAAGGTTCTGAATAATAATTATATCTACTAAATACTTTTACAAAACGGGAAATTACTATTGGATTTAATTTATCAAATTCAATTATCTTTTTTGCAATATATTTATAACCAGAACCATTAATTGCATGAAAAGTACTATTTCTTGTTGCAAATGTATTTAATATAGCTCTTAAAGTGTTTGGAGATTTTGAATCAAAAAACTTATTTTCAAATAATTTTTCAATGCTGCTTGTGTTTTCATCAATTTCTATAGATGCATTAAATGAGAACCAACTATCCAAAACGACACTATTATTTTTCCATTTATTGAAGAATATATTTGAAATAATTTTTCTTTCAGGACAATTAATTCTACTGAAAGAATTCATTGCAGCTTTTGCTAGCGTCATCGAATTACTATCGACGTAATTAATTATTTTACCTTTAATTTCCCTATCATCACTGCATAAGAGTAGTCTCCAAATAGTTTCGATTAGTTTTCTTTCATTTTTACCTTCTGGCCAAACTTTATCTAGATTTATCTCTATCTCTTGGAGCTTAAAATTTAATTGTTCTTTTAATTTGGTACCGAATAAATGATTTATTTCGTCAATAGTTTTATATATCTTTAAGGGGTCTATATTTTCTATCTCCGATTCAATTTCAGCAAATGTGGGAATATTTAGTAATTCTGATAAAAGGGATAAATTAATATCTTTATTTTTTATAAGTGATATTAAGGTGCTTATTAATTTATTTTCAATTTTATGATCTGGTTTTTCATCTAATCTGCATAAAATAATTGTTTTATAAAATACTTTTATAGTATTAGATAGTGTAAAAAAATCTTTTTCATATTTTAAGATTAAAAATTTTTCATCCAAGGTAGTGTCTGATTCCCATTTAACAGGTGAAGAGAATTCGCGAAAATAAGTAACTAAAGGAATTTGGATGTGAGATCTTACATTCCTAAAAATGAATTCTTGTTTTTTGGTTTTTAAAATAACTGTTTTTTCTATCGTTTTATTATCACTGCAAAATATAGCCAGATTAATAGGAATTATTAGAGGTAAATCATTATATGGGTTCTTCTTTATTGGATTACTTTGTGAGGCTTCAATTGTGAGTTTTTCGCCAGTTTGATCCCAGATTCTCTTGAATTTAATTTTTGGGGTCCCATTTTGCTTGTACCAGACTTTAAACTTTTCAGGATCGATTTCCTTATTGTGTTCTAAAATTTTATCCACAAATTCGTCTATTGTTGCTGCCTTTCCATCATATGTTGAGATGAAATTACTAAATCCTTTATAGAAATTTTCATCTTTTACAAGCTTATTAAGCATTCTAATTATTTCTGCTCCTTTCTCGTAAATCGTGGTCGTATAGAAATTGTCTATTTCTTGATATTTTTCAGGCATTACAGGATGTGATGTTGGACCAGAATCCTCTCTAAATTGATTTCTTATAAGAAATTTCGCATCATCAAGTCTCTTGATTGCACGATTATGAACGTCTGCAGTGAATTGTTGATCTCTGAATACTGTTAAACCCTCTTTTAGAGATAGTTGAAACCAATCCCTACAAGTCACTCTATTCCCCGTCCAATTATGGAAGTATTCATGGGCGATCACACCTTCTATTCTTTCTAATTCTTCATCAGTTGTCGTCTCAGAATTAGCGAGTATTAGTTTTGAGTTGAAAATATTGAGACTCTTATTTTCCATTGCTCCCATATTAAAGTGCCTGACTGCAACAATATTGAACAATGACAAATCGTATTCAAGGTTATATTTATCCTCGTCCCACTTCATAGATTTCTTTAAGGAACTTATTGCATGTTGAACATATTTTTCATCGCCATACTCAACATAAATATTTATTTTTACTTTTTTTTTCGATTTTGTTATGAAATTGTCTTTTACACAATTAAGTTTCCCTGCTACCAATGCAAATAGATATGAGGGTTTCGGATATGGGTCTTCCCAAATTATTTCATGTCGATTATTTGCAAGATTATTTTCTTTTACGACGTTACCATTTGAAAGTAAGACAGGGTAATCATTCTTGTTTGCCTCAATTCTCACGGTGTATTTGCTTAGAATATCAGGCCTATCAGAGTGAAAACTTATTCTTCTAAATCCCTCCGCCTCACATTGCGTAGTTATAATTCCATTGCTCTCATACATTCCTAAAAGGGATGTATTTTCCTTTGGTTTAATTATTCCTTCTATTTTTAATATAAAATTATCTTTGTTTATATTTTCAATTTTTAAGTTATTTTTTTGCTGTTTGTAGTATTCCCTTCCCAGTAGTGAGTCATCTATAAATATTTTTTGTATTAATATATCCGTACCATCAAGAATTAGATTCCTGGTATTCTTATTTTTTTTTACCAATTTTAGTTTGGTCGTAACGTTTACAGCATTTTTATTAATTTCAAAGTCCAAGAAGATTTCTGGAATTTCATAATCAAAAACTTTGTAATCTTCAAGTTTTACATATCTTGAAATATTTTGGTTTTTTGGATTGTTCATCTTTATAAAGTAGAAGTTAAAAAATCTAGATTACTTATTTTGAAATTATAAGTTTGGCTTATTATCTTCTGTTTCACAAAAATGTGTTTTAATTTCCCCAGAAGGTAGTAGTTCATATAAAGAGGGATTATTAATATCAGGCGATCCATCCTTATTAAATTGATACCTCCAGTCCCATTTTTTATCTGTAAAGGAAATATAATCTTTTCTTAGAGAATAAGGAAGCATAAGCTTTTGTTTATTCCAATTAATATTTATAAATGCTCCTGGCTTTAACTCTGATATCTTTTCTACTATGGAAAAGTCACCATTAATATTATTTCTCATCACAAGATTAAGCTTTGAATTTTCACATACATAGCTACTATTTAAAGCTAATAAAAGTATTGAGGTAATAAAAAATGAATGAATTTTTTGAGCTCCTTTTAAAGTAGATTTACTTTCAACCTAAATGACTTAATTAAAGATCTTTTTGAATCGATTTAAATCATAATAGATTGCATACTCTTTAGATCAACAAGATTACAATTTAATGCCTCTTCGTAATCCTGAACTGAAATAAAATTATTTAAAAAACCTGAATATTTTGCATCTCCGCCTATTGTGCTTGAAAGTATATATTTTGGATTGAATTTGTTAATCAATTTAGGGATTACATCAGCACCTTTTACGAAAGAACCAACTAGGGGTAATTCTAAATTTTTTGTAGGAGTAATTACTGCATCAAGACTTTGCTTTTTTAAATTTTCATCAAGATATCCATGGGGTTCTATATAAAAACCATTGTATTGATCGTCTTTAACAATATATCCGTTTTCTATTTGTGGCACTGGAGCCCCAGCAGTTGCTTCAAAACTTAAATTAAAAAGATTTGTCTTTTCAGTTGGCTTAAGCATTTTAATTGAACTAAAACCAATTTTTTTTAATGTTTCAACAGCACTTTTAGGGCAAATTATAGGAATATCCTTTCTGAACATTTCTAATGTTGGAACATGACAGTGGTCAGGTAATCCTTGAGTTAATAAAACAATATCTATTTTTTTATCTATTGATATTTCTTCTTTTAATGATCCTTTAAAAAACCACTCACCTGGAGGAAATATTAAATCTCCCTTGAGCCAAGGGTCAATAATTAAATTGGTTTTTTTAAATTTTATAAGCCAACCATTTGAACCAAGATAGGTCGCTTCAAAAGTCATTATAAATTATTTGTTTATTAGACTATAAGGTAATTTTGGCTTTATCGAGAAATTACTAATTTAGATTAGTTTGCTTCATTTAAGATTTGAAATGACTTTCTTTTTAGATTAAATATTAAAACTTGATTATCTTTATAACTAATCTCAATGTTTTCTTTTTCTAGCATTTGTATTGGTATTAGAGCTAATCCTCCTGTTCCTGAAAATATGATTGGCATGGTGCTATTTTTAGTCCCATTCATTTTTTGTAAGTCAATAGCTTGAGAAACTATTTTTCTGGCTTTATCAAATCCGTAGTCTTCTATTAATTCAGGCCATAAAAAATTAACTAATTCATATTTCGAAAACTCAATTTGTACTGTTTTCATTAAAAATAAAGATAAATAGTGATTTATTACGATATTTACTTAATTACTATTTTTGAACCTATCCATGACTAGTTGCAACATATCTACTACATCACCATCAGTTAAATTTAAATCCTTCTTTAAATCATTGCAAGTTAAATTCATTTCTAGTGCCGCTTCAGCCATATGATTAACTTTTTGGTTATCACCGCCCAATGAAATAAAGGGATTGAAGTTTTCTATCATTTAATACTTGTTGATACCACCTAGTTCTAGCTAAGAAATAATTAATTATCATTTATTGATACAGAAGCTTATAAATATGTTATTTAATATTTAGAAAGTTTTTACTTTTAAACTAAGGATATTGATATACCTTTTGATATCAATGCGAATCTTCTTGCTCTGACTAGTAAAGGAAATATCAAATTTGTTCGTTTATTTGATTTAAAGACTCTAGAAAGTAACAAAAGTAAATTACTTGAGGGATTATTTATCTGTTTGCAAATAGTATTGATTGCATCTGCCCCATGAAAGATCTCTTCATCTTTCAAGAGAATAGCTCCTTTATCTAGGTCATAACCTTTATCTAAGAAGGATTTAATTAGTGTTAAATTTTTACGACCATCAAGAATTTTAATATTATTTAACTTGCTTTTGATCTCAAGGAGCTCAGCAAAATGATTGCAGAATGGGCATTCTCCATCATAAATAAAGGTGTAGTTGGAAGCCATTAGAAAAAAAAGTTTTGATGGTCTTAAAGTGCGCCAACAAAAATAGTAATTCCTCGATAATAAAACAAATAATAAAATTTTTGTGGATTATTTATAAAGGTATAGTTAAGCGATTCTAATAATTACGAAGAAATGTCTCAATATAGGTATATTTTTCATAAAAATCTGTATGCTAACTCGGAGATATTATGTTTTAAAATCATGAATTTATTAGCTTCTTTTGCTTTAGGTGGTTTCAATCCATGGGCAGCAGGCTTTGGAATTGGTTCTTTAGTCCTTTTTGGTCTTGTAGGTCTTGTGGCGGGTCCAAACCTAAAGAATTTTGATCCTGATGCATAAATCATCATATTTAATATAGATTTTAAAAGACTCATTTGAGTCTTTTTTTTATGCGGTTTTTAAAATTTATTTTTAGAATTAATCTAAATTATATTCCGCTAAAGAAATGTTGTTAAACCCCTTTTCCCCATTTACTTTTTTTAAAATCTCTTCTCTGAAAGCTACTATTGTTTTTCTATCAATACTTTTAATTAAATCTAATTTGCTTAGATTAAAAGGTGGACTAATAGGTGGTCTTTTTGCCTTGATACTTATATCGGGGATTTTTGCCTCTAGTACCATAGCTTTAGGATCTTTAGTTTATGCCTATCGATTAAAGAAGAATTCTAATTCTGATGATAATCAAATGCAGGATTTAGAATCTGTTAATGTTTAAGATATTTTGTGAATGAAATTCAGTTGGATAACTTAAAATGGAGTTCCTGGTACAAAATGCAAGATTAAAAATCCAAAACCGGCAGCAAAAACTATTGATACTGCAATGATTAGAAGGCCAGATGCCATCCCCCCTTCGTTAAACGCCATTTAGTTAGTTATTTTTTAATTAATAATAGAACATATTTGTTGCCAAGTAATAGTTCTAATTACTTATGTATCATCCAAATTTGTTATTAATGGTGAATAAAAGTAAAAATATGGAAGTTAATGAGACTATAAAACCAAATATTATTAATGGCTTGGATTTGAGGTTTTCTTCTTTATTAAGCTTATTTTTTGAAGAAGGATAATTTTTATCTTTTTTTTTATAAATAAGATTGGAAAAAGGTTTAATCACGATAAATTTTAGATTTAAGCTAATTACCCTAAAGTTTTGAACAAGTCTTTATGGTAATCAACTACATTTTGACAACTTATTACAGGTGTAAATTCCATATGAATGCCAAATTTGGCTCTCCATGGAGCAAAATGCTCGAAAATTTCTTTATCACTCTCTGCCCTACATAAACAAACTACCCTTCCCTCCCCTGGAGCATGAACTCTAAATAACATTTCAAATTTATCTGTTTTATCTGATTTTGCAATTTCACCGTTTTCCCAAGCTTCTACAAATAATTGATAAGCTTTTACTTGATTTTCAATATCTGGGAATTGGCAGTCAGCAAGAAATAATTGCATTGGAGTATTCTTAAGATTACATTCATTATCCCTCAAATACTTATTTATTAATGTGACTGTTTGAATTTGAAGATCAGAAAAAGAATATTTTCCTAAATAAAGTGAGAAGAGAGAGTCTCAAGGAATTTCCCAATATCTTTTTTATATAAACTATCTGTGATCTTTAAAGAGAATAATTCATAATCATTTATATGTTTTTTTTTATCAAAATTAAAATTTCCCTTTAATGAAATATTTTTCATGATTTTATTGATCACTATTTAAAAGTTAAACAAATATAATTAAAAGGCAAATTTCTTTACATTATGTTTTTTATGAGAAATTTCTAAAGCTAATAAATAATAATTAATTTATTTAAGAGTTAATTAATTTTCCTAGGATATATAAGAAAGAATTAGTTAAAGAAAAAATTACAGTTAATAGAGATGCAATAACGGGTAATAAATTGAACCACAATTGAGAAGTTGTCATTTTTGAATCTATAGGCAGAAAACTCGTTCTTTTTTTAATTCTTATTTGTAACCAAAAAATAGATAATGGATAAATAATTCTTGAGAAAGTAATTATCAATGAAGGCAAAATACCTTGTTTTGAATAAAGTACAAATCCTGAAAAAAAGTATAACGCCCAAATTAGAACCCTTTGAATCAGAATAAATCCCTTGCTTTTGCCAGACATTATTAATTAATTTTTATAATTTTAGTCATTTTATATCTTTCAAAAAAAATGTTATTTATAATTACTTTTTCTTTACGTATAATTTTCCATTCATTTTTAAGAAATAATTCAAAACTTATTAAACTTGCTTCAGTTGAAAGAGAATCTAAACCCTCTTTTTTAGCTTCATTTTCTAATTTATGAAGTAACTTAGAGCCGCAACCTTTTCTTTGGAATTTACTTTTACAGTAAAATAAAGCAATCCTATCGGGAGGATATCTTGTTGCAAAAGCAATAATTATTCCTTCTTTACTTAAAAGCCATCCTTTTCCTTTAGTTATAGACTTATCAAAATTTGAATTATTCCAAGCTTGGCTTGACCATGCCCTTTTTTGCTCTTGACTATAAATTTTTTCATCTAAAGATTGAATTGAATCAAAATAAACCTTCTTTAATTCCAGTTGATCTTTAATGGTAATTTGTCTTAAATTCATAAACAAATCTTTTATTTAATATGCATAGTAAAAATATAGTCGCAATTGGTGGTGGAGGGTTTGGACGTTCTTTAGGTTCTCTTGAAATTGAAAAATATATTATTTCATTAATAAATAAAAAAAGACCAAAAATTTGCTTTATTCCAACAGCGTCTGGTGATAGTAGTTTGTACAAACTAAATTTTTATAGAGCATTTTCCAAACTTGATTGTATAACAAGTCATATTGATTTCTTCTCTAGAACAGAAAACTTAGAAGATAAAGTTTTAAAGCAAGACATCATTTATGTAGGCGGAGGAAATACAAAAAGTATGATAGCTGTCTGGAAAGAATGGAATTTACATGAAATTTTGCGAAATGCTTATGAAAAAGGAATCGTAATGAGTGGTGTAAGTGCTGGGGCTATTTGTTGGTTTGATAAAGGGATAACTGATTCTTACGCTGAAGAATTAGCCATAATTGATTGCTTAGGAATAGTTGAAGGAATTGCCTGCCCACATTTTGATGAAGAGAAAGAGAGGGAACCTTTTGTTAATGATATTATTCAGAGAGAAATTATTGAATCCTGTATATGCATTGAGGGCAATTGTGCCTTGCATATAAAAAATGATTTTGACTATTCCTCAATTGATTTTGGTAATGGTAAAAACTGCTTTAGAGTTGCAAGGGAAAATAATATTGTTAAGAAAGAAATTCTTTGAAAAGAAAATATTTTTAATATCTTTTAGATCTCATCATTCTTCGAGATAGAAGTAAATTCAATCCCTTTGTATTTTACGAAAGATGCAGTCCATACTTCTTTTGAGAGATTGCCAAGGTATTTTAGAAACTGTTGTGTATCTCCATCTCTAATCCACTCAGATTTAATGAATGGAAGCTCTTTCTGCATTCTTTTAGGATGCATATGAACAAGGAGCAAACCGTTATCTTCGGAAACCCTTTTTAAAGGACCTTCATCACTTCTTTGAAACACTCTCATTAGAAGATTTAAAATGACTTCTTCTCCAAGTTTCTTGAAATTTTCTGATTCCTCTAAATTATCTTTAATTTCTTTACCTCCAAGAGGCATTGCTCTAACTGAGTTTTGCTCTATTAAAGCTATTGCAATCAAATAAACTTGGCTAGCCATATTCTAAATTAATACTTTTATTTATTCTAACCTCTCGAGTTCATCAAAATCTTTCATAGATTAAATATCTGCGAAAAGAACAAAGGAAATAATTTATTAATTATTTTCCAATACAATTGAAATATTTTTTTTATTTTTTATTTTTCGTTATTTTTGTAAGTCTTTATTTATCATGGGCCTGTTTATTAATACCAGAAAATTAGAAATTTTTTAATCAAATTATTGCAAAATCAGCAGAAGATAAAATTTCTTTAAAAGCTGCGTTAGAGATTTCTCCAGTTATTTTCTAAAGGCTAAAAATAAAAAGACGACTTCCAAAATAAGAATCGTATCAGATGCGTGTTTTCGTTAATATGTTGAGTGATTAAATATGACTACTAAATAATGAACAATAATATAAGATTTGAATTATCATTTAAAAATATTTCCCAATTAGACTATAAACTTAAATTCTGCAAATTAAATAATATCAAAAATATCAATATTCCATGTAAAGGACTTATAAAGAAGGATTTATTTAATTCAACTATTAAATATATATCTAAAAACTATAATCAATTTAATGTGACCTATCACTATAGTCTTTATCATCAATATTCAAAAAATAAAGAAAAATCGTATCAGGAATTTTTAGATTTTGTTAAAAGTTCACAGAATAATAAAAATTATGAAGTTCTGCTTGTGTCCGGATCAAATAAGAAAAAAAACTTTGACTCAGTTGATGTATTAGCTTATTTAAAAAAAGAAAAAAATTTAAAAGTTAAATTAGGTATAGCTTACAATCCATATTTGAAAAAATATTATAATAATTCTTCAGAAAGAGAAAGGTTCGAAAGAAAAATTTCGACTGGATTAATAAATTCAATTTGGTTTCAATATGGTACAGATATTAAAGTTCTTCAGAATGAGGTGACTTATCTTAAAAACGTGGCAAAAGCAGAAAAATTAAATTTATTTGGAAGTTTATTTATTCCTTCTAATCAATTTATAGCACGGTTTAAATTTCGTCCTTGGAAAGAGGTATATATATCTGAAAAGTGTTTATATGCCTTGGAGAATTTTTTTGAATTCACAAAAGATTTAGTTAGTTTTTATAAAAAAAATAATATTACACCTGTAATCGAATCTGATTTTTCATCATCAGAGAAACTTGATTCTCTTTATAGTTTTCTAGAAAATGAAAGATAATTTCTGACAATATTAAACTTATGAAAAGTGATGTTACATATGACTTATTAATAATAGGTGGAGGAATATCTGCGTGTATTTTCGCTTCTGAGTATCTGAAAAATAATATTAAAAAAAAAGTTGGATTAATTGAAATTGGTCGTGGACTTGGAGGGAGATCAAGTACAAGAATAAGCAAAAAATATGAAGGATGGAAACTAAACCATGGTTCTCCAAATTTTAATATATCTAATAGTAAAAATAATCTTCTATTAAAAAGATATATTGATGAATTATTGGAAAATAAATATATAAAAATTGACGACTCGGAAATATTTTTTTTAAATGAAGATTCTAATTTAGAAACTATAAAAACATCTGAATTTTCTTCCGGGGTTAATTATCTATCTTTAGATTCCATGAGTGAATTATCGAATAGGATAATTAACTCAAATAATTTAAAAGAGAAAATTGATTTTTTCTTTGAAACTTTAATAGTTGATATGAAATTTAATGATAATGAATGGTTACTAACATCAAAAATTGGCGACAAATTCAAGTCTAAATATCTAATTTGTTCAACTAATTTGTTATTACATAAGAGATCTTTAAAAATATTAAACGTAAATCAAATTCCATTAAGAAAGGCTATTCCTATTAATAATGATAAAAAAATAGATTTACTATTAAATTTCCTAGAAGAACAAACATTTATTCCCAGGTTAACTTTTTTAATTTATACAAATCAAAATTATAGTTATAAAGATTATTATTCTAAAAAACAAAGGTATTTTTATTTAACAAATAATTTAGAAAATAAATATAGATTTGAAAGAATTATTTTTCAGCTGCAAGATAATAATAAATTAGGAATTGTAGTACATTCAAAAAACGCAGAGTTAATTAATTCTTTTATAAGTGCAAAAGATGAAGAAGTTTTTAAACAAAAAATAATTACAAATTTCAATAAACTGTTTGAAGAGAATTCTGTAGTACATAAATTAAATTTTGATGAAAAAATATCTATTATGAAATGGAGAGCTTCACAGCCTTCTGGCCTTGCCGTACCATTATCTTTACAATTTAGTAGAAAATATAAAATTGGATTTTGCGGAGACTGGTTTGAAGGTGATGGATTTGGCAGAATTGAAGGCTCAATTTTAAGTGCTTTAGTATTAGAGAAAAAAATTAAAGACTTAATTAAATAATTTTTTCAGTATGAGATCTATATCAGTGTTTTTTTCAATGATGAATTTATTTGTATTATTTTCTATGCTGTTATATTTGGATTTTTCGTAATAAATGCTCCATGATTTTAAGAAATCATTCTCAGCTTGTTTTTTATCCTTCCCCCTTTCTTTTATATCTCTTTGGACAACCCTTTTCATGCACTCATTTTTTTTAGTTTTTATTTCTAAAAAAATATAATCCTTATTATTTAATGTTTTTGAGAATTCTTTAGCAAATATACCCTCAACAATTAAAAAACTAATATCATTTGTTTCCTTTAAGATATTTCGAATTGTTTTCTTTTCGAAATTATAAAAACGTTCACAGATTGAAATTCCATTCTTATAAATAAAATCAAAATCTCTTTTGAGTAGTTCGATATTAAAACTAATACTTTTATCAAAAAAACCTTCTACAAATTTTGATAGTAATTTACTTATTAACCCTGTCTTATAGTAATTATCGGTACTTAACACAATACCATTTTTAGTTTTTTTTATTATTTGATTTGATAAAGTTGTTTTCCCGCTTCCGGAAGGTCCACTTATAAAAATAAGCTTCATTTTGATGATCTGTTCTTCAATAAGATTTTAACTTTACTATTAACAAATACCTCTAGATTTTGAATATACATTTTCTCTTTTTAGATAATTAGAATAGCTTGCAATGGCTCCTAAGCTTGCATTAATAATAAATTTGTGTCTTTATATAATTGTAAATAAATTATTTCTATTTAATTAGTTATTGTCTTGTCATTGATTCCTCTGGAATTTGATAGTATTAAACTTAAGAGCTAATTTTACTACTTATATATTGCGATGATTTCTGAATTTCTAAGCAAACTAAAATCAATTTTATTTAAAAGTGAAGTAACTCCTGAAACTCCTTTAAAGAAAGAAAAAAAAGGAGCAAAGTCAACAAAAACAAAAACAAAAACAAAAACAAAAACAAAAACCAAAGCGGTAAATTCTAAGAAAAATATTGAAATTTTGACTACACTTCCCGGTGTTGGAGCAAAAAGCGCAAAAGCTTTGTATGAGGCTGGATTTAAAACAACTAAGGCAGTTATCGCTGCTGATGAAAAAGATCTTCTTGCTGTGTCAGGAGTTGGAATAAATCTTGTTAAGAAGCTTAAAAGCTTAAATAGTTAAAATTTTTTAAACCTCTATAAAAAATTAAGAATATTAAAAATTTATAAAAACTTTATAAGTTCTAGCAGATTATCTTCTTCTTGCTTTTCTTCTCTGTTGCAACTTTCTTTTGTATTTTTCAATAGGAGTTTCGTGATGCCTAAGTCTTTTTAAATCTGCAAAGATTCCAGATTTAGATACTTGTCTTTTAAATCTTCTAAGGGCAGATTCAATTCCCTCATTCTCTCCAACTGTTACTTGTGTCAAAATTTTCTGATTAAAATATAATTCTAGCACCTCAATAGATAAATTTAAACTTAAACCTTCGTCTATAGGATTGATAGTTTGTTGAGCTTTATGTTTTTGCCCACTCAACAAATCTTTTTTTATTACTTTTTATATCTTGTAATGATTCAAAATAATATTTTTCCCAATTATCTTTAGGCAGCCCAAGAAATAACATAAGATTTAATGGATATTGATCGCTGTCGGAACAATTTCTAAAATCATCCCTGAACAAAAAAATTTCCTTTTTTAGTGCAATTGCGATACCCAATTCAATCATTACACCTTCATCTGGTGGATTTCCATTAACAATAGCGAAAATACAATCACATTCTTTTAAATCATGGAAATTACTACTTGCAACGTCATATGCCCATTCACTTTCTTGTTGAGTTAATGGTTTTGCTCTCTCAAAAGGTTCAAATACTTCTACATTTAAATCATTGAAGATTTCAATAAATTCATGTAAGAGGGTTTTAGTTTGTTTTGAAAATCCATATGGATTAGCCAAATATAATTTCTTTCTCAATTTAAACCTCTTTTTTTGTAATACTCTACGCGGTCAATTTTTGAATTTAAATTATTTTCCCAAGGGAAAACAATCCATTGACTTTTTTTTGTTACATGTACTGTATTCCACCATGTAGGTTTGATTTTGCTAAATAATACAAAAAACATTGCTCCTTCAATGTTCTTGAAGGTCGTCAATGTAATACCTGTTTCATAAACATCATCTACTATTAGTGAATTATTTATTGGTTCTGAAATTAATTCAATTTTTAATTTATGGCTTAGTGCTACAGCAAGACATAATCCGCCACGAGGAACTCCATAAATTCCAGAAAATTCCTTAAACCTACATTTTTTAGCTATTTGTTCTACGCTCCTATCAAATTCGCTCCAAGTAAAATAACTTATCATCTTAATTTTCGTTTTTTTCTGTTGTATTAGCGTAATTTGAAGCAATTACACTTAAAAGTGCTAGTACTTGCTCATTTGGGCAATTAGTATTTTTTTTTAAATTTTCACATTCATTTATTATCTTTGCGTATGTATCCTCAACTATCCCGTTCATTTGATCGATACTAAAAGAATATGGTTTATTCATATTTAAATTATTGTTTATTTTATTTTTACTTAAATATCCAACGAAGTAAATATTTTTAGTACTTATATATAAAACTATTCCCACATGGGGTCATTTAATTTTTCATTTTTAAGTGAAGAAGGAACATAAGTATGTAAAGTTTCAATTTTTATAGCCCATTTTTTAGAGTTTCCCTTTAAACTTTCGCTTTCAATTAGGTTTGTTAGGGGAATCCTTTTTCTAACTTTAAGAAGGCCTAGACAAGCTTCCCAGGCTTCTTGATTTTTATAAATGTCTAACCAAAAATCAAAAATATTTTCTAAGATTTCTAAAGGAATATCAAATGAAATTCCCAGTGAAGGTCTTTCTGTTAAATAATTTTTGTTTATTAGTTCATTTGATAAATTATTTACGTTTAAATTAATAGCTAAAAGAATTTCTTTTGCTGATTCACTACCTATTAATTCTTTTCTATGGCAATCTAAAAGATTTTCATCCTCAAGTATATTTTCATTGCAATTTTTTATTCCCACAATCCAAAAACCTTCTCCATTATTTACTCCACTAGCAAGAAATAGATATTGAGGTGAATTCTCCAAGATTTCAAATTATTTTTCCATTTTTAACATTTTTTGCCTGATATGAAAATAATTTTGCTTTGCATTTAACAATATAAACTCCTCGTAAATAAAATTTAGTTGTTAAAATAAAGATTTATAAGATGTTTGATTTAAGGGAGTTAAAACTTTTATTTTTGGATCCTACTGATTTAATCATTGATAATATAAATAAATACCTTTGTAGTAATAAAATAATCAAATTTATTTTTTCTTAGGAAATAATTTTCCTATTTTCTCTTTTTGCAAGTACTCTTTTTTAGTTCTTATTTTTTTATCTTCCAGTGATTCTTTATTAGTGCTTACTGCATAAATAATGTAGAAAATCATAACAGTAAATATTAATCCTAAAAAAATAATCAATATTCCTATAGGTTCACTGGGACTGAAAATTTTGAGATCTAAAGCAGTACCAAGGGAAATTATCATCAATAAACTAATTCCTTAAAAATTTTATGGAAATCTAGTTGATTTCTTCGTAACCAAAAAATGTAGCATTGTCTGAATTTTTATACCCATTAGCTGCTTCCTGTGGGTTTTGACTGTCAATTTTTCTTGCTTTAGCATGAATCATATTAAATGGAAAAATCACAGCTCCTACAAAAAAATGAAGAATTAAGAAATCTGAAGGTAGTCCATTTGTCCAATCAGGAAAAAATAGCAATGTCATCAATGATTCGTACATATAGGTAATCAAATAAACCTCTGACTATTATTACTGAACTTATCGCAATACTTTTAATTTTTAATAAATTGAAATTTAATTTGCTTTTAATAATTCTTAGATTGAATTGAAAAGATAATTTTAAAATACTATTATATTATTTATAAGTGTTGATTATTAGGTGTTGTTAAATTTCTTTTTTGGCTTACTTTTATTTTTAATTTTTCAATTTAAACCAGCAATAGGCTTAGATTTTGATAGGTCTGACCCTAGTGTTAGTTTGCTACAAAATAGGATCTCTAATAATTTCTCAAAGAAGTATTGCAATGCTATTCAAAATGGTTTTTCTAAAGATGAAGCAATGAAATCAGCTATTGTAAAAACAGAAAACATTATATCTTTCTCTTACAATCCTCAGAAAAAATGGATTGAGAAGAGTGACTTGGCAAATCAAATTTCATTGAAAGTAGTAAATAATTGTGGATGGTCATTTGGATTGATTGGGAAAGATGGAGTTGATTACTTTAAATCATATTTTCTAGAAATTTACGAAAAAACTACTCCTGACAAAAATTTTTCAAGATAGACTACCTTAATGAATAATATTTCAGATAAATTAGTATTGACTATAATATTGATTACTATTCTTTTTGTATTTGGATTGATTTTTTCAGTAAAGTCTCCAGAGAGAAAGGTTATAGATTCACCAATAATGTGGAAAGATGATTATTCTAATATCTCGATTTTTAAGAGCAATAATATAAATCCACAAATAATAAGAATAATTTAATAAAAACATTGCTTACTAAAATAAAGGACGCTATTCAGGCATATACAAAAATATTTTTTCAGAACTCAATCAATTTATCATTCAATGTTTAATTTAAGTATTTCAAAAGAACTGATGCTAGTTTTAAATCATCATTAAACCATGCTCTTATAGCCATAGCTCTTCGAGGATCATAAAAATTTTGTTTTCTGTACCAACTAAGAACTTCTGAATCTGATTTCTTTCCATTACATGACAAACAACATGGCACGCAATTACTTGTACTGCTAATCCCCCCTTTTGACATTGGGTGAAGGTGGTCGAGTGATTCTGAGGGTTTACCGCAATAAATACATTTATAATTAGTGAGTTTATTAAGTGACTCTCTCCAATTTTTATTACTTATCTTGGGACAAAACTGATCAAGGTAAATTGCATCTTGTCTATGCATAAAATTCTTGATAATTTCTCCTGATAATAACAGTTTTATTTTAAGTATGATTGATAAAGATAAGAGAAGACTTCCTAAAGCAAATTTTTCTTATGAAAAGAATAATTTTTAATTATTAATACAAAGGGCAATTTTTAGTTAATGGTTTATTTATTAACAATATTATTAGGAATTTTTGATCATTCTTTATTTAAAAGTATTTATATCTTTTTGATATCGTTTTTTTCTAATACGTTTTCAGCGATTTCTGGAGGAGGAGCAGGATTATTACAATTGCCAGCATTGATTTTATCTGGCGTTCCATATTATCAGGCTCTCGCTAGTCATAAATTAGCAACAGTAGCACTAGGAATAGGGGGTTCCTTAAGAAATTACAAATCTTTAGGTAATGATATAAGTATTGCCTGGCAAATTTTAATTTTTGGATTACCAGGAGTAATTTTGGGGGCTTCTGTAGTTGAATATATATCAGAAAAGTATTTATACTTAATTTTAGGAATAATATCCATATTATTAGCTTTTTACTCGTTCCTCAAACCAGATTTAGGTTTATCATCTGGTAATAAAAAGCTTAATTTTGTCCATAAAATTAGATTTTTAATTTTTATTTTCCTTATAGGTATATTAAATGGTTCTATTTCTTCAGGAACTGGATTGCTGGTAACAATACTATTAATAAAAACTTTTGAAATGGATTTTCTTAGAGCCATAAGTATGACATTTTTTACTGTTGGGATTTTTTGGAATTTTGTTGGAGCAATTTTTTTGGCACGAATAGGATCGGTCCCTTCAAATATCTTAATAATTTTAATAGTTGGTTCTTTTACAGGAGGATATTTCGGGGCTCACTTATCAAAATTAAATGGAAATATACTAGTTAAGAAAACTTTTACAATAGTTTGTATTTTGATTGGTATCAGCTTATTAATTAAATCAATAAAAAGTTTTATATAAATTACTTGAGAATTTGAATACACTTGTGGTGAAAAATACTACAAAGGTCTAATAGTTTATAAAGAAATATATTCTATCTTTATTAATTATCAAAGGGTTTTATGAATAACTTGTTTTATTAAATAAGACTTTTAGAAACACCTTACTTTTAAATCAAAAAAAAAGGGCCTCACATAAGTGTGGCCGGGTGATGGGGAACTTTATTTTTAAACCAATTTCTTAAAAAATGCAACCCCCTATCTATAGCGCAAAACCTGATTAGACCATACACTACAGATAGTGTTTTAATGATTTTCTATATCTTAATTAAAGAAATTTAAAATAATTACGTAATTTTAAGATTTATTAATATAAATCTTTTTTCATGATTTCAAGTGTTTTTGGTAATTTTACTTGTTAAAAATGTCATGCATTGTATTATTCGTAAGAACTTTGCTAGTCAAAAAGATTTAATGATTGAATTAACTTTACTAACACTTTTGAACTACGTTGGAGATAATTTCTGCGAATATAGAAATATAGGCCATGATAATTATAAATCTTTACTTCTTTCCTACAGTGATGCAAGTAATAAGTTTGGACCACTAGAGGTTAAAAAGGTTATTGAAAAGTCAGAAAATTTTAAAGTTGCGGCTGTTGCTATTGCTGCAGTTAAGTGTCCTCAACATATAGTTAAGTAATGAAGTTTGAATTAAAAACTGAAAGTGAAAAATATACAAAATCATCTTCACAATTTTTTTGGGTATTTTTTATTTTCACTTTTATAATTATCCTTTGTGATGTTGCACTCAAATTACGATCCATATCAAGGAGTCATGAGATTGACTATAATTGCAGAGTTTTATTTGTTGATAAATCAAAACTTCAATTTAAAAAATTATCCAAGCTTTCTAAACTGAAAAGTAAACAACAAATTTGGGAATTTTGTATGGAGGTTATTAAATAATAATTAGCTAGAAGCTGATGAATAGAACTTTAATGCAAATAACCAGAACTTTCTTGAAGTTATAAGAAATATTGTAGCAACAATAACTTCAAGCAATATTTTCCACAATTGTGAAAGTCCTAGAAAAACTTCAGAAGGAATTGTAGTTATAAAAGCAATAGGAATAATAATACTAAAAAAAATTCTTAAAGAAAAAGAAAATGAATTTAGAGGAAATCTTCCAATATAAAGGAATGATCTTAATACTTCTATTGCATTCCAAGTCTTAACAAACCAAATAGTAGTAGTAGATATGAAAAACCATAGGCTATATAAAATACAAATTGAGCAGCAAATCGTAATCAAGGATAGGGTCATAAAAATTAAATTTAAACTTATTTGATTTACTCTTATGCAGAAGATTAACAAGAAAAATCCAAGCATTATTTCTAAAAATCCAGATGGATTTATTTTTTTTAATGAAATAAAAAATTGACTATCAATAGGTTTCAAAAGTACGAAGTCTAATGTTCCTTCTCTTATATGTTTAACTATTTCTGTAAGATTAGGATTGAACCATGTATTCGTTATTCCATTCAAAATTGTATAAATAGCTTGAATTATTAGTGCTTGTTCAAATTTCCATCCTCCAATATATCCATTATTTTGAAAGAAAATAGATAATAGAAAAATACTCCCTATTAAACTTAAAATTGCAGTAATTAAATCAACTAATATATTCGTCTTATACTCCAATTCAGAAGCCAAAGAAGTATGTAAGAATTTTTTATAAATTTTTAGATATTTTCTAAAATTCATGACCCCATTGCTGTATATTTTTTTAGTCCTTTAGACCAGATTTTCCTAAATAATGGGAAAAGTAAAAAAATCCATAGAATTTGCATGCTTAAGCCTCCACTAATATTTGTTTCATTACCTGATAGTAAGCTTGCAGGGAAATCAATTAGATAAGGAAAAGGAGTTAAATAAATCCATGATTTAACATATGTGGGAAATGAAACTACTGGAGCTAAAAGACCCGAGAGAAATAATGTTGGAATAAACAACAATCTTTCTATGGATGATGCTTTCTCTGTCCAGAAACATAGACATGCAACTATTGACTGAATTAAAAATTGAATCAAGAATGATAAGAAAGTAGATACTATCGATAAGAGTAAAATGCCTAAATTTGGAATCCATATACTTTCTGGATTAAAAATAAAAAAGAAAAACGCGATCATTAGTGCGAAAGGAAATCTTGTTAGTTGTTCAGCAAGATGTTGTGCAAAATATCTGAAAAATGGATTTAAAGGTTGAATTAAATAAGGAGATACTTTCCCCATAAGAGAATCCTCTTCAAAACTAAATACAACCCAAACTACAGAAAACTGCCTTACAAAAAAAGCACATAAGAAATACCTAGAAAGCATAATATCACTAAAATTTATGGATTCATTTAGATTATTGTTTGTCCAAATATTTAACATGAAAAAAGGAATAATCCCGGAAATTGCCCATAATGCAATTTCTACCCTATATTCCAACATGTTTGAATATTGGACTTTTAATAAGGTTAATATTTTACGGTTAATCAGATTAGATATCATAATCGTTTTTGATTAATACCTTCCCAATAATTTCATCTATTGGTGGTTCATTTATAAAAAGGTCTTCAATATCAAAATTATTTAGAATGGTTTTAAGTGAAGAAGTAATAGAGTTATTTTCAATTTTTATAGTTATTTCATTCTTTGATTTATTTTTAACAGTAAAACCAGAATTTTCTAAAGTAATTGCATCTTTTTCTGAGCGACAAACTATTAATATTTCTTTAACAGGAGATAGTTTTTTTAATAATAGGTTAAGTTTTCCATCATATGATATCGCCCCTTCGTGGACACATATAACCCTTTTGCATAACGATGTAATATCTTTCATGTAATGACTGGTCAGGCATATCGTTGCATTAGTCTCCTTATTATATTTTTGAAGGAATTTTCTTAAATTTCTCTGTGCATTAATATCTAATCCAAGTGTTGGCTCGTCTAAAAATAAAATATTTGGTTCATGTATCAAAGCTGCTAGTAATTCAGACTTCATACGCTGACCTAGTGAAAGTTTTCTAACAGGTATAAATAGCTCTTCATCAATTTCAAGCATTTCCGATAGTTTTTTTATTCTCTTTTTAGCTTCGAACTTATCTAAGTCATATATTGATGCATTCAAATAGAATGATTCAATGGGTGGAAGATCCCAAATAAGCTGTTGCTTTTGTCCCATTATTAAGGTGATATTCTTTAGGAAATTTTCTTTTCTCCTGAAAGGTAAGTAGCCTGAAACCAAAATAGAACCCTCACTTGGATATATTAAGCCACAAAGCATTTTTAATATTGTTGTTTTCCCAGCTCCGTTAGCACCTAGAAAACCTACTATTTCTCCTTCTTTAATTTCAAAACTTATATCTTTTATAACTTTTAAACTTTTTGTTTGTCTTCTAAAAAAATGTTTAATTGTCCCTTTTAAGCCTGGTTCTTTGTAAGAGATATCAAATGACTTAGATAAATTTTTTACATCGATAATATTTTGTACCATTTAAATTTTTAATTACTGAAATTTAATATTTAAATAAATTGTTAAATTAAATTTATTTTAGAAAATATTTTAACCAATCAAAAAATATCTTTAAACGATACAACCAGCCAGATAAAAAAGTTAATTGGATTAAGTAACTCGCTTACGTTATTTTTATTTTCATAATTTAATCCTTTTAAAAAATCAAATATATAATTACTATTCTTTTGTTTATCATAATTTTTCTTTATGACATTACCATTTTCGTCGAGAAGATCAATTTCATCCTCAAAAAACCATTTCTCTTGTCCATTAGATAATTGCAAAACAACTCCAATACCTTTGCCATCAGTTATTCTGAAATCACTTACCTTACCCAATGAAGAAACATTAATTGCATCAATAGTTTCTTTGTTAAGTCTATCCTTAGATAGTTCTATGTTGATTTGAACAGAATTTCCTATCTTAACCTTATCTAAAATTGACATTTTTTAGGTTATTATACCTAGTGATAAAGGATTTATGCGATTAATTCAGAATTATTGATTTATTTCAATAATTAGGATTTTTTGAAAACAGCTTCAAGGATTCTCTTTATTGAAATTGTTAATACTCTCAAAAATACAAAAAACAGACCTAACCAACCTAATATGACAGCTATTGATAACATGCTTGAACCTAAATCACGCTGTAGCAAATTCTGCATATAATTTTTTAAAATAAATAAATTTTACTCTACTTTATTAAATAACTTATTAAAGATGTAAATGTTCAAAATTCAGATTTTTTTTTTAAATTCTTTTTTATTGACGTGTTTAATAGATATGATTTGTGAGTTAAAATTTATTTAGAAATTAATTTAATATTTTGGACCTATCTTTGAATTCATACATTGGAATACTTTTTATCATTACTGGATTATTAGTTAGAGTTGACTTGAAATTTTCTATTCAAAAAGATCTCAAATAATTTTTAATAAACTCTTTTTAGTTAAGACTTTAAAATCTTTATTTTTATAATTGCTGTAACTACTGCAAATACTAAAAAAGCAGCTACGAAGCTGCTTCTAAATGGTGGCGGGGGGGAGATTTGAACTTCCGACCTTCGGGTTATGAGCCCGACGAGCTACCAGACTGCTCTACCCCGCGACATATACATAGCATACATCTGAAAGGGGTATTTTTCCTGTTTTTTAGGATTCTTGGAATTTTACTTTACCTTTAACTTCAAGTCGCACTCCTTCAGGAAAATTAAAAACCTTTTCTTCGATGTCTTGAATTCTTAAGTCAGATATCCACTCTAACTGTTTTAGTAAATGAAGACTAACAGCATGCTTTGCTCTTTTTGAGCCGTCTTCTACTTTTAAAGCTAAACCTATACCTTCATTTACTTTACAAAGACACTGTATTCCTTCTGCTCCACCTTTACCTATAACGTTCCCATGAGAAGCTTTAATTATTTCTGTATCAAATTTATTGTTATCACTTATCATTATTGGGTTTATTATCAAAGCTCTACTGATTTGTTCTAATTCAGCATTTTCGGAACTGCTAAGAAGAGAATATAATCTCGACATTTCCAAAAGTTTTAAATAAAGAGTGGGTGCACCACAATCATCACGTGCTGCGTTTATTTCAGATGACGGGATTTTAAGTAATTCAGAAACAATTCTGAATATTTCTATTTGAAGAGGATGATCCCCTTTTAAGTAACTTTCTAATGGCCAATTCATTTTTTTGCATGTAGCTAAAAAAGCAGCATGTTTACCTGAGCAATTATGTTCTAATGGACTTGTATTTAATTTTGGGCATTTAAGATTATCAATATCAATGTCATATTCCCATAAAATTTTGAATGCTTCCCTTGAATGAAGTTTTGATCCACTATGTGACCCGCATGCTAAAGCAATTGATTTTGATTCATTATTGAATTTTGATGAAGCTCCACTACTAACGAAAGGTATTGCTTGAAAAGGTTTTAGTGCTGACCTTATGAAACTTTTATATTCTGGATTTCCTGCGCACATTAAAACCCTTCCTTTTTTATCAGTAATGACTGCATGAATCTTGTGGATCGACTCAATATTTGACCCTCTCATTAATGTTGCTTGTAAGGGAGGATTGTTAGAAGTGTAGAGGTTTTTGAAATTAGAAATCATTTAGAAAATGTTATATTGAAAAATCAAAATTCCAGATAAAGCTAAGACTGAAATAATAGAAAAAATTTGAATTAAATTTTTTAAAATAGGTTTTACCTCGATTGAGGCAATAAGTGATTCTTTTTCTTTCAAAACTAATGGCTTTTCCCACACCTGACCGTCATACCAACCGGACTCCTCATATTCGACTTTTTCAGATATTAATCTATTAAATATATGATTCCAACCTAGATATAGTCTTATTAAAATTAAAAGAGGTATTGATAAGCTGCTAAAAAAACTTAATAGAATATATTTTAAAAGTGATGTTTTGAAATAAACACTACCTGAAGAAATAACAAGAAATAGAACAAAAGTTCCTATCCAGAACTTTATCAATATAAGTATTAGTGACTTTTTTGTTTTTGGCCAAGAAAAAATTTTAGATTTTGACAATTCTATGAATTCATTTGTGGGTTGCTGCTCTCTAGGGACAGGACATTTAGATTGATTCATAAAATAAAATTATGGAAGTAAAAGATTATCTCCATTACTCCAGAATGATTCAAGGTCATAATATTTTCTTATTTCTGGTTGAAAAATATTGACTATCAAATCACCATAATCGAGTAAAGCCCATTTCGCTTCGTTAATCCCTTCTTTTCGTATAGGTTCAACTTTAGCCTTTTCTCTAAGCTCTCCCTCTACAGAGTTAGTTATAGATCTAACCTGTACATCAGATAATCCTTCTGCAATCAAAATCCATTCACTTATGAATGATACTTTGTCAATTTTTATAAGTTTTATATCTCTTGCCTTTTTTTCATCACATGCTTGGGCTGCTATTAAAACCAATTTTTTATTGTCCATAAACATTTTCACTTGAAACTGATTTTTCTGAGCCTTCTTGCTGAGATAATTCTGATCTTGCTTTTTCTGCACTTTTTCTTAAGGCATCTAATCTATCTTCAAAGAAACTCCTTTTTTTCTTTTTTCGTGTCTTCTCTATTAACTCCTTTAATGCTCCTCCAAGACTTTTATAAGCATTAGGAATGCTGTATCCAAATCTACAAGCAAGATCTATGGCTCTTTCATCTGCATAAATAGCATCTTGAAGCTTTTTCTCAGAATTATTTTTTAAATATAATCTATATCCTGCAAAACTTGATAATCCAAGAGCAAGTAATAAAAGTAACCCATCTTGTACCCACAACTCTCCTATCGCGCCTCCAAGCCCTATGGCAAGAGCTGCCATTTCCCATCCATCTCTGGGAATTGTGTCATTTTGGATTTTTCCAACCTCGTGCCAAAATAATAAATTTCTATGGTCAATAGCAAAGTTATCCCATTCATCTAAATCTATTTGGATTTCTACTTCGTCACGACCGATTTCCTCAAGTGTTATTAAAGGTGGATCTATAGCCGCAGCAGCTTCAACAAATACCCAACTTTCATTCTCTGGAGGCAACAAACTTTTAAGCCGCTGAAGTTCGCTCATAAAAAATTAATTTCTTTCAATACTATAGAAACAAATGTTGCTTTTCAAGTAACTTGATTAACATCTGATGATTTATAAGTAGCATGATATAAATGAACGTTTAAATTATGCCTCAAAGAGGTGATCTTAAAAAAATTCTAATTCTAGGTTCGGGACCAATCGTTATAGGGCAAGCATGCGAATTTGATTACTCTGGAACTCAAGCTTGCAAAGCATTAAGAAATGCTGGTTATGAAATTGTCTTGATAAATTCAAATCCAGCATCAATAATGACTGATCCTGATATCGCAAGCAAAACATATATTGAACCATTGACTCCTGAAATAGTTTCTCAGATCATTCTAAGAGAAAAACCTGATGCTATTCTTCCCACTATGGGGGGTCAAACCGCGTTGAATCTTGCGGTTAAATTATCAGAGTCAGATTTTTTAAAACAAAATAATATTGAATTAATTGGAGCTGATTTAAGAGCTATTAATAAAGCTGAGGATAGGAAATTATTTAAAGAATCGATGGAGAAAATAAATGTAAATGTTTGTCCATCAGGTATAGCATCTAACTTAGATGAAGCTATAGAGGTATCAAAAAAAATTAGTTCTTATCCTCTAATAATAAGACCTGCGTTTACTTTAGGTGGAGTAGGGGGTGGAATTGCTTTTAACCTTGAAGAATTTGTCGAGCTGTGTAAATCAGGTTTAGAGGAAAGTCCAAGTAATCAAATATTAATTGAAAAATCACTCATTGGATGGAAGGAGTTTGAACTAGAGGTAATGAGAGATACTGCTGACAATGTCGTAATAGTTTGCAGTATTGAAAATTTAGACCCAATGGGTGTCCACACTGGAGATTCGATTACTGTAGCTCCTGCACAGACCTTAACAGACAAGGAGTATCAGAGGTTGCGGGATTTGTCATTGAAGATTATTAGAGAAGTGGGAGTTGAAACAGGAGGGAGTAATATTCAATTTGCAATAAATCCATCTAATGGAGAAGTAATCGTTATAGAAATGAATCCTCGTGTAAGTAGATCATCTGCTTTGGCAAGTAAAGCGACTGGATTCCCCATAGCTAAAATTGCAGCTTTATTATCTGTTGGCTATACACTTGATGAGATTATTAATGACATTACAAAAAAAACACCTGCATGTTTTGAGCCATCAATTGATTATGTAGTTACTAAGATCCCAAGATTTGCTTTTGAAAAGTTTAAAGGCTCATCTAATACTTTAAGCACTGCTATGAAATCTGTTGGTGAGTCAATGGCAATAGGTCGTTCTTTTGAAGAATCATTTCAGAAAGCATTAAGGTCATTAGAAGTAGGTGTTTTTGGATGGGAATGTGATGCACAAGATGAATTTAAAAACGAGAGTCAAATTAAAAATAGTTTAAGAAACCCTACATCTGAAAGAATTCTCCTTATTAAAAAAGCTATGCAGCTTGGGAAAACTAATGATTATATTCAAGAAGTTACAAATATAGATTTATGGTTTATCGAAAAATTACGTAATATCTTTAATTTTGAAAATAATTTTTTGAAAGATAAACAACTTTATACTCTAGATAGGGATTTGATGTTACATGCTAAACAATTAGGCTTTTCAGATCAACAGATAGCAAAGTTAACTAATTCTGATTTTTTTGAAGTGAGAAATTATAGAAAAAAACTTAACATAATACCAATTTATAAAACTGTTGATACCTGTTCAGCAGAATTCTCATCCTCAACTCCTTATCATTATTCTACTTACGAAGAATCTTTTTTTAATTTAAATTCTCAAATTTTTGATAGCGAGATTTTAGAAAATAGTAAATCAAAAAAAATTATGATTCTAGGAGGAGGCCCAAACAGAATTGGTCAGGGAATAGAATTTGATTACTGTTGTTGTCATGCATCATATCAAGCCTCTACAAATGGTTATAAAACAATAATGGTTAATAGTAACCCTGAAACTGTATCAACAGATTATGATACCAGCGATATTTTATATTTTGAGCCAGTAACTTTTGAGGATGTGCTCAACATAATTGAAGCTGAAAATCCTTATGGTTTGATTGTTCAATTTGGAGGTCAAACTCCTTTAAAATTATCATTACCTTTATATGAATGGCTTAAATCTAACGATGGGGTCAGAACTGGATCAAAAATTCTTGGAACTTCCCCAATATCTATTGATTTAGCAGAAGATAGAGAGGAATTTACAAAAATACTTGAAGAATTAAGTATTAGGCAACCTTTGAATGGTATTGCACGAAATCAAAGTGAGGCAGAAAATGTAGCAAAAAAAATAGGTTTCCCCTTAGTTGTAAGACCTTCTTATGTTTTAGGAGGCAGGGCAATGGAAATAGTAAAAGATGAGAATGAATTATCGAGATACATCTCTGAAGCAGTTAAGGTGTCCCCTGAACATCCAATCCTTCTTGATCAATATTTGAATAACGCTATTGAGATAGATGTTGATGCTTTATGCGATTCTGAGGGTTCGGTCGTTATTGCTGGTCTAATGGAACATGTGGAACCTGCAGGAATTCATTCAGGAGATTCAGCTTGTTGTTTGCCATCTATTTCTCTTACAACATCCACAATAGAAAATGTAACGAACTGGACTAAATTAATTGCACAAAGATTAAATGTTGTTGGTTTAATTAATTTGCAATTTGCAGTGACAAATACAAATAACAAAGAAAATAAATTATTTATTCTTGAAGCAAATCCAAGAGCATCCAGGACAGTCCCATTTGTTTCTAAAGCGATAGGCAAACCCGTTGCAAAGTTAGCTACCCTGTTAATGCAAGGTTTTACATTAGAAGATGTTAATTTCACGCAAGAATTTTCTCCTAAATATCAGGCAGTAAAAGAGGCTGTTTTGCCTTTCAAAAGATTTCCTGGATCTGATACATTACTTGGTCCTGAAATGAGATCTACTGGAGAAGTAATGGGTTTAGCTAAAGATTTTGGAATTGCTTATGCGAAGTCGGAATTGGCAGCAGGAAATGGTGTTCCTTCAGAAGGAGTTGCTTTTTTATCTACAAATGATTTAGATAAAAAAAATCTTGAGGAAGTTGCTAGAGAACTTTTGAATTTAGGATTTAAATTAATCGCAACAAAAGGTACAGCTTCATATTTGGTGAATTTAGGAATTCAAGTTGAAGAAGTGCTAAAAGTTCATGAAGGAAGACCAAATATTGAGGACCTAATTCGTTCGGGACTTGTTCAATTAATAATTAATACTCCAATTGGCTCACAGGCTCTTCATGATGATGCTTATTTAAGACGTGCCGCTTTAGAATATAATATTCCAACTTTCACAACGATTCCTGGAGCAAATGCAGCCATTAAGGCGATCAAAGCTTTGCAATGCAATAAGATTAATACTTACTCTTTACAAGAAATCCATAATTATTAAAATTTTATTCTAAGTTATTTAGTTTTTCTCTTAATTGATTAACTAAAGAGTTTCGACTAATTGAAAGTAATTTGAGAGTATCTTGATGCATCTTTAATTGTGTCTCCGCTATTTGTAGTACTTTTATAGATTCTTTTATTTCATTAGAAAGTTCATTTATTAAATATTTTTTTCCTTCAAAGGTTAAAACTGGATTTGCAGAATCATTTGTGTTTTCGCTCATGGATTTACTTTTTTAATAAATATTTTTAATAAATAAAATAGAACTATAATTTTTTAATCAATTGTTTTTCACATAATTCTTTATAAATTCCAGGTTTATTTATTAAATCAATGTGTTTCCCAACTTCAATAATTTCACCTTTATCGAATACAACTATTTTATTAGCCTCTTGAGTAGTGGCTAATCTATGAGCAATTACAATAACTGTTCTATCTTTCATAGCTCTATTAAGTCCTTTTTGTACTTCAAATTCTGATTCTGCATCTAACGCACTTGTGGCCTCATCTAAAAGGAGAATTGAGGGGTTCCCAAGTATTGCCCTTGCAATTGCTATCCTCTGAATCTGACCACCTGAGAAATTTGATCCTCTTTCAGATATTTCAGTTTCATATTTCTCAGGAAGCTTTTGAATGAAGTTGTGAGCGTTTGCTTTTCTTGCTGATTCTATAACCTCTTCTTTGGTGAAATTTCTGCCCATTCTTATTACATCAATAATTGTTCCTGAGAACAAAAAAGGCTGCTGTTGTACTAATGCAATGTTTTTTCTAATATCTTTTGTATTTAATATTTTGAGATTTTTATCATCTATAAAAATGTCTCCATTATTTGGAGTTATAAATTTTAATATCAAAGCCATCATTGTACTTTTACCAGCTCCAGAAGCTCCAACAAATGCTGTGACTTCCCCTCTTTTAATTTCTAAATTGATATTTTTAAGTACTTGATTATCTTTTTCGTAAGCGAAATTTACTTTCTTGAAACTTATCTTGCCTTCACAATTGGATATCTTTCGTAAATTTTCTTTATCATCTTCGACAGGTTCTTGATTTATATTTTTCAACCTTTTTATTGAGGCTTCTGCCTGTTTATAGTCATTAAAATTTGTACTTACATGGCTTATTGGATCAATGAGCATTAAGATGGCAGCAAAAAAACTACTAAATTCTTCGCTTGTTAGAAGGCCTAGATTGATTCTTGCGGCTCCTAAACCTAATATTGCTAATATTCCAAATGCTTCAACAAATCCTACAACTGGATGTTGAAATGCAAGTAGTTTTAATGTTTTATATTTTGCTTTTTTATTTGTACTTAATCTTTTATAAAATCTATTCTCAATCCAATTTTCTGCAGCAAAAGCTCTTATAGTGGACATTCCATTTATAGATTCACCTATTAATCCTGCTAAATTACTTGTTGATTCTTGACTTTTTTCGGATGCAACTAAAACTCTTCTTCCAAAACTGTTAACTGAAAGAATAATCAATGGTGCTAAAACGAATGTTGACACTGTTAGTGACCAGTCTAAATAAAACATGTAGATTATTACCGCTAACAACTGTAAAGTGCATGGAATAGTATCTTGAGCTGTTTTATAAATAACTTCGCTTACCCTGTCTGCATCTTCTGTAAGTCTATATGTGATGTCCCCGGCTGAAATATTTTCAACGGAATTCATCTTTATTTTTTGAATTCTTCTAAATAAATTTCCTCTCATCACTTCACTAATTTCTAAAGATGGTTTTGCTATGAATACATCCTGTCCAAATTGAGCAGTTTTCTGAACTAAAAATACAAATAAAGACTTAATTATTATGCTAGAAACTTTTGAAAGATCACCTGACCCAATTGCTGGGATTAAGTTTCCAGCTAAATAAGCTAATAAAGGCCAACAAGCTACGTAAATGAGCATGCATATAAAACCCTTGATAAACCTATTTGAATATGGTCTGACTGGTGGTATTAGTCTCAAGTTATTATATATTTAATTGTTTATCCTACTTTATCAATATCTTTGGGTATAAAAAACAATGAAATTGGATCAATTCTTAAAATGGAAAAATCTGGTATCTTCTGGTGGCGAAGCAAAAATTTTTATTAAATCGGGTTCTGTAAAGGTTAATGGTGTAATTGAGACTAGGAGAGGAAGAAAGTTAAACAAGGGAGATAAAGTAATATTTCTAAAAAATGAATTAATTTTTGAATAGTTAGCTTATTCAACTCACTTTGTATTAGTATGTTTTTCTTGGAGATAGTATTTTGAGAAAATCTGTAATTGCTGGTAATTGGAAAATGCACATGACTTGTGCTGAGTCTAAATCATATTTAGAAAAGTTTATTCCCTTAATAAAAAACATAAAAAACGATCGTAAAATTGTTATTGCTCCACCTTTTACAGCTATTTCAACCTTTTCGGATCATTCTGATTTTGAATATTTAGATATTTCTAGTCAAAATATTCATTGGGAAGATCAAGGGGCATTTACTGCAGAAATATCTCCAAAAATGCTTCTTGAACATGGTGTCTCATATGCAATCGTTGGACATAGTGAACCAAGGAAATATTTTAGTGAAAGTGATGAACAAATTAATAAAAGAGCAGTTTTTGCACAATCTAGTGGACTTACTCCAATAGTTTGTGTAGGAGAAACATTAGAACAAAGAGAAAGAGGAGAAGCTGTTAGAGTTATTACTAGACAGGTTGAACAAGGATTAGAAAATACAGATCCATCTAATTTAATTGTTGCCTATGAACCAATATGGGCTATTGGCACTGGTAAAACATGTGAGGCAGAAGACGCTAATAAGATATGTTCTTTGATTCGGAAATTAATAGGTTTTGATGATGTAATTATTCAATATGGAGGATCTGTTAAACCTAATAATATTGACGAAATAATGTCAATGAGTGATATAGATGGGGTGTTAGTTGGAGGCGCTTCATTAGATCCGAATAGTTTTGCGAGAATTGCAAATTATCAATAAGAAGAATCCTTGGCCAAAAGGGTGGGGCCAAAAAACTTCAATTATGGGAGTTATTAATTTAACTCCTGATTCATTTAGTGATGGTGGGGAATTAAACTCCTCAAAAAAAGTTATAGATCAAGTAGACCATTTCTTGAGCAATGGTGTTGATGTAATTGATCTTGGTGCTCAAAGTACGAGACCTGGAGCTGAAGAAGTTGGATCTAGTAAAGAAATAAAAAGATTGATCCCATTTCTAAAATTAATAAAATCTGAATTTCCAGATGTTTTAATTTCTGTTGATACTTTTAATTCTGAAGTTGCTTACGAAGCTCTTTTGAATGGTGCTAACTGGATAAATGATGTTACGGGAGGAAGAAGAGATATAAAAATTTTGGATGTGGTATCAAAATTCAACTGTCCATTCGTTATAACTCATAGTCGTGGCAATAGTCAAAATATGAATCAACTCTCTAATTACCAGAATGTATTGAGTGATGTTAAGTGCTCGCTTGATAATTTAATAAAAAATGCTTTAGAAAAAAATATATCTGAAAGAAACATAATAGTGGATCCTGGAATTGGGTTTTCAAAGGATATCATTCATAATTTGGAAATCTTGAGAAACTTAGATGTATTTAAAAAATGGAATTTGCCAATTTTGATAGGTGCATCTAGGAAGAGATTTATCGGTGAAATTTTGAATGAGAAAAATCCCAAAGAAAGAGATATAGGAACACTTGCAATAAGCTGTCTTTGTTCTCAATTTAATATTGACATTGTGAGGGTTCACAACGTCAAACTAAATTATCAAATCCTGAAAGTAGCTGATAAGATTTACAGAAAATGATAAGTTTATTATTCTTTAACTCCTTCGATTTTATCCTCTACCTCTTGGTATAGTTCTTTCAACTGTTCAATATTCTCATCTGAAGTTTCCCAATATCCCCTACCATTAACTTCTAGCAATGTTCCAACAATTCTTCTGAAACTATTAGGATTAAGATCCATTAATCTTTTCCTCATCTCTTCGTCATTTATAAATGTTTCATTAGTTTCTTCATATACAAAATTATCTACTTGACCACTTGTCGCACTCCAACCAAGAGTATAATTAAGTCTGTTTGAAAGTTCTCTAACTCCTTCATAACCAGATTTAAGCATACCTTCATACCACTTAGGATTTAAAAGTTTTGTCCTTGAGTCTAATCTGATAGTTTCTCCAAGTGTTCTAACTTGAGCATTAGAAGTAGTCGTGTCTGCTATATAGCTACTTGGTTCTTTCCCGTCATCTCTAAGTGTCTTAATCAATTTTGTTGGATCTGAATCAAAATAATGACTTACATCTGTTAATGAAATCTCTGAGGAATCAAGGTTTTGAAATGTAACATCTGCTGTTTTCATTACTGACTCAAATACATCTCTTTTTTGATTCATCTCACCTGGATTATCAGCATTAAAAGCATATGTTTTGCGTGATAAATACATTTCTTGTAATTCATTTTCTTCCTCCCAAGTTGAGTTTTCTACAGCTAAATTAACATTTGAACTGTAGCTTCCACTTGCGTTAGAGAATACTCTCGCAGAAGCTTCTCTGATAGAGGTACCTTCTTTTTCTGCTTGTTCTAGTGAATGTTTCCTTACAAAATTAGATTCCAATGGTTCATCAGCCTCAGCCGCTAATTTGACCGCCTGATCTATTAAGGCCATCTGATTTATAAATAGATCTCTAAAAACTCCTGAGCAGTTAACGACTACATCTATTCTTGGCCTACCTAATTCTTCTAAAGGGATTAATTCTAATTTGTTAATTCTTCCAACGGAATCAGGTTTTGGTTTTACGCCGACAAACCATAAGATTTGAGCAAGTGATTCTCCATAAGTTTTGATATTATCAGTACCCCATAAAACACAGGCTATTGTTTCGGGCCAAGTTCCTTGCTCTTCTCTTTGTCTTTCAATTAATTTGTCAACAACAGACTTTGCAGCAGCTACAGCTGCTGTAGTTGGGATTGATTGTGGATCAAGTGCATGGATATTTTTACCACTGGGTAAAACACCAGGATTTCTTATAGGGTCTCCACCTGGTCCAGGTAAAACATAATTTCCATCTAATGCTTTAATGAGGCTATCCATTTCTTTATCAGCACAGACCTGTTCCAAACAGAAAAGTAAGTAATCAAATAATTTATTTAATTCCTTCTGGTTAACTTCATTAAATCCATTTAATCTACAGGCTCTTAGCCAAGGAGTAGGTAGATTTAGACCAAATACTTTAAGTAAATCGAAAAGTTTGGCAAGAAGTGATTTTTCTAAATAAACTCTGCCATCAACAATTTTTAAAGAGTTGACCATCGCATAAATAGACTCTCTTGACGTCTTTATGATTTTTTCATTTAACTCTACAAATTTAAGTTCACCTTTATTATTACCATCATAAATTTGTTCAATAGTTAGACCTATAGATTCTGCGAGTAATCCAGGAAGAGATCTTAAATCCTCTTGTTCTCTCTCTAAAGATGCAATATTTACGAGAGTTGCAACAGCTTCTTCTGCTGTTGGAGCTTCTCCAATAGTATGAAGACCGCAAGGTAATAATCTACTTTCAATTTCCATCAACTGTTTATAGACATTACCCACAAATAAATCTCTTTCATCTATTGAAAGTTCTTCTACGTCTTTTGAAGGTAGTTCTACATCTTTGTCAAGGTTACATTGTTTAGAAGTTTCAACTATTGCATTAACAATTTGAATACCCCTACTATTTTCTCTTAATTGTTGATAAGAACCAACAAGTTCACTTAGTTCTTTAAGTCCTTTGTAGAGTCCTGCATTTTCTGCTGGAGGAGTTAGATAGCTAATGGTTGAGGCGTAACCTCTTCTTTTCGCGATTGTTGCTTCAGAAGGATTATTAGCAGCATAGTAATACAAGTTAGGTAATGATCCAATAAGAGAATCCGGATAGCATGTTTCACTCATGCCCATCTGTTTACCAGGCATAAATTCAAGTGATCCGTGAGTTCCAAAATGAAGAACAGCATCAGCTCCCCAGATTTTTTCTACATAGGTGTAATAAGCGGCAAAACCGTGATGAGGGCTTGCACTTCTTGAATAAAGTAACCTCATTGGATCACCTTCGTAACCGAATGTAGGTTGAACACCTATAAAAACATTTCCAAAATGCTTTCCATAAATAAGTAAATTTTGTCCGTCACTATTTAAGTTTCCAGGAGGTTTACCCCAATTCTCTTCAAGTCTTTGTGAATATGGTGTGAACTCTTCGTATTCTTTTACTGACATTTTATGAGCAATATTTAACTCGGGAGAGCCGTCCATTGCTTCAGGGTTATTAATTACTTTTTCCATTAATTCTTTTGAATTACTTGGAAGTTCATCTATTTGATATCCTTTAGATTTCATTTCAAGGAGCACTCTATAAATAGAACCGAAAACATTTAAGTATGCTGCCGTACCAACATTTCCTTTGTCTGGTGGAAAACTAAATACTGTGATGGCTAATTTTTTATCCTTTCTTTGTTTGACTCTTAAAGTTGACCATTTTATGGCTCTTTCAGCTATTACATCAACTCGATCTTGGAGCGTATGCGCCTTACCTGTAGCATCATCACGACCTGAGAGAATAATAGGTTCAATAGCACCATCGAGCTCTGGAATTGCAATTTGAAGTGCTACCTGAACTGGGTGTAACCCTAGATCACTATCTTCCCATTCTTGTGTGGTTTGGAAGACTAATGGAAGTGCAACCATATAGGGTCTGTTTAACCTTTTAAGGGATTCAATAGCTTTAGGATGATCTTGTCTTGCTGGCCCACCAACTAGCGCAAATCCTGTTAGAGATACAACTCCATCTACTATAGGTTGATCCTTATTTATAGAATCATAATAAAATTCATTAACTGGTTTAGAGAAATCTAGACCTCCACAAAAAATAGGTAGAACTCTCGCACCTCTGTATTCCAGTTCTTGAATAACAGCAACGTAATGAGCATCATCTCCCGTAACGATATGACTCCTTTGAAGCACTAAACCTATTGTTGGAGTTTTGTCATCTTTAGGATTTATATCTTTCCTATTATTTTCCCAATTTTGATATTCTTTAAGACTTTCAAACATGCAAGGAGCAAGAGGATGCCAAATTCCTAAATCTGGGAATGTTTCTGGGTCTTGAATTTTGAATTCTTCTATTTGATCTTTTATGATCTCTGAAACAGCATACTTTTCAGAAATCATTAACAAGAAATTTTTTAAGTTCTCAGTGGTACCACCTAACCAGTACTGAAAACTCAGAATAAATGTTCTAGCATCTTGAGCTTTTTCTACTGGTAGATATTTAAGTATTGAAGGAAGTGTATTTAATAACTTCAACATTGAATCTTGGAAACTTGCTCCATCAGATTCTTTTTTCTTTTTTATTAAATCTCCAATAATACTTTTAGATTGACCAAGTTGGGCCATGCTAAATGAGCCTAACTTATTTAATCTCATTACCTCTGGCATGGAGGGAAAAACTATTGATGCTTTTAGTTTGTCTTTAAACGGAGATACTGCTTCAACCACTTTTTGAGCAAGGTCTTCAATGAAAATTAGAGAAGCTACGAATATATCTGCATTAGCTATATCTTCTTTAAAATCTTCAAAATTACTGTCATTCCTAAGTTCTTCGATAAGATAGCCACTAAGGTCTATACCTATAGGCCCATTCATTTTATTTATTGACTTTGCAGCTTCCGTTAAGGAATTTTGGTATTGTGGCTCAAGGACAACATAAACTGCTTTTATTACAACTTTGTGTTTGTTATCCTCAACAGGAGATACTCTGCGGTTTGCTGAGCGGACCTGCGTAAACATTGATTTTCTTTAAGTATTTCTACCAGCCTACGAATGAAAAGACGTTATTGTGTGCAATATAAATAGCGTGTAACAACCTTTAAAAAAAATTTTTAAAAAAAAATGATTGAAAATTCTAAAAAACCCGTACCAGTACTAGTTTCCGGAGCTTTAGGCAGAATGGGTAGCGAAGTTGTTAATACTGTATTAAATTCTACAGATTGTGAACTTGTCGCAGCAATCGACATAAACGAAAAGAACAATGGCTCAAATATTTCTGAATTATTGAAGGTAAAAAATTGTGATGTTTTTGTTTCAAATGATTTTGAAGGGACTTTATGTTCCGTTAGTCAAAATTATAGAAATGAAAAAATCAAACCCGTTTTGGTTGATTTTACTCATCCTGATTCTGTATATGAAAATACCAGATCAGCTATTGCATATGGGGTATCACCAGTAGTAGGAACTACAGGTCTAAGTCCTTCTCAAATAAAAGATTTGTCTGTTTTTGCTCAGAAAGCATCAGTTGGTTGTGCAATAATTCCTAATTTTTCAGTAGGTATGGTTCTTCTTCAGCAAGCGGCATCTGTAGCTGCAAGGTTTTACGACAATATTGAATTAATTGAGATGCATCATAATCAAAAAGCTGATTCTCCTAGTGGGACGTGTATAAAAACTGCAGAAATGATTGAAGAATATCCAAAGGAATTTAATCAGAATTTAGTAAAAGATTCTGAGTCATTGAAAGGTGTACGTGGTGGGCTTAGAGATTCAGGAATCAATATACATTCTGTACGATTACCAGGATTACTCGCTCATCAGTTAGTAATTATGGGATCTCCAGGTGAAACTTACACAATTAAACATGACACTATTGATAGAAAGGCCTATATGCCAGGAGTTTTACAGGCTATTAAAAAAATTGGTAATTATGAAACTTTAGTTTACGGACTTGAAAAATTGATTTTTTAAAATGATAATTCCAATTAATCCAAGTCAAATTTCAAAACTTATTCCTGCAGTTGGTACAGGGAGTCAATTTAAGTACGCGTTGGGGAATCCTAGAAAAATTCTTCAAAGAGTAATAGTTTCATCAATTGGTGGATTTATCTCATTAATTATTAGTTCGACTGGAGATCAAACTAATAATTTCTGGTTATTCTTATGTGTAGGTTTCTTTTTGTATATCATCTGGGGCCCTATTCTTGAATCAAGTAGAAAAAACTTGCAATTAAGAAAATATAAATTTTTTTCTATATTTGATGGATATATATCAGATATTTATAAAACAGAAAAGATTGAAAGTTCAAGAGAACAATCTAATAGGCAAGGTCGATTAGAAGTTATCGAAAACAAAAGAACTTGGTTAGTACTTGAATTAGAAGATGAAGATGGTTATTTGGAAAAATTAAGTTTTCCTATGGAAAATAAGCACAGTAAAATTAGGGTTGGTTCGAGTATTAGATGTTTAATAACATCTGATAACCGTAATTTTGAAAGAGATTTTTATTTGACCGATGCTTGGCTTCCTGAAATTAACTTATGGGTTGGTGAGTACCCCTATTTATTAAGACCAGCATTTGAGGAAATTTGCTATATTTATTTGAATAGATAGTTGATTGTTTATATAATACGATGAAAAAAAAATTGAATTTTAAAATTGTTGGATCAGGCCCCACAGGTTTACTACTTTCAATTGCACTTTCAAAATTTGATTGCAATATTTTTTTAACTGATTTATTAACAAAAGATAGATTAATTGATAAAGATAAAACTTATGCAATTACTCACTCAACAAGAAAAATCTTATCTAAGTTCAGACTTTGGGAAAAATTAGAACCATTTTTATTTGGCTTTGATACCCTTTCAATTTCAGATAGCGTAACTTCTGCTTTCACCAATTTATCAACTTCTGACTTAGATGATGATATAAGTTCTATCGAAAATATTGGCTGGGTAGTTAAACATTCTGATCTCATGAACGTATTTTTTCAAGAGATTGACAATTATGAAAATATTTTTTTCATAACACCAAAGAGATTGTTGCGTAAAAAAATATTATTTGACTATCAATTCTTCTCAACAGGAGCAAACTCACTCGATAAAAAATTCATAGATTTTGTTGATATAAAAAAATCGTATAGTCAGTCTTGTTTAACTTTTAAAGTTTCTCTCAGAGGTCATTGTGAAAAACGAGCTTATGAAATTTTTAGAAAAGAAGGTCCACTTGCATTATTACCTTTAGAAAAAAGTTTATATCAAGTTATTTGGACTTCCAGTACATTAAAGGCAATTGAAAGGTTGAATTCTGACAAAAATTTTATAATGGATAATTTATCAACAATCTTGCCTAATGAATTTAAATTGGACCAAATAATTGGCGAATTTAATATTTTTCCTGTTTCATTATCCTTAAATTTACCAGTTTTAAATTTTAAAAAATTAGTTTTTGTAGGAGATGCATTTCATACATTTCATCCTGTTGGTGGTCAGGGTCTAAATACTTGCTGGAGAGATGTTAATACTATTTATGATCTTTTTAATAAAAATACTGCTATTACTAAATTGCAATTGATATTATTTAAATTTAAGTATTTTTCAAGCAGAATTTTAGATATTATTGTCACTATTTTTATAACTGACTTGTTGATATCAATTTTTGCTAATCGAAACGTTTTTTTATTTCCAATAAGGAAATTTTCATTTTTAATTTTAAATAAATTTCTTTTTACAAGAAAATTAGTCCTTAATCAAATGACTAAATCTCTCATTTACTCAAGTATTAAATAGAATTCATGAATAATTATTTATCTAGAGAAATGATATTTTATTTATTTAATGTATTAGGTTTAGATGAATCTACTATTGAACTTGGTATAAAATTATCTATGAAAAATAACACTCCATTACCAATATTATTATGGAGTTATGGAATGCTAACTATTGAAGAACTAGATAAGTTATATTCATTTTTATTTCAAAAAATGGATTAATAATTCTGTTATAGTTATCTTATATCTTAATCGAGAACAATTACAGATTTAACTAAGGGAAATCAGGTATCAAGACAATCTATAGAGAAGCTTGATTTATTATTATTAATCCTAGAAACTATTGATTTAAATGGTATTCAATCCCTTTACGCTTTATCAAATAAACTTGAATTAAATGATCTTCTACCAAATAAAATTACTATTTGGAAATTAAGGAATAATAATCCATTGAGAAAATCTTATGTTAACAACAATATTAAAGAAAACGAATTCGATGCCTTAATTAAAATCACCGTTGAAATGTCCAAATATTTATATCCTTATATCAGAGAGATAATGAAATCTAAAGAGGATATTAAAGAGAATTCAATTATTTGGAATGATTTTAATGAGAGATTTATTGAGTTGATTAAAGAGAGATTTAATGTAGATAGTATGAGAGTTAAAAAACTTTTAAATCAAACTGAAAATGGTGAGACTCTAATAAAATCTTTGCTTATTTTATCTTTTTGTATTTCAAATCAGGGTTATCAAAAGATGAAGAATTTTTTATACGATTTTTAATATGATGCAAAATAAATTGTCATTTCATCAATCTTCAGTAAGTCTCGAAATAATCGGATTGCCAGATTATTCCAATAATGAAAATAAAGATCAAATATCTATAATTTCTCAATGGAAATTAACAATAGTTGATAAACCACTTATTGAAGGCAAAATTGAACATTTAGGGCCTATTATGGATGCTTTTTATATTTATTCAAATCTTTTAATTAAAAACGAAATTCCAATATATGAGTCTAAATTAATCGATATAAAAGCCGATAATCTCCACATACATAATATTGTTCTCAAGAGCTCTAAAGCAAATGTAAAGCCTTTAGTTCTAAAGATTGGTAATTCATTACTTTCAGATACCATAAATTGTTTTGATCAGTTAAATGAATCGTCAAAAGTAAGAATAAAAAAAACAGATACACTTACTAAAATTCCAAAAAAATTTAAATTTGGGTTAAATAAAAAAATTAAATTTTTCAATTTCTTTTTTCCACCTTTTTTTGCAATTTGCTCATTAATTCTATTCTCTTCTTCTTTTATTTATTTTTATAGTCCTTTTGAAAATATAGAAAAAAAAGAACAAACAAATCCTTAATAATGAGCAATTAGCATCTTAAATACAAACACGATACTATAGGTTAATTTCTTTTCAGAGTTATTCAAATTTTTTCTTTGAGCTTTGATTTATGACAGATTTAA
Organism: Prochlorococcus sp. AG-355-B23; assembly: GCA_003280935.1. Taxonomy (GTDB): domain Bacteria; phylum Cyanobacteriota; class Cyanobacteriia; order PCC-6307; family Cyanobiaceae; genus Prochlorococcus_A. The sequence goes on from QCDJ01000004.1 coordinate 45,769, forward strand.
ACATCCCAAATTTGAATATTAAACCTGATAAAAATATTTTTAAAAAAAAATTAAATTTAAGAAGAAAATCTAAAAGAAGACTATTCACTGAATCTTTCTTTTTGTTTATTTTGAGTGTTTTATTAGTTTATCTAAATTATTTAATTCCTAATAAAAGTTTGCTGTTACAAAATCTACCTTCGACATTTAATAAATCTTTTTTATTATTCATTGATCTCTTTTCATATTTCTATGAGATATTTTTGGTGATTTTTATTTTTGTATCTTCTTTTACTGCTCTTATTCTAATGTTAGGTTCATTTAATAGGTTATTTAAAGTCTTTAAGAGAAAGTCAAAACAAATTGTTTATAAATAATTTCAAATAGGTTGCATTAGGCCACCACTTCCTGAATCAGAATCATCATCATCATTTTCTGTTTCTTCTCCAAATAATGCAAATATGCCTAATACAATTGATGAAAGAATAATTGATAAGGGTAAAATCGAACTTTGAATTCCGACGTCTATATATTCACCCATAAAATAAATAAATTTTTATAAACCTAACCGAAATCAAACTGATTCGCGGATTTTAAATAATTATTTAATAATTTAATCTCTTATAAGTTCTTTATCGAAATTCTTTATTTCTCTTTCAAAAGACCCGAACCACAACATTAGTTGATCAATTTGATTTTGAATTTCAGTTGCACCTAAGCCCCTTATAGTGATGATTGAAAATTGTTCGCCTTCATTAAAATTAAATTTATTTTGAACACTACTTGCCAAAGAATTTTTAAGAATTTTAAAAGTAGAATTTTTTAATTTTGTCTCTATCAAGATGTTTGGCTTTTTGAGCTTGATCTTATTAAAACCACATTTTTTAGCTAGTAATTTTAGTCTCATTATCATTATTAAGGACTCAACAGGTTTGGGTAAGTTTCCATATCTATTAACCCAGTCTGTAGCTAATTCCGTTAATTCATCATTATTAGAACATTCAGTAACAGATTTGTAAGCTTCAAGCTTCTCTTCTCTGTTTAATATCCATGTTGCAGGTATAAATGCATTTATTGGTAGATCAATTTGAGTGTCGTTAACTTCAGGTATTTCTTGCCCGCTGATTTCTGAAATAGCCTCATGGAGCATTTCTATATATAAATCATATCCAATAGCATTAACCTTTCCACTTTGTTCTTCTCCTAGTAAACTACCAACACCTCTTATTTCCATATCTTTCATTGCAAGTTGGTATCCACTACCTAATTCTGAAAAGTCTTTTATCGCTTTCAATCTTTGTTTTGCAGCGTCATTAATTTTATTTATATTTGGATAAAATAACCAAGCATGTGCTTGTACACCGCTTCTACCTACTCTTCCTCTAAGTTGATAAAGTTGTGAAAGGCCAAATTTGTGAGAATCTTCAATAATGATTGTATTTACTTTAGGGATGTCTAATCCACTTTCAATTATCGTTGTGCATATCATTAAATCTACTTCTCCATTATTAAAAGCAATCATTGCATTTTCAAGCTCTGTTTCGTTCATTTGCCCATGAGCAACAATAAATTTTAAGCTGGGAAACATATTATTTAATTTGTTTACAGCTTGATCTATATCAGAAATTCTTGGAAGAACATAAAAAATTTGACCTCCCCTATCAAGTTCTTGATTAATTGCAGTTCTTATAACATCCATATCTATTTCAGATAAATATGTTTTTATTGATCTCCTTGATGGTGGAGGAGTGTTTAGTAAGCTCATTTGTCTTAGTCCAGATAAGCTCATATAAAGAGTTCTTGGAATTGGAGTTGCCGAGAGAGTTAAAACGTCTAAGTTGGTTTTGATTTTTTTTATTTTCTCCTTTTGCCTTACTCCAAATCTTTGTTCTTCATCAATAACTAGCAGTCCTAAGTTTTTAATTTCTATTTCTTTTCCTAAAATTTGATGCGTTGCTATAACTAAATCAATTTTGTTATTTTTCAAACCTGCATAGATTTCCTTTCTTTCATTAACAGTTTTGAATCTATTGAGTAATGATACTTTTATTGGGTAAGGTGAAAATCTATTACTTATTGTCCTCCAATGTTGCTGAGCTAGGATTGTTGTAGGTGCTAGTAATATTACCTGTTTGCCTGATGTAATAGCCTTAAAAATAGCCCGAACAGCTACTTCTGTTTTACCAAATCCTACATCTCCACAAACTAGCCTGTCCATTGGCTTATCGCTTTCCATATCAGATTTTATTTCTTCTACAGCAGTAATTTGGTCAGGTGTTGGTTGATAAGGGAATGATTCCTCTAATTCATCTTGCCAAGGACCATCTTCTGGGTAAATGTAACCCTTTAATTTTTCTCTCTTTGCATAAAGTTTTAAAATATCGACAGCAACTTTTTTGATTTGTTTCTTATTTTTTTCTTTTATTTTTTCCCATTCTGTCCCTCCTAATTTATTTATTTTCGGCTTTGTTTTTCCGCTTGATCTATATCTGTTAACACTACCAAGTTGATCAGCGGCAACACTTATCTTTCCATCTTGATACTGAATGACTAAATAATCTCTTGAATCTCCAGTTATATTTATTTTTTCTATTTTTAAAAATTTTCCTATTCCATGATTTTTATGAACTATAAAATCACCAGGACTAATCTTATTTACATTTATATTTGAATTGACACTTCTTTTTTTTCTTCTTATGAAAACATTATTAAAAAGAGATTGTTGTGAAAATAATTCTTTATCTGTTATCAGGACAACTTTCCATATCGGAAGATAAAACCCCTCGATTTCGTAATTGTTCTTATTTTTTAAAATTAGAGGAGTTGAATTATTAATTGACTTAGTTGCTTCAGCAATATCATTAGGATTGTTTAAGAAGTTTGCATTACATTCGTGCTCAAAAAGTAAAGTCCTTGTTCTCAATGGTTGTGCTGATAAAATCCAGACTTTTTCATTATTTTTTATATTTTTATTTATATCATTGGATAATTTCCCTACATTTTTAGAGTATGAATTTAATCTTTTATCGTTTAACAAAAATCTATTATCGATATTGATTTTAGATTCAAATTCATAAAATTTTATTAAATTAAAATTTCCTAGTGATTTTAATATTTCGTAAAACTTTAAATGCAAATTAGGTTTGGCCTCTAAATTAATATCATTATTTTTAAGGTTCTCATTTAATTCATACATACAATTATCAAAATTACTTTCTGAATCTAGATACCAATTATTTGCAAATTTTTTACAATCTTCTAATTCATCAATTACAAGAATTGTTTCCTTATTTATAAAATCTATTATGTTTGAGGGTTCTTCTTCAATTATTCCTAAATAACGATCAAGATTATTTTTATTTATATCTTCTGAATTAAAAAGATTGTTCTTGGATAAATTATTTAACTTATCTTTTATTAGCAAATCAAATCCAGCCTGTATTATTTCAATATTATTTATACTTTCTAATGTTTTCTGTGTATGGGGATCATATTCTCTTATTTTCTCAATGACATTATCAAAAAATTCTAATCTTATGGGAAACTCATTATTGACAGGATAAATATCTATTATTTCCCCTCTCCTAGTCCAGAATCCTTCAGTTGAAGTTACATTATCCTTTGTATAGCCCAGCAAAGTAAGTTTATTTGCTAATTCTTGAATCTCGATTTGAACTCCTTTTTGCAAATCTAACTTGTTTTCAATTAATAATTTTTTATTTATTAGATGAGGTTGTAGTGATCTCTCAGTTGATATAACAATATTAAGTTCATTTTTCTCTTTTTTTATTAATTTGGATAAAACAGTAAGCTGACTAAATTCAATCTCTTTGGATTTATTAATTGATGAGTATGGTAGATGTTCTGTTGGAGGATAATATAAAACTGCTTTATCATTTATACTTTCAAAATAACCAATCCATTTGTAGGCAATTTCTACATTAGGACAAATTAATAATATATTTTTTTCCTCTTTTTTTGCGATGCTATCTAATATTATTGATTTTGCATATCTACTTGAACCAATAATATTTAATTCATTATTTTTTGAAATTCTTTTTATTAATTCAGAAGTAATTTGTAAGTTCGAAATATAATCAACTAAAGTATTTAGACTCATTTATAACTATCAATCTTGATTACAAATATCCGATACATTATATTAGATTTTATACTGATTGTGAATAATATTTGATGGATTCAGCCGCAATAAATTCTTTTATACCCACACTAGATCAGGTAGACAGTTGGTACGAAATCTTTACACTTTTACCAATATTAATTGCTCTAGAATTATTATTATCTGCAGACAATGCTGTAGCACTAGCTTCACTTACTAAATCCCTCGATAGTTCAGAATTAAGGTCAAGAGCCTTAAATATTGGTATAACAATATCTTTATTATTTAGAATTATTCTAATCATATTATCTAATGTTCTTCTAAAGTTTATTCTCATTAGAGTTTTTGCTGGTTTTTATTTAATTTATTTATTCTTCTCTAATGTTTTTTTAAATTCAGATATAGAAAACGCTGAAAATGGGACAGATAATAATAAAAATAATTTTAGGTTTTTAAGGGTTGTAGCTCTTCTTTCAATTACTGATTTTGCTTTTTCCATAGACAGTATTACTACTGCAGTAGCTATAAGTGATCAATACATATTAATTATATTTGGAGCAGTGATTGGAGTATTAGCCTTAAGATTTACATCGGGGATTTTTCTAAAACTTTTGGATATATTTTCTAGATTAGAAACAGCCGGTTACGTAGCAATTTTAATAGTTGGGATTAAACTTTTAATAAATACGTTAATTAAAGAATCTATTCTTCCAGACTATTATTTTTATTTTTTGATTCTTTTTGCTTTCATTTGGGGATTCTCTAAAAAAGAATCTAAAACTTAATCTGAGAGATATTCACCTGCTGATGGCTTTAACTGTTGAATCAATTGCTTTTTGCTCGAAATGTTTTTGCCTTCAAGTTTTGCTTCTAACAAAATAATCGGATCAGTTTTAGTTGAAATTATAATTCCTTCATTTTCTATTACAGCAAGAATAATACCTGGTCTTGAATAATTGCTCATGAAAAGGTATTTTTCATTTTTAATTACATCACTAGTCAAAACTTTGATTTTAAGTATTTTAAGGTTCTTACCTCTAAAATTTGTATTTGTTCGTGGGTATAGTCCTTTTATTTTTTGAGAAATATTAATTGCCTCATTCCCCCAATCGACTTTAAAGTCTGATTTTTCAATCATTCTTGCGTAAGTAATTTCTCTTCCAAGGGTATTTTGTTTTATTAATTGAGGATTAGTATTTTTATTAATATTTTCTTCGATTATAGATGTAGCATTTAAAAATAATTTTGCAGATAAAATACTAAGTTTTTCCGATAGTGTATTTAAATTATCGTTATTATTAATTTTAATTTTTTCTTCCAACAATATGTCGCCCGTATCTAGTCCCTCATTCATTTTCATAATTCCTACACCAGTAAATTCATCGCCTCTTATTAGGGACCATTGAATTGGGGCGGCACCACGCCATCTTGGCAGTAATGAAGCATGTGCGTTCCAACAACCGAATTTTGGGATTTCCAATATCTCTTTGGGTAAAATTTTCCCGTAAGCTATAACAATAAATAAATCACAAGAAAGTGATTTAAGTTCATTTATAAAATCTATATTGCCCTTGATTTTTTCTGGAGTATAAATTTTTAAAGATTCTTTCACAGCAATGCTTTTTACAGGTGAGGCTGATAATTTATTTCCCCTAGATCTCTTCTTATCCGGTTGGCTAACTACTGCAATTACCTCGTGCTTAGATTTAATAAAAATATCAAGACTAGGAATTGAATATTCAGGTGTTCCCCAGAATATAATTCTCACGCGTCACCAGTTATTGATAATTCATCTACCCATATATGTGGAGAAATTCCACTTGTTGTTACCTCTTGGCTTGATTCAATATTTACTATATTTTTCAAAAGATATTTGATATCCCCTGCTACGGTGGCAGATTCTATTGAGATTTTTTTTCCGTTTTTGTAGAGCCATCCATCAAATGGAAGAGAAAATGAACCTTGACTTGCTCTGACACCTGCATGGATTGCATTTAACTCTTCTATATAAACAAATTCTCCATCAAAAGTAGAGTGATCTAGTGATGTTTTTAGATCAAAGTTTTCATCTGATTTTTCAACTACGATCCAATCAGGAGATACTGAGACTTTTGATCCTAGTCCAGCATGGCCAGTGGGAGTCGTTTTAAATATTCTTGCAGTTGATTCAGAATGTATAAAATTTTCAATTCTCCCTCTGTTAATTAGACATAGTCTTTTGGTTGGGGTTCCCTCTCCATCAAATGGTGTTGAAGAAATATTCTTTTCGTGAAGACCATCATCATAAATATTAAGTGCTTCTGTAGATAGTTTCTCTCCGATTGAATTTTTATTAGATAAGCTCACTCCATCTATGATGCTTCTAGCATTAAACATTGAGCTAAAGGCGTTAATGATAGTTAAAAAAGACTCTGGGGAAAAACATATTAAATATTTATCAGTTTTAATAGATGAATAATTTAAATGAGAAATTGTTTTATTTGAAGCCTCTTTAATACACGACTCTATATCAATATCATCAGCTCCATATCCAAGTTTTACGGAACCTGAACTACGAGGCTTCTTATTTTTCTCTTCTGCTCTTGCATATAAATATAGTGCTGCTTGACTTTTAGAATAACTTCGAAAGGCACCCTCACTATTTGCATAAACTCTCTCAAAGAAACTCTCCGATAAACCATTATATGGAACAGATTTTATGGATTCATGACTTTCTAATAGTTTTACTTCCGCTTCTCTTAAAACTGTAAGTAATTTTTTTATTCCAACAGGATTTCTTTTTTTAACTTCCTTAACTTTAATAGGATCCTTCGCTAGTGGTGAAAATTCTGTAGATTCATTCTTATTGCCGAAATCAGAAGCTATATTTGCTTGCTCAAGAGCCTTTTTAATACCAGATTCACTAATATCACTTGTTGTAGTAATACCAACTAGATTAGATTGATTCCAAACTCTTATAGTTAAAATTTGTTTTTGTGATGCCTTAAGTTGTTTAGCCTCTCCTTTATCTACTTGCACAGAATAATCATTAGAGAAGCTTGCTCCATAATCCCATTTTTTAAGATTTAGGAAATCTGCAGCTTTGGAGATTTGAATTGTGATTTCTCTTGAATTCATATCTTATCTTCCGCCAACAGTTATTGAATCAACCTTAATATGAGGTTGGCCAACAGTTACGTTAACACTTCCACTAATGGATCCACAGAATCCAGGCGCCAATTCGAGATCATTTCCGCACATTGATATTTTTGGCATAACTTCTTTAGCCTCGCCGATCAATGTTGCTCCCTTTACTGGACTAGTTAATTTTCCATTTTTAATTAGATATCCTTCTTCTACCGCAAAATTAAATTGTCCTGTAGCACCTACACTGCCACCACCCATTGATTTGCAGTAAAGCCCTTCACTAATACTATTGATTAAATCCTCTTTCGAGTGTTCACCTTTAGCTATATAAGTATTTCTCATTCTTGAAGCTGCAGCAAAAGAATAATTTTGTCTTCTTCCACTTCCTGTTCTTTTATGGCCAGTTCTTAATTCACCTGCCCTGTCGGATATGAATTTTTTTAAAATTCCATCTTTTATAAGAACTGATTTTTCGGGTTCCATACCTTCATCATCTACTGATAATGAACCGAAGGATCCTTCTGATATCCCTTCATCTATTGCTGTTACAGATTCATGTGCAATTTTTTCATTCAATTTATTCTCAAATGGTGTTGTTCCTCTCTCTATTTGAGTAGTTTCAAGTAAATGACCACAGGCTTCATGGAAAATAACGCCACCAAATTTATTAGCTAATACAACAGGCATTTGTCCTGCATCAACATAATCTGCATACAACATGTTCATTGAACTTTCAAACACATCATTAGCTGCTTTTTCGTGATCCCATAATCTAAATTCATTAGGCATTCCTGACGATCCAAATCTTCTACTTCCACTAGATCTATATTGGGCATCACTTGCAATTACGTTGAGACCGACTGTTTGATGCAATCTAATATCTGAGACATAGGTTCCGTCACTGGAGGCTATAATTACTTCTTGAAGATTTCTTGAGTAACTTCCTTTCCTTGTTATTATTTTATTATTTTTTTTTAAAGACTTTGTGCTAACCAGTAGTTTTTCACTTATCTCATGGATAGATGGGACTTCATTAATCCATTTTTTCTTGGTTAAACTATAATCCCTATGTTTATTTAAACCGTTAAATAGTTCTCTCTTGTTGTCTGTTATGTCCAACATCTCAATAGCCTGAGATACCGATCGCATCAAGCCATGCTTTGTTAAATCATTTGTACTTACAAATCCATCCTTTTTTCCCTTGAAGATTCTAATGCCAGCACCCTTTCCAAAAGATGGACTTACACTTGTAATAAAATCTTCTTCTGCTAAAACACTTGAGTTGTCAGTATTCTCTATGAATATTTCTACAAAATCAGCACCAAGTCCAATGCCGTAGAAAATGATTTCTTCTAATAAATCTTTATTGCAACTACCAAAAACGATTTCATTTGATTTGATTTGTGACGAAAGCATATGAGTCTATAAATCTTCTCTGTATTAAAGATTATCTAATCGAAGGTTGAAAATCTTTGCTATCAAGAGGTTTTAATAAGTATAGTCTTAATAACTGGTAACCGTTTGATAAATATTTAGGTAATTTTTTAAATGTTTTAGATACTTTATTTCCATCACTGTTTGCAATATCAGAAAGAACCTTATTATTCTCTACTATTTTATCTAATCGTCCATAAAAAGATTTATCAAAAACGTCCATTACTACAGGGAAAACTCTAGCTGCAGTTTCATTTGTTTTATTAATAACAAACTGGTCGTAATCTCTGGCATCTAAACCTAAAGAACTGTAGAAATCTTTTTTAATTCCCAAATCCCTTGCATACATAGTTGCAAATACAGCTAATAGAAAGAACCTAGACCATAACTTGGATGTTAATGGAAGATTATTCAAAAAATATCTAAACCTGTGGAAGTAGTCAAATAATGGGTGTGTAAAAGTAGAGCCGCCAATGGTAATTTTGTGGCTTAAAGATTTAACAGTACGTGGCTGTGCTTTCATTAATGCGTCAAAGAAATCCCCATGTCTGTTTTCATCTTGACACCAATTTTCAAAATAATTAAATAGTGGAAAAATTTTGCTATCAGGGTTCTTTTCGAGATGCCTATAAATTGCTATGTATCTCCAATAACCTATTTTTTCGGATAAATAAGTAGCGTAAAAAATACTTCTTGGAGGGAAATAAGTGTAATCTTTATTGGCTGTTAAAAAACCTAAATCTAACTGAAGTCCAAAGTCGCTCATTGATTTATTTAAAAAACCTGCATGTCTTGCTTCATCTCTGGCCATATGAGCAAAACATTCAGCAAGTAGAGGGTTTTTGACTTTAATTCTCTTACTAAGTTCCTTATAAAGTAAAAAACCTGAAAATTCCGATGTACAACTTCCCTCGAGAAAATCGACAAAAAGCTCTCTTGTCTCAGGATCTAATTTTTCTGCAGCGCCTTCAAATTCACTATTTCTTACAAAATGATGTCTATTGTAGTCTTTCCTAAATTCCTCACAAATAGCTTCCAATTCCTCCTCGTTTATTGATAAATCCATATTTTCCATAGCCTCAAAGTCTGTTGTATAGAATCTTGGGGACAAAATTGTTTCTTTAGCAGGTATCTTTCCATTATTAATATCTTTTTTATTTTTTGATTCAACAGTTGATTGAGCCATTTTTTATTCGGTTTATTAATACTATTATTTACTATGATTTGTATTTTCGAGGGAAAAGTTAACTTGGTGTTATTGTTTTTCTAATTTACTCCTATTAACTTTTGCCCATTCAATCTTTGAAGAACTCTTGAAATTATTAATTTTAGTGTAATTCTTTTTTCGTCAATAAGAAAGGATTCAATAATACTGGGTTGTTGATTAGGTTTTGATAAAGAAATACTTTTTAATGAACTAATGTCATCCTTCTCAAAGGATAACCAAAAGTTACATGTATTTTTAATTTTACAATTTATTACCCAACATTTATCTCCAGCAATAGGTCTATTTGTGTTAGTGAGTTCAATATTGCTTATTTCTAATCCTCTTTGGTTAATTTCCTCAGTGAGTGAAGGAATTAGGTACATGTTAATAAATTCTTGGAAAGGCTTTTTCTCTACAGGGAGTTCTTTTTTTGGCTTTGTTATAGGTTTTTCGGGAGTATTAATTTTATTACTCATAACAACTTTAGTAGCAGAATCACCATTATTTATGTCAATATTGATAACTTTTTCTGATTTAGATCCCTTTATTTCTTCTGGATTTGATTTAGTAGTGTTGTCAGATATTTCTTTATTTACTTCATTATTTTTGTCTAAATTTTCTTCCATAAAAAAAACTATTTATTCCATTATAAATTAAAAATACATTTTTAATTAATTTATTTTTCTACCAATCATTATCAGCATTATCCCAGTCATCCTTAATATCTGGATTTGAAAAACTTTGATCTTTTTTTAAATTATTATCATTCATATTTTTGACTACTCTGTAATTAACAGAAATTGTTGGTTGAGTTTCTCTAATATCCCTTTGTGGCGGCATCTCAACGTTTGGTTCCATATCTTCCTCGTTATTATTAGATACAAAATCATCTTCCACATTTTCGAAATTTTTTTTTCTGAAGCTAGTACTAGTAATTGTTGTATTTAATAAAGTGCTTACAAATAAACCAGAAAAAAACGAAATACTTATTAACTTACCTATACTTATTTCCTGGAGGGTCCATTTAAAGTATCTAAATGAAGTCTTCTGATTATTATTTGTATATAATAAAACTTGAAAAATTATTATTAAAAATAAAGTGAATAATATATATTTTTTCTTAAACATAATTATAAAATGTTATATTAAATCTTTATGGTTAATATTTCCATAATATATTTTGTGAAAATTTATTTATGTTAATTCTAAATCAATTTGATATTTAAGAATATCGACTTTTATTATTTTTACTTCTATTGCATCTCCAACTTTATATGATTTTTTAGATTTTCTTCCAATCAATAGATTTTGCCTCGACCTGTATTCATACCAATCATTATTAAGAGTGCTTACGTGTACTAAACCCTCTACATTTAGTTCTGATATCTCAACAAAAAAACCATATGTTTGCACTGATAAAATAAACCCACTATAAATATTACCTAATAATTTTTCTGCTTTTCTTACTTTTTTTATATTTATCATATTAGATTTATATTGATTAACTTTGTACTTGAAATCATTAAGTTTATCAATCACAAACTTATTAAATAATATTTCTAGATTTTTTGAAATTGATGAATTAAATATATCCCAATTTACTAATTCTAATGAATTACTCTCAGATATATTAATTTCATTTATATTATTTTTCTTTGATTTCTTACCATTTATTATCATATTAAAAATACAGTACTGATTTATAAGATTTGTGAAGTCAAATCCAGGAATTGTCCATGAAGAAATGAATAATTTTTCTGATTCATCATTATCAGTATCATTTGATATCAACCTAATTTCATTATCCTTAAATTCATTAGTCAGAAGTTTATGTATGATTCTTCTTTTATTATCGTCGTCACATAATTTAATTACTTGACTAAATGTCAAATTGCCATCTTCATTAAGCTCTACATCATTATCAATAAATTCTGAATATTTGATAATTTCATTAGCATTAACGTTATCTATTCCATTTGAGATGTATCCTGCACTTTTTAAGCCATATTGATTTGAATGTTTGAACCATATTAAATTAGCTTCATATAGTATTGGTGAAAGGTATGTTTGGCAATCTTCTTTATTTAATGATTCAAAATAGCCTTTTGAATATTCAGCTGGATTGTGAATAAAAAATTCATCTAGTGCTTCAATCTTATTCAATGGCGCAGGAATTTCAACCTTACCCTCCAAAAGATGTTTTTCTCTGAATGAACATGAAATTTCCAGTATTTTATCTATATCGTCGACATATTCCTTTATAGGTTTTAATACCCGAGAGGTTATTCTTGATTTGCTTTTTCTAGATAGAAGCGCGTCAGTATGATCACTTCCAACAATAAGGGTGCATTTCACTAAAGTAAGATGAAATGACCAATCAATTATTTCATTATCACTATTTAAATTGACACAGAGGCTTATTGCTTCATTCTTTTCACCAAATTTAAATTCAGAATCATTTCTTATGGCTTCACCAAGGTAGTTTTGCCAATCATTTAATAAGGGTAATGATTCAAAGCATTTGAATAATATATCTAGAGATTTTTTACTATTTAGATCTACTCTTTCTGCAAGATTATTTGTATGAATCCATAATTTAGTATTTTTATTTTTTCCCTGCTCAATTTGAATCATTGGGAGCATTGGAGAATTATTTGAATTCCAACTTTTGAATAAATAAGAGTTTTTATCTGTAAGGTCTATCCTCTCCCTTTGCTCTAATTTTTTGGGTTCAATATGATTTAAATCATATGATTTAACGATATTGCTTTTAGATAAAACAAAGTCTGTATCATAGTCTTCATTATTGTTTAGTTTTAGTTCTTGTATCACATGACCTAGTCCTTCTTCTTGACCTATGGGGAATCTATCAATCTCAACTTTCACTATATTCTTATTGTCTGGATTGAAAGTGTATTTTTTATTCTCTTTTGGCAGTTTAATTTTAGAAAGGATCCTATCGTCTATTGGGATTGCGTATACATCATTGTTTATTATTTCTACTTTAGAAAGAAGTATTTGATTTGATCTTTCAAGAATACAATCAACTATTCCTTCAGGTGATCTTCTTCTATATCCCTCTTTTATTATCCTTACTAAAACTTTATCTCCATTCCATGCATAGTTAAGTAGATTTTCTTTAATATAGATATCTTCTTTGTCTTTTCCTCTTACAGCAAAGCAATAGCCTTTGCTACTACATCTTATTTTAGCGACAAGATGATCATTATCCTTTATGCAAGTATATTCATCATTTTCATTTTTATTAATTATTTCAAGTTTTTCTAGAGCTGTTAAAGCAATATCTAATTTATTCTTATCAGATTTCTTTGTTATTTTTAATAATCTGCATAATTTTTTATATTCTAACCCTTCTGACTGATTAAGATTATCAATTATTGAAGATGATGTGAACATAATTTAAATGAAATTATAAATTAATTTAGGGGTATACACTTCATTATTACACCTTATTATCCAAGCTTAAAACTAATTATTTTCTTTCTCGTCTTTTTCTTCTATTTCGGTGTTGAAAGAGCTGATAAAAAGCCTTATACCAATGATGAAAAATGTAATAGACGCTATTGACTTAAGAACTACTTCGGGTAAAAAACTTGAAATAGAACCACCTGTTAAAGCTCCTAGTAAACTTGCAAAGACAAGTGCTGAAGAAGATCCAAGAAAAACTGCTAATGGTTTATTTGAAGTACCACTTATAGTTAAAGTAGCTAGTTGAGTTTTGTCACCTAATTCAGCTATGAAAACGGTTAGAAATGTTGATAGTAATAAACTTAAAACCATTTATAAATAATTTTTGAATGTTTCATAAGCTAAAAATATACTTATCAATATCATTAAAGTACCAGTAGATAAAGCAAATTTTCTAGGAGATATTTTTTTTGATACCCATTTACCAATAAGAACTCCTACTATGCTAGAGCTTATTAATGCTAGAGAACTTCCAAGAAAAACAACTATTGGCCTACCCGATTCAGCAGAAAGCATTAATGTGGCTATCTGAGTTTTATCGCCAAGTTCAGCAATAAAAATTGTTGTAAAAGTCGTTATAAATATTGAAAAAAAACTTTTTTCTAGATTGTTTTCTTTTTTTTCTAATTTACTATTCATTTTCCTGACACAGCAATTCTAAAAGTTTTCATCTCTTTACTTTGGTATCCATAATTTGATGAAATATGTTGTTTGCAGCAATCTATTAAAAATTTATCACCAGATTTCAAATATTCTTTAAATGAAGTTGAAAATTCACTTACCCGGCAAAAATGTGGTCTGGTTTCATAAATTAAGCATTTTTTATTTTCTCTGTCCAGGTTTTTACACCAACCGTCTTTAGCCGTCATCGAATTTATCAAAGCTATATCTTCTTTATTAAGTTTATTAGCCAAATCGCTTCTTTCGTTCAAGTCGAATTTACAACAAGCTCCACAATTTTCTATACATGTCCATGATTTCATAATTTAATTCAATCTTGTAACGTATCAGTACAGTTTCTTCATTTATTTGTAAAAATAGTATCACAAAACATATACATTAATCATGGCAACACTTATTCCTTTGGCTGTAGTTGCGTTAGCAGGACCAGCAATAATTGCTCTTGTATTTTACCGTAAATAAAAGAAATTCTTTTTTGTGACCTATCTTGAGGGTGTTTATTGGGATTTAGATGGTACTATCGCAAATACTGAATTAGAGGCACATCTACCTGCTTTTAATTATGCTTTTAATGACCTTGGTATTTATTGGAATTGGGATACTAATACATATATAAAACTCCTGAAGATAAATGGGGGTAAAAATAGGATTTCTTATTACGCTAAATCTAATAATGATAATTTCTCAGATGATTTAATTCTCAAAATTCATGAAAAAAAGCAGTTTCATTATTTAGAAATTATAAAAAAAAATTTCGTTAGTTTAAAAACTGGTGTTTTTAGATTAATAAATGAATTACATAGAAAAAAAGTAAGACAATTTATTGTTACTTCAAGTTCAAGAATTCAAGTCAATCTACTTGTTGATTATCTTTTTAATGGTTTTAACCCCTTTGAGTTCATTATTTCAAGCGAAGACGTTGAATTAAAGAAACCAAATCCATTGCCATATTTAAAGGCAATCCAATTAAGTGGTATAAACAAAAACAATTCAATTGTTTTTGAAGACTCTAATCCAGGATTGCAATCTTCCTTGGCAGCTAACTTGCCAACAATTTTTGTTCCTTCAAATATCCCAATTGCTCTTGAGGAGAATATTAAATTAGATTGTATTTTAGACAGTCTTGGTGATGAGAATAATGTGGCAAATGTAATTAAAGGACCTAAACTAAAAAAATCATATGTCGACTATAACTTTCTAAGTGATTATTTAGTGTACTTTAGTAATGCAAAAAACTAATTTTTCAAGAATTACCTACCAGTTAAATAATTTATTTTTTGGTTTTCTAAGTGATACTTGGAGGACAAAATCTATTGGGCTAATTTCTGTTTTGACAGGTTATTTTTTGTTCGCAAATTTTCTTACAAAATTTATATCTGAAGGTAAAAACGAGTTGATAATGGTCCCAATAATTATTATTTTTATTGAAATCATTATAAGAATTAAACCTGCCTCAAGTTCAAAGTTTTATTATCTATGGACCGTAGTTGATAAATTAAGAATCGGTGCGATTTATGCCGTTATACTTGAGGCATTTAAATTAGGATCTTAAAAGCTATTCTTCTTCATCTTCTTCAATAGGATAAACAAATCCTTGAGCTTTCCCAGTTAAAACTGATTTGCCTAAAGATATAGCTCTTTGAGCTGCTATTGCTGCTTTCCCTTTCCAAACAGCGTGCCTTTGGTTCCTTTTGCTTTTTGATTTTTTCTTCTTTGGTACAGCCATTCTGTTTCTTTATTTCCATATAATAATATAACCTTTAACTGGTTATCTCCAAAACTTTTGAGTATATTTTGTTTATATACGTCAATTTTTTAAATAAGCATATATGCTTTATTAATCACTTATAAAGATTAGTGTTTAGATCAAAATTCTCCTATTCAGATTCTAAATCAAGTTATTCGGATCTTCTAGAAGATATAGAGACGGGAAAAATAGAATCAATTTTTTTCTATCCAAGGCAGAGAGAAATTGATGTTTTGTATAAAAATGGCGATAAATTTAAAATACCTATCCTTTACAACGATCAATTAATCCTTGAAAAGGCTACTGAAAATAAGGTAGATCTCACTATTAACAATAGTAGAAAAGAAGCCTCAGCTGCTAATTCATTTGCATCAATTAGCCTTTTCCTGATTTTCATATTAGCTATAGTCTTAATCTTGAGGAGTACATCAAAATTGGCTTCCAGAGCCTTTGGCTTTACAAAAAATCAAGCTAAATTTGTAACGATTGATGATGTAGAAACGAGATTCGATGATGTAGCTGGTGTCCCTGAAGCCGCTGAAGAATTAAAAGAGGTAATAACATTTTTAAAACAACCAAAGAAATTTGAAAATCTTGGAGCAAAAGTTCCTAAGGGTGTTCTTTTAATTGGCCCACCAGGAACAGGTAAAACGTTGTTGGCTAAAGCAATTGCTGGTGAATCAGGAGTACCTTTTCTCTCAATATCGGCATCAGAGTTTGTAGAACTTTTTGTTGGTGTTGGAGCAAGCCGAGTTCGAGATTTGTTCTCTAAGGCTAAGGAAAAATCTCCTTGTATAATTTTCATTGATGAAATTGATTCCATTGGTAGGCAAAGAGGGTCTGGAATCGGAGGTGGAAATGATGAAAGAGAACAAACCCTTAATCAGCTTCTAACTGAATTAGATGGTTTTGCTGATAATTCTGGCATTATTGTTTTAGCAGCAACAAATAGACCAGATATTTTGGATGCAGCATTATTAAGACCAGGTAGATTTGATAGGAAAATTGAAGTAATGCTTCCAGATTTAGATGGAAGAAAAAAAATTCTTTCAGTTCACTCACTTTCCAAACCACTTTCAAGCGAAGTTGACTTAGGATATTGGGCTTCTAGAACAGTGGGATTTTCGGGAGCAGATCTTGCAAACTTGATGAACGAGAGTGCTATTCACTGTGCAAGAGACGAATCTAAATTAATCAGTGATCATCATATAGAAAATGCTCTTGATAAAATTACCATTGGCCTGAGAAGCTCATTAATAACTTCTCCTAATATGAAAAAAATTATTGCTTATAATGAAGTAGGTAGAGCAATTGTATCTGCTGTGAGAAATGGAATTGAATCAGTTGATAAAATTACAATTTTACCTAGATCTGGATCTATAGGAGGATATACAAAAATATGCCCTGACGAAGATGTAATTTCTAGTGGATTAATTTCAAAAAAATTATTATTTTCAAAAATTGAAATTGCTCTAGCTGGAAGAGCAGCAGAAACGATAGTTTTTGGTGAAGGTGAAATTACACAATGCTCCATGAATGATATCTCTTATGCGACAAATATCGTAAGGGAAATGGTTACAAAATATGGATTTTCAATTATTGGTCCAATTTCAATGGATTCTGATAATAATGAAATGTATTTAGGAGATGGATTATTTAGAAGAAAGCCTCTCATAGCAGAAAATACCAGTTCTAGAATAGATAATGAAATCATAAATATTTCTAAAATTTCATTAAATAATTCAATAAAAATATTGAAAAAAAATAGAGTCTTACTAGATAAATTAGTTGATATTCTTTTAAATCAAGAAACTATAGATAAAAAAGTTTTTAAATTAACAACTTCTAAATTGTTGAAAGTTTGATTTAATTGATTTAAATTAAAAAAAATATTTTCTTGATAATTAAAAACAATACAACAAAGTTATTAGTTACACTTTCATTTTTACTTATTCTTCCATTTGTACAAAAACAATGGTTTAACTTGTATTCACTCAATATTAATGATATTTCCTTTTATTCAAACCTTTACTATTTGAGCGGAGCAATATGTCCATCTTTAGTGTATATAAACTCTTTAAAAAACTATACATACTATAAATTTAATAATGATAAAATTCAAAGTATAAAAGTAATTAAAGGAAAAAGACTATTATTCCTAGTAGCAATAAATTTAATATTTCTCTCTTACTTAATAGCTGATTACATATATATAAATTTTAATCTTATATTAAATTTATTTCTTGAAGGAATTAATGTACCAAAACCGGATATTCCGCAGTTAAGTTTTTTCATATTTTTAATTTCTATCTTATTAATTTTTAAGAAATCTAGGTTTCTGTTAAAAAAAATAATATTGATAAATTTTATCCTGATTTCTCTCTCTCTTTGGCATCTTCAAATTAATAATATTAGTGTTGATGATCAGTTTTATATTTATAGATATTTTGGTTTAAATGACTTAAATTTAATTAATCTTTTTATCCTAGTAGCAATAGAAATTTTATTTTATACTTGGTCCTTTTTATCATATAAAACTAATTTAAGCGATTGGATCGTGCCCAAGCCTCAAAAAGGGGATGCTATCCCCTTTTTGAATATATTTATTTTTTATTTTTTTATAATTATTTACTACTCAATACTTACTTAAATATTTCTAATCATTCTATAGCGCAGAAAAATATTCCTTACTACCTTTGGGGTCCTCTAACATTGTTTTCTCCCCTGGGGTCCAGTTTGCTGGACATACTTCATCGGGATTTGCCGCAACGTATTGATAACCTTGAAGAATCCTTAGCGTTTCATCAACATTTCTACCTACAGGAGCCTTGTTAACAGTCGTATGCATAACTACTCCTTCTGGATTGATAAGAAATAAACCTCTATCAGCCTCCCCATCATCATTTAGAACATTGTACGCCTGGCAAATTTCTCTTTTTAAGTCAGAAACTAACGGATAGTTGATGTCTCCTATACCCCCTTCATTTCTTGGGGTTTGTATCCAAGCCAAATGACAGTGCTTGCTATCAACTGATACCCCAAGTATTTCTGTATTAAGTGCCGAGAAATCTTGGTATCTATCACTAAATGCAGTGATTTCAGTTGGACATACAAATGTAAAATCTAGTGGGTAAAAGAATAGAACAACCCATTTACCTCTTAGACCTGAAAGTGTAATCTCCTTAAACTCTTGATCATATACTGCTGTAGCACTAAAGTCTGGTGCTTCTTGGCCAACTCTTAAGCTCATGAAAAAATTTGTCCTTATTTAAATTATGTATGGTCTGAATGACCGTAATAAGTATTATAATTTTTTTAATAATGAATTAGCAAGTTTTTTTTTTTTTTCAATGAAATGGCACTATCCCTTTACTAGGAAATTTACAATTTTGAATCACAATAAACTTTTAAAAAATCTCAAAAAGGAGTTAATTAAATATCCTATTAACAGGCTTGACAATAAAAATTAGAATTAAAAGAAATTTTATTTTATTTAAGATTCCTTAAAATTTAACTCTATATAATTAGAAATATTCTTTTTAATATTTTTAATTATGGCTAAATATATTGAAAGACTAAAGGAAAAAGTTAAATTTAAAAAATTTGATTCTAATCAGCCAATTGGAGCTTGGATTTTCGTTGTTATTTTGAATATAGTTGGATTTGCGGGTTATTTTTATTTAAAGGTAAATCATATACAACTAGGTAGTTAAAAACTTATCTTATTTCCTTCTTAATTGAACGACAAAAATTTTTTAACCTTTCATTCCTGGTTAAGTCAGGTAAAGTCCAAATTGATTCTGTCTCAGGTAATGGATCTTTGCTCCATTCTTTGAATTCTTCTATTATCGAGGCATTATTTAATTTGGATGTATACTTCTTTCGTTTTTTTAAATATTTTCTTATCACTGTAAGATTTGCCTCAATATATTCCCTCATGATAAATACTAAGTCTTATATTAATTTATCATCTAGCATGTTCTACTTTAAAGAAAAAATTAACTAGACATTTTGGACTGCTTGAAAAAGTCCAAACGAATAACCTCCTAATAGAATCCAGCCAAGTACACTTGATATTATTGTAGATCTTCTATTATGTCGCCTTAAAGCTGATTCAATCATTTCATTAATTTCATCTCTATTAAGGTATTCTTTCTTAGAGTTTTTTTTCATTTTTTTCTTTTTACAATAAACGAATTTATAAGAAAGTGGGCTTAAGATATTTTCTTATAGGTAAGAGTTTTATTTTTGATGATTTTATAAATATTTTTTATATTTAGCATTAAATATATTTTGAAATTTGAAGAGTAATTTTTTAAATCATAAGATAAAGTATGTATATTCAAGGACAATGGTTTTCTATAAAAACAATGAATATTAAAGATAAATCTGTTCTAGAAATGCTTAATAAACTTATTGCTATTAATAGACTAAATAAAATTCAAATTCTTCAAATGGTGAATTTAGCTTCAATATCAAATGATATCAATGATTTAAAGGATAACTTGAAATGGGAAGGTTCTAAATCATTTAATCTAAATATCTAAAATACATAAAATCATTGTTTGATAATTATTAATTTTTGAAATTTACATAAGAGATACTTAATAGTCAATTGAATTAATTAAGAGTTTTATAAATAATTTATATAAGCTATTCAAATAAATTTTTGATAGTAATTTCTTTATTAGAAACTTGCTCTTGATTACTATAATTAAGTGTTGTTTTCTTATCCTTGCTAAGTGATTTAACTAATATTGTAGAAGTGATTAGTATTATAAGTATTATTAGTAAATCCCCAACAGTAATCCCTCTCTCCTTTAGATTCATGATAAAACATATATTTTGTTTAAATATAGCCTTTATTATTTAATAAACTAAAAATTTTTACAAACGTGCTAAAAACACATATGAAGGAAATATAAAAAGAATATAAAAATTTTGAGAATATAACCTTTTAAGTCATATAAAAAAAAATAGATAAATTCATTATATGGAAATCAAAAAAAATATTAGTAGTTCTAAAACTCCTCAATTTTTCTCTAAAGAGATGATTATCACAAAAAAATCGCTTAACGAAAATCAACTCAAATTTACTTATCAAAAACAGTTAATCTCAGATCTAGATAATAAGCACAAGGAATGGTCAAAATCGATTAACAGTAAATTTTAAAAGCTTTCGTTGATTATATTTAAAAGTTTATTTCTTTTAATTGTATTTTTTTCTTCCCAATTAAGTGTTACTTCATCATTAATGATGGGTTTTGCTTCATAAGCTAGATACCAAAGAATAAATCCGACTGGAAATAATAAAATATGCATAGCAAAATTAGTTGACTTAAATCAAATATAGTGCAACACTTATAATGTGCAAGTGTGACACTAAATTATTTTAAATTATGCCCTCTCCGAGGAAAAGAATTGGTTTTTTGCCAAGTGAAGAAGTGCATGAAATTATTGAAAAATTGTGCACAGCTAATGAGTTTAGTCAGTCAAAAGTCACAGGTTTATTGGTTGAGGAAGCCTTGAGGTCTCGAGGTGTGTTAAATCAATCTTATGGTCAAAATCAAAATGAAAAAAGAGATTTTATAAATTTAACTCTTAATCACGAAACATTTAGTGAAAATAATAAATCTCCACTTAATGTGGACGAATATGCAGTTAATAAAAAAGCATTATCTGACGATATCAAAATGATGCATGAATTTATTGAGTTTAAGTGTTTCAAGAAAGTCATGCAGCGAAATAACAATATTATTGAATAAATAGTGTCACACTATTAACGTTTATATGATAATGCCTTTCAATTGAATTTAGAAATTAAGCAAAGATAAATATTTTTAAATATTTATAATCAACTTCTTAATGAGGGATCCAAAATAAATTAAATCTTTATAAATTAAGCGGACTAAATCCTCGTGGAGATATGAACCTTAGCCCGCTTTAAAAAAATAGCAATAAAAAAATATAAATACAATAAGTATGTAAATTTACTTTTGATTTAAAATTGGAATATAAAAACTCTAAATATAAATGGCAGTAAGTGAATTAAATGAAGATACACAGGATCAAATATGTGATCTTCTTGAAAACCTTCAGCAAATAGAGAAACTTAAAAATAAAGATATACGAATTTTGCTTGATAAGATAGTTAGAAAATATGGAGGAAAAGTAGTAAATAAATAAAAAGCCTATTAAGATCAGTGTTAGTTTTGCTTACTTTACCAAGTGTTATACATAGCTACCATTTAAATAATCAGAGAGAACTTATAGTAACCTCAGAAAGCTCTAGGGAATCAATCGATTTGGCAAAATACCTAAAGATAATGTTGTAGTTAAATATGCAGCATATTGGTGTCCTAGTTGCCTTTATAAAAGTGAATTATTTGGTAAGCAAGCTTATAGAGAACTTAATGTAGTTGAATTTGCAAGAGATGACACAAACAATCAAACTCAATTATGCATTGACAAAAAAATTAAAGGGTTTCACACATGGGAAATAAATGGAAAACTAATTTTAGGTGTACTTACACTAAAAGAGTTATCAAAGTTGACTGGATTTAAGAATTAAGGAAAATGATAGATGATTAATGTCTAGATATTAAAGGTTATTTCTTGAGTACCTTTCAAACATCCTCCAAATGGATAGTTAATTACTTTTTTTGATATTAATCCAATACTTATAGCAACTATTCCAATACCAAATAAAGCTCTTGATCTTTTGCTTGAGATGAAATACTTCATTGGTTATTTATAATTATTAAATAGTATGGATTATTAAATTATAACCTGAATTTTTTTTTATAAAAAAATAACAAGTAACCTTAAATCTATAATTTTTTTAAAAATAAGTTTTAGATATTAGATATCCTGAAAATCCTTAATCAATAAATGTTTATATATCTTTTATTCAGTATTTTTAGTTTGTATTTGACAGTCTTTTTATAATTAAAATGAGACTTATATTTTTTTATGAAAAATAAAGAATTTAATTTGACTCAAGGAATGGCATTATTACTTTTGAAGCCATTAAATTTACCCGCTAACTACGTCCTAAATCTCATAATTTATATAACTAATCCAAATAACAATATTTGATACTAATAGTCTTCCCAAACTGGTTGGGTTCTCCTCCAACCTTGAGCGATTAACCTTCTCCATTCATCTCTAGCTTTATCAACTTTAAGTTCTTTTCTAGTTGTCATAAGAGGTGGTTCTTTTCCTAAAACACCAAGAATTTTTCCAGAGTCAATAAACATATATTCAAAAAATTTATCTTCATTTTGATTATTCTTTGAAAACCTTTTAACCCTCGAACGATTCGAATTTATAAGCCAAAAATATTCTGTCAATCTTACTTATTTTATGTTTTCTCAATTGGAGCCATTGTTAATCCTCTGCTGAAAAGTTGCTCATGATATAGCTCTGCCTGTTCAAGATTACCTCTCCATACTTCTGCAGATCCTGTCTTGTCAACGTTGATGGTTAAATCCCATGCTCTTTGTTCACTCATGCTTGGGATTATTGTTAGAAGACAATTTGCGACATGCTGAAAAGTATTAAAATTATCATCAAGAACTATAACTCTTGCTTCAGGATATTTTGCTTTAGATTTTTTTGGATCAAAAACTGTGCCGATTGAATTAAACATTATCGTCTTTAATAGTTTAATTAAATTAAAATTTCACCTATGTTCTTCAATTGAAAAGTATTGAAAATGTCTCGAGCGTGACTTGAACACGCGACCTGCGGGCTATGAATCCGCCGCTCTAACCAGCTGAGCTACCGAGACATGGGAATATTGTAAGGCATTGGTTGTACTTAATTACCATTTTGAAAATTTATTTGTTTGTGGGCCTCATATATAGCAATTCCGCATGCTACAGAAAGGTTTAGACTTCTAACACCTTTTTGATCATTGTTCCCAGTCTGTATATTCGGCATAAATATTGATATTAAAAAGTCGCTTTTATCAATAATGGAATCGGGTAATCCTGAATCTTCTCTCCCAAATAGCAAAATATCATCTTGCTTAAATTTAAAATCCTTCAAATATAATCCATTTTTTTTACTAAAAGAAATTATTCTTTTTGTTGATTTTGACGATAAAAATTTTTCAAAATTCTCATACTGATTAACAGTAACTAAAGGCCAATAGTCTAATCCTGCTCTTTTTAAATATTTATCTTCTAGCTTAAAACCTAGGGGCTCTATAAGATTTAAAGGTATATTAAATGCAGCACATGATCTGGCAATATTACCAGTATTTTGTGGGATTCTAGGTTCAAAAAGAGCGACTTCCAATTTTAAGTTGGTATTTGAATACTTATTTCATCTATTTTGATTGCTCTGCCGTTTATAGCCAGCCAATTATCTTTTGAAATTTTGGTTATTCTCTTTTGAAGTTCGCCGATTCTTTCAATATAT
Source organism: Prochlorococcus sp. AG-355-B23 (assembly GCA_003280935.1). Taxonomy (GTDB): domain Bacteria; phylum Cyanobacteriota; class Cyanobacteriia; order PCC-6307; family Cyanobiaceae; genus Prochlorococcus_A. The sequence continues at coordinate 69,979 of QCDJ01000004.1, forward strand.
GTATTACCAATTTTATATTCAGATACCAAACTCCAACCTACTTGTTCACCAACAATAATTGTTATGTTTTTTCTTTTCATTAAGAGACTTATAAGTGAATTCATTTTTGTTGACCATTCAATTTGTCCCTTGCCAATACTTTTCATAACGAATCCGCCTATAGAATCAATTAATAATGGACCTTTTTCATTCCTTAATGTATTTAATAGATCTGTTGTTTCTATTAATTTCCAATCTTTTGGCCTTCTTTGTCGATGTAAATAAATTTTATCTTGCCATTCTTTATCATCCAAATTGTTTTCAGATAAGGCAACATATGATAATTTTTTTACCTCCTTTGCAAGATGCTCCGCGAATTCACTTTTGCCACTCTTTGTCCCCCCTGTAATAAAAATTATATAAGATGAATATTCGCTAATACTTAAATCCTTGGTATTCATAAATTCTCTATTATTTAGAGAAATACCACCATGTTGCTAAAGGAATAATTGTGGCAGCAACTAACAAACCTATAACTATATAAGTAGCAGTTGAACTCTCAGTATCTTTTGATCTCATAGTGTTAAAATTTGGATCCACTACAGGGTTGTCAATAGATGAGGGCTGACTTTTTTCGTAATTTATAACAGTCTTCTGTTGAGTAATACCAAAATATTTATTTACACTATTAATTTCATTTGCGTATGTAGTCGAAGGGATAAGAATAAAAATAAAGCCAATAAAGATAAGGGAAAGTATATATTTATTGATGTTTAGGTTCATTTTGAAAGGTTTTGGTTAATTATATATTAAAAACCATATGTTTGAGTAATTTTAAATGTACTAAACAATATAATATTTGCATAATTTAATTAGAAATAACATATTTAAAATATGGGATTCGATGGGAAGTCATTAATATCAGTCGGTGTAATACTCTTTATTTTTCAGATAGCAAATTTTATTTCAATAGAAACAATCACTCCTGAACTTGAAAGAGCACAAGTTTTAGCCGCAATAGCTTCGTTAATTATTATTTTGATAGGTTTTTTATTTAAACAATTCCAATCAATAGCTGGTGAGAAAGTTGTTTTAAAAGGAGAAAATAATTTTTTCTTCAATAGAAACATGCCTGATGAAGTTATTGATGAACTTGCATGGGGTTCTGAAGCGATATTAACTTCTACAGCAGCAGCAGCAATATTAATCCACAATGATGGCGTTAATATACTGAGGAGGGGTATCACTTCAAGTAATGATTTTAAACCTGGGGAAACTTGTCTGAGATCTATTAAAAATATGAAATTAATATCATTGGCAAACACTAAATTTTATCCTGGAAGAGATGAATTTTATAATTTTTGTGCTGAAATTCCATCTATTTTAGTTGTACCTATTAATAATAAGGCTTTCATATTGATTGGAGGCTGGAGTGCTAGGTGTTTTACGAAGTCTGATGAAAAATGGATTAATAACTGGTCCAAAAAAATTAATAATATTTTCTCAAAAAATAAAATTTAAAAATATATTATTGATTTAACTCTTTTATCTTTTGCTTCAAAGCTTACTGATTCAGTATCTAAATTATAGAAAGCATTTTCTGAGTTTATTTCATATTTATTTTCGTTATTTTCATCTTTAATTATATATTTTACTGGTTTGAAAAATTCAATTATGTTATCTGAACCCAATATGGCTTTTCCTGAATTTAAGATGATATTTTGATTTTCAAATCTTATATTTCCCTCTAATAGATAGTTAGTATTTTTTATATTCCAAAAAAAATTATCAGCATTTAAAAAATCCTCATTCTTTTTTAAAGTTTTTAATTTAACATTCCCTTTCATTTTCAAGAGTTTATTGTTGTCTGATAAGGTAGATTCTTCTGAACTAATGATATATTTAGTTTCTTTCCCATTAAGAATATTAATAATAGGTTTTTTTAATTCGAATTTTAATTCAATATTGTCATAACTTGAATTTGGACTGGTAATAGAATATATTTTGTCTCCACTTTTAGAGAAAATAGACATATCTAAACTGTCTATTTTTTGTATAACTTTATTTTCATCAATTACATTTGGGGCGCAACCAAGCATAAATAAAGGAAGGAAAATTATTAATCTATTATTTTTGCTCATATTCAAGTTTATTTATGATTGGAGTGGGTTTAGGAAGACTTGAATTGCTAACTAATAATCCCCAATTTAATTGTTTTTTCCAAGGGATTTCCTCTCTGAATATAGAGCCAAGTTGTTCATTAATTTTTGTAGATAATTCGGGCAATAAAGGTAGTAATAATAATCCTATTATTCGGGTACTTTCTAAAACGTTATAAATAATATCTTTAACTAGAGGTAGTTTATCTTTCTCTTTTATTAGCAGCCATGGCTGATTATCATTCAAATACAAATTTGTATTAATTGCTAGGCTAAGCACTTCATTAGCTGCTAAGTCTAATTTGTAGTTATCAAAGTTATAAATATAGTTTTCAACTGCAATTTTGGCAAAATTCTCTAATTTAGTTTCACTTAAAATTTTTTCATTATTTGGCACTTTATTATCAAACCATTTTCTAGACATAGATGATGTTCTATTTATTAAATTACCAATTGTATTAGCTAAGTCATTATTGATGATGTCAACAAATCTTTTATCTTGAAAATCTCCATCATTTCCAAGTGATATGTCTTTAATGAGGTACCACCTTACAGGATCATTTCCATATTTTGAAAGCAATAAATCAGGGTCGAGTACATTTCCTAAGCTTTTACCCATTTTTTGCCCCTCTCTTGTAAGAAATCCGTGCCCAAAAACTTTTTTAGGAACTTTCATTTTGGCGGAAATGAGCATTGCAGGCCAATATACAGCATGGAATCTCAGAATATCCTTGCCAATAAAATGAACATCAGCTGGCCATCCTACATTAATTGTTTTTTCCAATGAATGTTCTGTCTCATCTGAACTAATGGCACTTACATATCCAAGTAAAGCATCAAACCACACATAAAAGGTATGGTTATCGTAACCAGGAACAGGAATTCCCCATGTAACATTAGTTCTTGAAATTGAAAAATCCTTTAAACCTCTAGAAACAAAATTTATAATTTCATTTTTTCTTTCTATTGGCTCTATAAAAGAAGGTTCGTTGATTATTTTCTCGATTTCTTTTTGATATTTTGAAAGCCTAAAAAAGAGATTCTCTTCATTTTTCCATTCTAAATTTTTTTGATGTATTGGACATTTGTATGTTGATGAGTTTTCTGGATTATCCTTAAATTCTTCACAACCGACACAATACCAACCTTTTTGAACTCCCATATAGATATCATCTGATGCTTTTACTCTTTCATAAAATTCATTAACAACTAATTCATGATTTTTTGAGCTTGTTCTTATAAATTTATCAAAGGATATATTCCAATCTTTCCAATTATTATTAAAGACTTCTGAGATTTCATCACAATGTGATTTTGGTTCAATACCCTTTTCATTCGCTGTTCTTTGTATTTTTAAACCATGTTCATCAACACCAGTGATGAAAATAACATTTTCACCTGAAAGCCGTTTATACCTAGCTATTGAATCACAAATTATTGTTGTATATACGCTTCCTAAATGAGGCTTATCATTAACATAGTATAAAGGTGTAGTAATGACAAAAGTCATAAAGCTTTTTTATTAATACTAACAGATATTTTTTAAACTAATAACAACCCATTATATTTAATATCTTATTAATAAATAAATTCTAAAAGATTACTATCATTTATAATATATTTAACTTTATATATTTTATTACTATATATTTCAATTGATACAAAAAGAGTAATAAGTATTTCTAGTGAATAATCTGGGAAATAAACCAAAGCAATATTTTTTTTATGATTAATCCACTTAACGAATATTATTTTATAAAAAGGTTTTTTTTCATTCTTAAAAAATAATTTTAAATACTTAAATTTATCATTTTTAAATATATTATTATTTTCTGATTGTCTATTTTTTGAATAATCAATAATCTTAGACACTAAATCTTTACTTAGAACTTCATAATTATTAATTTTATTATAGACTTGCCTTTGAATAATTAAATCAAGATACCTTCTCAATGGTGATGTACATTGTACATACATTTTAAGGCCTAATGATTCATGGACTCCTGGCCTAGTAGTTATGTAACTTCTTCCCATATACTGTTTTAATATTATATATTTAATATCACTATCATTGTATCTATTAAGTATTTCTGATGGATTACAGTTAATTTTTTGAATTCTAAATGCAGCCGCTAAATCATATTTAACTATAAATAAACTTGTTACATAACCCATTAATATCATTGATTCTGCAACTATAATTTGTGATATTGTTTTCTCTAATTTAGATAGTATAATCTTATCCTTATATAATTTAATTTTATTATTAGGACTTTCAAAAATAATTGCTCCCTGTTTCTTTCTGAATGTAATACTTTTTTCTAATAAATTTTTAATCTCAATTAACTCTATTTCTTCTTTGGGTTCTATTTCTAATATTTCATTTGCATCTTCATATGTTAATTGATATTTTGGTTTTATTATTGCTTCAGTTATTTCATATTTATTTATTGATCCATCGTCATTGAATTCTATTGCTGCACTAATAGTTTCTGAAACTTTATTTTGCGCTAGATTTGCCTTTTCAAGAATATCCTTAGGAAGCATTGGGACATATTGATCAATTAAATATAAACTGCTATTTTTCTTTCTTGCATTTAAATCTACATTAGAGTCGTGCAAAAAGAGTTTGCATGGATTACTAATATGTATCCATAAATTTTTTTTATTTCCTTCTTTTATTTCTAATGAAATAGCGTCATCAACTTCATGTGGATCATCAGAGTCAATAATATATGTTTTTAAATCAGTTAAATCTTTCAAATATTTGAAATTTTTATTATAGAGCCAACTAAATTCAATATGAAATTATCCTTCAGGATTTACGAAGGGTAAAAGAGCTACAATTCTGGCTCTCTTAACAGCTAATGTGAGATCTCTTTGTTGCTTAGAGGTTAAACCTGTCATTCTTCTTGGTAGGATTTTGCCCCTCTCAGTTATGAATTTCTTTAGTAGTTCTACATCCTTATAGTCAATAGGATCTCCTGGTTTGATAGGTGATAATTGTTTTTTAAAAATTGAATTAGACATGATTTAATTTGATTTGATTACTTAATTTCTTTGTGAATTGTCATTCTGTTTAAATGAGGATTAAACTTTTTTAGTTCTAATCTTTCGGTTGTATTTCTACGATTCTTTTCAGTAGTATATCTTGAGACACCATTTGATCTCTTAGGATCTGTGCTTGTCCTAGCTTCAGTACATTCCAGGGTCACTACAACTCTTGTCCCTTTTTTGGCCATTTTAATTAATACATTATTGTATAATTTTCTATTGTACATCTTCAACAAACTTTTTTGAAGATAAACTCATTTCTTTTATTATCATTGATTAAAAAATATATATGAAAGTTTCTCAAAATTGGTTAAAACATTTAGTAGAAATTACTTCTACTCCTGAAGATCTCTCTGAGAAATTGTCTATTGGTGGATTTGAGGTTGAATCATTAGAAGATTGTTCAAAAAATGTAACTGGTGTTGTTTTAGGTAAGGTATTATCTGTTTTAAAACACGAAGGATCTGACAAACTTTCAATTTGCGAAGTCGATATTGGTAATTCAAAGAATTTACAAATTATCTGTGGTGCACGCAATATTAAACCAAATATTTATGTTTACGTTGCTACTGTTGGCGCGAAATTAAATGCAGTTGATTTAACTATTAAAAGAAGTGAAATTAGAGGTGTAATGAGTGAAGGAATGATATGCTCACTGCAGGAACTGGGGTTAGAGGACTCTAGCAAAGGGATAGAGATCATTGATGAAGATTTGGCCTTAAAACATGAATTGGGCACTCCAGGATCTGACTTGCTTCAATTAAATGATTTTATATATGATTTAGCCATTACAGCTAATAGACCTGATGGAATGTCTGTTATAGGTATAGCCCGTGAAATTTCTGCCCTTTTAGAATCCACCTTAAATTTTCCAGAATTAAACCATAAATACAATATTCATTTACTTAAGGAAATTAAACTTTGTCCAGAGACTATAGAATCTAATTGCATTTATACAATAAGCTGCATTGATGGAGTAAATGGAGAGAAATTATCGCCAAATTGGCTTAAAGACCGTATAGAAAAATCAGGTATAAAATCTATTAATCTACTAGTTGATTTGACAAATTATATTCTTTTAGAACAAGGCCAACCTTTGCATGCATTTGATAAAGATAAACTGTCAAACTTAATTGGTAAGGAAGTTTCTCCAGAAGATTTCTCTGTTAGAAAAGGCAAGGATAACGAAAGCCTTTTATGCCTGGATGGTAAAGAATATGATTTAAATGACAAAATCACTGTTATTACTTGTTGTGATAAACCGGTAGCTATTGCAGGGGTTATAGGCGGTTTAGAGACTTCTGTAAGTAATACAACCTCATCTATTTACCTTGAAGGCGCAGTTTTTAATCCAGTTACTATAAGAAAATCCTCCAAGGAGGTTGGTATAAGAACAGAATCTAGCAGCAGGTATGAAAAAGGGATTTCCTCAAAAAATACAATAAGTGCAGTAACAAGGGCAATTAATCTTTTAGAAGAATATTTTTCTATTAATTCACCAATCATCAATACTTCAAATTTAATAAGTAATGAGGATATATTTATTAAACTACGGAGAAATCGAATACATAAAATTCTTGGTCCATTAATAATTAACGATCAATTTGAAAAAAGAAATTTATCTGATAATGAAATAGTTGATAAATTAACACTTATAGGATGTACTTTAAAGAATAGAGAATATGGCTGGGATGTAGCAGTAATTCCTAATAGATCACATGATTTAACAAGAGAAATAGATTTAATTGAAGAAATAGCTAGATTAATAGGGTATGACAGATTTGACTTAAAACTTCCTAATCCAATAAAGCCTGGAAAATTGTCATCAGAACAGTTGGCATTGAGAAAAGTAAAAAATGGTTTTATAGAAAATGGTTTTAACGAGGTACTAAGCTACTCTCTTGTTCCTGAAGATGATGAAAAACTTATAAAGATTTCTAATCCTTTATTATTAGAAACAAGCTGTCTTAGAGATAATATCTGGAAAGAACATTTGGAGATAGTGAACCGTAATATAAAAGCTGGACAAGCAAGTTGTTATATATTTGAAATTGGAAATGTTTTTCAAAAGAAAACTGAGTTAATTCAAGAAGAAGTTTTGAATGGTGCGATTTATGGAAATAAAAAATTTGGAAAATGGATAAATTCCGGTAAGGATAACGATCTTAATTATTTCCAAGCCAGAGGAAAGTTAAAGGAGGCTTTATCATCTTTGAACATAAAAATTGATGATAAACCTACAGATTCAATTGATTTTCTTCATCCAGGAAGAACAGCGAAATTAGTTATTGAAGGGAAAGATGCAGGTTATTTTGGTGAAATACATCCCAAACTAATATTAGAAAAGAAGTCATTAAAAAAAGTTTATTTATTTAACATAAATGTTTCTAACCTCTTGGGAGCTAGTACAAGAAAAAATAAATGGATTCCAATATATAAGCAATACCCAATTGTTCCGAAAATGGAAAGGGATATAAATTTTGTCTTCAGTAAGAAATTTTTAATTAGCGACATTACATCACAAATAAGAAAAACAGGAAAAAATCTCTTAGAGGATGTAAATTTACTTGATGTTTTTGAAGATAGTAAATTTGGAGATGATCATATAAGTTATACATTTAGATTATCTTATAGAGATAAAGATAAAACATTACTGGACTCGGACATTAAATCAATACATTCAAATATCATTTCTAATGTTGAAAAATGTTTTAACACTAAATTAAGGAATTAACTGTATTGCTATTCCCATATGAGACTATAAACTAGTCTATATATAATTCTCATGTAAGATAGATAATAAACGTATAAAAGTAATTAATGTTGTATGATAATGATCATGATTAACTTGCTATCTCTACTTCTATCTTCAGTGTTGTGGGTACAAGTCCCTCAGTGGTCAGATGATTGGTCAAAATGTGCTGTTGACATACCAGATGCTTCATGTCACTGGTATATAACTGCACCAGATAATACTTTTGGCGAAGGATTTGATTGGGCTAGCGCCCCTTGGTTTGACGCTAATGGATTAAGTGATGTCCCTAGTATTGAAAAGCAAACTGCCATTGAAAAGCTTCAATTCAAGTAGTACTGTCTTTAAGGCAGTACGAGAAAACATTAAAACCTTTGATATCAAGACTTTTTAAGCGTTATTAATTTCTTGGACATTGAAAGGACATAATTCGCATATTTCTTATCCAATTTTTAATATTTTCCAGATAATAAAAAGCTTGGGTATGAATCATCCAAATTGATATATTAATTTATCTTACATATCTTTTTTGAGACTATATAATAGACTTATAATTAGTCTCATATAAGAAGTACTATACAATAATTTTTTCTTTAAAAGTATATTCTATTTTTATTTCATTTATATATAATTTTTGTTTCCATATATTTGAATAATAATTATGGAAAAAAATTATAAATTTTGATAATAGCAGCTATCTTATATGAGACTATTAAATAGACTTATATTAAGTCTTATTTGAGAATTAGTATACTATTTTTTATATAGATTTTTTAGCAATTGATACGCTTCATTTAATTTTCTCATTTGATCTGTTGATCCTCCAGCATCTGGATGCGTCTCTAAGGCTATTGATTTATAGGCCTCCCTAATTTTACGGAACGTATGAGCGGATCCTGCGGATGTTGATAAATTCAATAATTTAAGTGCTCCATGTACTGTCATTGTTGAGTCCAAAGTTTCAAATGAATTTGATCTATTATTTCGCTTAAATCTACTTATAAACCTTCTCATAAGTGTTGGTATTCTATTTATCAGATCTGATGTAGCAAAAGGGTCTTCTAAAACGCCAATCATTAATAAAACAATTTCAAGGGATGGATTTTTCTTTATCCAGAATGGGCATAATTCTGACATTAATTTATTGGCTGCACTCCACGTAAATGGTAGATTTTCAGTTCCATCAAGATTTGGCCATATATCCCTTTCAAACCAATCCATCGAAGCTTCTACTACATAATCATTAGGAACTGATCCATATAAGGTTTTCCAATGACTAATTAACTCAATTCGACATTTTATTAATTCAGTTTCTTTAATTGTATTAATTTGAATATCATTAATATTCTCCTGTAATTTTTCACTATTAATACTTCTTCTTAGA
>QCDJ01000005.1 GCA_003280935.1 Prochlorococcus sp. AG-355-B23
ATTACGCAATAAACAAAAAAGACTTTACTCATATTGCGACCGGACATTACGCAAGGATAAAAAAATCATCTTATGCTGAAATACTTGATTGCAAGAGCTTTGTATTTAAGGACTTCCTTCTTCTAAGAGGTGCTGACGAAAACAAGGACCAAAGTTATTTTCTTTATTCTCTTTCACAAGAAGTACTAAGCAGATTAGAATTTCCTCTTGGTGAAATGAAAAAAGAAGAGACACGAAAGGAAGCCCTGAGATTAGGCCTTAGAACTGCCCATAAACCAGAAAGTCAAGATTTATGTTTAGTTGAGCATTATGGATCAATGCAGAGATTTATCGACAAACACATTGAACCCAATGAAGGAGAAATTGTGCATGTAAATGGGAAAGTCCTAGGCAGGCACAATGGTATTCAGCACTTTACAGTAGGTCAAAGAAAGGGTTTGGGCATCGCTTGGCCTGAACCATTATATGTAAAAAGTTTAGACAGGGAAAAAAACATAGTTTATGTAGCAGATAAAAGTGATCTGTTTAATAAAGAAGCAATAATTACTAAAGTTAACTGGGTTTCAATCGAAGAACCTAAGCAAGAGATACAAGTAGAAGCACAAATCAGATATAGAAGCCATCCAGTAAAAGGAACTTTAATCCCTTTGAAAAATTTAGATAATCCAACTAAAACATTTAAATTAATATTTGAAGAAAGTCAAAGTTCGGTAACACCCGGACAAGCTGCAGTTTTTTATAAAGGAGAAATTTTATTAGGTGGCGGATTAATTAATTAATTAATTTTCCAAAAGAAATTTAATCCCATAAAAAATATAAACAATAACAAAATAGGTTTATCTCCAAATTTTGTATAGAAGGTCTTGTCGGATGAAAAATTGGGGAAAACTACTTTATTTTGCTCCACATTTAAATCTAGAAGTTGAATTATTTTCCCATCATCTTTAACTAGACCCGAAGGACCAGTGTTTGATACAAGTAGATTATCTTTTTTATTTTCAATACTTCTCAATCTTGCCAAAGACAGGAATTGATTATAAAGCTTAGATGGATAGGGATCTAAATTTGCTGCAGTTATTATTAGTTTTGCACCGCTATTAATAGCCTTTCTTATTTTCAATCCATCACTAATTTCATAACAAATAGCCACTGCTAGAGGTTGTGTAAATTTAGGATAAAACAATCTTGAATCAGAGCCAGGTTGAATTCCTCCTACAGCAGATAATCCTCTTGAAAAACTATCTAGAAATCTAGGTGTTTTTTCACCTAATGGAACAAGTCTATTTTTATCTATAAATGAGGTAAAAGATTTATCTCCAATTTTAAATCCGAGTAAAGAACTTCTTAACTCATTATTAGAATCTCTGAAACCTCCTGCCAAGGTATTAACCTTAAAGCCTTTAGATAAAAGAAAATTACTATTTAAAGTCCCTTCAGGAGCAACAAGAAGTTTCACTTTTTTTGATAAAGCATGCTTTTGAGCAATAGATAGCTTTTCTTCAATAAATTCATCATTTATTGTTAATTTATCTCTTGTTGGTATATTAGTTTGCCAAATAGCTACTGGATATTCATAATTTCTTTTAATTGGAGTTGTTAAACCTCCAAATAAATGTAAGAAAATAAAAACCAAAAGTCCCAAAAGAAATATTTTTTTAAAGTAAAGTTTTCTTTCCCATCTACCTTGAATATAAAAGATCCAAAATCCAATCAATATTTGTAATACGCATAAACCACTTGCACCAATCCATCTTGCTAAACCAGCAAGATAAATATCACCTGGGATAAGACTCTCTCCTAAACCAATCCAAAATAAAGGTGTTTGAGAAAGTATCAATTCACCAATACCCCAAGTCAAAGATAAAAAAAATACTTTTACTGTTAAAGATAATATTTTCATTTTGAAAACATCTTCTTTCCAGAGAATGATTTCAACTAACAATCCCCATAAATAAACTAATATCCCACCCAAAAAAGCGCAAAATAATAATATTAAAATGGTGATTATTAAACTTGTAAGCCATGAAAACCCAAGCCATGTCAATGGATGAAGATCATAAAGCCAAGAATGACTTATCAAGATAAAGAAAAAACCCCAACAAAAATTTGCTATTCGCCTTTCACTTCCCTTCCATAAAATAAATAATGACATCGGCATAAAAATCAGCCAAAAATGAGTTGAAACTGAAATTCCTCCTAAAATCCCTCCTAAACAAGGGTAAAAATATTGTCTTAGACTTTTAATTTGAATTGGGATTAACAATCTAAAATTACGAAATTAAATTTATAATCACCCATTTATTGTACCTTCATTCTGTAGACTAAGTTCTAGTAACTTTCAAAATTTAAGTGAAAGAAGTCTTTATCAGTTTTGCAGTTTTTGTTTTTTGTGTTTCATTAACTCTTTTCAGTCAATTTAATTCACCTCAATTTGTTAATGCTGCTGAATCAGAAACTCAGTCAGTTCAAAGAACATCTGTTGCAAAATCATCAAATGTTTCAAATAATAATTTATTTGAACTAGACCCATCTGATCCAAATCCTATACTTTTCGCTATGGCAGAAGAAACACCTTCAGACAACAATTCAAGGACTACAGAAAGTGGTCTAATTATTGCAGATATCGTAAACGGGGAAGGAGATGAGGCTAGTCCTGGGCAAACAGTTACTGTAAATTACACAGGAACATTAGAAGACGGGACACAATTTGATACCAGTATCGGCAGAGCTCCATTCAGCTTTCCCTTGGGTGCTGGACGAGTAATAAAAGGTTGGGACGAAGGTGTAGCAGGCATGAAAGTTGGAGGCAAAAGAAAATTAACAATCCCTCCGGAACTTGGATACGGATCAAGAGGAGCTGGAAATGTAATACCTGCTAATGCGACTTTAATATTTGAAGTTGAATTATTAAAAGTCAATTAAATTAAGTAAGAAAAATATCTAAGACTTTTCAATTTAGTTAATCTCCAAGTAATATATATACAACAGCAAATATTAGAAATGTTAAGTAAATTCATCAATTCTTTTCTAGATAGAAAATCCCTAATGACAGTCCATGCTCACTGCGATGGTCCTTGTGGTGTTTACGACCCAGCATCTACGAGAGTTGCAGCTGAAGCAGTCTTATCAATGACAAAAAAACTTATTGCATTAGAAGCTCCTTCTAGCACTGACTCAGCAGAATGGGCTACATACAGTAATACATTTTCTAGATATGTTGCAGTTAAAGAAGAGCAAGCTAAAGAAACAAAGAAAGAGATTCTAATTTTGTGGACAGATTACTTTAAACCAGTTCACTTAGAAACTTATCCAGACTTACATGAAACCATTTGGAAGGCGGCTAAATTATGCAGTGCATGCAAAGTTAATATTGACTTAGCCCAAGCTGAAGAACTCATGAGTTATGTAGAAAAAATTCATAATATTTTCTGGGCTTCAAAAGGAAGATCTGACGCTTTTGTAAAAGCTAGTTAATCAGAGTTATTTTTAAAAGTTTTTTTGATTTTATTTTATTTTTTTTAGGTTTAAGAAAAACCGCTATTATTAGTGGTGAATCGATGTTACCTTACTTAAAAGAGGGTGACATTGTATTTTTTAAAAAATATAAAAAGAATAAATCAATACTTAAAAATCGACAAATAGTTATTTTTAATCATCCAATTAAAAATAAAAACCTAATAAAAAGGATAAATTCAGTAAATCAAAATAACGTTGAGGTTATTGGCGACAATATTGAATTTAGCGAAGATAGTAATAAATTTGGATTAATCAATAACGAAAAAATAATTGGGATTGTCACCTCTAAATTAATTATTCCTAAATTAAAAAATTTTTTAATTCAAAAAAACAGCAGCACTTCTTTGAATCCAAAATAATCCCAAAGAAAAGGAAAGCCCTCCTGCGACAGCTATTAATCTTTTGATAAATTTTTGACTTGCTTTAAAGGTTGTAAAAGATATTAAACAAGTAAAAAGATTCATACTTATGAGTGAACCAATCAAATATGAAATCAAATATAAGCAAGCGCTTGTTAAAGGTAGTGCTAAAGCAGGAAGAACTGCAAGAAAATGTGAACCTCCAGCTATACCGTGTAGTAAGCCTAAACCAGTCAAAGCATGTGAGTGCTTATAATTATTTTTTTGTTCCTTAACATGAAAGTGAAAGTGACGATGGGCGATGCCATTCTCATGCTTATGGGAATGCGAGTGGATACTTAATTGAAAAGAATTTTTTATAGCAAATACTCCAACAATTAGAAGTGAAATTCCAACTAGAAATTCGGCAATACTAGAAAATTTGTTTAATGGCGTAATATCCTTAATAAAAATCGCTAGAAAAGCTAACAAGAGGACTCCTGAAGAATGTCCCAAGCCCCATGAGAAACTATTTTTAAAAGCTTTTTGGGGATTATTAATCGCTGCTGGTGCCATTGCAATTAGATGATCAGCGCCACTAACTACATGCACAAATCCTGCGACTATACCTGTTAAAATTACAGCCTGCATATATATTCAGTACAACTCTGTTTATTCAATTTTATAGCACGATTTGAAGTCAATATTAAATAGAGTTAAATAATTTCTTAAACGATTGTTCAATATCAGTTTCTCGCATAAAAGTTTCACCAATTAATACTCCCATGATCCCAATAGATCTAAGCGATTCTAAATCTTCAGCACAATTAATTCCAGATTCACTTATGGGAATAATATTTTGTTTTAAAAATATATCTGCATATGTATTCATCAATTCTTTTGATGTTTTTAAATTCGTTTTAAAAGTCTTTAAGTCCCTATTATTTATTCCAATCAAATTAAAAGATTTTAACTTTAGAATCCTTTCTAATTCATTAGAGTTATGGACTTCAACAAGAACACTCATCTTTAAATTATCAGCTATTTTCTTTAAATAAATTAAATCATCATCACTTAAAATCGCAGCGATTAATAATATTGCATCAGCACCAGATACCCTTGCTTTATAAATCTGATAAGCAGAAATAATAAAATCTTTGCAGAGTAGAGGGAGATTAGTTGATTTCCTTACAGTTTCGAGTATTTCATAACTACCTTGAAAAAACCTTTTATCGGTAAGTACTGAGATACATGATGCACCTAATCCTTCATAACAAATTGCTATGTTTTCAGGGTTAAAATCTTTTCTAATAACTCCTTTACTCGGACTAGCTTTTTTTATTTCAGCAATAACTCCTGGTTTTATTTTTGACTTCAAGATATTTTTATAAAAATCTTTGGGAGTAGGAAGTTTTTCAATCTTTTTGATGAGATCTTCTAAAGAGACTATTTTTTTAAAATTCTTAATTTCAATATCCTTGTGCCATACTATTTCTTCAAGAATGTTTTTTGCTTGTGCTTCTCTATGAGGTACAGCATATTCTAAATTTTCTACCCTTACTGTTGGATTTGGTGGCCTGCGTCTTATCTCCATTAATTTTAGATATTAGTTTATTTGAGAAGCCGCCTGTTTATATGCGACCTCAACTACTTCACTAAGTGTAGGATGAGTATGAACTTCTTTAGATAATTCAATTACATCCTGGTTCCTTGAAATAGCGTTCGAAATTTCTTGAATTAAATCAGCTGCATGCAACCCAAAAATATGAGCTCCTAATACTTTCCCATTATCTTTGTTGAAAATCAACTTTAGCAATCCATCACTCTCTAATTCAGCCAATGCTTTTGAATTAGCCTTAAAGAAACTTTTGACAACTCCCAAAGTAAAATTTTCTTTTGTAGATATCTCTTTAGCTTCAACTTCAGAGAGACCAACTGAACTTATCTCTGGGTGAGTAAAGGTTGCTGCGGGGATACTTTTATAGTTAATTTCGACATTACCACCGCAAATATTATCAACAGCAATAGTACCCTGCGCTGCAGCTGTATGGGCAAGCATTAGTTTGCCCGTTACATCTCCAACAGCCCAAATGTTAGGTATTATTTGATCACCATTCTTAACTCTCATTTGATCATCTACAGGAATGAAACCTTTTACTGTTTCGACACCAACCGACTCAAGATTTAAGTTATTACTATTAGGACTTCTGCCAGTTGCGACTAGTACTGCGTCAACTTCTAAAGTTTCTACAACTTCCTTAGATTTTGCATCAGTCAGTTCTATTCTTACAGGGCATCCAGGTGTTATTTTTGTCGCAAAGACATTTGATTTTGTGTCTATATCTCTTGCTTGAATAAGGTTCTTTTTAGCAATTTTAGTGATGTCTGGATCAAATGTTGGCATAATATTCTCCAAAGCCTCGATCATGGTAACTTCACAACCAAGCGCGGTATAAACATCAGCAAATTCTAGACCTATATATCCGCTTCCAATAATTGCTATCCATCTTGGAAGCCATTCAAGTTTAACTGCATCATCGCTAGTAAATACGGTCCTATTATCCAAAGTTATTCCACGGGGCACAAAAGGAGAAGAGCCTGTTGCTATAACAATATTCTTGCATGTGAAAATTTTATCAATACCGTTTTTATCTCTTACACCTACTTTTTGATTTCCTTCAATTCTTCCAATGCCCAAAATAATTTCAACTCCACTCCTTTTGAGAGTTTTTGTTAAATTTTCTCTAACATTTAACACTAAATTATTTGCATGATCTGCAATTTTTGATCTCTCGAACCTTACTGGGGAAGCATGAATTCCAAACTTAGCTAAATGTTCATAATCAGCTATTTCTCTGACTTTTCCACTTGCAGCCAAAAGAGCTTTAGAGGGGACACAACCTTTGTTAACACATGTGCCTCCCATATCAGAAGATTCTACTATTGCTACTTTCAGTCCCTTACCAGCAGCATGTTTAGCGGCATCAAAACCTCCATATCCTGCTCCTATTACGATTAAATCAAAATCAAAAATTGAATCAGTCACTTTTTTATTTACTTATTGGAGGTGTACGCGACTCTTTTTCGTTCTAATAATAAAGGAACTGCAACACAAGCCACATTCAATGATTCTACAATCTCACTATGCGGAATTGTAATTGTTTCATTAAAAGCTTCTTGAATTTTTTTATGAATACCTTGACCTTCATTACCCAAAATCAATGCGGTACGTCTAGACCAATCAATTTCCCAGTATGGTTTTGAAGGTTTTTCTGAACTTTTATTGTTGCTTCTAGTAGAGAAAATCTTAAATCCTACATTTGATAATTCAGACAAAGACTTAAGTAAAGAATTTAATATTTCTTCGTCAATTCCATCAAATCTTAAAAATGGCATATGAAAAACTGCACCTGAGGATGCTCTTAATACCTTTTGGCCTAATGGGTGCGCACCTCCAGCTAAAAAAATTGCATTAACACCCGCAGCTAAAGCGGTTCTAAACAGATTACCCATATTCCCAGGATCTTGAATTCTGTCGAGAACAAGAACAAAATCATCTTTTCTATTAAATTGATAATTAGGTATTGCTGAAATCTCTACTAAAGCTGCTATCCCATCTGGATTAATTGTTGAAATCGCAGATGCCAAGACTTCCTCTGAGACAATATTTATTAATGACTGATCAAATTTTTTGCTTAGATTTTGATTCTTTCTTAGCCATTTTTCGGTAACTAAAATCTTAGAGGGATTTTTTCCAGACTTCAGCAATTCTTCAATAAGATGAGTACCTTCAATGCAAAAAAAGTCTTGATCTTTTGGAGATGATCCTCTTTTAAAAGATCTAAATCTTTTAACTAGATTATTGTTTTTACTAGTTATTTTTAAAAAAGTATTTTCTATGAGTAATTTGAAAAATTTGTTATGAACTATATTTTAATGACATAAATATTTTGATCAATTATTTATTAAATTTTTATTTCCCAAGAAACCAAAAAATACATTTTTCACTTTTAATTAATATTCATGACGTTACATAGGGTGGACTTAATATTATTAGTTTGTCATGATGAATCTAATAAATTAAGTCTTAATGATTTGCGAAAGCAAAACGAAGTCATATCTTAAATCGCAAAATTTAAAGATTCTTGGCCAAGGCAAGTTAAATGGAATAGTTGAAATAAGTGGTGCGAAGAATTCCGCCTTAGTTTTATTAGCCTCATCATTGCTAACTAATGAAAAAATAATTCTTGATAATGTACCTTTTCTCACTGATATTGAAAAGATGGGGAATATCTTAAAGAATTTAGGAGTGAATTTAGTTCGTAAAAACAACCAACTAGAAATAGATCCAACAACTATTTCGATTAAAGAACTTCCATATGAACTTGTTAAAGGATTAAGAGCTAGTTTCTTTTGTATAGGTGCACTATTAACTAAATTTGGAGAAGCTCAAGTACCCTTACCAGGTGGATGCAATATTGGCTCAAGGCCAATAGACGAGCACATTAATGGACTAATCGCATTAGGAGCAGACATTATTATTGAAGAGGGAATTGTCAAGGCAAAAACAAGGGAAAACAAAAAAAGACTTCATGGCACTCATATTAAATTAAATTGTCCAAGTGTAGGTGCGACTGAAACTTTAATAATGGCAGCATCTTTAGCTAAAGGAAGAACTACTATTGAAAATGCTGCTAGAGAGCCTGAAGTTCAAGATTTATGCCAAATGCTTAATAAAATGGGGGCAAAAATTTATGACTCCGGTAAAGAAACAATTATTATTGATGGTGTTAATAAGCTCGGCGGATGTACCCATAAAGTAATTCCAGACCGAATAGAAGCTGGAACTTTTCTAATAGCGGCGGCTGCAACTTCCTCTTCAATAACAATCTCTCCAGTAATCCCTCATCATCTTGAAGCTGTTACTAATAAGCTACAAGAGAGTGGAAGTAAAATTACGATTAAAGGTAATTCGGTTTCTATCAAGAGTAAAGAGATTAAAGGAGTAGATATTGAAACAGCTCCTTTTCCAGGCTTTCCTACTGATTTGCAAGCACCATTTACAACTCTAATGACAATCGCGAATGGTGAATCAAAGATAACTGAAACAATTTTCGAAAACAGAATGAATCATATTTATTTACTTAATGAAATGGGCGCCCATATAAAACTTAACAAAAACGTAGCTCACATCAAAGGTGTTAAAACAATTAATGGGATGAATCTAGTTGGCTCAGATTTAAGGTCATCAGCTGCATTAATAATTGCAGGAATCATCGCAAAAGGTAGTAGTAAGATCTATGGATTAGAACATTTAGATAGAGGTTATGAAAATTTTGAATTAAAACTAAAAAATTTAGGTGTAAAAATAATCAGACAGATCAGTAAAAGTACTTATGAGGAGAATGGATATAAAATTGAACCTAAATCTGTGAATCCTACAAAACTCGAAGCAGCTTAGTCTTTTCCAAAAATATTTTTAAAACCTGGAAAATTGATTCAAACGTAAGCAATATTAATTAGTGAAATACAACCCAAAAACAATATCAATAACACTAAAAAGCGGTTAGACCAAATTTTATTTAAACCATTAAATTTGAATTCATTCATACCCAAGTTCCGCTATTAGATCCGAATGTTGTCAGTATAGTCACTGCAATAAATAGAAAAGGGACAAATTTAAAGGATAATTTTTTAGCTTGAGTTTTAGACATTTTTTTATTAAATATAACACAATATTACTAATTATGAAGCTATCTCCTATTAAAAAGACTTTTAAGGGCATTTAATCGCAAAAATGTATCATAAATGTTTAAGTTTTCCTTTTTACCTTATTTCTTGTCAGCAAATGCCATAAATAATTCTATGTTTTTATCGAAAAGATTAACTTTTAACAAACGTTGTTATGATAATTTTTCCTTGACCAAAACAATAGTCAATAAGTTGATTTTTGTTATAATAAAAAAGTTCATTTTTGCAAAAGCCTTGGGAGCGTGGTGGAATTGGTAGACGCACCGCACTCAAAATGCGGCACCTTCGGGTATGTCGGTTCAAGTCCGACCGCTCCCACTTTGATGAATACTTATAGTCGATTCGATATATCTTTCAAAAAAGGAAAAGGTTGTTGGCTATGGGACAAAACAGGTAAAAGGTATCTTGATGCAGTCGCTGGTATAGCCACTTGCAGTCTTGGACATAGCGACAGAGTTTTAAGAAGAAGGTTATCAACTCAACTAAAAAAGATTCAGCACATTTCTAATCTCTACAACATTGAAGAACAAGAACAATTAAGCAGAACTTTAACGAATATGAGTTGTGCTAAAAGCGTCTTCTTCTGCAATAGTGGTGCGGAAGCAAATGAATCAGCAATTAAATTAATTAAAAAATATGGTAATACAACAAATAAAGGTAAAGAATCAATTATTCTCGCAGCAGAATCAAGCTTTCATGGAAGGACGCTTGCGGCCTTGAGTGCCACTGGACAGCCCAAATATCAAAAAGGTTTCGAACCAATGATTCAAGGGTTCAAATTTTTTAAATATAACAATTTTGATTCGGTAAAAAAATTATTTAAAGAGTGTGAGAATAATGATCAAAAAATTTCAGGCGTTTTAGTTGAACCTATACAAGGAGAGGGCGGCGTAATTCCTGGAAGTAAAATATTTTTTAAAAGCCTAAGAGATATATGTGATAAATATAATTCTCTTCTCATTTTAGATGAGGTCCAAAGTGGAGTAGGTCGAACTGGGAAAATGTGGGGTTATGAGAATTTAGGAATTGAACCTGATGGATTCACCCTAGCTAAAGGATTAGGAGGAGGTCATGCAATTGGAGCATTATTGGTAAAAGAAAAAGCCAACATTTTTTCTCCAGGAGATCATGCAACCACTTTTGGAGGGAACCCATTCGCCTGTAAGGCAGCCCTAACTGTAATAGAAGAAATAAATAGAAGAAATATTATCAATAATGTTTATCAAAGAGGGGCACAATTAAGTGCTGGGTTTGAAGAATTGTCAAAAAAATTTCCAAATATTATTAGCGGGAAAAGAGGTTTAGGTTTAATACAAGGTCTTGTGATCAATGAAGATTATGCTGATGCAAAAAAAATTACATTAAAAGCTTTTGATAAAGGATTACTGGTAGTTCCTGCAGGAGGAAATGTTGTAAGGATTGTCCCACCATTAGTTATATCTCGAAGAGAAATTAATATTCTTTTGGATAAGCTAAATTCAATTTTTGAAGAGTTATAGCAATTTAAATTTTGAAAAATGCAAATTTAAAAATTTTTGAATTATTATCTCCTAAATATGAAAGGGATAGTATCAAGTTAGGTTTATCAAGAATTAAAAAAGCACTTCAAAAGCTTGGTAATCCTTGCAAGAATATCCCTGCGATACAGATTATTGGAACCAATGGGAAAGGGTCAATCGCTGCATTTTTAGAAAGTATACTTTTTGAAGCTAGAAGGAATTTCGGTGTAACGACATCTCCTCATCTTTTTGATGTATGCGAGAGGATTAGAGTCAATAAAAAAAATATTAATAAAACTGATTTTGAAAAAATCTATAGATTAATAGAAAATAAATTTTCAACATTTGAATTAACTCCTTTTGAAAAAATCATTTGCTGCGCACTAAATTTTTTTGACCATAAAAAAGTTGAATTACTCATTCTTGAAGCTGGCTTAGGGGGACGATTAGACGCGACAACAGCCCATAAATCTAGACCAATCATTGCAATTGGGAATATTGGCTTAGACCATAAAGAATTTCTTGGAGATACGATTGAAAAAATTACCGAAGAAAAATTAGCAGTTATTCAAAAAAACTCAATTGTCATCTCATGCAATCAAAATATTCAAGTTGAAAATTTAATAAACAAAAAAGTTAAAGAGGTAGGAGCAGAAATTATCTGGAAAGATTCAATTCCAAACAGCTATGAGCTTGGATTAAAAGGAATTTTTCAAAAGCAAAATGCTTCAGTAGCTATAGGAGCAATTGAAGCGCTGAATAGTTTGGGATTTAATATAAAGGAAAAACACATATCTGAAGGTCTTAAAAAGACAACTTGGAACGGAAGGCTAGAAATAATAAATTATTTCAACAAAGAAATTCTTGTAGATTGTGCTCATAATTACCCTGCTGCCAAAGCACTCTCTAATGAGCGAAGCAATTGGGAGAATGAAGATAAAGGAATTTATTGGATTTTAGGTGTCCAAAGACAAAAAGATATTTACGCAATATTAAAAACACTTTTAAAGAAAAATGATCGCTTATTACTTGTGCCAGTTCCAAACCAACCTAGTTGGCAATTAAATGATCTCTCTCAGATTGAAGAAATTGACTTTCAAAAAACAATTGAATTTAAAACATTTGAACTTGCCATTGAGTATTTATTTTCCCTAGAAAAATGGCCACTTAATCATCCTGTTCTAACAGGTTCTATTTTTTTAGTTGCTGAATTTATTAAATTTGCGAATAAACAGAAATATTAGATTTTAAATTGTTCTTTTACTTCCCAACCCTCTAATTTCCCAGGATTTAATAGCCCTTTGGGATCAAATTTTAATTTCGCTTTTACTTGATCTGCATCTACCACTCCGAGACCTCCGCCCTCAACAGTTAAAACATGGGGATTAAAAATAAACGCACCAAGTTTCTTGCAATCTTCCATTATTTCATTTAATTCTTCTACCCCATTCCACTTTAATACTGGTAAAGCCGCTAATCGTGGTGATCCTTGCTGAGAAACGGCCTCCAAATGCCAAAGAACTTTTTTACCCCATTTTTCTCTCAAAAAATTAATTAACTCTAGTTCATTATTAAGTGGCAAAAGCATCTGTAAATACGTCCAATTTTTATCCCTAGATCTCATATGAAGAGTTGTATGATTCCATACGACTTCAGAAATTCCATTAACTAGCTTTTCTTCTTCCCCAAGTAGGGTAGATTCAACTTCAAATTTTTTACAAATTAGCTCGATGGTTTTTATTCCTCCAAGAGTAGATTGAATTAATATCTTGTGACTTCTAGATTTACTTTTAAACCATTTTGGCATTTGATCTACAATTTCTTCTTCAAGAATTGCTCCTAATTTCAGATTAATTGCTGCGCAAGTAATAGTTTTCAATATTTCTATTGTTTTTTCAAATTCAATACAGTCGATAACTAATGAGTACCACTTACGTTTGATATCAGTAGCAAGTAATAAAGAAGTAATTATTCCATTCGTCCCATAAGCATGGTTTAGAGGTTCGGATTCTTCAGCATCAAATTTTAATAATGCAGGTTTTTCATTCATCGTTACTGCCTCTAAACCTATAAGATTTCCTGGATCTCTTAAAAATCCCCACCTAATGGAACCAATACCTCCTGATCCACCTGCAATAAAACCTCCAATTGTTGCAGTTTTCCAAGTACTAGGAAGTAACCTCAATTCCCTCCCATATTTTTCTAGTTGTTTATTCAAATCTCCCATAACACAGCCAGACTGTACTTTTACAAAGCCAGTATCTGGATCAAATTCTTCTAACTTATTAAATTGACTCATCTGCATTACAACTCCCTTAAATAATGGGACAGCTTGTCCATAATTACCTGTACCTGAACCCCTTAAAGTAAGTGGAATAGATAATTCCCAACAAATTTCTGCTACTTCCTTTACCGCTTTGTGATCACTAGGTCTTACCACCAAATCAGCAATACATTCGTCTAATTTTTTAGTAAGTATTGGAGAGTAGTTATAAAAATCTTTTGAAAGTCTTTTGACATCGGATTTATTTTCAATGATCTCTAAGTTTTTGACTTCTCTAAATTTGTCTATAAATTTAAGTTTTGATATCATTAATAAAAATTTTTATACATTGTATCTAAATTAGCCAATTAGCAATATAAATCGCCGTTTATAAATACTTTTCTCTTTAAATTGCTCGAGAAAACATCTGCCCATCTTTGTGCATCTATAATCACAAAATCAGCAGGACAACCTTTTTTAATTAAACCATCCCATTTTAAATTTAATAATCTGCTTGGAGCTAAAAAAATAGAAGATAGAGTCATTCTCTCCCAGGGATTTAGTTGAAGCATAGGCATCGAGCAAGACAACATATAAAAAGGATCAAAATTACCAAATGGATACCAAGGGTCTTGAACATTATCACTACCAAGAGACACATCCACATGTGATTTTTGTAATTGCTTTATTGGTGCAACTGGTCTTTTTAATGAAGTTGTTTTATTACTTCGATTGAGCAGCCAAAAATTTGTTAGTGGTAAGGCAATAACCTTGATATTTTTCTCAGCCATTTTTTCTCCTAAATTTAAAATCTCTCTATTACTTAGATAAATAAGACTACTCAAATGACTACAAGTGATCGGAATACTATTAATTTTTAAATTTTCGATTGTTTCTAATAAAACTTTTATTCCCGCTCCAGGTTCAATAATAGACTCATCTATATGCAAATCAATTTCTAATTTATATTTACTCGAAAGAAGAAGCATCTTTGCTAGAAATTTGCTTATATTTTTTTTATTGAAAGGGGGTACAATAACACCTCCTAAAATGCCTCCATTAGAGGAAAATATTTTTGCCAAATCTTCTCCATTAGATGTATCCCAGAATTCCAATGGAGCTAGAGCAACGTATTGTAAAGTCAACTCAGATGAAAATTTTTTTTGTAATTTAAAAAGTTCAATCCAAATATCAATAGATTGACCTTCGTATGTATCAATATGACTTCTAATTGCTCGGTATCCATTTTTTATGGCAAGTTTTAATGATTTCTCAACTCTTTCAAGAACCTTATCTGTAGTTCTAGTTTTATGTTCTTCAAGATTTACTGATAATGCTCCTCCATAGTGTGATTCCAGATTAGGAAAATCTGCCCATGTAAAAGATTTATCAAAATGTGAATGCGTTTCAACAAATCTTGGGAATAAAATATTTTTTGGTTTTGTTACTTTATTTTTTAAAGGCTTCAACTCAGAAACAAATCCTTCCTCCCAACCAATGGAAACTGAGCATAAATCCTCTACATCGATAATGAGGTTATCTATATCTTCTATTAAACAAAGGCTTCTGGGAATAAGAACCTCAGCTTTGCCGGAATTACTCAAATTTTTAAATTTTCTTTTATTTTAAATCATAAGAAAACTTTACTGAATTAGAAAATAATTCAAATTTGGCTAAAAGATAAAAATAAGTATGAAAATTACCCTTTAGTTGTTAAATTTATAGATGTGAGGCGGGCGTCGCCAAGTGGTTAAGGCAGCGGCTTGTGGCGCCGCTATTCGGGGGTTCGAATCCCCTCGCTCGCCCTCAAAAATATTGCAGCAAAATTACTTAACTTGTAATTTTGTATTAAAGAATCATAAAAAATTCCTAGCAAAGTGCTAACAAAAACAAAATCAGACGAAAAAAAATCTCAAAAGAATTCAACTACTGGCAGTTATTGGATAACAACATTTGGATGCCAAATGAACAAGGCTGATTCTGAGAGAATGGCTGGGACATTAGAGAAGATGGGATATACCAGAGCAGATAATGAATTAAATGCCGATTTGGTCCTGTACAATACATGCACAATTAGAGATAATGCGGAGCAAAAAGTTTATAGCTTTCTAGGAAGACAAGCAAAAAGAAAGCACAAAACACCTAACTTAAAACTTATTGTTGCAGGTTGCCTTGCTCAGCAAGAGGGAGAGTCCTTATTAAGAAGAGTCCCAGAACTTGATCTGGTTATGGGGCCACAACACGTAAATAATCTTGAGAATCTTCTGGGGAAAGTTGATTTAGGAAATCAAGTTGCTGCCACAGAAGAAACCTTCATTTCTGAAGACATAACAAGTGCCAGAAGAGAAAGCTCTATTTGTGGCTGGGTTAATATCATTTATGGATGTAATGAAAGATGTTCATATTGTGTAGTCCCATCTGTCAGAGGGAAAGAGCAATCAAGATATCCAAATGCGATAAAAAGTGAGATCCAAAAATTAGCTGATGATAATTTTAAAGAAATTACTCTTTTGGGTCAGAACATTGATGCTTATGGTAGAGACCTTCCAGGAACTACAAAAGGGGGGAGAAAAGAAAATACTCTAACTGATCTTTTATATTATATTCATGATGTTAAAGGAATTCACAGGATAAGATTTGCTACTAGTCATCCAAGATATTTTTCAAAAAGGTTGATTCAAGCTTGTTATGAACTTGATAAAGTCTGTGAACATTTCCATATTCCCTTCCAAAGTGGCAATGATGAAATCTTAAAACAAATGTCAAGAGGATACTCAATTAAAAAGTATAAAAACATTATCGAGAATATAAGGTCATTAATGCCAGATGCATCAATCACAGCTGATGCAATAGTTGCTTTCCCAGGAGAAACCGAACAACAATATCAAGATACATTAAAACTAATATCAGAAATTGGTTTTGATCAAGTGAATACGGCAGCATATTCTCCAAGGCCAAATACGCCTGCAGCAGTTTGGTCAAATCAACTTTCTGAGGTTGTAAAAAAAGCTAGATTACAAGAAATTAATGATTTAGTCGAAAAAACTGCTAGGATCAGAAATCAAAGATACATCAACAATATTGAAAGCGTTTTAATTGAGGGTTTAAATCCAAAAAATTCCTCGCAAATTATGGGTAGAACTAGAACAAATAGATTAACTTTCGTAGAGATTCCCAAAAACATTAATTTTAATTTTTCATTGGGAGATGAGATAGATGTAAAAATAAACGAAGCAAGACCTTTTTCTTTAACAGGCGAACTTTATTTATGATTTTTCCTAAATGATCGGGGGTAAGAAAAAATGTATTGGGTTAATATTTGGCGGGAATTCCAATGAACATGAAGTATCTATATCCTCTGCGAAAACAGTTTATCAAGCATTTAATTCAGAAATAAATAATGCACGCTTTACAGTTAAAGCCTTTTACATAAACAAATATGGAGATTGGCTTGATAGTGATAGTTCAGAAAAAATTCTAATTGGTGAAATTGAAAATAATAAAATAGAAAAACAAGAGCTTTTTATTCAAGAAAAAATTAACTTTCTAGACGGAATTGAATTTCAAAATGTTGATGTTTGGTTCCCTCTTTTACATGGATTTAATGGTGAAGACGGATCAATCCATGGCTTACTAAGATTTACAAATAAACCTCTAGTTGGATGTGGAATTGTGGGCTCTGCGCTTGGAATGGATAAAATATTGATGAAAACAATTTTCTCAAATCTTAAACTTCCACAAGTTAATTATCTAGTTTTTCAAAATGAAGATTTCAACGATAAAGAAGTAAAGAATAATTTAATTAATGAAATTTTAAAAAAATTAAACTTTCCTGTTTTTGTTAAACCATCTAACTCCGGATCATCTCTTGGTATCTCCAAAGTCATAAATCAATCTGAAATATTACAAGCATTAGAAAAAGCTTGGGAAATAGATCAACGAATCTTAATAGAAGAAGGTTTGGAAGTAAGGGAAGTTGAATGCGGAATAATTGGGAATTCAAAACTCCTAACCTCTGAGATAGGCGAAGTAACTTACGAAAGTGATTGGTACGATTACGATTCAAAATATTTCTCAAATAATAAAATAATTATCCCAGCCGAAATAGACTCTAAAATTACAAAAGAAATTAAAGAAATTGCTATTAAAAGTTGTAGAGCATTAAATATTTTCGGTTTCGCAAGAGTAGATTTCTTTTTAGAAAAATCTTCAAATAAAATTTTATTAAATGAAATAAATACAATTCCTGGTTTTACAAAAAGCAGCATGTTTCCAATGCTTTGGAAAGCTTCAGGTTTAAAAATTGAACAACTTGTGGCTAAACTGGTAGATATATCTTTAGATTTGTAATTTAAATCAAATGTTGCATGGACTTCTTTGGTTACCATTACTTTTAATCTTCATTTTATTAACTGCACTTGGATGGTTAGAAAGAAGAAGGCAAAATCTTTTTAGAAATTGGGCGAGTGATTCTGAACTTTGCAAGTTAGATAGTTCTGGTGCTGCATCCTTAAAAGATGGGGAGTTAAAGTGGAGCGCATTTGAAGCTGGTAAATTTGAAGAAAAAGATAGTTTTACAATCAAGAAGCTAGAATTAGTTGAATTAATGGCACTAACATCGGGAGAAGCTCCTCTAACAAGCGAATCTCAAGGTAAGTGTAGGTTAAGATTGGTAGGTGATGGTAAAGAGATGGATGTACCATTTTCAGATGCAGAGCAGGCAAGAGAATGGATGGACCGATTGATGGAAAAAGCTAGATGTGATTTGTGAAAAGCCAAAAAAACAAAAAAAAGAAGCTTTATTTTTAATTTCATTCTTATTTTTAATAAGTTTAATAAGCATGAAAACTCTCAAAAAAGTTGATATGAAAGATATTAGGATTTCTGGTAGTGAGTTATTTTCTCAGCATGATCTAGTAGATAATTCATCTTTAAAATTCCCGATCCGATTGATTTTTGTTAAAACTAATTTGTTAGAAAAAGAGTTAAAAGAAAATTTATCTCTCAAAAATGTTTCAGTAAAAAGAGAATTATTTCCTTTTGGTTTGAAAGTTCATATCAATACAAGGATTCCAATAGCTTACGGTGAGAGAATATTAAACAACGAAAAAATATTAGGATTCATAGATAAAGATGGAATTTTTATAAACAAACAAAATGCGGATGAAAAAAATTTGAACAAATTAACCATACAAGTCTTTGGATGGAAAGAAAAATTTAAAAAAATATTATCTGAAATTTTCATCGCTTTAGAGAATTATGAATTTGAGATAGTTAAAATAACCTTTTCACCCGATGGATTTCTAACTCTTGAGGAAAAGGATTTAAGAACAATATTTTTAGGATATAAACCAAATTTAATCAATTATCAATTATTAATAATAAATAATATAAAAAATGAATTTCAGAAAAATAACTTTTCAATAAAAATAGATAATATTGATCTTACAAATCCAAATAAACCAAAAATAAAAGTGTTCAAACCCTAATATTTGAAAAAAGATTTTTAATAATTTTTTTTAATTATAGTAGTGTTGATGTGGGTTTTGCATTCAAAACAAAATATTTAATAAATAAATATTTTTGGTATTTTCCTCAACAAATTCCTACAGATGAGCTCAGGAAGTTCATAATGCATCCAATACTAGTATTAGATTCCTATTAAGAGATGAGCTTCGGTAACAATCCAAACTTTGATCAATCGAGAGAAATCCTTCCAAGCCAAAACGCCAAAATAGAAGTTATTGGTGTAGGTGGTGGTGGAAGTAATGCAGTAAATAGAATGATAAATAGTGATTTAGAAGGTGTTTCATTTCGAGTCTTAAATACAGATGCCCAAGCCCTACTCCAGTCTTCTGCAGAGCGTAGGGTTCAACTTGGACAAAATCTTACAAGAGGTTTAGGTGCAGGTGGAAACCCAAGTATTGGGCAAAAGGCTGCCGAAGAATCTAGAGAAGAGCTTCAACAAGCTTTAGATGGTTCTGATCTAGTTTTTATAGCCGCTGGAATGGGTGGAGGAACGGGTACAGGAGCAGCCCCGGTAGTTGCAGAAGTAGCTAAACAAAGTGGAGCGTTAACAGTAGGGATAGTAACCAAACCATTTTCTTTTGAAGGGAAAAGAAGAATGCGTCAAGCAGAAGAGGGGATCGCAAGACTAGCTGAAAACGTTGATACTCTTATAGTTATTCCAAATGACCGACTAAAAGACGTTATATCAGGAGCTCCCCTCCAAGAAGCATTTAGGAATGCTGATGACGTTTTAAGGATGGGCGTCAAAGGTATCAGTGACATAATTACTTGCCCAGGATTAGTCAATGTTGATTTCGCTGATGTAAGATCAGTTATGACGGAAGCAGGTACTGCTCTTCTCGGGATAGGCATTGGTTCAGGAAGATCGAGAGCTTTAGAGGCAGCCCAGGCAGCAATGAATAGTCCTTTACTAGAAGCAGCTAGAATTGATGGAGCTAAAGGTTGCATCATAAATATTACCGGGGGCAAAGACATGACTTTAGAAGATATGACCTCAGCATCCGAAATTATTTATGATGTTGTTGATCAAGAAGCAAATATTATTGTTGGTGCAGTTGTCGATGAGGCAATGGAAGGGGAGATACAAGTTACTGTTATTGCTACAGGATTTGAAACAAATCAACCATTGAATCAACAAAGAATAAAAAACAGATTATCTAATCAACCCTTATATAATTATTCCGATAATAAAGAATCAGGTGCGAGTATTCCAGAGTTTTTGAGATTAAGGCAAAATAAAAAAGATATAGGTTGAAAGGTAAAATAAAGTGACTCGGTTATCTCGCCTGCCTCAAGCATCCCTTGTGGCTGCTACCTTCCGGTCCTGACCAGGTTTAGGCGTTAAAACCGCGAAAGGCCGAGTCAAAAACATACTAGCAATTCTTGATTAAAAAAGATACATAAATTTATTATGTTACCTTCTGACCTAGTTAATTATAAAAAACAATCTCGCAAAATCATTGCTCTAACGGCATGGGACTCAATATCAGGATCTATTGCAGAACAAGCAAATGTTGATCTCGTATTAGTAGGAGATTCACTAGCAATGGTCTGCTTAGGATACAAATCAACATTGCCATTAACTTTAGAAAACATAATTTATCATACCAATGCTGTTTCAAGAGGATTTAGGAAAAAAATTGAAGAACAACCTTTAGTAGTGTCTGATATGCCTTTTCTGACTTACCAATGTGGTGAGGATAAAGCTGTTGAGTATGCAGGAAAAATAATTCAGAGCACTTATGCAAAAGCTGTAAAAGTAGAAGGAGCTGAACCAGAAATACAAAAAGTTATTTCTAGATTAATAAGAATGGGAATCCCTGTTATGGGTCATATAGGTCTTACACCACAAAGCTATCTAAATATTGGATTTAAAAAACAAGGCGAAAGCTTAGCAAGCCAAGAAAAAATCAAGAAAGAGGCTTCAATTCTTGAAGAATTAGGATGTTTTTCAATAGTTCTTGAACATATTCCTGACTTGCTCGCTAAAGAAATACAAAATTCTTTAACAATTCCCATAATAGGTATCGGTGCAGGCAAGTATTGCGATGGACAAGTGAGAGTTACCGCAGATTTGTTAGGCCTCAATGATGATCAACCACCATTTTGCCAACCGATTATCCAGGGAAAGAAATTATTTGAGGATAAATTAAAAGAATGGGTAGACTCCGAAAGACTTAACTAATAACCCCAATTTTGTCATAAAGTCTAATTCCTTAAAAACATAGTATTTACATGGGTTTAGCAGGATATATATTTTCTTTTAATCATTTCATTTTCTCCTATTTTTGATATTTAAAAATAAGTTTGTGTAGTTTGCAATAACTAATAAAAGCAAAAGGAATGTATTAATAGACATCTAAAAAGAGGGTTGTTATTACCTTTAATTTAGATCTAATGTCAATCGATAGATTTTTGTTTCAAAATTTATTTTTTGCAAATTTCAAAAGATATTTAAGACTATATTCCGTTGATTAACAAATTGATTTTGAAAAACTCTATTTCACTTATTCCTTTTCTTTCGATGATAATTCTTACGTTGGGATGTTCAAATAAACCAGCAGAAAAAGAAATGAAAATACCAATGTTATTTGATACCCAAGAACAGGCAGAAAAAGAAGCCTATAAATTTGGTTGCAAAGGAGCTCATCAAATGGGTAATAAATGGATGCCATGTAGTATGCGCAAACATAACCATTAAAACGAGTGTTTAATCTCTCCAATTTTTATTAACTTAGAATTATTTTTTTGCCGAGATTTGCTTCACCTTTTGTTAAAGAAGTTTTTGCAGCATTTATCAATATTATTTTTAATCATCGGAATTGCAGTGATACCAGTTGTTTTAGCAATAACCATATGGGTAAAGTTAATCTTAATTAATCTCATCCCACCACCTAAACATAGAAACAAGAACTTGATTACTTAGTTCCATACCATTAGGCTCACTTAAAAAGAATCTATTCCCCTTTCTTACTAATAGTCCACTTTCAAGAAATCTTTCCCATTTTTCAAGTAATTTACTGAAGTTACTTTCAAATTTTTTGTTTTCCCAGTTTTGTTCTTTTAAAACCTCCTTGAGGTCTAAACCCTCTTTGAGTCTTAATCCTAACATTATTTTTTCATCAAGTTCTTTATAGACAAACTCCTTATTAGTTAGGGATGAATCTAAATTACGTTCATATTGTCTAATTACCCATTCTTTATATTCTTTGCTAACTCTGGGCCTAGTTAACTTTTCCCCCCAAGGCGAACTAGTTGAACCTTGACCAAAACTCCACCAGCCTAAACCACTCCAATAAACTCTATTATGTCTCGATTGATGTCTCGGAAGACAATAGTTTGAGATTTCATATCTTGAATAACCTGAGTTTTTTAAAATTAAATGGGTTGATTCACTGTTTTTAAAAGCTTCTTCATCACTTGGAAGTTTTAATTTTCCTAAACTGACTAATTTTTTAAAAACAGTGCCATTTTCAATATTTAAATCGTAAATTGATAGATGCGGCGGTGAAAATGTTATTGCTTTTTTTAAGTCATCTTGCCATTCTTTAAATCCACTAAGTGGCAAGTTTTGAATTAAATCTAAACTCCAGCTTTTTATTAACCCAGAATCCAATTCTCTCTTCAACCATAAACAAGATTTTTCTGCATCTTCTTTAGAATGACGCCTTCCCGACTTTTGAAGTATCTGATTATTAAAACTTTGTACTCCTATACTAAATCTATTTATCCCAGCTTTTATAAATCCAAAAAGATCATCTTGAGTAAAACTAGCTGGATCAACCTCCATAGTAATTTCAGCACCATAGTCTATTCCATAATTTTCTCTAAAAAGATCAATTAATTCTTTGATTTGGGTTGGATCTAAAATTGATGGTGTGCCACCGCCTACATAGATTGTCGATAAAGGTGATTTATGCTTAATTGACAATATTTCTTTATATAAAAATTGCAAATATTCTTGAACAGTTTTGCTTCCATAACCTTTTAAAGTTTCAACTTTGTTTCCTAATGGAATAACTGCAAAATCGCAATAAAAACACCTTCTGTGGCAAAAAGGAATGTGCACATAAGCACTTCTTGGAAACTTATTCATAATATAAATTCATTTTTAAGCTCCAAAAACGTATTAAGGATCTAAAAAAATAAGATCCTTATTTACTCAATTAATAAATCCTAGTAGATTATAGATATGACAGATATCTTAGTATTAATTTTATTTGTATTTTCTGGGGCTGCTTCAGGATGGCTTGGTGTTGATTTATTGCCAGTAGACATACTCAAACAGGTATCTAATGTAGAAGGTTTTAGAATTGTTTTAGCAATAATTGGTTTTTTTGTAGGATTAGCAGCTGGTTTTGTATTTCTTCAACTTCGAAAGACGTTTCTTGATCAAATAAGAACAATGCCCACGGACTTACTAATAAGTAGGTCCGTTGGATTAATTTTAGGATTACTTGTTGCGAATCTCCTACTTGCTCCAATACTATTAATACCCTTCCCTAGAGAGGTTTTTTTCGCAAAACCCTTGGCAGCCATATTAAGCAACATTTTTTTTGGTGTGCTTGGTTATAAGTTGGCAGATACCCATGGAAGGACATTATTGAGATTATTTAATCCAAATAATACTGATGCATATCTAGTTAATGAAGGTATCCTCCCTGCTGCAAGTCCAAAAATTCTAGATACCAGTGTAATTATTGATGGAAGAATCAATGGCTTATTAAGTTGCGGATTATTGGAAGGGCAATTAATTGTTGCTCAAAGTGTAATTGATGAATTACAAACTTTAGCTGACTCAAGCAGTAATGAAAAAAGGTCGAAAGGCAGAAGAGGTCTTAAGTTATTAAAAGAATTAAGAGATTTATATGGCAGAAGACTTGTAATAAACCCAACAAAGTATGAAGGTAAGGGGGTAGATGAAAAACTCTTGAAAATTACTGAGGATATGTCAGGAACTTTAATTACAGCTGATTATAATCTTTCCCAGATTGCTGAAGTAAAAGAATTAAAAGTTATGAATTTGAGTGATTTGGTTATTGCTTTAAGGCCAGAAGTGCAACCAGGAGAATCACTTAATATAAAAATTGTCAGAGAAGGCAAAGAAAAAATGCAAGGTATTGGATATTTAGATGACGGAACAATGGTTGTTATTGATGAGGCAAAGAATTTTGTAGGAAGCAGATTAGATATTGTCATAACAGGAGCATTACAAACTCCCACTGGAAGAATGGTCTTTGGAAAACTAATAAATAATCCTGAGTCAAACAAATCTGTTAAATCACCAGCGACACAGGGCTAAATCTAGCTAGAATCAGTTCAATCTTAATTTCGTGATACAAATGACTGTATCTGCTCCTTATTACGGCGAAAACACCGTTATGAGGACTCCGCCCCCTGATCTTCCTTCTCTTTTACTTAAAGAGAGAATTGTTTATCTTGGTTTACCATTATTTTCAGATGATGATGCGAAAAGACAACTAGGAATGGATGTTACTGAGCTAATCATTGCTCAACTTCTCTATCTAGAGTTTGAGGATCCAGAAAAACCAATCTATTTCTACATCAATTCAACAGGAACAAGTTGGTACACTGGTGACGCCGTTGGTTTTGAAACAGAAGCTTTTGCTATCTGCGATACAATAAGCTATATCAAGCCTCCAGTACACACAATATGTATCGGACAAGCAATGGGGACTGCTGCAGTTATCCTTTCATCTGGCACTAAGGGACAAAGGGCGGCTCTTCCACATGCTTCTATTGTTTTACATCAACCAATAAGCGGTGCAAGAGGCCAAGCAACCGATATCCAAATAAGAGCAGAGGAAGTTCTGAAAAATAAAAAATCAATGCTGGAGATTCTATCTCGTAATACTGGAAAGACTATCGAAGAACTCTCAAAAGACTCTGACAGGATGAGTTATCTCAATCCCCAAGAAGCCCTAGATTATGGAGTTATCGATAGAATACTCACAAGTCAAAAAGATTTACCAAATAAAATTTAACCTTCACAAAACTATTTTAAAATCATGCCAATAGGAACTCCAAGCGTGCCTTACAGACTTCCCGGAAGTCAATACGAAAGGTGGGTTGACATATATACAAGACTAGGTGTTGAAAGAATTCTTTTTCTTGGACAGGAAGTGAATGATGGTATTGCTAATAGCCTTGTTGCACAAATGCTTTATCTAGATTCTGATGATAATTCCAAACCTATCTATCTATATATAAATAGCCCAGGAGGATCAGTTACTGCTGGCTTGGCTATATATGACACTATCAAATACGTGAAAAGTGATGTAGTAACCATATGCGTAGGCCTAGCAGCCTCAATGGGAGCGTTCCTATTGGCTGCTGGCACAAAAGGTAAAAGAGTTGCTTTGCCTCATAGCAGAATAATGATTCATCAACCTCTAGGAGGAACTTCTCAACGCCAAGCAAGTGATATTGAAATAGAAGCTAAGGAAATTTTAAGAATTAAAGATATGTTAAATATGTCTATGGCAGATATGACAGGCCAATCATTTGAGAAAATTGAAAAGGATACTGATAGAGATTATTTTCTAAGTGCGGAAGAAGCAAAAAACTATGGCTTAATTGATAGAGTTATCACACATCCAAGCGAAGCAAATCAGTCTTAAATTTTTAAATAAATATTTTAATTTTAATTTTTAAATTAATAATTTTTTGGTTTATTTACACCTTAATGTCTAAGATATTAATTATCAAATGCAAAGAAGCTACAACTAATGACCCAACTCTTTTACGACACAGATGCAGATCTAAGTCTTTTAAATAATAAAACAATTGCGATTATTGGATATGGTTCACAAGGTCATGCACATGCCCTAAACCTTAAAGATAGCGGTATGGATGTAATTGTTGGATTATATAAAGGTAGTAAGTCTGAAAGCAAAGCTATTAGCGATGGTCTACAAGTATTTAGCGTTTCTGAAGCTTGCGAAAAAGCAGACTGGATTATGATTCTCCTCCCAGATGAGTTTCAGAAAGATGTTTACCTTAAAGAAATAGAACCAAACTTAAAAGAAGGAAAGATATTAAGTTTTGCACATGGCTTCAATATAAGATTCGGACTTATAAAACCTCCTAGTTTTGTGGATGTTGTAATGATTGCCCCAAAAGGACCTGGACACACTGTTCGTTGGGAATATCAGAATGGTCAAGGAGTTCCAGCATTGTTTGCAGTAGAGCAGGATTCCTCCGGAAATGCAAGATCATTGGCAATGGCTTACGCTAAAGGGATTGGCGGAACGAGAGCTGGGATTCTTGAAACAAACTTCAAAGAAGAAACAGAAACTGATTTATTTGGAGAACAAGCGGTTTTGTGCGGAGGATTATCAGAACTCGTCAAATCAGGCTTCGAAACTCTTGTAGAAGCAGGCTATCAGCCCGAACTTGCTTACTTCGAATGCTTACATGAAGTTAAACTTATTGTTGATTTAATGGTGAAGGGAGGCTTATCTCAAATGAGAGATTCCATTTCAAATACTGCAGAATATGGAGATTATGTAAGTGGGAAAAGACTTATTAATAGTGATACAAAGAAAGAAATGCAGAAAATTTTAAAGGATATTCAAGATGGAACTTTCGCTAAGAATTTTGTGGAAGAATGTGATAAAAACAAACCCTTAATGACAAAATTAAGAGAAGAGAACTCAAAACATGAAATTGAGAAAGTAGGCAAAGGTCTGCGCTCGATGTTCAGTTGGCTGAAATAAATTTATTTTTACTATTTCTTGGATCGATCTTTTTTGATTTATTGATCGGCGATCCAAGATTCTTAATACACCCTGTTCAAGTAATTGGCTTTTACATAAAAAAAATATCTCATTACCTAATAAATAATTTTGGAGAAAATAAAAATATATTATTTTGGGGAGGTTTCTTCGTAGCTATATCCACTATTGGAATGAGTTATGGTTTAGGAAAATTGATAGAAATAATGTATGTGCAATCAAGAAATCATTTTTTTGTTGGATTGTTAGTTTTTTTTGGGCTTTCAAGTTGTATTGCGACAAAGGGACTTATTTCAAGTGTGAAAGAGATTGCAGAGCTAATAGAGCGCAACAAAATTAATAACCAAAATAAGAAAATAATTAAAGAGAAGGTACAAAGAATAGTAAGTCGGGATGTCAGGTCATCTTCTATAAAACATCTCTTGAGATCAAGTACCGAGAGCCTTACCGAAAATTCTGTTGATGGAATATTTGGGCCATTATTTTGGATTTTTATTGGAATTATTTTTATGAAGTTTTCAATTTTTCTACCAGGACCTTTATCACTTGGTTTTTCTTATAAAGCCATAAGTACTTTAGATTCAATGATAGGTTACAAATATGATTATTTTAGATATTTGGGTTTTTTCAGTGCAAAAATCGAAGATGTTTTTACGTTTATTCCTTCAAGATTAGTTTTAATCACGTTACCTTTAGTTAGCTCCAAAGTTTATGAGTATGGATCAATAATTAAAAAAAGTTATCTTGATGGTAAAAAATATGATTCGCCTAATGCTGGAATTTCAGAAGCTATATTTGCCTATATTTCCGGAATTAAATTAGGAGGTAAAAGTAAATATAAAAATGAAATTATTGAAAAGCCAATAATTAATGAGACTGGAGATAATTGCACTGAAGAAAAAATCAAATTAATTTGTCAATTAATTTTGAGATTACAATTTTTATGGATAATAATTTTTGCCTCAATTTTTTTTATAATTTCGAGTTTAATTTAATAATAAATTAGTTTAAAAATTATTAGAATAAATCAAAAAATCAATGCAAGAAAACGACTCTCCAATGGAAAATCAAAATGATGGTTTTACTAATAAATCATCAAGTGATAATGAATACTCAAAATGGGTAGACAATCAGGGGGATGAAGTAAAGAATGTTTTTGGATTTAATAGCAGCGCCGAGCTTGTTAATGGTAGAGCAGCTATGATTGGATTCTTAATGCTCATATTAACCGAGTTAGTTTTTAGAGGCAGGCCTGTGACGTCTTCGATTTTTGGTATTAATTAAAAATGGAAGAAAAAAAATCTAATCCAATAAAAGCAATCCTATACGTATCTGTATGGGTAATAATTTGGGGAACATTAGGCTCTTTCATTGATTATCCTCTTTATAAAAATAAAATTTACTTAGAAGGAAGCATATTTCAGTATCTTACTTTTTCAATTACAGCGATAATAGCAATAATAAGTGCAAAGTTTTTTTACAAAAAATTTGAGTTATAAAATTTTGTACCTAAATTTCTTAAGAATTTTTGCTGGTTCTTTTTTGTCATTTGACTCATAAAGTATCCACTGATGTGTCTCAGTATCATGATCGCAACCATATTTTCCAGATACATTATCGTAACTTGAAAGATATGAATGACAATTCTGGTCTGCCTCAAAAGCAGAGTCGTAACCTGTAAGAAAATATATTAAAAACAGAATCATTAATAACAAAAAAAATACTTGGGAAACTAAATTTACTACCTTCATAAGATTTTCTAAAATTTAAATATATCATTTAAAAAATTTTTTCGATCTAAAAATATTTAACGACCAACATTAAAAACAAAGTCACGGAATTCTTGATTCTTTAAATAAAGGATGACTAGCAATACTAAGATCAAATTTAAA
Organism: Prochlorococcus sp. AG-355-B23; assembly: GCA_003280935.1. Lineage (GTDB taxonomy): Bacteria > Cyanobacteriota > Cyanobacteriia > PCC-6307 > Cyanobiaceae > Prochlorococcus_A. The sequence goes on from QCDJ01000005.1 coordinate 28,546, forward strand.
CCTAACACTATTGATCCAAAAATATTTATTTGTTTTTTACCTGGCAAAGTGTAAGTAAATTTCTTGCCTTTGAGAAAAGCTGCTAAGCCTTTTTTTTCTTTTTTTGGTTCTTTTATTTCAGCATCATTTTTAACTTCATTATCAGAGAAACCTTTTACCATTAATACTTAAAATCCAAATTTATAATATTCCAAAAAAATAAAATTTTTTAATAATTAACAATTTTTAATCACATATGGAATCGTAAATGCAATTCTTTCATTTGAGAAATTTTTTAAAAAATAAGCTTCTATTATTGCCGACTGCATCCCCAATAAACTTGATTGACATTTGAATCTATTTTGGTCAAATACAAGTAATTGAAGTTTTTCTATTTCAGAAATTAACTCTTTACAAACTTGGGCTTGCGAATCTTGAATACAATTGCTTGCTTCCTTTAAAATCTTGGATTTTGTTGGTATTGTTTCTGCTATCACAAAATTAGATAACATCAAAAATTCTAGGAATAAAAAAGTTAAACATTTCATTACTTCTTAAGACTTCAAAATTTCAGATAAATTGTTAATAATTTTGGGCATTTAGCTATTAGCATTTTATTGAAATCAAAAAAAGATGCTCTAATAGAGCACCTTGGTATTAAAAGAAGAAATAGATTAAAAAGATTACCCTTGAACTCTATCCTTAAAAAGTTTACCTGCAGAAAATGTTGGAACTCTTTTAGCAGGTATTGCTATTTTTTCGCCTGTCTTAGGGTTTAATCCCTGTCTTGCAGAACGATCTCTTGGCTCGAAAGAACCAAATCCTAGTAAGGAGACTTTTTTGCCTTCCACTACTGAGTCAACAATAGTTTCAATAGCTGCATCAACAACTAAAGAAACATCAGTTTTTGTGAGCTCTGTACGAGCAGCAACAAGGTTTACTAAATCAGCTTTGTTCATTGAATTGTTTATAAAGCAGAGATTTAAAGACAAGTGTTTTAAGCAAGCCTAAAAACCTCGAACTTGCATATCATATGGAGCAAATACAAATACGGCAACCGAAAATGCCGGCGGCGCAAAGCTTTATACAAATCTTAAAGACATTTTTAGCTCCATTATTTATTTTTATAGTCTCACTTTTTTTTAAAAAAAATTAGCCCCTTTAACTTTAAAACAGCCAAAACCGTTGGTAGCACTTGGTTTGTCCTTAAAAAATCTAACTAAATTTTTCAAAAAAAAATGTCAAAGATTAATAAAGTTAAGAATGTGAGCCATTTATTATATTTTATTAATTTTCAGATATATTTCCTTCTCATCACATGAAAAAGCATAGTTTGTATTTTGAAATCAAGAAAAATCTCGTGTTCATACAATTAACCTTTCTCTCTAAATCTTTTATGCATTAAGAATATGGATAGACAAATGATTATTAATTAAGAAATTAATAATCTCCAAAATCTAATAAAGTTGATTAGTGAAACCTTAAATTTTAGTTTTTTCTTAATTTTGTATCTATTATTCTAATATCTGTAATTTCAATAAATTATCTCAATATTTAATTAATCAATGATAAAGAGAAAGTGACTCATATCAATAAAGGTAAACCATTTCCCTTAGGAAGTTCTCTAACTTCACAAGGGGTTAATTTTTCCCTAGTAGCCACAAATGCAGAATATGTAGAAATCTTATTATTTGAGAAAGAGGACTCTATTTCCCCAAAAAGTATATTGAAACTAGATCAGAATCATAATACAGGTCCCTACTGGCATGCGGAGGTAAAAAATCTAAATGAAGGTTGTATTTATGCTTTTAGAGTAAAACAAAAAAATAATGCGATTAACAATAACTATGAAAAAAAAGTATTACTTGATCCATGTTCGAGGGGTATAACTGGGTGGAGAAGTTATAAAAGAGAAAATGCATTAAAAACGCAAGACAATACTAATTCTTGCCTTAAAAGCGTTGTTTGCGATAGAAAATTATTTAATTTTAAGGATTTTCCTAGACCGAAACATTCTTGGGAAGAAACAATAATTTATGAACTCCATATCAAATCCTTCACTGAATCAAATGATAAAACTGAAAGTTGTTTTAAGAAATTTTTAAAAAAAATTCCATATCTCAAAGAATTAGGAATTACCTCAATCGAATTACTTCCAATTTTTTGTTTTGATCCAACTGACGCGCCAAATGGTTTAGAGAATTTTTGGGGTTATAGTCCCATTAATTGGTTTACTCCACATTTTGAATACCTTTCGAATGAATCAGCTGAAAAAAATAGAGAGGAATTTAGACAATTAGTAGAGGAGTGTCATAAGGCAAACATTGAAGTTATTTTAGATGTCGTATACAATCACACTTCTGAAGGAGATTACAAAGGACCAGCAATATCTTGGAAAGGTATAGATGAAAATCTTTATTACTTTATTGGAAAAGATAAAAATTATCAGGACGTCTCCGGATGTGGTAATACTATCGCCGCAAACAGAGGATTAGTTAGAAAACTAATAATTGAATCATTAAAATGTTGGGCAAGTGAATTAGGAGTTGATGGTTTTAGATTTGATTTAGGAATTGCCCTATCAAGAGGAGAAAATCTTTCACCGCTTGATAATCCTCCAATTTTTGAAGATATAGAATGTGAACCAGAACTTATCGATATCAAGTTCATAAGTGAGCCATGGGATTGTGGCGGTTTATATAAATTAGGTGATTTCCCATCTAAAATTACTTTCACTTGGAATGGTCATTTTAGAGATGACTTGAGGAGATTTTGGAAGGGGGATAAAGATACAGCTTGGAATATGAGCGATAGAATAAAAGGGTCTCCATCTATTTATAAAGAAGATAATATTTTCCCAAAGTCGATAAATTTTATTACTTCACATGATGGATTCACTCTAAAAGACTTAGTAACTTTCAATAGAAAACATAATTTTGCCAATAGAGAACAAAATAGAGATGGAGATAACCATAACAATTCTTGGAATCATGGTACAGAGGGACCAACTACGAACTTATTAATCAATAATTTAAGAAAAAGACAACAAAAAAATCTTATTCTTAGTTTACTTATCTCTAAAGGTGTTCCAATGATACTTATGGGTGATGAGATAGGTAGATCACAAGGCGGGAATAACAATTCTTGGTGCCAAAATAATTTATTGGGCTGGATGAATTGGGAACATGGTCAACAAGATTTAGAATTATTAGAATATTTTAAATACGTCATAAAAATCCGAAAAAAACTAATAAACATTTTCAATCCATCATTATTCCCTAATAATCAATCCAATGAAAATATTCCAACATATCATTGGCATGGAACAAAGTTAGATAGCCCAGATTGGAGTAGTTGGTCTCATACAGTTGCATTTAGCATTAACAAAGGCAATACTAATCCTCTAGTCTGGATAGGTTTAAATGCATATCTAAAAAGTATCGATTTCCCCTTGCCGAAATGTAAATATAATTGGTTAAAAGTTATTGACACTAGCATGTCTGAGATTTTTGAACCCTTAACTATTAATGAGAAATCTGTTTCAATAAAGAGTAGAAGCTCTTTATTAATCATTTCAGAAGAACTATTTAGGACAAAAACTAATTTATTATAAAAGCGGGCGGCGGGAATCGAACCCGCATCTTCAGCTTGGAAGGCTGAGGTTTTACCACTAAACCACGCCCGCATTAAGTAATAGAATTACCATTGCAATAATACATTATCAAACAATAAACAAAGTAAAAAGATTGGAAAATTCACACTCGAAAAAAAATATTTCTAGATCAACAACAAGATTAATGTTCTCTTATGGGCTAGGAGATGCAGGCACAGGTTTAGTCGCGACGCAATTTGGTTTTTTTCTTTTCAAATTCTTTATTTCTGCTGGTTTACCAGTAATAATTGCAGGATCATTATTAATGTTAATAAAGATATGGGATGCAGTAAATGATCCATTAATTGGATGGTTAAGTGATCGTACTAAATCAAGATGGGGTCCTAGAATCCCTTGGATGGTAGCAGCATCTGTTCCTCTTGGTTTCTCTTTAGCTGCGATATGGTGGACACCCACTGGTTCAGTGCTAATCAAGACAATTTACTATGCCATAATTTCTATAATCGTAATGACTGCATATACAAGTATTAATCTTCCTTTTGCAGCTCTATCAACTGAAATTTCTGAAAAAACAGAAATAAGAACAAGACTAAATGCATCTAGATTTACTGGCTCAATAATTGCAGGACTAACTGGTTTAATAATTGCTGGAGTTGTATTAGGTTCCGAAGGATCAGCAAATAATGAATATTTTTTAATGGGTAAAATAAGCGGATGTATTGCAGTTGGAGCAACATTAATTTCTTGTTGGGGATTAGCTCCATTTGCAAAAAAAGCAAGAAGGCCTTCAGGAAAAGTTGAAGCAATAGCACTTCAATTCAAAAGGATCTTCAGAAATAAAAAATTTCTTAAAGTTATTACGCTTTATATTCTTCTCTGGTGCGCCTTACAATTAATGCAAACAGTAGCATTAATCTATGTCGAGGATGTGCTGAATGTACCAACATATATTGCGAAGTGGATCCCGATACCTTTCCAAATTAGCGCTTTAGTGGGTTTACAAATATGGACCAGAGTATCAAATAAATTGAACAGGGTTTCAGCTTTAAACTATGGGGCGATTATGTGGATTATTTCATGTACAGCAGCTTTATTTTTACCTTCATTATCAAAAATTTCAGGAGTTGGAGATAGTTTATTCCTAAATGCCAGCAACATATTTCTTTTTATTCTTTTAATTTTCATAATCTGTCTTATTGGCATTGGAGCTTCAACCGCTTTTCTTATCCCTTGGTCACTACTTCCTGATGCAATAGACGAAGACCCAGAGAAACCAGCAGGATTATATACTGCTTGGATGGTACTGATTCAGAAGATTGGTATCGCGTTTAGTGTTCAATTATTAGGATTTTTATTGTATTTATCAGGTTATCAATCATGCTTTGTTGATAAAGATGGTCTAAATATTATTGAACAATGCTACTCAGCACAATTAACTATTAGATTATGTATTGGTTTTATACCCTCAATATTGGTAATAATTGGTCTTTTAATAATGAGAAAATGGGATCGAAAATTAATTACAAACTAATATAAAGATATGCATTACCTTAATTTTTTCAAAAGACTTCTAAGCAGCCTAGTCATTGGCGGGCAGGCAGTAAATTTTATCTTTAAGGGTAAAATTTCCAAAAATGATCTCTTTGACCAACTTATGGAGTCAGGTCCTGGTAGTTTATTAATTGTATTAATTACAGGAATTGCCGCAGGTACAGTTTTTAATATTCAAGTTGCATCACAACTTACAAGTATGGGGGTTTCAAGTGAAATTGGAGGTTTATTAGCAGTAGGCATGGCAAGAGAAATGGCTCCTCTTCTAACTGCTACTTTAATGACTGGAAAGGTTGCCACTGCCTACGCTGCTCAACTGGGCACTATGAAAGTCACAGAACAAATTGAGGCAATAACCATGTTAAGGACCGAACCAGTCCAATATTTGGTAGTCCCAAGGTTACTATCGATGGTAATAATGTCTCCGATACAGTGTCTTTTATTTTTATCTGTAGCTTTGTGGAGTGGACAAATTTGGAGCACAATTTTTTATAAAGTTCCTCCAATAGTTTTTTGGACATCTGTAAGATCAGGTAATGTGAGTTTAACCAGTACAGACTTAACTTCAATGTTAATAAAATCTGTAGTTTTCGGATTACTTATTTCAATCATTGCTTGTGGATATGGACTTACAACCAAAGGAGGTCCAAAAGAAGTTGGAACAAGTACAACAGGTGCTGTTGTAATGACTCTCGTTACTGTATCTTTAATGGATGTATTACTAACACAAATTTTATTTGGATGATGCTATGTTTAATACTAAATCAAAAAAAGAGGATCCAGTAATAATATCTCCTTCATTTCAGTTGCCAATCATTCTAATAGTTTTAAGTTTTATGCTTTTGTTTTTGAATATTGGTTCTTTGCCAACAATAGTTTTTGCTTCATTTAGCTTTTTTTTATTACTTCAGTCATTCACTTTAAGAATAAAAATAACAAACGATGATTTTATCGTTTTACAATTAGGGAAAGAGATTAGAACTTTTCCATTTAAGAACTGGATATCATGGAAATTCTTTTTCCCTATAATCCCAGGTATTTTTTATTTTAGAGAAAAGTCAAGTCCTCATTTATTACCAATTTTATTTAATCCAAAGCAATTAAAAGATGAGCTTATGAAAAAAGTTGAATCCCTGGAAATTAAAAATTCTTAAAATTCAGACTTTGCCAAATCATCAAAATTATTTAAATGACCAATACAGAAATTTCCGACAATAATCCTGAAAAGGAATTAAAAATAGATAAGTCAATTTCAAATGATAATACAAAACAAATTAGTAAGAAAAATTCAACTCAAAATAAAAAAATTATACCGAAAAATGATAAATCAACTAAATCTTTTGATGAAATTTCTAATGAAATTTTTAGAGATCTCTTTTCAAAAAAAGATTCTTTAGTTAAAGAAATAAAAGAGTTAGAAACAAAAAAAAATGAAATAGAAAAAGATATTGAGTCTAATTTTAAAGGACAGTCAGATAATATTGCTAAAAGAGTTAAAGGCTTTCAAGAGTACTTAACTGGAGCTTTGCAGAATCTTTCACAAAATGTAGAGAAACTTGAATTAGTTTCTCAACCAATAATCGTAAAGCCTTCTCCCCTTGATGAGAAAAAGCAAGACAATAGCACAAATAATGTGGTTAATGTTCCTGCTCTTTCAGAGACATTTAAGCCAGATAAAGAGATTATCAAAAGGTGCTTTTCAAGTTTCACAGAACAACCCGACTTTTATGCAGAACCTTGGAAATTAAGACGGAGTCTTGATTCCTCAGATATAGAAATTATGGATGATTGGTTCTTTAACATGGGCGGAAGAGGTTCTCTTGAAAGTAGAGGTTCTCGACAAAAAAATGCCTTGTTATCAGCTGGCTTAATATCTATTCTTGGGGAATTATATGGAGATCAATTTCAAACTCTTATTTTAGCTTCGCAGCCTGAACGATTAGGTGAATGGAGAAGAATTCTTCAAGATTCACTTGGTCTAACAAGGGATGACTTTGGACCTAATAGTGGGATTGTTCTGTTTGAAAGGCCTGAAGGTGTCATCGAAAGAGCTGACAGATTAGAAGCCAATGAAGAATTGCCATTTATTATCATTGATGCGGCAGAAACTTCTGTTGAAATTCCAATACTTCAATTCCCATTATGGGTTGCATTTGCTGGTTCAGATAATGAAATTTACGATGATCTTGAACTAAACTAAGGTTTATGAATATCTTAATAATTTGTACAAGTTATCTTTTAGGATCACTCCCGACAGGTTTTTTAATTGGAAAATATCTCAAAAATATAGATCTAAGAACTATGGGTTCTGGATCTACAGGTGCCACAAATGTCTTAAGAAATGTTGGGAAATGGCCAGCACTTTTTGTGTTTATCATTGACGTTGGGAAAGGCCTTATTGCAGTGAAAATTGCTCAAAATTATACAGATCAAGGATTAATAGAGGTAATAGCAGGGATATCCGCTATCTCAGGACATATTTGGCCAATATGGCTTAGAGGTAAAGGAGGAAAAGCTGTTGCTACTGGATTAGGTATGTTTTTAGCTCTTTCTTGGAAAGTTGGTCTCGCATCTCTTGGCATTTTTTTAATAGTTCTAACAAAAACTAAATTTGTTTCTTTATCCAGTATTTCAGCTGCAATCTTACTTCCTATTTTTATGTTTTTTTATCTAGGTAAATTTATGCACTCATACTTTTTTATAAGTTTAATTGTGGCATTATTAGTAATCTGGAAACATAGAACAAACATAACGAGATTGATTAAGGGAGAAGAATCCAAAATCAATCAGAATCAATAGATTTAAATATTTCTATTAGAGCTTTATTAGGATCTATAGCTTTTGAAATTGATCTGCCAATGACTAACTTGGAAGCGCCATTCTCTATAGCTTCATAAGGAGTCATAATTCTATTTTGATCATCTTTATTGTCAACATTTAATCTGATACCTGGTGTAATAAGTTCAAAATTATCCTTATAAAGAGATCTCAACATTTTTACCTCCCAAGCGGAACAAACACATCCATCTAATCCGGCATCAAAAGATAACTTTGCAAGTCTCAATACATTTTCTTCAATTGTATTATTTCTATCAAGATCAGTTTGAAAATCTATAAGAGAAAAGCTTGTTAAAACAGTTATTCCTATAACCAATGGAGGTTTTACACTAACTGAGGTGGCTCCTTCTAAAGATGCTTTTTTCGAATCCTTAAGAGCTTTTAAACCTGCTGAAGCATGAATAGAAATTATATCAACCCCTAATTTTGAAACTTGGAAACATGCTGCTCGCATTGTATTTGGAATATCATGAAATTTTAAGTCTAAAAAAATTTTTTTATTTAAACCTTTTAATATTTCAATAACCCTCGGACCTTCCCTAACAAAAAGTTCTAACCCAACTTTCACCCACTTAATATTAGGACATTTTTCCAAAAGTAATTTTGCTTGACTTACATCTAATCCATCAATTGCCAATATTATTTTATCCTCCGAATTAAATCTGTTATTCATCAATTTTCAGTTTTCAAACCTCTTAATTATTTTTTTTCCAATTTGCAAAATTTTTCCTTCCAAATCATTTTTTGAATTAAAAACTAAATCAGGATTTATTACTTTCTGACTATCAATTTTTACACCCCCACCTTTAATAGATCTTTTGGATTCGCTGCTAGATTTGAAAAGTTTTAGTGCACTTAACAAGTAGAAAAACTTTACTGGGAAAACTACTTCTTTTAAAGAAATCTCTGGAATTTCTCCAACTTTTTCTTTTTGTCCAAGGAATAATTTTTCGCAGTTTGATTGCGCCTTTAATGCTTCTTGGGCCCCATGGAATAAAGTAGTAACTTCTAAAGCCATCCTTCTCTGTAATTCACGAGGATTTGAATTTTCCAGAAAATTTAAATCTAATTCAGTAAGTAATTCAAAATAGGTGGGTATTATATTATCGGGTACTTTTTCTAATTTTGAATACATTGAAAGAGGATCTTCATTTAAACCGACGGTGTTAAATTCAGATTTACTCATCTTCTTAATTCCATCTAAACCTGTCAAAATTGGCAGCAGAACACCAAATTGAGGGTCTTGTTTAAAATGCCTTTGAAGGTCTCTTCCTATTGCAATATTAAATTTCTGATCTGTGCCTCCAAGCTCAATATCTGATTGAACAATTACCGAATCGTAACCTTGTAATAGTGGATATAAGAATTCATGCAAAGCAATTGGGACTTGCGAGGTGTACCTTTTATTAAATTCCTCCTTAGCTAGCATTTGACTAACTGTTGCACTCCCCATTAATTCAATTATCGAATTAAGATTTAATCCTTTTAACCATTCACTGTTATATCTAATTTCTATTCTATCTTTTGAATCAAAATCTAAAATAGATTCATTGGCTGGCTTTCCCATCCCTAGTTGAGTTAAGTATGTTTTTGCATTATCCATAACTTGTTTTTCCGATAACTGAACTCTTGTTTTGTTTTTTCCCGTTGGATCTCCAATTTGAGCAGTAAAATCCCCAATAATTAAAACTGCAATATGTCCATTATCTTGGAATGCCCTAAGTTTTTTAAACAATATGCTGTGCCCAAGATGAATATCGGTTCCAGTTGGATCGATGCCGAGTTTAACCCTTAATTTTTTATTATTTTTTTTCGCATGATCAATTATCTCGGAAAAGGTTTGATCTGTTCCCTTAATTGGAAAATATTCTTCTATTCCTCTTGAAAGCCATGATGGCAATTTTAAAATATCTGTCATATGGCTTTAACCGTTAACTTTAAGAAGTTTTATCAAGTTCATCCTTCATTCTTATTAGGGTTTTATTCATTTGATCAAACATTTGATCGGGAGTAATCCCAAATTGACTTAACTGTGTCTTTAATTGTTCTACTGTCATTTTTGCTTGAAAATCTTCAGACAATTCAAATCTCTTCATAAAAACCTTATAACGATCCATAAGTGATTCCATTTTTTTTATAAACATTTTTTTTCCTTCTCTATCAAATTTCCCATAATCAGAACCAAGTTTCATAAGTTCTTGGTAATCTGTAAAAAGCTTTTTAGCTTCTTCTTGAACGATGTCTGACTCAAAGAATCCCATTTCTATTTTTTTACTTCGCAGATTAAGGCTCAATTACAAGATAACAAGAATCTTTTAAATTGATTAGAAGATTAATAAATTTTAGTTTATAAATATTTCTTTGATTTTTATTTTTTCAGAATTAAATTTAGTAGACATGTTTCATAAATATTGGAAAAATTTAACGTAAATAATATTTCAAACCAAAATAGACAATTTGAATTATTTGGTTCAAATGTAAATACATCAATTAATTTTCAACACTCAAATAATCTAAAAATCAAAGGCGAAATCCTAACAGAATGGAGGGACAAAATATATAATCACCAATTCAAAATTTCAAAAGATACTCACAACAAAACTTTGCACCAAACAAGTCTTCCTATAAATGCAGTTTCCGATGAAAGAAAAATTGATCCGTTTTCCTTGCAGCCATTATCATTGAACTTTTGGAGAACCAATCAATATATACACAATGGGCCAGCAATGTATTTTGTAATTGACTCGATGAAGAGTTCTAAAATAATCCTTTATATAGGAGAAACAAATTCAGCAAATAAAAGATGGAAGGGAGAACATGATTGTAAAAATTACCTCATGAACTATAAAGAAGCCCTAGCTTATAACAAACTCTCAAGTCGCCAAGATATTCGTTTCTTCTTAGATGTACCTAAAGAAGTAAAATTAAGACGTAAATTAGAACAGCAACTGATATATTTATGGTTACCACCTTTTAATAAAGAAACTCGAGATAGGTGGGCAACTACTTTCACAAACAACTAAAAGTTAATTCAATCCATTTAACAAATGCAATTTTCCACATTCCAAAAAAATCTTGATAACTGGCAAGGTGTTTCATTAATTTTTGGTGTTTTAGAGGAAGAAATTTCAAGCCAACTTGAAAACATAAAATTTGCTATTGACCCAAAATTATTACTAAAAAAAGTTACTAAAAAAAAATTTAAAGGGGAAAAAGGAAAAACTTTAAGCTTTGAATTTTTGGATCAAAAATTAGAAACTTTAATCATAGTTGGCCTTGGCAAATCGAAGGACCTAAATAAAAGTGATATAGAAAACTCTATAGGAAATCTAGTTAGGAAAACAGTTGATAAAAATGAAAAAATCAGCATCTTGCTACCTTGGGAATTTATAAATTCACAACTAGAAATAAATCAATTAGCAGAGTCAGCCAGATTATCTGCCTATAAGGACAATAGATTCAATCAGAAAAGAGATGAGAAGAAAGTCCTTAAAGAAATAGAGTTTTTAAATTTAAAAGAATTTGAGAATATTAGCTTTGAAGAGACATCACAAATATGTGAAGGTGTAGAACTAGCTAGAAGACTTGTAGCCGCCCCTCCAAATAGTCTTACTCCTCAGGAAATGTCTATACAAGCTTCTCAAATAGCTAAAGATCATGGTTTGGAAGTAAAAATTTTAGAGGCAAATGATTGTGAAGATTTAGGAATGGGTGCATATTTAGCTGTAGCAAAAGGTTCTGATTTAGATCCTAAATTTATACATCTTACTTTAAAGTCAGAGGGGCCTATTAAAGAAAAGATTGCGCTTGTTGGGAAGGGTTTAACCTTTGATTCTGGAGGATACAACCTGAAAGTAGGAGCATCTCAAATTGAAATGATGAAATATGATATGGGCGGAAGCGCTGCAGTTTTAGGAGCAGCAAAAGCACTTGGAGCAATAAAACCAAAGGGATTAGAAATTCATTTTATTGTGGCATCTTGCGAAAACATGATAAATGGATCTGCAGTACATCCTGGAGATGTAGTTAAGGCATCAAATGGTAAGACAATTGAAATAAATAACACTGATGCAGAGGGCAGACTCACATTAGCTGATGCTTTAACTTACGCATCCAATTTAAACCCAGATTCAATAATAGATCTGGCCACTTTAACAGGAGCTATTGTTGTTGCATTAGGGAATGATGTAGCTGGATTCTGGAGCAATAATGATGATCTAGCAAATGACCTAAAAGCTGCATCAGTCAAGGCTGGAGAAGAATTATGGCAAATGCCTTTACAAAAATCTTATAAAGAAGGGTTAAAGTCTCATATAGCTGACATGAAAAATACAGGACCTAGAGCAGGTGGATCAATAACTGCTGCTCTGTTTTTAGAGGAATTCTTTGATTCAGAGATAAAATGGGCTCATATTGATATTGCCGGGACTTGTTGGACTGATAAGAATAAAGGAATTAATCCATCAGGTGCAACTGGTTTTGGAGTTAAAACTCTTGTTCAATGGATTAAAAATAAATAACTATATTTACATCATTCATTCCAAAGATTTGTTGATCTAGCGTTATCACCCCATAATTTATCCAACCTCTGATCTCTCCCGCATGAGAATCTATAGAACTTATATTTTAATTCATTTCTCTCAGCAAAATCCTGATGATATTCTTCAGCCAACCAAAATTGACCTTTTGATTTTAGTTCTACAGATATTTTTTCTAATGGCACTCGCAATTCATTAGAAGCGGAAACAATTGCATTTATTGCATCACTTTCCTCAGTTGTATCTTTGAAAAATATCACTGGCCTATAAGAATCTCCACGATCACAAAATTGACCCTTGCCGTCTAGAGGATCAATATTTCTGAAATAAAGCCTAAGTATCTCGGGTAAAGTTACCAATTTGGAATCATAGTTTACCAAAACCACTTCCTGATGTCCTTCATGATTTTCGTAAGTAGGATTTTGCAAATCTCCACCTGAATAGCCACTTTCTACAAAATTTATCCCCTTTAATGACTCTAAATCATGTTCTAAACACCAAAAACAACCTCCTGCAAGAATCAATTCCTCTGCAAAAGCGTTTACAGGGTTAACAAATATTGAAAGAGCAACTATAAGAGATAAGAAGCATGTCATTTTTTTATTATAAAGTTCAAATAATAGAATTAATAATCTCTTTAGCAGCTCTCTGGACTACGCCCTCTTCTCCTAATTCTTTTTTTAAAAAAGCATAACCTTTTTTAATTTTTATTTTTTCTGACTTTCCCTCAAGAATCCTACAAGATTTGTAAAAAATTTTCTTTTCGTCAAACTCTCTTTGCACAAACTCAGGGATTATTAATTTATTAACTAACAAATTTACAGGAGAAATAAATCTTACTTTGAAATTAAGAATTTTTTTAGCAATAAAAGCAGTTACCCTACTAACTCTATAACCAACAATCTGTGGGATTCCATATAAAGCTAATTCCATATTAACTGTCCCAGATTTGCAAAAAGCAATTTTAGTAAGCGAATAAATATAAGGCTTTAATTTTGCAGAATCTTTTTGAGAAATCACAAATCCCTTAACTTGATATTTTCTCAAGGCTTTTTTGAATATTTCATCAAAAGCAATCCGACAGGAGGGGATATAGACAACTAAACTTGGATATTTTTGTTGTAATTTTTTAGCCGCTTTCATAAAAGTAGGTAATACATATCGTAATTCTTGAGGTCTTGATGCTGGCATCAAAAGCAGGATATTTTGATTAGGGCGAAGGTTAAGAATAGTTCTGGCATCCTTCTTTAAAGGAAGTTTTTTTGTCAAATCAATCATTGGATGTCCCACCCACAAAACATTTCCGCCCCTCTTTTTATAAAATGCTGCTTCTTTCTTGAAAATCGCGAAAATTTTATCAGAAAATTTTATTAGATTTGTTGTAGTGTTATTGCCAACCCTCCAAGCCCACTCTTGAGGAGCGATATAGTAAAAAATTGGAATTTTAGTTTTCGATCTTTTTAATTTTGTTCCAATTTTTATATTTGGGCCCATATAGTCAATAAGAATTAAGCAATCTGGTGGATATTTTTTTAGTAATTTATAAAATCTTTTTTGAATTCTTATTGTTGGAAGAATAAGAGGTAAAGCCTCCCAAATTCCTATTGCACTAATTGATGTAGTATCTTGAAGAATTTTTACACCTTCTTTCCTCATCCTTTCCCCACCTAATCCACAAATTTCTAAATCTATCGATTTTTTTTTAGATTCCTCTAATAATGCTTTTGTTAACAAACTTCCGTGCAAATCTCCAGAGACTTCTCCAGTACTTATAAATATCTTTTTATTCATAAATTCACTATAGGCATTGGTCCTCGTCTTTCTTTAGATATTGACTCTTTTAAAAAATTACATAATTTCGAAGATGAAATATCTAATTTTCCTTTCATTACTTTTTCTAGTGAATTTGAAATCGCATCATTAGATTTAAAAAGGGAATTCCAATTAGTTTGCAAAAGTTTTAAATCAAAATCTTTATTTTCCATTAAACCACTTCTCTTAATTCCAATCCTATTTAAACCTCTCAATCTTCCTGGATGCCCTTCGGCCAAGCAGAAAGGAGGTACATCTCTATCTACTCTAGTCATCCCTCCAATCATTGCTAAATATCCAATATGTACAAACTGATGAATACCTAAACAACCGCCAATAATAGCTTTATCTTCAATCTTTACATGACCGGCAACTTGAACACTATTTGATAAAACTATCCTATTGCCAAGTTCACAATTATGGCCGATGTGAGTGTAAGCCATCAACAAATTATTATTTCCAATAATTGTTTTTTCGCCCTCATCAGTTGCCTTATTAATAGTTACACATTCTCTGAAAGTATTATTATCTCCAATAATTACTTCAGTATGGGCCCCTTTATATTTAAGGTCCTGGGGATCGAGACCTATAAAAACACTTGGGAAAACTTTATTGTTAACACCAATTTGAGTTCTTCCTGAAATAACAGCGTTCGGGCCTATTTCGGTTCCTTTCCCGATAGTCACATCAGGGCCGACAATAGCTCCTTGAGAGACAATAACCCCATCATGTAATTCGGCACTTGGATCAACGAAAGCATTTGGGTGAACTTTTACGCCACTAAATCTTGAGTTAAATTCATTATTTTTGTGATCCATATCCCTAATCAACTAATGAAAACATTAATTCTCCAGCACAAACCAACTTCCCATCAACGTGCGCCTCACCTTTAACCTTCCCAAATCTTTGTCTTTTAATAGACAATAACTCACAAGAAATTATCAATTGATCTCCTGGCACAACTGGTTTTCTGAATTTAACATTATTGATTCCAGCAAAGACAAAAAGTCCTTTAGGAAGATCAGGCATTTGGGTTACAATTATTCCACCTACTTGAGCCATTGATTCAACAATAAGAACCCCAGGCATTAAGGGTCTCTCAGGAAAATGTCCCTGAAATTGAGGCTCATTTATAGTTACATTTTTTACTGCAACTGCTTTCTCACCAGGAATATGCTCTATGACTTTGTCCACAAGTGCGAAAGGATATCTGTGAGGTAACAAACCTAATATGTTCTCAGAGGAAAGTTGATTATTTTCACTGGATAATTTCTTTTCCAAAACAATTAAAGATAAAGTTAGTTTTTTAGCGATGAGGCCAATAAAGCATTTAAAGAATGTGATCCTTTATAAACTAAAATTTGAGCCTTAGGTAACCCTACCAAAGCCAAGTCCCCAATAAGGTCTAAAATTTTATGTCTTATTGGTTCATTATCAAATCTTAATGGTGGATTAACCCATTTATCACCGTCACAAACAAGGGCATTTTCCAAACTTCCACCTTTTATTAATCCAAGTTCACTTAACTCTTGAAATTGATCTTTAAAACCAAATGTTCTGGCAGGAGCAATCATTTCAACAAAATTTTTTGGATTTAAGTCAATCACAAAAGTTTGATTTCCAATTGCTTTATAGGCAAAATTTATTGTGGATATAATTGTAGTTTTTTTAGAAGGGGTTGCAGCTATTACTGAGCCTTCTTTATTTAAAATTATTGATTTATTAATCTCTTGAAAGAAATTATCTGGTCTAGGTGCCTTTTTTATCCCTACTTCTTCAAAATCTTTAACCCACTGGATTGCTGATCCATCTAAAAGAGGAATCTCTTTCCCATCAACCTCAATATGAATATAACTTAACCCACACCCAGCCATTGATGAGAGTAAATGCTCAATAGTATATAAATTTCTCCCTCCCAATTTAACAGCCGTACAAAGCATTGTACTTCCAATTAAATCCTGAGTTAATTTAAAAATCTCGCTAGGTTTATCCTTGAAAGACACATAATATCCTTCTTTTTCATAAGGAGAAATTGTAACTCTTGTTTTTTCTCCACTATGAAGGCCAATACCTTCTCTGGAGATGACACCAGCCAAGGTATAGCAGAAATCATAATTAGTAGGCCAAGAAAACACTTAAAACTTCCATCCAACTCCGAGTGTATATCTCCAATCTCCACTTAGGTCCTTGCTTGCAACATCTAATCTTAATGGACCTATCGGTGTTTTAACTCCAACTCCCCCTCCAAGTGAAAAACCAGAACCTGATTTCTGCAATAATTTTCCTGGTTTTCCAGGCACCTCTTTTTGAGAGCCAAGATCACTCCCTGCATCAACGAATAAAGCTCCTGATATCATTCTCCATACAGGAAATCTATATTCTGCTGTACCCTCAACAAAACTTTTACTTACAGCCAAATCACAAGATCCCCAACCTCTAACAGATGATGTTCCTCCCATACAAAATGCTTCGTAAGGAGGCAATTCCCCAATAATTGTTCCCGCCTTAAATTGAAATCCAATAGCTTGAGGGCAGTCTTCACTCCTGGCATCGCTAGACTTACATGCATTAGTTAAATTTATTAATTTTGTTGGTATAAAAAATGCATATGATGCTTTCATTCTATTAAAAGTTGGAGAGTTTTTCCCCATTGATACAAATTGTTCGGTACCAAAACTAAATTTATTTCCTGAAGTTGGGTTGATAGAATTGTTCAAATTATTTCTAGAGGTACTCGCGATAACACTTACTAATGTATTTTCTTCAGGGCATGAACCATCATTGGGAGTAAATCCAATACAAATAATATCATTTATATTTCCTGTCGTTGGAGTCCTATCACCATAAGGTTTTTTGTTTCCATCACCATCAATCATCTTTACTTTCTTAAAATTCATTCCTGCAAGAACTCTCCATTTGGCGACTTTAAATGGATCTCCTCCATTTAGTGGCCTTGAGAAAGAAAATCCACCTCCTGTCTTTTCTAAAACAATTGATGAAAAAGTATCAGAGGTTGAAGTACTAGTATCATCAACCGCGTATATGCGTCCATTATCTTCACTTTTAAATTCTTGTGGATAATCTCTACTTAAGAAAAAATTTGTTCTAAAAGATGTTTTATGTTTATCTCCTTTAATCCATGGATCAGATAATGAAAAATTATAGGTAGTTGAATATTCTCCGAAATTTAGGTTTAAATTTGTAGACCATGCTCTTCCTAGTGCATTTGTTTCCTGCAAACCAATTGATGCGAAAATACCTGAACCATTGCTATAACCAAGTCCACCTGTTAATGATCCTGTTCTTTGCTCACTCAAGTCTAAAAAAATTATGACTTGACCAGGATTTAGATTGTCAGGCCCAAGAGAAACCTTTACATCATCAAATAATGATGTGGCGTATAGTCTACCGATATCAGCTTCTAAAATTTTTCTATTAAATATTGAACCAGGTTGTGTTTTTAATTCTCTTTTTATGACCCAGTCTTTTGTTTTCCCTTTTCTAGGTTTTCCATCAATAACAAATTCACCATCAGAATCCGGAAATCTTATTTTTACGTCAGATATGATGCCTTCATAAACTTGTAGTGTTACTATTCCGTTCTCAGAGATTCTATCGGGACCAGTTATTCTAACTAAAGAATAACCCTCTTTTTCATAACGTTCTTTTATTATTTCTATCTTATTTTGAAATTCATTTAAGTTAAGAGTCGTTCCATAATAATTATTAAATATATCATCTACGTATTCATAAGAAATTAGAGAGTTTATTTGTTTAAGTTCAACTTTCTTCAAAATTGGATTAGGCACTACATTTACTATTAGCCTCACACCTAGTGGCCCATCTTGAGCCTTTATTTTAACTCCTGAAAACCAACCACTAGCATATATTGCATTGAGGTCTTGATTTAAAATTCGATTATCAACAATACTTCCAGGCTTTATGCTCATAGAATCATATGCAGCCAATTCAAGCTTTCTACCCTCAGGATGATTTTCCCAACCTTCGATAATTATTTCTGAGATAAGTACACTTTCTTCATTAACCTCATTATTTTTTTCGGCAAGAAGAAATTTCTTCTCTTTTTTGAAATCATTAACATGAAAAAAATCATTATTGATGTTTGCTATTTCCAAGTTTTTTATTGATTGATCATGATCACTTGGCAAATACTTTGCAGCCAGTTCTGAATTATTTGATATCAAAATCAATGGAGTGCAGGCAACATTTGTGAAAACCTTTCCAAATTTTAAAAAATGTTTTTGCATAGTATTTTGATTAAGATTGATAAGTCATTATCTATTCAGTTAGGTTAAAGATAATTGTTAATTCTTCGGTGAATTTCACTATAAGCTTCAATTAGGCCACCTAAATCATTTCTAAATCTATCTTTATCAAGACTTACAATTATATCATTTTTTTGATTTAGATCCCACAATCTACAATTATCAGGACTTATTTCGTCCCCGAGAAGAATGTTATTTTTTAAATCATAACCAAATTCCAACTTGAAATCCACAAGTTGAAGTTGAATATTTTTAAAAAAACTTTTCAGGATTACATTAATTTTCAAAGTTAAATTAATTATAAACTCTAAATCATCAGGGCTCAATATATTCATTAATTCAATTCTATCCTTTGTAAGGAGGGGATCATTAAGTTCATCATTTTTAAGATAGATATCAATTAATGGTTTTGATAGCAAAGTTCCAGGTTTAATAGTTGTTTGTTTACACAAAGAACCATAAGCAGTATTTCTTAGAACAATTTCTAATGGAATTACTTTTATTTTTTTTGCAATCATTGTATTTTCATTTTCAAGTTCAATAAAATGAGTTGGAATATTTTCCTTAATAAGAATCTCAAAAATTCTTGCACTTATAAGACAATTAAGTTTGCCTTTACCTTCAAATATTTCTTTTTTCAACGCATTAAAAGCTGTAGCATCATCTTTAAATTCAATTTTTACTTTATCTAGATCATCATAAGTAAATACTTTTTTTGCTTTGCCTTCATATATCAACTCATATTTATTATTCATTAATTTAAAACCTCATTATGATTACTAAAGTACTTTTTGTAATTAACATATTTATTAGAGATCAACTTCGAATGATTTTATTTCATTTTAACTGATTATTCATCGAAACCTCATAACCTTTAAAAACAATATATGGGAATTCATTCAAAAAGTTCTAGGAGCCTAATTAGATTAGAAAATATCTTAATTATTGGAAATGGCGGGAGAGAAAACTCTTTAGCTTGGGCTATTCAAAAAAATGAATTAATTAAAAAAGTTTATTTAATACCTGGTAACGGTGGTTCAGAAAGAATAAATAAATGTGAAAGAATAAAAATTGATATAAATAATAAAAATGAACTTTTAGAAAAGCTTAATTTTCTTAAGATAGATTTAGTTGTAATTGGACCAGAAATACCTCTAGCAAATGGATTAGCTGATTTTCTTCGCCAAAAAGATTTTAAAGTATTTGGTCCTAATAAAGATGGAGCAAAATTAGAATTTAGTAAATCTTGGGCAAAGGAATTTATGCAAGAGGCAAATATTCCAACTGCAAACTTTTGGAAAGTCAATTCTCTAGAAGAAGCCAAAAAAATTATTGATTCTTCACCAAATCCACTTGTAGTAAAAGCTGATGGTCTAGCTTCAGGTAAAGGTGTTTTTATTTCTAATTCAAAAGATGAATGTTTTAAAGCAGCAGAGTTGATTTTTAATGGTAGATTTGGCAACTCTGGGAATGTAGTTGTTCTAGAAGAAAAAATTCAAGGGCCAGAAGTTTCAGTTTTTGCTTTATGCGATGGGAAGAGATACACCTTACTTCCAACCGCCCAAGATCACAAACGACTTAATGAGAAAGATAAAGGGCCAAATACAGGAGGTATGGGGGCTTATTCTCCTGCCCCATTATTAACAGAAGATTACCTTGATAGAATTATCAAAGAGATAATTGAACCCACAATAAATGAACTAAATAAAAGAAATATTGACTATAGAGGCGTAATTTACTTTGGATTAATGATCACAGAATCTGGGCCTAAAGTTATAGAATATAATTGTAGATTTGGCGATCCAGAATGCCAAACAATAATGCCCTTAATGGATCAAAATTTTGTATTTCTTTTAGAAAAATGCTCAATGGGAAACTTAACTGGTGATGAAATAATTAATACTTCTGATAAAGTTAGTGGTTGCGTAATAGCATCCTCCAAAGGTTATCCTCACGAATATAAAACTGGCTTTCAAATAAAAATAGGTAAGATCGATTCAAAGGATTGTCAAATTTTTGATTCAGGTACTTCTTTAAGTGAAGATGGGAAATTATTAACTAATGGAGGAAGAGTCTTAAGTATTGTCTGCCAAGATAAAGACTTCGATATGGTTTTTGAAAAAGCATATAAGAATTTAAAAAAAATTCATTTTGAGGGTATTTACTTTAGAAATGACATAGGTTACCAAGTCAGAAAAAATTTTTCTAAGGAGAATTAAGCTTATGGTAGATACCAATAATTCAGAAAATAGAAAATATAACATTACTGAAAATGAAGATATGAATAGTAACTATTGGATTAAAGGACTCATCGCTTGGTGGAGTGGATTCAGTTTAAGAACAAAGTTGTTAGCTATAGCAACTCTTGTCGTAAGCCTTCTAATGACAGGAATAACTTTTTTTGCGTTAAATAGTATCCAAAGAGATGCCGGAATGAATGATACTCGATATGCTCGAGATCTTGGCTTATTGTTATCTGGGAATGTTACAGAATTAGTCGCTAATAACCAAAAAAAAGAAATTTCAAATGTAGCTGAGAAGTTTTGGAGATCAAGTCGAAACCTCCGTTATATATTCTTCACTGATGCTGAAGATATTGTTCAGCTTGGGATACCGATCAGTGCAACACCGACAAGCTCAGACAGTCAGTTTCAGCTCACCAGAAAATTAAAATTACCCTCAGAATTAAAGAAGAGACCACAATTCCCTTTAGTTAGGCAGCATGCTACACCTCAAGGTCAAGTAACAGATGTTTTTGTCCCGATGTTATGGAAAGGTAAATATCTTGGAACTTTAGCTTTGGGAGTCACCCCTAATAAAAAAGCACTAGCCAGTGCTGCCTTAACAAGAGAAGTAACCATTGCAGTTTTTATCTCTATTTGGGTTTTAGTAATACTTGGAGCTGTATTCAATGCATTAACAATTACAAGACCCGTCAGAGAATTAGTAAGAGGTGTTAGAGAAATTTCCAGAGGAAATTTTAAGTCTAGAATTTCATTACCTATGACAGGTGATCTAGGAGAACTCTTAAATGGATTTAACCGAATGGCAACCCAGTTAGAAAATTATGACGAAGCTAATATAGAAGAACTAAAAGCGGCACAAATCAAACAGCAATCCCTCATAGCTACAATGGCTGATGGAGCTATATTATTGGACTCACAAGGCAAGATTGTACTTACTAATCCAACAGCAAAGAGATTATTTCGTTGGGAAGGAAGATTTTTAGAGGGCAAACATTTTTTAAATGAAATCCCTGAGATTTTATCTAACGATTTACATACTAATATAGAATCTATTTTAAACAGGGAAAAGGAGAAGGACGATTTAAGATTCAGTTTAGGAGAACCAGCAAGAACCCTAAGAATTGTTTTGCAATCAGTTTTAGATACAAATAAAGTTGAATTAAAAGGAATTGCCGTAACAATCCAAGATTTAACTAGAGAAGTTGAACTTAACGCGGCACAAAATAGATTTATTAGTAATGTTTCGCACGAATTGAGGACACCACTTTTTAATATCAAAAGTTATGTAGAGACCTTACATGATTTAAAAGATCAGCTTTCAGATGAAGAACAAATAGAATTTCTGGGCATTGCGAATTCAGAGACTGACAGATTAACAAGACTTGTAAATGATGTATTAGATTTATCAAGATTGGAGTCTGGGAAAATTGTTCAGCTAGAGCAAATGGACATAAAACCAGCAATAGAACAGACTCTCAGAAATTATAGACTTAATGCTACAGAAAAAAATGTTTCATTAGCTCATGATATAGAGGAAACTATTCCTCCAATTCTTGGAAATTTTGATTTGCTTCTCCAAGTTTTTGATAATTTGTTGGGTAATGGATTGAAATTTAGTCCAAAAAATAGTTCCTTAATTATAAGAGCTTATACTTGGCCAGATTACTGTCCAGCTTTCCCACCAAGTATTAAAAATGATGCAGCCCCTCAATGTGAATTAGTTTCGCCACTACCAAAAGTAAGAATTGAGATTGCTGATACTGGCTCAGGAATATCCCAGGCTGATCAAGAAAAGATATTTGATCGTTTTTATAGAGTGGAGAATTCTGTTCATACTGAGCAAGGGACCGGTTTGGGGTTATCTATTGTGAGAGGAATAATTGAAAAACATGGTGGGGAGATTCGTATGGCGAGTGAATTAGGAGTAGGGACAACTTTCTGGTTTGATTTAGCCTTAGCACAATCTGATAAAGATGAATTATTGACAAAAGCTATTTATAATTCAGATTCTTTTTCAGGTTCTGAAATATAAGAAATAATCTAATTATTATCAACTCCTTTAAAAACATTTTGAACACTTTGATCAGGTACAACTCTGTGAGGGGCACCACTAAATATTTGTTCAAAATTAGAAAAAGAGTCTTTTATTTCTGGACCGCTATTTGTGATAATAAATTCTCTTATTCTTTTATCATGCCATGATCCCCGCATTTTAAAAACATTTAAAGCTCGTGCCATTTCACCTTTTATTTCTACATATTGAAGCAATAATATGGTATCTGTAATTGTTGAGATATGAGAATCAGTTATAGAATGACTTCCCATAAATTCTTCTGCAGTATTAGTAAAAAAGCCTGCTATCTCCTCTTGTTTTGTATAACCTGTAACAGCAATTACAAACTGTCTAAATGCATTCAAACTTACACCTCTGGCTAATGCAGAAAGAGAATCAATTGCCATTCTTTTTGGTTTAAATTGATTAATTTGCGTTTTTATAATTTGCAAGTGATCTTCTAAACCAGTTGATTCTGGATATGCACAAATAATTTTCAATAACCCATCACTTTCCATTTTTTCAAAATCTATTCCCCAGCTAGTAGCATTCCTAAGTAATTGAGCCCTAGATTCTTCATATGCAAAAAGTATTGCTCTTTCGTTATTGTTATAAGCATCTTCAACAAATTTTGATACAAGCATTGTTTTACCCGTACCAGTAGCACCAGTAGCGAGGATGATGGAATCTTGAAAATATCCACCACCACACATATCATCAAGATCTTTAACTCCAGAGCTAATCCTAATATTTGAGGATCTCTGCGTTAATCTCATTGCTCCAAGGGCAAACACACTTATTCCATCCATGCCCATAGTGAATGGATATTCACCTTTCATATGAACAGTACCTCTTAACTTCAAAACTTCTAAAGTTCTTCTTCTCTTTTCTGACTCAAGAACATTTCTTAATAAGACAACATTATCAGATACAAATTCTTCTACTCCATATCTAGCAATTGGCCCATAATCATCAACCCTTTCAGTAGTCATAACTGTCGTAACACCTATCTCTTTTAATCTTGCTATGAGTCTAAATATTTCTCTTCTAACAACATAAATTGCATCATACTGTTGAAAGACAGCAGTTATTGAGTCTATTGCAACTCTTTTAGCTTTATATTTTCTAATTGCATAACTAATTCTCTCAATAAGACCAGACAAATCAAAGTTACCCGCAACATCCTGACCATCAGGGTCAGGAGAAGCATCCAAAATAAAAAGTTTATTTTGATCAATTAATTCTTGTAAATCCCATCCAAAACTTGCGGCATTCCTAATAATATCTAAAGGTGATTCTTCAAATGTTACAAAGATTCCAGGCTCATCAAAATTACAAATTCCGTGGTGTAAGTATTGCAGTGAAAAGACAGTTTTACCAGTTCCTGACGTACCACTAACAAGTGTACTTCGAGATACAGGCAAACCACCCCTACAAACATCATCAAAGCCTTCTATTCCCGTTGGTAATTTTTGTACTTGCATTTTATTTGATTTACTAAATTTCTTATCATTCATAGTTTTGTGCTAATTAAACAAAAGTAAAATAAATTTTGAATTTATCTTTAATTATAAAAGTTTTAAATTTATTATTTATCTCCACTATATTCAGTTTCCGTTAATTCATCAAAAAGCAAATCCAACCCAATTAAAACTTTCTCTCTATCTGAAAGATCACCTATTATTTTTCTTACTGGTGGCGGTAAAATTTTAGCTAACGTTGGTGTAGCTAAAATCTTATCTTCTTCTGCAAGTTGCGGTTGCTTAAGCACATCAATAACCTTCAGAGCATAAACTCCTTTGAATTCATTTTCTAAAATTTCTCTTAGAGTATTTAAAGCTCTCATTGAATTAGGAGTATTTCCGGCAACATAGAGTTTTAAAATGTATGTTTTTCTTGCTGCCATTGATATAGTTCCTAAAATTGATATAAAAAGATTTTTAAAAACCCTTGACTTATTACACTACAGAATAAGAAAATAAACAAACAATTATGATTGTTAATTAGGTTAAATCAAATTATCAATTTGTACCTAATAGCGTCTTTAAGATATGACAAATTCTAAAAACTCCTCAAACAATTCTTTAAAACGTAATGAATTGTATGCAATAGCAGAAACTTCGGGCCAACAATTTTTGTTCGAAGTTAATAGATACTACGATATAGACAGGTTGAATGCAAAAGAGAAAGATAAGATAACACTAGAAAAAGTTTTACTCTTAAAAGACAAAGACGCTATCACTGTAGGAAAACCTTACGTAAAGGATGCAAAAATTGAATTAGAAGTAGTCTCCCATAAAAGAGATAAGAAAATTATTGTATACAAAATGCGTCCGAAAAAAAAGACAAGAAGAAAAATGGGACATAGACAAGAACTTACAAGAGTTATGGTAAAATCTATAAAAATAGGAAAAGTAGCTCCTAAGTCTTCTTCAAAAAAAGAAACTGTTAAAGGGGAAACTAAACCAAAATCCGAAAAATCTACAAATTAATTATTTCTAATGGCACATAAAAAAGGAACAGGTTCTACAAGAAACGGTCGCGATTCAAATTCCAAAAGGCTGGGTGTAAAAGCTTATGGTGGAGAAAAAGTAACTGCTGGATCAATTTTAATTCGCCAAAGAGGTACATCATTTTTGCCAGGAATCAATGTCGGAAAAGGGAAAGATGACACCCTTTTTGCACTAAAAGAAGGCACAGTAAGTTTCGAAAGCATTAAAAGAAATTTAAGAAATAGAAAAAGAGTTAATATAGTCATTTAATTTTTTTTATAAGCTCTTGTAGTTATAAGAATAGGATGAAATACTTCTAAAAAATTTGATTGAAGAGTCTCAAAAAACCTTTCAACAATATGACTATCATCAATATGAAAAGGATATTCGTTCTTATCTCCTTTGTAAAAATACCAATTAAATAAAGCGATTGAATTACTATCCATAATCTCACTGAAAATATTAATTTGAGAAGCTGGATCTATTAGATGTTCCAATACATCAAGACAAATTATCGTATCAAATTTCAATATTTGAGTATCTTGAATCTTTTCGCAAAAAGTAATTTTTTTTTCAACTCCTAATTTCTTAGCCCTGTATTCAACAAAATTTCTATTTGTTGGATTAATATCTACAAAAAAAACATGGTCAACTTTTGAAGACATAGCATTAGCCAAGGCATGCGTACCAATACCTCCTCCAAAATCTAAAACTAAATCTCTAGAAAATCTCTGTTGAAGTTTTAAAGTATCAGCTATGTAGTCACTACTTGTGATGTGCCAAGCAGCTAAATCAGCTACATGCCTATCTCCTACAATGTCAGTATAAAAATCTGAAACATCATTTAAAGCATCCCCAGGATGCGAATTAGCCAAATTAATCTTTGCATTTGCAAGGAATCCATCTAAATCACATTCTCTAATAGATAAGTATTCCATTAAATGTGATTTCAGATTAAAAGCATTGTCTAAAAACTCTTTTAAAATAGAATCATTGTCTTTCAATTTCTTACTCTAAATTTCCAATACCAAAATCATAAAATGATAATAAATCTTTCTCAAAGTATTCTTAATATTAAAAATGGAAACTAAAGATGGATTCTTAGTAATAAATAAAGATAAAGGCTGTACCTCTCATGACTGTGTTAAACAAATAAGGAAGTTACTAAACACAAAAAAGGTCGGACATACAGGAACTCTTGATCCAGAAGTTGTAGGAATATTACCAATCGCGATAGGCAGTGCAACAAGATTTATTCAATATCTTCCTCAGGGTAAAACTTACATAGGACAAATTAAATTAGGGACAAGAACTAACACTGATGATATTCACGGAGAAATAATTAATCAAAAAAGTTGGCCTAAAATCAGTGATGAAAAATTAGATCAATACCTCAATAGATTTAGAGGAATTATTAAACAAATTCCGCCAAAAGTATCTAGTGTGCACGTCAATGGTGAGAGAGCTTATAAAAAATCTTTCAGGAATGAAATTTTTGAATTAGCGCCAAGAGAAGTAAAAATAGACGAACTTATTTTAATGAAATGGGACCAATTAAACGGAATAATTGATATAAAAATCACATGTTCCGCTGGCACTTATATAAGATCAATTGCAAGAGATGTAGGAGAAATTCTTAATTCCGAAGGTTGCCTTCTACAACTAAAAAGAATTTCAGCATGTGGCTTTGATGAACAAAAATCGATAAAAATATCTGATATCGAAATCGAAAAAGGAAAAAAAAACTCGAAAAATTTTATTATTCCAACAATTTCTGCTCTTAATCACATTCCAACATTTGTCTTAAGTCATGAAGAACAAATCAATTTTTGGCAAACAGGAAGAGCAATTAAAGTTGATATTAATTACTTCATTGAAAGCAAATCTTTTGACTATAAAAACCCCATAAAAGTAATAGACAAAAAACAAACACTACTTGGGATAGGCTTCTTAAGTAAAGATCAATCTAATATAAATCCAAAATTAGTACTTAATGCTAAATAACTTCTATAGGTAATCTTTTCTAAAAGGTTTAATCTGCGAACCTCTATAAAAATGTTTTAATATTCTTTCAGCCTTTTGACCTTTAGAAGCTAGATATTTAGCACCCCATTGACTCATTCCTACTCCATGACCTGATCCCTGTCCAAAAGCTATCAAACCTTTTTTTATAGTAGATTTATTTTTTAATTCTTCCTCAAACAATTTAAATCTCACAAAATTACTTTTAAGGCCTAATCTTTTTCTTAAAACTACCCCAGAAATTTCATCAGAACCATAAACCCCAATAAGTTTTACTTTTTTTACTCTCCCCGTGCTAGTAATATCTAGAATCTCTATATCTATTAAACCTCCAATCTTGGGAAATAAATTTGTTAATTCATTACTCGAAAATTTTTTTTGCCATCTAAATTTTGGATTATTTTTATCAAAATCTCTCACACTTGATAAATATGGATATTTATTCTTCCATACATCTTGACTATTTTCTGTCATTCCACCTGAGCTGCTATGGAACAACGCATTAATTAATTTATCTTTATATGTTAAAACCAAAGATCTTGTACTTTTAACGGCTCTGACAGTTTTGTGAGTTCTTGATTCCAAGCCATTATAGACTTGATTTTTCTGGGTTGAATCTATATCAAATAAATTATTTCCCTTTTGCTTTAAAGCATAAGTTCTAGAAGCAATTGCTTGTGCCTTTAATGCTTCAATAGGCCATTTTGTTGGCATCTCTGAACCCACTACACTACTCAGGTATTTTTCTATTCCTAAAACATTCACTACCAATATTTCAGAATCAAGTACAAAGAGATTGAGTTTACCAGAAAATCTCTTCTGACCAACCCATATACCTCTTCCATCAGAAGATCTAACTTGAAATTGTTGATTACTTTTTAAGTCATATTTTTTTTGTTTATTTTTATCAAAATATAATATTTTTCTATTTTTCTCATTTTTTAAAGTTAAACCTTTTATTTTTTTACCTGAAAAAAATTTCCCCTCTATGACTAGAGGAATTGATCTATCTGATCTGATCCTTAAATTGTTATTTTTTGATATCAAAACTCTAATTATTGGCTCTCTAGATGCAAAAACACTTTGACTCTGAAAAATACAAATAAATAAAACACTTATCAGGCAACATTTACTATAGTTTTTTTTAAATTTAAGTATCACTTTGTTTAAAAACAAATGCTTAATTTGCCTAAGTTTGACTAAAAGTCTAAATTTAATCCAGATATAAAAATAAAAATATCATAAATAAGTGAATATCACCTTCTTAGGAACAAGCTCAGGAGTCCCTTCTTTAACGAGAAATGTTTCTTCCCTAGCACTTAAATTATCACAATCATCAGAAGTTTGGCTTTTTGATTGTGGAGAGGGAACGCAACATCAAATAATGAAAAGCAATATTAAATCTTCACAAATCAAGAAAATATTTATTACACACATGCATGGTGACCATGTTTATGGTTTACCTGGACTTTTAGCTACATTAGGTTTATCAGGGAATAGTGAGGGTATTGAAATTTACGGTCCTTCAGAATTGCGAAATTTTATAAATTCAGCACTTAAAAGTAGTTTTTGTAAACTGTCATTCCCATTGCATTACGTGGAAGTTGAAAATTTTGCATCAAAAAATAAAATTTTATTTGAAAACAATAAAATAAAAGTAAATTGCGCCTGCCTTAAACATAAAATACCTGCTTATGGTTATAGAGTGAGTGAAAAAGATAAGCCAGGTAAATTTGATATCAAAAAAGCGCAATCTTTAAAAATAGCACCTGGACCAATTTATTCAGAACTACAACAAGGTAAAAAAGTAGTATTAGCGGATGGGAGGACATTTGATGGGAAAGAATTCTGTGGGCCTCCTAGAGAGGGAGAAAGTTTTGTTTATTGCACAGATACAGTCTTTAGTGAATCAGCTGTTTCACTATCGAAAAATGCTGATTTACTCGTACATGAATCGACTTTTTCAGAGGAGGATGAAAGCATGGCATACGAAAAATTACATTCCACAACAATCATGGCTGCCCAAACAGCATTATTATCTAATACAAAAAAATTAATTATCACTCATTTAAGTCCAAGATACACAAATAAAAATGCAATAACCCCAAGCGATTTGCTTAAAGAGGCTCAAAAAGTTTTTCCAAATACTCAACTTGCAAAAGATTTTCTAACGGCAGAAATAAAATAAACTGCAACAGTTCGTTAGAAGAAGGGTCGCAAATGACCAACCCATGGAATAATAGTCTTAGGTTTTCTATATTGATGTTGATCGAAATGGTTTCTATTTTTTCATCACTAAATAAGTCTTGTAAAAGACTATTTATTTTTCTTCCATTAATTATTGGTTTACTTATTAATCCAATCTCTGCAAACGCACTTTATCCTAGTGATCCTTCATCAGTTGACGTACTAAAAGATGATCTTCACGGAGCAGACCTTCATAATACTGAATATGTAAAATATGATTTATCCAATCAAGATTTAGGAGAGGCTAACCTTCAAGGCGCATATATGAGCGTGACAACTGCAAAAAACTCTAGTTTTAAAGGAGCCAATATGACTGACCTTATTGCATATGCAACACGCTTTGATAATGCTGATTTTACTGATGCAAATCTTACAAATGGTGAGCTTATGAAAAGTGTTTTTGATGGAGCAATTATTGATGGAGCAGACTTTACCGATGCAAATCTTGATCTCTCTCAGAGAAAATCATTATGTGAAAGAGCTAGTGGAACTAACTCACAAACTGGAGTTAATACAATTGATAGTCTTGAATGCACCGGCTTAAAAGGTTATATGCCTCCAAAGCCAAAAGCATAATATTTAAAGCTAACTAACTTAAGAAGGGAAGATATTACCAGGCTCTTTTGAGCCTGGTTTTTTGCTGTACCACCATTCCTGCATATCAGAAGAAAATTTCTTTGAAAAAAGAGTTATCACTGTCTCAACAGGTTTCGATCCAGGCTCCAAAATCTGTACTGAGTAAGATGGGCATTTTCTTGAAGCCATATCGGCAACAAACCTGGAACCTATTCTTCTCCAACTAGGCTCCTTACTCCTCCAAGCAAGCCTTGAGCAGGGCCAGGGTAACTCTTCCCTATCATAAAGTCTGCAACATGGTCCAATTACCCTATAACTGTACTGTCCTCCATAACTTGATTGAACACTGCCAGTCTTGAAAAATTCAAATTTATTCATTTACAAAAAAAGCCACCTTCATAGAGGGTGGCAGAGAATAAATGAATAATCAACTTAGAAAAATTAATTTTTTATAATTAATATAATTCTTCCTCAGCATGAGTTGTAATTGTTACGTCAGATGTTGGATAAGCAACACATGTTAAAACAAAACCAGCTTCTAGTTGATCATCATCCAAGAAACTTTGGTCAGATTGATCAACACTACCTGAAGTAACTTTTCCAGCACATGTTGAACATGCTCCAGCTCTGCAGGAATAAGGAAGATCGATACCTTGTTCTTCAGCAGCATCGAGGATGTATTGATCATCAGGTACTTCAATAGTTGAATTGAGCCCTTCACCTTCGCTGATGAGTGTAACTTTGTAAGAAGCCATTTAAATAAAAAATTGTTGGTAATTAATACCTATCAAATACATTTTTAACATCGATTTGGTCGATATGTGAGATTTTGAAGTAAAAAATGACACAATAAAATGTATTGAAGAGTATCTATAAGAAAAACTTATACTTAGGTTTGATCGCTGGTTTTTTGAGCATAAATGCATGCCCAATCTTTTCTAGTTGATACATCCATTAATTTCAAGTCATTATGAATTAATATTTTTATAATTTCATCTTTTTGTGAATTCAGAATTCCGCTAAAAATGACTTCCCCATTATTATTCAAGCAATTATAAATATTTGGAATCATTTCTTTTATTACTTCAGCAATAATATTGCATAAAACTACATCAAATTGTTTGAGTTGATTTTTTAAAGTTACATCATTAAAAGATCCCAAATATGTATTTAAGTTTTTTAAATTACCGAAATTTAGTTGAAAATTAGAGTTAGTTGAATTTATAGCTAAATAATCATTATCCACAGCACAAACATCTTTGGCACCAAGTAATCTTGCGGCGACACTCAAAATCCCGCTACCACTTCCAATATCTAAGACCTTTTTCTCAGACAATACAATATTCTCCATTTTTTCCAAACAAAGATAAGTCGAAGGGTGACTCCCTGTACCAAAGGCTGCTCCAGGATCAATTTTGATAATTTGTTTATCCTTATATTTTTTATTGAGATTTATCCAACAAGGCAATATTAAAAACTGATTTCCTACTAATTCAGGTGCCCAATATTGCTTCCAGCTTGTCAACCAATCCTCCTCTTTAATTATACTCCAGTTAAAAAATTGATTCTTAGGAGCACTAATGTTTAGAAGTTTGCTAATTATTTTTTCAAAGCTCCTTCTAGAACTTTCGCCCCAATCATCTATTGGAAGCCACACATTCACCTCTTTTTTATTTTCATTTTTAATTAAATATTCAAATGAAAAACTAAATATCCCCAGCTCATTTAATTGCCAAATAATAATTTCTTCTGAATCACTTTCTATGAGAAAAGTTAGCTTATACCAATCTTTAGTTTCCATTAAGTAGGAAAAGCCTCTTTATAAAGTAACTGGATTAGCATTAGTAATTCCCTCAACTTCAACAATGGTATCAAGCAACTTATTAGGTATTGGATCATCAATACTAAGAACCATAACAGCTTCACCTCTAACAATTTTGCGGCCAACTTGCATTGAGGCAATATTTACATTGTTGCTACCTAATAAAGACCCCAACTTACCAATAATACCCGGCATATCTCTGTGCCTAGTAACCAACATATATCTGCTTGGAGATACGTTAACTGGGTATTGATCAATACTAATAATTCTTAATTCCCCATCAGCAAAAATGCTTCCTGCTACGCTATGGTCGCCATTATCTCCATAGGTGGTTAACTGAAGCGACCCACTAGCAAATTCAGGTCTTGCCTCATCTTTATTCTCAACTACTGAAATACCTCTTGAATCTGCTTCTAGCGAAGCATTCACATAATTAATCCTATCTCCCAAAGCTTTACTTAGAAGGCCTTTAAGACTAGCTATTATTAATGGCTGTGAAGGATGTTGCACAAATTCGCCTTGAAGCTTCACCTCCAGTTTTTGTATCTTTCCACCTGAAAGCTGGCTTATAAGCAGACCCATTGTTTCAGCTAACTGCAAATGAGGTTTTAGACTATCCATAATATCAGGACTCAAACCTGGAATATTTACTGCAGTTCTTGCAGATAAACCAAGCAATACATCTCTTATTTGTTCTGCAACATCAACAGCTACATTTTCTTGTGCTTCCCGAGTAGATGCTCCTAAGTGTGGCGTAAGGATAAGATTCTTTTCAACCTTCAAAAGTGGTGAATTAGATTCCAAAGGTTCTTTAGAAAAGACATCTATTGCAGCGCCTGCAATCAATGATTTATTTAAAGCTTCTGCTAATGCCTCTTCGTCAATTAAGCCTCCGCGAGCACAATTAATTAATTTTGCATTACTTTTCATACTTTTAAGCACGTCCATATTTACTAAATTCTCTGTCTCTTGTGTACGAGGCAAATGTAAAGTTACATAATCTGATTGTTTGAATAAATCCTCTATCTCAGATAGTTTAACTTGTATTTGTTGAGCTCTTTCAGTTGAAACAAAAGGATCATATCCGTAAACTTCCATTCCTAATGCATTAGCAACTTTAGCTACATGAGCACCAATTTTACCTAAACCTACAACACCTAATTTTTTCTTATAGAGCTCATTCCCAACAAATTTTTTTCTTTCCCATTTACCTGACAAAGTACTACTATTAGCAATTGGAATATGTCTAGATAAAGCCAACATCATGGCTATAGTATGTTCAGCAGCAGCTATTGTGTTACCCCCCGGAGAATTAACAACAAGAACTCCTTTTTGCGTAGCAGCTATAACATCTACATTATCGACTCCAACACCTGCTCTTCCAATAATTCTCAGTTTACTTGAAGAGTTAATAATTTCTTCAGTCACTTTAGTACCAGAGCGAATCATTAAAGCATCATAATCTTTAATAATGGAAACTAACTCAGAGTCTGAGATTCCTATCTTCTGATCAACCTGAGCAACTTTGGAAAGAATATCGATTCCTTTTTGATCAATTGGATCTGTAATGAGAACTTTTGTCATTTAAGATTGGTTCTTTAATCTTTTACTTTAACTTAATCTATAGTGTATGTATCTTATTTTATTAATTTGAATAAAACACAAACATTTGAGGATTAAAATTTGACTAAAAGTATTGTGATATTTGAAAACATTGATAAATGCATCCAACTATTTGAAGTTTTCAAAGAAAAATCAGTAATGCTCTCTGAAGCTATTTTGATCCCACCATTAAGTGAGAAAATATCATCAGATGAAACAGAATTGCTAAATGCGAAAGCGAATATCTTATTCAAATCTCAAAATTTTGAAGATATCAGAATCTTAAATCCCAAACTTGATAGAAAGATCAGACAAAAAGATATGAGCAGATGGCTTATGCCATTTGGGTTTATAGCTGGAATAGCTTTTTCTAATATGACAAATTTATCTACCTTCAGCTTTCTTGGTTTAAATAACATCGGGGAATCATTAATTGGAGGTCTCTTAGGAATGGGTTCAGGTTATTTAGGAAGCATTATTTCTTCTGCAAGTATTAACATCAATAGAAATAAAGAGTTGAGATCAATTATTAATTTCAATAAAGAGGGTAAATGGCTGGTTCTACTTGAAAATCAAATTGGAACTGAATTACCTTGGGCTTTAATAAAACAATCAGAAGCAAAAGATATAATTTTTTTAGAAGGCTAAATGATTGACTTAAAGCAAATCTTAATAAATTCAAACTACAAAAAAGAAACTGAGGAATTAATAAATATTGCTAACTTAGCTTACAAGCACTGGGAAACTTATTGGACTGGATTTAATTCAACTTATATTTGCGAAGAGATTTTAAAAGATTTTGAAAATTTAAATGATTTCAAATTTTTTGTTTATGGAGGATTCTTCTCTTCTCAGAGGTCTAGAATAGCTTGCTTTAGAGGAGATAACATTCCTGAAGAGGATGCGCTAAAAAGTAATTTTCCAGCTCAAGGAATAAAAATTAATGGAAATTTTTTATTTGATAATGCTACACAAGACGACTTTAGATCCCTCTTAATTGAAAATGGGGTAAATCGATTAAAAATAGGAGATATATGGACTATTGGCGATAGGGGAGCACAAGGGATAATTGATAATTTAGATGTTGAGCATCTAGATGAAAAGATTTTTTACTTGAGAGATGTAAAAGTAAAAATTAATATAGTAGGTATAGATGAATTACAAATACCTGCCGGAAGATTAAAAAAACTTGTTAACACAGTGGAAGCTTCAACAAGATTAGACGCTATAGCTTCAGCAGGATTTAGGATATCACGAACCAAAATTATTGAAAGGATTGAAAATGGAATGCTCAGATTAAATGGAAACAAAGTTAATAAGCCAACTATTAGTCTAAAAATTGGCGACAAACTAGAACTTGAAAATAAAGGATTTATCGAAATTTTAAATTTAGAAATAACCAAAAGAGAACGATGGAAAGTTAAATTACTTAGAAAATGAAACTTAACCTGCTATTTTCTTATAAGGGGGATTACAAATTCTTCAATTTGGGCGATTAGCTCAGTGGTAGAGCACTACCTCGACACGGTAGTGGCCACTGGTTCGAATCCAGTATCGCCCATTAAAACTTTTGACGAACTAGTTTATATCCACAGAAAATTATTTCATTTTTTAGATTATTAAAAAAAATGAAACTTAATCAAATAATTAATCTACATAAGGGGCTCACTGCATTTGTAGTGATAGGTTTCATGATTTTTTTTGATAATTTTACGATCGCTCCCTACGTTTATTTAGCTCTGCATGGTACTTATGGATTACTTTGGCTTCTAAAAGAAAAGATATTCCCGGATCCTTATTTTAAAGAAAAAATAAATTTTTTAACTTCAGTTACTGGTTTTATTTTCCTTGGAAGTTACTGGGTAGCTCCCTACATTCTTATCTCATCTCAGAAATCTGTTCCAAATATCGTAATAGCCGCATCTGTATCTATAAATATAATTGGAGTTTTTCTACACTTTGCTAGTGATGCCCAAAAATATTTTTCTCTTAAATTAAAAAAAGATCTAATTAAAGAAGGATTTTTCAAAAATATAAGGAATACAAATTATCTAGGAGAAATACTAATTTATCTATCATTCGCCATACTTTCAATGAGTTTCATTCCATTAGTAATTCTTGCATTATTTTTCTTTATAGTTTTTCTACCAAGAATGATAAAAAAAGATAAATCGCTCTCAAAATATGATGCGTTCGAGGAATACAAAAAGAAAAGTGGTCTTATATTGCCTAAATTAAATGCCTGATAACAACTTACCCAGTTGGAGGCAAGATTTAAAATCTTCTAGAAAAAAAGAGGGCAAATCACCCTCTAATAGATGGATACAGCTTGCAACAGTCAGCGAAGAAAATGAGCCAAGATTAAGAACAGTTGTTTTCAGAGGATGGCATAAAGATAGTTCAATGATTATTTATACAGATAGAAGAAGTGAAAAAATTGGGCATTTAAAATCTAACCCTAATGCAGAAATATTATGGTTCTTTTTGAAAACCAAATCACAATATAGATTCAAAGGAAAAATACATGAATTAAGTGATAACAAAAATTATTGGGATTTACTATCAGAAAAATCAAAATCTTCTTGGTTTTGGGGATCTCCTGGAGAGAAAATAAACCCAAAAGTCCAATCTACTTATGAAATATTATCCAATCTACCCAAGTCAGAAAATTTTGCAGTTCTAAATTTTAAAATCGATTCAGTAGATCTTCTTAAATTAGAACAGCCTGTTCATAAACGATATCTTTGGGAAAAGATTAAGAAATGGGAAAAAGTTGAAATTAATCCTTAAATATTTCTAAATTGTATATTTAGGTTGAAAAACATATAGTGATCAGTCAGTTTTAAAAAAGAAGTATTATTAATATGAATTTCTCAGAAATTCCAGAAAACCCTTTTATTTTTTTATCTTGGGTTACAGCTATTGGCCTATTTATAAGTCTTTCTGAAGCAACAATTAAGATAAAACTTGAGAAAAGAAACAGTTATCGAAAAAGGTTAGAGCTAATAAATAACCTTTATCCTAAAAAGTTAGCTTGAAGTATCTGAGAGTATGTTTGCTTGCAAAAATTGGAATAAGCCACCTTTACTTGCTTCTTCTTTAACTTCAACTTGTTTGGAGAGTTTTGCTTTTGTTGGTTGTATAATTTCCTCCTCATCTTCTGATTTCAAAATTCTGATAATGACTTCATCTAAGGAGAAATTACCAGGTCCTGTTAACGCAATTGAAGTTGCTGAAGCGAAATATAAAAGTAAGAGCTCTAGTAAGAAAATATTAAAACCTGAAGTAACAAGTGCATGATATATAGCTACAGAAATTGTCCCAACAATTGCCAAAGCTCCGAATCTTGTGGCCAAGCCGATAATTAATAACCAACTACCACCTATTTCTGAGAATGCCGCTATGTATGATAAAAATATTGGGAAAGGGAGATGTAGTGGTCTTACAAAAGCATCAGCGAAATTTTCTATGTTTGCTAATTTCTCATAACCGTGATGTATAAGAACGGTTCCAGTTATAACTCTAAGAATTAATAAAGCAGTATCTTTGCTAAACGACTTGGTAAGAATTGTTGAAAGCACTATTAAAAAATTATCCTTAAGTAAAAATAACTAGTCACATTATCCATCGTGGATTAAAGAGCAAAAGTCGCACCTAAATAAGTATTTATACTTACTTCTCAAAGGGGTTATTTTCTGATTAGGAATTCAACTAAGTTAAAAATTATTTTTTTAAACATTTTCTAATATTCTTTGATTTATTTTTGGAATATTTTCTTTAAATTTAAAAAACCCTCTTTTAGCAAATTTCCAAGCAAATAAATCTTCATCCCTCACAAGATTAAAAATTTTTTTATGGTGTAAATTTTTAAACTCAGTTATGAAATCATAATTTTCTCCCACTCCAGGATAAATAATGTCTATTTCGTTAGTATTTTTAAAAGTATTTTCCAATAAATAAGGATCAATCTGTTCAACATTATCAAATTGCTCTACAAATTCAGAGACCAAATCTTGTTTAAATTTCAAAACAGATTCAGACAATTTAATTTGTCTTTGTTCATTTTTTAAAAGGATAATAAATACTTTTTTATAGCTTGGAAGTAAATTTTTAAGGGTTGCAAGGTGCAGATCATTTTCAAACATAATCAGATTATCTGATTTAGGATCCATATCATTTTTATAAATCTCATCTTCAAATGGTATTTGATTAGATTCTTCAAGAAAAATTTGTTGATTACTTATTTTTTCTACATTAAATCTATTATTTGAAAACTTTCTGAGGTTTGATGATGAAAAAAGATATTGTTTTCCCTTAGTTTGCAATCCTCCTACCCATCTCCAGCTAAGGAGATTAGATGAAGCATCTCCATCAAAAAGATATTTAAAGAAAAACTTTGCTCCCAATTGCCATGGGAGGCCTAAATTAAATATCCAAGTACTCGCAAACCACATTCTTGTATGGTTGTGCAAATAGTTGTACTGCTTTAATTCATGTACCCAAGAATTAAAAAAATCTAATTCTGTATTGCCATTAATTGCACTTTCATATAACTCATAATCAAAATCGAGATTGTTTTCTGAAATAAAATTTCTCCAAACTTTAGGTCTATTTTCCATCCACCCTTTCCAGTAAACTCTCCAAAATATTTCTTCAACAAATTTAGTTGAATTTTTGATTTTGTACTTATTTTTAATATCATGGATCAGATCATATTCCGATAATATTCTATGAGTAATGAAAGGCGATAATTTTGAAACTGAACTTTCGTTATTTGGCCCAAAATCAAAATTTCTTAATTTTGCATAATCATTGATTTTGTATTTCGCAAAATCTTCCCAGGTTTTTTGAGCTTTTAATAAAAATGACATTTTCTTATAACTCCAAAAAAATTTTTTTTGTATTGATAGAAATTTCAAAAATTCGCCTTTAAATTAATCCTTAAAATTTTCTATTTCACTTTTAAGTAAATATGTTTGATTGAAGTATTTAATTTAAACGACTTGTAAGTACATTTTATACTCTTAAATCGCTCTCTGCGTAGGAGGATATTTAGTGGTCAATTACTTTTTAGATCTAATTTTAATTTTCAAATCTTTATTTAAATGATTTTTTCTAAAAGATTTTTAAATATTTATCAAAATTATTATGAATAATTTATTAGTGAGAGATGTTAAGTATCTGGATGAACAATACAGAATAGGTGAAGGCATAATTTCGGATGATGCATTTAAGCAACTTGAAAAGCTCTTTATTCCTGTTGATCCAGAGCCTGATTACTTTAATAAAAAAAATAATAAACTTTTGCCAAAATTAGCCAAAGAAAACTATAAAGAATTTTTGGAAAGTTTATTAACAAAAACAAGATTAAGCATTCAACCAAAAATTGATGGCTGTGCTATTGCAATTAGATATTTAGATGGCAAGTTTAATAGAGCTATTACAAAAAAAGGATTTGATGTCTCAAGCAAAATTAAACAAATTAAAAATGTCCCCGATTGTATTCCTATCAAACGAGATTTTCAAATTAGAGGTGAACTGTACGCTACAAACCAAGTTGCCGGCATTTCCCAAAGAATTACAAGAAAATACCTCAATGATAAGAAAGGGATTGGAGAAAATCTCCGCTTTTGCTGTTTCCAAATACTTAATGGAAGACTTAATCAATACGAAACCCTTAACTATCTTAAAAAATGTGGCTTCAGCACCCCTGACAGTTACTTCACAAATCATACAAGCGAAATCCAAATATATAAAAAAAATTGGTTAGAGAAAAAAATATTTGCAAAATATCCAACTAATGGGATAGTTATAAAAATAAATAGTAAAAAATTACAGTTACTTAGAGAGAAAAGTTTATCTCAAAAAAACGAATGGCAATATGCAATTGAAAAATAATATTAAAAAGTACCTTCAATAAGAGCTCACGATACTGACTTCCAGTATTTACAGTGGAAAAGTAATTAAATTTTGGTTAAATTCCAAAGCAATTTGCAGGATTACTAAATGACTGCCACTATTTCAAGACCTAAAATCTCTAACTGGGAAACATCTAATATTCCAAACCTTACAGGCAAAACAGCGCTAATTACTGGTGCGAATAGTGGTCTTGGATACTACACTGCAAAGGCATTAGCAGAAAAAAATGCTCATGTTGTTATAGCTTGTAGATCACTTGAAAAAGCTAATCAAACTATCAAAAAACTTAAAGGTCTCAATCCTGAAGGATTATTTACACCTTTAGAATTAGATTTGTCAGATTTAAAAAATATTGTTGAAGTTCAGTCTAAAATTTTTGATAATTTTGAAAATTTGGATTTACTAATCAATAATGCAGGCATTATGCATCCGCCTAAAACTCTTAGTGCCCAGGGATATGAAATACAATTTGCAGTTAATCATCT
>QCDJ01000006.1 GCA_003280935.1 Prochlorococcus sp. AG-355-B23
CGCTTATGCTTCATGCTGGAATTTTTCATTACCACAAAGCAGCTCCAAAAATGGAGTGGTTTCAAGATATTGAGTCTATGCTTAACCACCACATAGCTGGTTTAGTAGGTTTAGGATCTTTAGCATGGGCTGGCCATTGTATTCACATTGGAGCTCCTACTGCAGCTCTATTAGATGCAATTGATGCAGGCTCTCCTTTAGTTATTAATGGAAAAGAAATAGCAACTATTGCAGATATGCCTATGCCGCATCAACTCTGCGATCCACAAATTATCGGTCAGATATTTCCAGGATTAGCAAGTGGTACAGGTAATTTCTTTAGTTTAAATTGGTTAGCTTTCTCAGACTTCCTTACTTTCAAAGGTGGACTTAACCCTGTGACAGGAAGCTTGTGGATGACTGATGTTTCACATCATCATTTAGCTTTTGGTGTAATAGCGATAATAGGTGGTCATATGTACAGAACCAACTACGGTATTGGTCATAGTATGAAAGAAATATTAGATTCACAACAAGGAGACCCAATATTATTCCCTGCCCCTAAAGGTCATCAAGGTCTTTTTGAGTTCATGGCAGAAAGTAGACATGCTCAGCTATCAGTAAACCTAGCGATGCTTGGATCAATAAGCATACTTGTATCTCATCACATGTATGCGATGCCTCCATACCCTTATATAGCTACTGACTACATGACAGTTCTTGGATTATTTACCCATCACATGTGGATAGGTGGATTATTCATAGTAGGAGCAGGTGCGCATGCTGGAATTGCAATTGTTAGAGATTATGATCCAGCAAAACATATTGATAATGTATTAGACAGAATTCTTAAGGCAAGAGATGCTTTAATCAGTCACTTGAACTGGGTTTGTATGTGGTTAGGATTCCATAGTTTTGGACTCTATATTCACAACGATACTATGAGAGCTTTGGGTAGACCCCAAGATATGTTTAGTGATTCTGCTATCCAACTTCAGCCAATCTTTGCTCAATGGGTACAGAGTATTCAAGCATCTGCTGTTGGGACTTCCCTTTTAGCAGGTACTGCAGAAGCTTTACCTCACAAAGCTTTAAGTGAAGTCTTTAATGGAAGTTTAGTAGAAGTTGGTGGAAAGGTAGCTATAGCGCCAATTCCACTAGGGACAGCTGATTTAATGATTCATCATATTCATGCTTTCCAAATCCATGTAACTGTTTTGATACTTCTTAAAGGAGTTCTTTATGCAAGAAGTTCAAGGTTGATTCCTGACAAAGCTTCTTTAGGATTTAGATTCCCTTGTGATGGTCCTGGAAGAGGTGGTACATGTCAAGTTTCTTCATGGGATCACGTCTTCTTAGCTCTCTTCTGGATGTATAACTGTTTATCAATAGTTATTTTCCACTTCTCTTGGAAAATGCAGAGTGATGTTTGGGGACTTACTGGTGGTAATTTTGCACAAAGTTCAATTACTATCAATGGTTGGTTAAGAGATTTCCTCTGGGCTCAAGCTTCTCAAGTATTAACAAGCTATGGTCAATCAATAAGTATGTACGGTTTGATGTTCTTGGGAGCTCACTTTATATGGGCGTTCAGTTTAATGTTCCTTTTCAGCGGAAGAGGATATTGGCAAGAATTGTTCGAATCAATTGTTTGGGCACACAATAAACTAAAGGTTGCACCAACCATTCAACCTCGAGCTCTATCTATTACTCAGGGACGTGCAGTAGGTGTTACACACTTCCTTGTAGGTGGTATAGCTACCACATGGGCCTTCTTCCATGCTCGCCTTTTCGGGCTGGGCTAATAACCTGAACTTCACCTTTTTAATTCAATGGCAACAAAATTTCCATCATTTAACCAGGGTCTAGCTCAGGACCCCACAACCCGACGAATATGGTACGGAATAGCTACAGCTCATGACTTTGAAAGTCATGACGGTATGACCGAAGAAAAACTTTATCAGAAGCTATTCTCTACACATTTTGGACATCTAGCAATAATTGCTCTCTGGGTAGCCGGTAACTTATTTCATATTGCTTGGCAAGGTAATTTTGAGCAATTTGTACTAGATCCAACTCATGTCCGCCCTATAGCTCATGCTATTTGGGACCCTCATTTTGGATCTGGCATAACAGAAGCAATGACACAAGCTGGAGCAAGCGGTCCAGTAAATATTGCTTATTCAGGTCTCTACCATTGGTGGTACACAATTGGAATGAGAACTAACGAGCAACTCTTCCAAGCTTCAATATTCATGAGTATTTTGGCTTGTTGGACTCTATTTGCTGGTTGGTTACACTTACAGCCAAAATTCAGACCTTCTTTAGCTTGGTTTAAAAATGCAGAGTCAAGATTAAATCATCATTTAGCTGTCTTATTTGGTTTTAGTAGTATCGCTTGGACAGGCCATTTGGTTCATGTTGCTATACCTGAATCAAGAGGTCAGCATGTAGGTTGGGATAACTGGTTAACAGTGCTTCCTCACCCTGCAGGATTAGCTCCTTTCTTTACTTTAAACTGGGGAGCTTATGCCCAAAATCCTGATTCTTTAGATCAAGTATTTGGAACAGCTGAAGGAGCTGGAACAGCAATCTTTACTTTCTTAGGTGGTCTTCATCCTCAAAGTGAAGCATTATGGCTCACCGATATTGCGCATCACCATATTGCGATTGGAACAGTTTTTGTAATTGCTGGTCATATGTATAGAAATACTTTTGGTATTGGTCATAGCCTCAAAGAAATTACAGAAGCCCATAATACAAGACATCCTAATGATCCACATAAAGGTAGTTTTGGAATTAACCACGATGGAATATATGAAACTGTAAATAATTCATTACATTTCCAACTTGGATTAGCATTAGCATCCCTTGGTGTAGCAACTTCTCTTGTAGCTCAACACATGGGTGCACTTCCTTCTTACGCTTTTATTGCCAGGGACTACACTACACAATCTGCTTTATATAGTCATCATCAGTACATAGCAATGTTCTTGATGGTTGGTGCATTTGCACACGGAGCTATTTTCTTTGTAAGAGATTATGATCCAGAATTAAATAAAGATAATGTATTGGCAAGAGTTCTTGGAACAAAGGAAGCTTTGATAAGTCATCTTAGTTGGGTAACAATGCTGCTTGGATTCCATACTCTAGGAATTTATGTTCATAACGACGTTGTTGTAGCTTTTGGTAATCCTGAAAAGCAAATTCTAATTGAGCCTGTATTTGCTCAATTTGTTCAAGCTGCTCAAGGTAAAATGATGTACGGCTTTAATGCTTTATTATCTGATCCAACAAGTTCAGCAAGTCTCGCTGCTAATTCATTGCCAGGTAATCACTACTGGATGGATTTGATCAACAGACAAGATGCATTAAGTGCTTTCTTACCTATCGGTCCTGCAGATTTCTTAGTTCACCATGCTATCGCTTTAGGTCTTCATACAACCGCTTTAATACTTATCAAAGGAGCACTTGATGCTAGGGGAACAAAATTAATTCCTGATAAGAAAGATTTAGGTTATGCATTCCCTTGCGATGGTCCTGGACGTGGAGGTACTTGTGATAGTTCATCTTGGGACGCTATGTACTTAGCTATGTTCTGGGCATTAAATTTACTAGCATGGGTAACTTTCTACTGGCATTGGAAACACCTAGCAATTTGGCAGGGTAACGTAGCACAATTTAACGAATCAGGAACTTATCTAATGGGTTGGTTCAGAGATTATCTCTGGTTAAACTCTGCTCAACTTATTAATGGATATAACCCATTTGGAGTAAATTCCCTA
The DNA here is from genome assembly GCA_003280935.1 of Prochlorococcus sp. AG-355-B23. Taxonomy (GTDB): domain Bacteria; phylum Cyanobacteriota; class Cyanobacteriia; order PCC-6307; family Cyanobiaceae; genus Prochlorococcus_A. Next base: position 3,765 of record QCDJ01000006.1, read on the forward strand.
TCTCCTTGGGCTTGGATGTTCCTATTCGGTCACTTAGTTTGGGCTACTGGTTTCATGTTCCTAATATCATGGCGTGGTTACTGGCAAGAATTAATTGAAACATTAGTTTGGGCACATCAGCGTACTCCAATTGCTAACCTTGTTGGCTGGAGAGATAAGCCAGTTGCACTTTCAATTGTTCAAGCTAGATTAGTTGGATTAGCACATTTCACGATTGGAAACATACTTACATTTGGGGCATTTGTTATCGCATCCACTTCAGGTAAGTTTGGTTAAATTTCCCTTAAATAATTTAAATCACCACGTTTGTGGTGATTTTTTTTGTTTAATTTTAATGTTCTAAATTAAGTTAAAATTGTGTAATTATTATTAGATATAAATGTCAGATATAAAACAATTAATTTCTGTTATCGTCCCTGTTTTCAATGAAAGCGAGAGTATTGGTCTTTTATTGGATGAAGTTATAAATGTAATGTCATCTCATAAATTTAATTTTGAATTGATTGTTGTAAATGATGGTTCTAAAGATAATACTCATCAAGTATTAAAGCAATTAACTCTCAAAATTAAAGAATTGTCAGTAATTTCCCTTCGCAAAAATTATGGTCAAACTGCAGCAATGTCAGCTGGATTTGATAATTCTAAGGGCGATATTGTTATTACTTTGGATGGTGATTTACAGAATGATCCAAATGATATTCCTTTATTAATTTCAGAGATTAATAATGGTTTTGATTTGGTTTGTGGTTGGAGGTTTGATAGAAAAGATAAATTAATTAATAGAAAGATACCATCAAAAATAGCGAATAAGTTAATAGCTCACGTAACAGGTTTGAAGTTGCATGACTATGGTTGCTCATTAAAAGCCTTTAAGAAAGAAATAATAGAAGATATAAAGTTATATGGGGAACTTCACAGGTTTTTGCCCGTTTTAGCAAATATTGAAGGTGCAAGAATCAAAGAAATTAAAGTAAATCATAGGAGCAGGCAATATGGATCTAGTAAATATGGAATTGATAGAACTTTTAGAGTTTTAATGGATTTATTAACTGTTTGGTTTATGACTAAATTTTTAACAAGACCAATGTATGGATTTGGTTTTGTTGGAATTATAAGTATTTTCTTTAGCCTTGCGATAAGTTCTTATTTGATAGTTTTAAAAATAATGGGTGAGGATATTGGAAATCGTCCGTTGCTGATGTTTGCATTAATATTAGGAATTGCTGGTGTTCAATTATTTAGCTTTGGATTGTTGAGTGAACTTTTAATTAGGACATATCATGAAAGTCAAAGTCGTCCAATTTACAGAATTAGATCAATAAACAGTGCTAAGCAAAATTGATTTTTTACTTGAACTGTCTTATTAATAATGCTGAAATTTCAACGACTTCAGGAGAAATATCTCTTAAGCCTTTTCGTAAAATTGGTAATGTTGATTTATCAGCCAATTCTTCCGCAATTTTTAATGCATTTAATTTATTTTCTGTATCACCCTGAAAAAGACTAATCATTTTATTTCTTTGAGAATTTTTATAGAATATTGAGTACTTTTTTTCTTCGTTATTATATAAATAACTATTTTTTTTAGATAGAAATTTATTATTACTTTTTTTATTTTTCTTTAATTTAATAGAATTTAAATTGCTTTGATTTATTATCTTTTTAAAGCTTCTTTTTTTAAAAACCAGAAGTAATATTCCTATAAAAATAATAAGTAAAATTGCGAAAAAATTTAACATGTAAAAAGTTAATAATTTTTATATCATCCAGTAATAAAATTAACATTATTTCACTTATCAATACTAAAGTGTTTAAAGATGTTTAAAGAACTATGCCATCTGATTTACCAAGTCTTTTACCCTCAATTTTTGTTCCATTAATTGGTATAGCAATGCCTGCTGTTTTTATCGTATTGATTGGAAGATTAATTACAGCAACTGAATAAATTATCAAACACTAAACTATTAAAAAAATGAGCGACTTTCAAAAATCATTCTCTGAATCAACAAGTTCTATTAAGTTTGATGAGAAATACATAGATACTTCTGTACAACCAAATGATATTGGCGTAGCAGAACAATGGGCAGTAAAAACAGTTGCTGATCCTTGTGTCGGTAATTTAGCTACTCCAGTTAATAGTGGTTATTTTACAAAAGCCTTTATAAATAATTTACCTTTTTACAGAGAAGGTATTTCCCCTAATTTTAGAGGTTTAGAAACTGGAGCAGCTTTTGGATATCTTCTATACGGACCTTTTACCATGACTGGCCCATTAAGAAATTCTGAATTTGCTCTAACAGCTGGACTTCTCGCTACTATTGGAGCTGTTCATATTTTGACAGCACTTTTTGTGCTATACAATGCACCTGGTAAAGCACCTAATGTTCAACCTCCAGATGCGACTGTTAATAATCCGCCAAAGGACTTATTTACAAGAGCTGGTTGGGCTGATTTTACAAGTGGATTTTGGTTAGGAGGATGTGGAGGAGCTGTTTTTGCTTGGTTACTTGTTGGGACATTACACTTAGATACCATAATGCCAATCATTAAAAATATTTGGACTGCTGGTTAATTTCTAAATAAAAGAATAAGTAATATTTTAATTGAATTTAAAGTTGAGCTATATTAATTAACGTATAGTACGGTCCCATCTATAATTTCTAACTACTCTTCCTGCCGAAATAAGTTTAGATTTATAATGCAATGAGATTTTATCATTAGACTTTTTTAGGGTATCTAATCCTATTCCATTTCTGCCAAAATCCATTCCAGAGCTATGGTAATAGAATCCGTTTCCTTTGTAGATTCCAATATGATCACATTTTTCTTCATTTCCAAAAAATAAAAGATCGCCAGGTCGTAGAGCCGCATACGATTCTTTGTAATAAAAAAGGTGCTTACAAAAACTTTTTATTTGAAAAGAGTCTCGAGGTATAAAAATTTGATGCTTTAAAAAAGCAGTCTGAATTAATCCAGAACAATCAAAATTGGGTCCTAATGTACCTCCCCAAAGATATTCATTATTTAACTTAGATTGATCCTTGATCCATTTTAAAATTGAGTTAACTTTATCTTTTATAAAGAAGTGTTCATTTTCTAAACTGTTATTTTTTTTGAATTCGTATTTCTTAATAATTAATCCATCTAAATTTATCCAACAGACGTAACCATCTTCATATAGTTGAACTAGTATTCTTGAATATTTATGGTTGTTTTGATAAATATTTGGATAAATAAGCCTAAAAATTCTATTTTTAAATATTTCAGTAACTAATTCATCTTCTGTTTCATTTTGATATCCCGAAATATTAACTTTTAATTGCCACCAAATAGTTTTTGAAAAATTAGTTTGTTTAAATAGTGAGATAGGATTTTTATAAATTTCCATTCAATGTCCTTTTACTATTTAAGTCAGGAGATGGGTCTAGCCTTAAATGATATTTTAAGGAGACTATGCTCTCATGATAAAGATTTTTCAAGAGAAGATATTTCGATAACTTGGATTAATTATAAAAGTGAAAATAAAAGTGTATTTAAAGGTTATGGAACTGGCATTAATAACAAAAAAATGGTTTACCCTGCCAGCATAGTCAAGTTAGTTTATGGCCTTGCTGCATTTTATTGGATTAAAAAAGGAAGTTTATTATTATCAGATGAAATTATTGATGCTGTAGGGAAAATGTTGTCTTTCTCTAGTAATAATGCAACAAGCTTTTTAATTGATTTACTTACTGGAACAACAAGTGGACCTCGTATTGAAGGCGGATTATGGGAAAATTGGAAATACCAAAGAAGTATAATAAATGATTGGCTACATGATTTAAATTGGGAAGAATTGGTTGGTATAAATTGCTGTCAGAAGACTTGGGATGATGGACCATTTGGTCGTGAGAAAGAATTTTATGGATATGATAATAAAAATAGAAACGCTATGAACTCTGACTCAGCTGCAAGGGTTTTGGAGGAAATTATGATTCATATTGATTATCAAGAAAATAATTTAAATTTGCGAAGTTTTTTAAAAAGAAATTTAAATAAAGTTGTTCTTAAAAACGATTCTCTTAATCAAATAGATGGTTTTTTGGGTGAAGGATTACCAGAAAGCATTAATCTTTGGAGTAAAGCAGGCTTAATGTCTGAAGTTAGACATGATTCTGCTTGGTGGATTAATAATCAATCTCTACAAACTTTATTAGTAGTTTTTTGTAATGGAGAAAAATATTCCAAAGATTCTTCCCTTTTACCGTTTATAGCAAAAGAAGTATACGATTTTAATAAGAGATATACTATTGAGGACTAAAGTGAATCTTCTAAGAAATTAGAATCTAATTTGTCAGTATAGGCTTCATAAGGCAACATCATTACTTCTTCAAAATCTAAATCATTCATAATCCATTCTCTATATTCAGCTAATAAACTTTTTCTATCTTCATTATCTAATTCATAAATACGCAACGCGGTATCTTTAAAATTTTCTTTAATTAAATTTTCAATTTCTTTCCTCTTCATTTTATGTTAGTTCTCCTTCCAAAATTACTCTTCTTATTGTTGATAACGCAATTCCTGTTTGTGATCTGATTGATCGATAAGAATATCCTTCATTACGCAATCTGATTACTAAAGATTCTTTTAGAGGACTTATTTTGGGCCTTCCTCCCAAATTATTTCCAGATAGTTTTCTGCGTAATAGTTGTTCTTTTTTTCTTTCACCTAAACTTTTGTCTTCTAAATTATCTAATTCATATAAAATCTTAAAAATTGAAGAATTTTCATTAGAAGATTCATTAGCAGCAAAAAAACCAGTCAAAGTTCGCAATTGAATATCCTTATTAACAAGTTTATTTATTGTTATCAAACATTCTTTTTTATTTTTAAATGCTCGATCAAGCTGAGTTATTATTAATTGATCGCCTTTTGATAAGGAATTTATAGCTTTATTGAATTGGGGTTTGATTTCTTCATCTAAACTTATAAATTCAGAGAACACTAGACTGCAACCCTCTTCCTTCAAAATTTTTATTTGCTCTTCTAAATATTCATATTCGTTATGAGTAGCTCTAGCATAACCTATTGCTTTAGAGTTTTTACTTTTTTCCGATAATAAAATACGTTTTCTTTTAAATTTAAAAGTCAATGTTTTATTACATATATTTTTTACTGTATCAAAAAATAATTAAAAAAACACTTTTTAGTACAAAATAAGGCAGTAATTTTAGGGTTTTTAATCATATTAATAAAAATAGTATGTTCTTATATCTGTATTAAAAATAACGTTATTAATTCTGATTCAATTATAGTTAATGAAACAAGAACGTTGTGTTAACGAGTAAATTTAATTAAATTTTTTCTAAATTGCAGAAGGATTAGTTGAATTCATTAATTTATTTACTTCTGTTGAATAAGCTTCGTCTTTGAAATTATAAATAGTTAATTCATCTTGTTTTTAGTAAAATAAAATTACAGGTCAAGAAGATTTAATGTGACTAATAATTCTAATAGTTTAATTTCAAAACCTGAATGGTTAAGGGTCAAAGCTCCACAAGTTGAGCGAATTGGTAATACTGCAAATTTATTAAATGATTTAAATCTCAATACAGTATGTCAAGAAGCAAGCTGTCCAAATATCGGCGAATGTTTTGCTAGTGGAACTGCAACTTTCCTCATAATGGGTCCTGGTTGTACTAGGGCATGTCCATATTGCGATATTGATTTTGATAGATCTAAGAGAGACTTAGACCCAACTGAACCATATCGTTTAGCCGAAGCTGTTTTTAGAATGAAGCTTAAGCATGTTGTAATCACATCAGTTAATAGAGATGATCTTGAGGATGGTGGCGCATCTCAATTTTTTCAATGTGTTCATCAAATAAGAGAAAAATCTCCTGAAACTAGTATTGAGCTTCTAATACCTGATCTTTGTGGCAACTGGAAAGCGCTTGAAAAAGTTCTTGATTCAAATCCAAATGTTTTAAACCACAATATTGAGACTGTGTCTTCGCTATATAAAAAAGTAAGACCTCAAGGAAAATATGAAAGAACTCTTGAGTTGCTTAAAAGAACCAGAGACTATTCTCCCAAAATTTATACAAAGTCAGGCTTCATGCTTGGTTTAGGGGAAAAAGACGAGGAGGTCTTAAGTCTGCTTAAGGATTTAAAAAGTAATTTCGTTGATATTGTTACTATTGGCCAATATTTATCTCCTGGCCCTAATCATTTACCTGTTAAAAGATTTGTAAGTCCTTCAAAATTTAACTACTTTAAAGTGTTCGGGGAAAATAATTTAAACTTCATGCAAGTAGTTAGTTCTCCTTTAACTCGTAGTAGCTACCATGCTGAAGAGATTCAAAAACTTATGAAAAAGTATCCAAGATAGTTATATTTTCATTTATTTGGATCAACCCACTCATTTAATTTCCATTCAACTAGATCATTTTTAATCATTGGATCATTCTTTATTATTTTTAGTGCATTTCTATAGTTATTCATCTCAAGAATAAGTAATCCGCCGTCACCTGGCCTATTTAACTCATCTACCAAAAAGCCACTTTTTATATTAATTCCCTCTGTTTTCAATTTTTTTACCCAATCATTATGTTCGTTAATTATTTTTCGTTTTAAATCATTATTAATTAAGTATTCTTTTTTTATAATTTCAGTTTTTACAAAGAAAGGCATTTACATTTTTTTTATACCAAGCATCTCTTCTTCGCTTGGGGGAACAATTAATTTGAAAGTACTCTTAAAATGAGACCAATTTTCAATTATTTTGGCAGCCTTTAAGCTATTTGTTTTTGCTTTATATTCTCTAATAATTTCCAATAAGATATTTTCCTGTTTTGATGAAGTTATTTGATAAATGCTTACTATTTCTTTATTTACTTTGTTACTTAAATCATTATTTTCATCGATTATAAAAGCTATTCCACCAGTCATGCCCGCACCTATATTCCTTCCTGTGGAACCTAGTATAACTACTTTCCCACCAGTCATATATTCACAACAATGATCACCTGCTCCTTCTGTTACCGCTGTAGCACCACTATTTCTAACCGCAAATCTTTCTCCCGATTTTCCTAATGCAAATAATTTTCCACCTGTTGCTCCATAAAGACAGGTGTTTCCTAAAATAACTTGTTCGGAGGAGATTTCATTTATTTTTGGTGGAATAATTGTGAGTATGCCTCCATTCATTCCTTTACAAACATAATCATTAGCTTCTCCGATTAATTGAACATTCATTCCCTTCAATAAAAAGGCACCAAAGCTTTGTCCTGCATATCCTTTGAAATTTAAGTTGAGTTCGCCATTGAAGCCAGTGTTGCCGTAAAGTTCTGCGATTTCGCCTGATATTTTCGCACAAACACTTCTATCTGTATTTTTTATCTCAATTTCTTTGGTTAATATTTCGTGATTTTTAATTGAATCTATAAATTTAGTATCAGACAAAAACTCGTCTTCTAATACAGAACCATTACTATGGGCAGTTTTTAAGTGTTTTAACCATGATCTATGAGGGGTTGAGTGTTCATTTACTAAAGAAGAAAGATCAATATTAGAAGTTTTTGGAAGATCGATATTTCTTGCAGAAAGAAATTCTTGATTACCAATCAGTTCTTCCATATTAGAGACACCGATACTACTCATTATTTGTCTTACTTCTTCAGCAATATACAAGAAAAAATTGACGACATTTTCTGGAATACCTTTAAATCTTTTTCTTAATTCTTCTTTTTGAGTGGCAACTCCAACAGGACACTTGTTTGTATGACAAACCCGAGCCATTATGCATCCTTCAGCAATCATCGCTACAGAACCAAAACCGTATTCTTCAGCACCTAGTAAAGCTGCAATAACTACGTCCCAGCCTGTTTTAAGACCTCCATCAGTTCTCAAAATTACTCTTTCGCGTAAGTTATTCTCTAAAAGAGATTTATGAACCTCAGCAACACCAAGTTCCCATGGTAAACCTGCATGTTTAATAGAACTCAGGGGTGAAGCACCTGTACCTCCGTCATGGCCTGATATTTGAATTACATCTGCATTAGCTTTGCTTACTCCAGCAGCGATAGTGCCTATACCAATTTCAGAAACAAGTTTAACGCTTACTTTCGCTTTTGGATGAACTTGATGTAAGTCGTGGATAAGTTGAGCTAAATCTTCAATTGAATAAATATCATGATGCGGGGGAGGAGATATTAAAGCTACTCCAGGTTTACTATTTCTTAGTTTTGCGATGTAAGAATCAACTTTTGGACCAGGTAATTGTCCCCCCTCTCCGGGTTTTGCACCTTGAGCCATTTTAATTTCGAGTTGTTTACCACTTCTCAGATATTCAGGTGTAACTCCAAACCTTCCTGATGCTATTTGTTTAATAGCTGAGCATGCGGTGTCTCCATTCTCTAAGCCTTTAATAAATGGCAACGTCGCTGACTGAGTATTTTCATCGATATCATTTAAAACATTGAAACGAGCTGGATCTTCTCCTCCTTCTCCACTATTACTTTTTCCACCAATTCTATTCATTGCAACTGCTAAAACTTCATGCGCTTCTCTGGATAAAGCACCTAAACTCATTCCTCCAGTACAGAACCTTTTGCAAATTGATTCAACACTTTCAACTTCCTCTAATGGAATACTTTTTCTTGTTGAATTAATCGTTAGTAAATCTCTAAGAGATGTTGTCGGTCTATTACTAATCAGTTTTTTGTAAGTTTCAAAATGATCGTATCCTGGTCCTTGTTTAACCGCTGAATGTAAAACCTTGGACATCTCTGGGTTATTGGAATGATATTCTCCATTATTTCTAAATTGCACAAATCCTAAAAATTCTAATTTCTTTAAATCGATCTCTGGATAGGCTTTGGTATGTATTGAAAGTGTTTCATTAGTTAATTCTTTTAGTGTTATGCCTGCTATACGACTTGTTGTGCCATCAAAGGCAATTTTTATTAAGTCAGATCCAAGGCCTACAGCTTCAAAAATTTGTGCACCATGGTAACTAGATAAAAGTGAGATGCCTATTTTTGAGAGAATTTTTCTTAGACCGTCTTCTAAAGCTTTTTTAATATTTTCTTGAACTTCAACTGTTGATAATGGATTTATTTTTTTGCTATCAATGAGTTTTTGTGTTTTTGGATGTTTTAACCAGTGTCTACCTGCTTCGAAGGTCAACCAAGGGCAAACTGCACTTGCTCCATATCCAATTAAACAAGCTAAGTGATGTGTACTCCAGCATTGACCAGTCTCAATTATTAGAGAAGCTTTTAGCCTGATTTCTTTTTTAAGAAGATAATGATGAATTGCTCCAACAGCAAGTAAAGGAGGTATAAAAGTCTTTTTAGGATTAATTCCCTTATCAGAAATGATAATTAAAGAGCAACCTTCTTTTATAGCCAGCTCACTCTGTTTACAGATTGCTTTTAATTGGTTCTCTAAGCCTTCAATACCTTCCTCTAAATCAAACAAACTTGAAATTGTCTGTGATTTAATTTTTGATTTTTTGATAGAAATGAGTTCTACCTCATTAAGAATGGGACTTTGTAAATGAACAAAGGGTTTAGCCTCTTTAATTTCAAATGGTGTACATCTTTCTCCTAGATGCATCTCTAAACTCATTACAAGTTTTTCTCTCAGAGGGTCAATAGGAGGATTAGTAACTTGCGCAAATCTTTGCTTAAAGTAGTCGTATAAAATATGTGGCTTAGATGAAAGAACTGCTAATGGGATGTCATCGCCCATGCAATAAGTAGGCTCTTTAGCTAATGAAGCCATTGAATCTAAGATAAGGTCATTATCTTCCGCTGAAAACCCGTATGCAGTTTGTTGTTGCAACAACTCAAGGTCTTTTAGTTTGCAGTCTTTAACCCATTCATTATTTTCAATTTTTATAGTTCTTTTGCTTAGGAGATTTTGATAATCATGTCTTTGAGCTGCTTCAGATTTTACCTCCCAATTTCTGAGAATTCTATTTTGATGAAAATCAACCGCTAACATTTGTCCCGGTCCTAATCGACCTTTTTCTATTACTTTTTCCTCTTCAAGATCTACTACTCCTGTTTCAGAACCCATTATTACAAAACCATCATTTGTTATTGAATATCTTGCTGGTCTTAGACCATTTCTATCAAGCGTTGCTCCTACAAAATTTCCATCTGCGAATACAAGTAGAGCAGGACCATCCCAAGCTTCTTGTATGCTCGCAGAATACTCATAAAATGACTTAATATCATTCCTCTGTTCAAGGTCTGGTTGATCTCTAAATGCTTCAGGAACAAGCTTTAATAATGAATCAGTTATTGGTTGGCCTGAACGAATATTAATTTCAAGGGTTGCATCAAGATTTGATGAATCACTTTTATTTACATCTACAATAGGCTTTATTTCGTTAGATAGCTCTCCCCAAAAATCATCTATATGTGTTTCTGAAGCTTTAGCCCAATTAATATTTCCTAAAAGAGTGTTGATTTCACCGTTATGACCTAAAAATCTCATGGGCTGGGCAAGTGGCCATTTTGGAAGAGTATTTGTACTAAATCTCCGATGATAAACGGAAAATGAGACCTTAAAATTCTCTTTTTTTAGATCTTCATAGAATTCAGATAATATTTCAGACCTAACCATACCTTTATAAACAACTGTTTGAGAACTAAGTGAGGCAAAATAAAATTCACAATCTCCAACATCGTTTTTAAAGGTTTCTCTTATTTTTTTTTCAATTCTTTTCCTTAACTGGAACAAAAGCCTTTCAATATTCTGATTATCTTTTGTATCTATGTATAAAATCCACTGACAGATATATGGGACATTTGCTTTGGCTAAAGGACCTAAGATATCATTATTTACAGGGACATTTCTCCAAAATGTTTTGTTGACTTTTAATTTTTCTGCTTCTTGATCACATATTGATTTACATACTTCAATTTTTTCTTTTTTATTAGGCATAAAAACCATGCCTAAACCTTTATTAAATTCTTGATTGTTTTTTAGATTAATTTCCTCTCCTAGATATTCCCATGGAATTGAACATAAAATGCCCGCTCCATCTCCTGAATCACTATCCCCTCCACAACCTCCTCTATGTTCCATGCAGTTAAGGCCTTTAAGGGATTGTTTTAGGATCCAATTGCTTTCTACTCCTTTAATATTTGCTATGAAACCAACTCCACACGCATCTTTCTCCCCAATTATTCCATTTGGGGAATAGCTATCTTGATATGGACTAACGATTCTTTTGATACTATCTCCCATAGATTATTTAATTCTATTTAGTTAATTATGTATTTCTATTATAAAAATAAATATGAAAATAAATCTAAAGATAATGAATATTTACCAAAGAATTTTAATTTGACAAATTTTAAAAAAAATATAATTAAAAACTTTTAGATGGCCCTCTTGAAAGGTTATGATAGATAGATATTTATTTTTATCTAAGTTTAATAGATGCCCACCATCTCACAATTAGTAGGTTCAGAAAGAAAACGTCTGACAAAGAAAACAAAATCTCCTGCATTAAAAGCTTGCCCTGAGAGAAGAGGGGTATGTACAAGAGTCTATACATCTACACCAAAGAAACCTAATTCAGCTTTGAGAAAAGTTGCTAGGGTCAGATTGACTTCTGGTTTTGAAGTAACGGCTTATATCCCTGGGATTGGACATAATTTGCAAGAACATTCTGTCGTACTACTTAGGGGTGGAAGAGTCAAGGATTTGCCAGGAGTTAGATATCATATAATAAGAGGGACTTTAGATACGGCTGGAGTCAAAGATAGACGTCAATCCAGATCTAAGTATGGAGCAAAAGCTCCAAAAGATTAATTTGTAAACATCACTTTTTTTAAAACATGTCACGTCGTAATGCAGCAGTAAAAAGACCAGTTCTTCCTGATCCTCAATTTAATAGTCGTCTTGCTTCAATGATGATTTCTCGATTGATGAAACATGGTAAAAAATCTACAGCTCAAAGAATATTGTCTGATGCGTTTTCTTTAATAAGCGAGAGAACAGGTGGAAATGCAGTGGAATTATTTGAAACTGCTGTAAAAAATGCTACTCCTCTTGTCGAGGTACGAGCTAGAAGGGTTGGTGGCGCAACATATCAAGTACCCATGGAAGTTCGCCAAGAGAGAGGTACGGCTATGGCATTAAGATGGCTTGTTACATTCTCACGTGCAAGAAATGGCAAAAGCATGTCACAAAAACTTGCTGGAGAATTGATGGATGCAGCAAATGAAACTGGTAGTGCGGTTAAAAAAAGAGAAGATACTCATAAAATGGCAGAAGCTAATAAAGCTTTTGCACATTACAGATATTAATTTCATCAAAAGGTACTTAAGTAGTTTATTATTATTAAAGTTTGCTTTTAGGGTGAACTACATTTTTCAAAAATTATTTTATTTGGAGCTTTAAAATTGGCACGCGACTTTCCCCTAGAACGAGTAAGGAATATAGGTATAGCCGCTCATATTGATGCAGGTAAGACAACAACAACTGAAAGAATTTTGTTTTATTCAGGTGTAGTTCACAAGATAGGAGAGGTTCATGATGGTGCTGCTGTAACAGATTGGATGGCTCAAGAAAGAGAAAGAGGAATAACTATTACTGCTGCTGCAATATCTACTAGTTGGCAAGATCATAGGATTAATATTATTGATACTCCTGGACACGTTGACTTTACTATCGAAGTTGAAAGATCAATGCGTGTTTTGGATGGAGTTATTGCTGTATTTTGCGCAGTTGGTGGAGTTCAGCCTCAATCCGAAACAGTCTGGCGTCAAGCAGATAGATACTCTGTTCCAAGAATGGTGTTTGTTAATAAAATGGATAGAACTGGCGCGGATTTTTTAAAGGTCAATAAGCAAATTAAAGATCGACTAAAGGCAAATGCACTTCCGATCCAGTTACCTATTGGTGCCGAAGGTGATCTCACAGGCATTATTGATTTAGTAGCCAATAAAGCATATCTTTACAAAAACGATTTAGGTACTGATATTGAAGAAGCACCAATTCCATCTGATATGGAGAAGGAAGCTTCTGAGTGGAGATTTAAGTTAATGGAAAGTGTTGCAGAAAATGATGAAGAGTTAATAGAAATATTCCTCGAAACAGGAGAATTATCTGAAGAACAACTTAAAAAAGGTATAAGGGAAGGGGTTTTAAAACATGGATTGGTTCCAGTATTATGCGGTTCAGCTTTTAAGAATAAAGGGGTCCAACTTGTATTAGACGCTGTAGTTGATTACTTGCCAGCTCCAGTTGATGTGAAACCAATACAAGGTGTTTTGCCTAGTGGCAAAGAAGATGTTAGACCCTCAGATGATAATGCTCCTTTCAGTGCACTAGCATTTAAAGTGATGTCAGATCCCTATGGGAAATTAACTTTTGTAAGAATGTATTCAGGTGTTCTTTCAAAAGGAAGTTATGTAATGAATTCTACTAAAGATGCTAAAGAGAGAATTTCTAGATTAGTGATTCTAAAGGCTGACGAAAGAGAGGAGGTTGATGAATTGAGGGCGGGGGATTTAGGAGCTGTATTAGGTCTTAAGAACACAACCACAGGTGACACTTTATGTAACACAGAAGATCCAATAGTTTTGGAGACACTGTTTATCCCTGAACCTGTTATCTCAGTAGCTGTTGAGCCAAAAACTAAAGGTGATATGGAAAAATTATCAAAAGCTTTAACTGCTTTGTCTGAAGAGGATCCAACCTTTAGAGTAAGTACAGATCCTGAGACAAATCAAACTGTTATTGCAGGTATGGGTGAGTTGCACTTAGAAATCCTTGTTGACAGAATGTTAAGGGAATTTAAAGTTGAAGCAAATATAGGAGCTCCACAGGTTTCATATAGAGAAACTATAAGGTCTAGTTCTAAAGGTGAAGGTAAATATGCAAGACAGACTGGAGGTAAAGGTCAGTATGGTCATGTCATTATTGAAATGGAACCTGCTGAAGTTGGCAAAGGTTTTGAATTTGTAAACAAAATTGTTGGTGGAGCTGTACCAAAAGAGTATATTGGCCCTGCTTCTAATGGAATGAAAGAGACCTGTGAATCTGGTGTTCTTGCCGGTTATCCACTCATTGATGTAAAAGTAACACTAGTCGATGGTTCATTCCACGATGTAGACTCATCTGAAATGGCCTTCAAAATTGCAGGTTCCATGGCCTTTAAAGACGGGGTTAAAAAATGCAATCCTGTTCTTTTAGAGCCTATGATGAAAGTTGAGGTCGAAAGTCCTGATGACTTTCTTGGATCTGTAATTGGTGATCTCTCTTCCAGAAGAGGTCAAGTAGAAGGACAATCTGTCGATGACGGATTGTCTAAGGTACAGGCCAAAGTGCCCTTAGCCGAAATGTTCGGTTATGCCACTCAACTCCGATCAATGACTCAAGGTCGGGGTATATTTTCAATGGAGTTCGCAAATTATGAGGAAGTTCCTCGTAATGTTGCTGAAGCTATCATTTCCAAGAATCAGGGCAACTCCTGATCTCTAAACTAAAACACCCTTAAACCCTCGATTCTTTAATTCAAAATGGCTCGCGAGAAGTTCGAAAGAAACAAACCACATGTCAACATAGGTACTATTGGCCATGTCGATCATGGAAAAACAACACTAACAGCTGCTATTACTAATGTATTAGCTAAAAAAGGTCAAGCTCAAGCTCAAGACTACGGAGACATTGATGGTGCTCCTGAAGAAAGAGAGCGTGGCATTACCATTAATACAGCTCATGTTGAATATGAAACTGAAGGCAGACATTATGCTCATGTCGATTGCCCAGGACATGCCGATTATGTGAAAAACATGATCACAGGGGCGGCCCAAATGGATGGAGCTATTCTAGTTTGTGCAGCTACAGATGGTCCTATGGCTCAAACAAAAGAGCATATTCTATTAGCTAAACAGGTTGGAGTTCCTGCTCTTGTGGTTGCTCTTAATAAGTGTGACATGGTCGATGACGAAGAAATTATTGAACTTGTCGAAATGGAAATTAGGGAACTTTTAGATAGTTATGACTTTCCGGGAGATGACATTCCTATAGTTCAAGTTTCAGGTTTAAAAGCTCTCGAAGGAGATTCTACTTGGGAATCAAAGATTGAAGAGTTAATGAAAGCAGTTGATGCTAGTATTCCTGAACCAGAAAGAGAAGTGGATAAACCATTCTTGATGGCAGTTGAAGATGTTTTCTCGATTACTGGTAGAGGAACTGTTGCTACTGGAAGAATTGAGAGAGGTAAAGTTAAGGTTGGAGAAGAAGTAGAAATAGTTGGAATACGAGATACAAGAGTAACAACTGTTACTGGAGTTGAAATGTTCCGAAAACTTCTTGATGAAGGTATGGCTGGCGATAATGTTGGCTTACTTTTAAGAGGTGTCCAGAAAGAAGATATTGAGAGAGGAATGGTTCTTGTGAAGAAAGGATCTATTACCCCTCATACTCAGTTTGAAGGAGAAGTTTATGTTCTCAAAAAAGAAGAGGGCGGAAGACATACTCCCTTCTTTGCAGGATATAGACCTCAGTTCTACATCAGAACAACTGATGTGACAGGTCAAATAACCGCATTTACTTCAGATGATGGTTCTAATGTTGAAATGGTTATGCCTGGAGACAGAATTAAAATGACTGGAGAATTAATTTGTCCAGTAGCTATTGAACAAGGTATGCGATTCGCAATACGTGAAGGTGGGCGTACTATCGGTGCTGGAGTTGTTTCTAAAATTCTCAAATAACAAATTTGAATTTTAAAATTTAACCTCAATCATCTAATATAGGTTTATGGATAAGGGTCATTTTAATCAATGACCCTTTACTAGAAGTTATTTGAAACTATGACTGCATCAATTGCACAACAAAAAATAAGAATAAGGCTCAAAGCATTTGATAGAAGAATGCTTGATTTATCTTGCGACAAAATTATCCAAACTGCTGATACTACTTCTGCCTCAGCAATTGGTCCAATACCTTTACCTACAAAAAGGAAGATTTATTGCGTACTAAGATCACCACATGTTGATAAAGACTCTAGAGAACATTTTGAGACAAGAACTCATCGAAGAATAATAGACATCTACAGTCCTTCTGCAAAAACTATTGATGCATTAATGAAACTAGATCTCCCGAGTGGTGTAGATATAGAAGTTAAACTTTAATAAATCCCGGAACCGCTCCAAATGGATTAGTATAAAAAAAATGAAATGAGGTTTAAATGGGAGAACTCTCAGTAAGGGAATTACCTCTATTTCCTTTGCCAGAGGTAGTCCTTTTCCCTCAAGAAGTATTGCCTTTACATATCTTTGAATCGAGATATAGGATTATGCTCCAATCTGTTCTTGAAAGTGATTCTATGTTTGGAGTGATTAAGTGGGATCCAAATACTAAAAGTATGGCTAACATTGGATGTTGCGCACAAATTTTAAAACATCAAACTGCAGAGGATGGGAGAAGTAATATTATCACTCTCGGCCAACAAAGATTTCAAGTCTTAGAAATTACTCGTTCGACTCCATTTTGTTCTGCGATGGTTAGTTGGATTAGTGATGATAATATTGATGACTTTCAAAAATTAGATTCTCTAAAAGATTCAGTAAGAGAAGCACTTAGTGATGTTATTAATTTAACGAGTAAATTGACTAATACAAAGAAAAATTTACCTGATAAATTACCTGATAATCCTATGGATTTATCATTTTGGATAGGAGCGCATTTGGGCGGCCCTGTCGCGGAAGAACAGCAAAGACTTCTTGAAGAGAGAAATACTTTTAACCGTTTGCAAAGAGAATATGAAATGCTTGATCATACAAGAAAACAACTTGCAGCAAGAACAGCATTAAAGGAGAGTTTTCCTGATATAAAAGAAAATTAAATGTTTGAATTATTGATCCCTTTTTTCTTAATAGTTTTATTTTTTCTAGCCCTAGCGATAATATGGAGAAATAATGCTAGAAAGTATATTTCTTCCGGTACAGTAGCTTCTGCATATGATGCTTGGACCCAGGATAAATTACTTGAGAGATTATGGGGAGAACATATACATTTGGGTTTTTATCCCTCAGGAAAAAAAAATATTGATTTTAGAAAGGCTAAAGTTCAGTTTGTTCATGAATTAGTTAAATGGAGTGGTTTAGATGAATTACCACAGGGATCCAGAATACTTGATGTAGGTTGTGGAATAGGGGGAAGTTCTAGGATTCTTGCAGAATATTATGGGTTTAATGTCACTGGCATTACAATTAGTCAGGCTCAAGTTAAAAGAGCAAGAGAACTTACTCCTCATGGTCTAAATTGCAACTTCCAAGTTATGGATGCTTTGGATTTGAAATTTGAAGATGGATCATTTGATGCCGTCTGGAGTGTTGAGGCTGGTGCACATATGAATGATAAAACTAGGTTTGCAGATGAAATGCTTAGAACTCTACGACCTGGAGGGTATTTCGCATTGGCTGATTGGAATTCAAGAGACCTCGGGGCATACCCCCCATCATTTTTTGAAAAGTTAGTTCTTAAACAACTACTTGAGCAATGGGTACATCCTAATTTTATTAGCATTAATGAATTTAGTAACATTCTTAGTACTAACGAAAATAGTTCAGGAAGAGTTATTTCTGAAAATTGGAATTCCTATACAAATCCTTCATGGTATGACTCTATTATTGAAGGCATTCGAAGGCCCTTCGTGATTTTGTCACTTGGCCCATTTGCTATAGTGAAATCGATTAGAGAGATTCCAACAATACTTCTAATGAATTGGGCATTTAGAAAAGGTTTAATGGAGTTTGGAGTTTTTAAATGTAGAGGGTAAATTAATCTAGTTCAACATTTTCTGAAAAATAATTCCCAAAATCTACAAAATTCTTGCAAAGTGGTTTTAACTTATTTTTAAGTTCAAGTAAATTTTTAGTATTATTTTGATTATTGATTTCTAAATCAATGTAAATTATATATTCGCCTAATTCTCTTTTTGAAGGTCTTGATTCAATTTTACTCATATTAAATCCAAAATCTGCAATATAATTTATAGCTTTAAGTAAAGCACCAGGTTTATTTGAAATTAATGAGAAAGCAAAACTGGCAATATTAGCTAAATTTGAATTTGATTCCTTGCTCAATAAAACAAATCTAGTGCAATTAGCTGGAACATCATTAATAGGAAAGGCTAATTCTTTAAGTCCTTCGATTTGAATTAACGATTTTGAACCGATAGCAGCTCTGAATTTACTCCCCTTGATCATATTGACAGCTTCTGATGTTGAATTTGTTGGGAGAGGAATTGCATTTGGAAGATTCTCAGATAACCATTCTGAACATTGAGCTAATGCTTGAGGATGAGATAATACTTCTGAAATGTTTGAAAGTTCTCCATCACTAATTAATGCATGTTTTATAGGTAAAACAATTGCTTTATTTATAAAAATCTCAGGAAATTTCCAAAGGGCATCAAGGGTAGCTGTAACTCCCCCTTCTACAGAATTTTCTATAGGGACCACAGCAGCATCACAATTGTTGCAGGCTATAGATTTAATGACCGAATGTAACCCATTACATGGTACAAATATAGGTGTCTGAAAATCGGCAAGCTTTGATAATATATGGGCTGCTTTTTCTGCGTATGTTCCTTGAGGACCTAAATATGCAACTTGTTTGCGCATGATTAATTGTAAGAAAAAAAGAGATCAAATAAGCATTGGAGGAATATAGAAAATGCTATTGTCTTTTGATGCTAAACAGAAACTCAAGCTTTCTGTAACACGTAATAAAGAATATCTTTCTAAATATCTTTTGGAAGAAGAAAGAGTTGTTGGAGCAATGCTTGACTCCAAAAAATTAGTACCTGAAGGAGTAGGTAGATATAAGTATACAGTAACAAGTTTTAAGGTTTTTCAATTAGATATTAACCCTGTTGTCTCTATTGCGGTAGAAAATAAAGATGGAATTTTAAAAATGAGTGCCCTTGAAAGTACATTGGATGGTTTGGGGATGGTAGATGATTTTAATCTTATTTTGAAAGCGAATTTGGAAGCAACTGATATTGGTTTAGAAGGTGAGGCGCTTCTTGGAGTATCTGTAAGCCAACCTCCTCTACTGAAGCTGGTACCAAGGAAAATTTTGGAATCTACTGGTCATTCGGTATTAAATGGGATTTTGTTGGGTATAAAGTCAAGGGTTCAACAGCAACTCGTAAAAGATTTTTTAGATTGGTGTATCTTAAATAAGATTTGATTTCTTTAAAAAACTTTTCCTATGAAGTTTAGTTATTCCATATTTTTTTATTAATGAAAGGTGTTCTTTGGTTCCATAACCTTTATTTTTAAATATTAAGTATCCTGAGTATTTTTTTTCTAACCTCTCCATTAGATTGTCGCGAGAAACTTTTGCAACTATGCTTGCTGAAGCTATCGAGATAAACTTTGAGTCTCCAGATATTATGTTTTTCTGAATTCCGTCCCATGGCCTTAATAATAAGGGACCATCAATTATTAATTCAGAAGGCTTTTCTTTTAATTTTTTTAAAGCTCTTATCATTGAAAGTTCTGTCGCAACCCTGATACCTAACTTATCTATTTCTCTAGCCGAAGATTGACCAATTCCATAATCTGAAGAGAGTAAAAAAATTTTTGGTAAAAGTAATTTTCTTTTTTTTGGAGTTAGTTTTTTACTATCTGTTACTCCAAATTGTTTTAAGATAAATTTATTTTTTTCAGTTAATACTACAGCTGCTGCAAAAACTGGACCAAAAATTGCTCCTCTTCCAACTTCATCTATTCCAACTTCGAATACTTTATTCAATGCTTGCTGAAGATCTTCTTCTTTTTTTTCTTGCATTGTTTAGCTCATCTATATGTTCAATGTCATCTTTTTTATCTGTAAATACAACTTCATTATTTTCATTAGTTGATTTCTCTTGAGAATTTGCATTAGCTTCAATTTTAATTTTTTCTTCTCCCGATTTTGAGATTTTTTTAATTTGTTTTGTTTTTGTTTTTTTATTGTCTAAGGGTTGCTCCGTTTCTTTATTACTTTCTTTTAAATACACAAAATTATTGCTGGTGAGATATTCTTTACCCAACTTTATAAGTGGATTTATACCTAATTGACTGAAAACAATTTTTTCTTCATTTGTAAGATCAACTGTTATCATATTTTTTTCTTTTGAATTTGATTGGTTCAAATTATCATTTTCTTTTTCTTTTTTATTAGAAGAATTCTCTTTACTTAGGTCTTTAGAGTAAATTAATTCCTTGTCAATTATTTTTTCCTGCTCATCAGTTGATTGAGAAGTATCTGTATCTAAAGATTTTAGATTGTTTGATTGATTAGATTTATTTTCAACATTTTGTATTTTTAAGTTAGAAATTTCGTGATTTAATATATTTTCTACATGTCCGGTACCATCGCATGTAGAACATTTTTTACCGAATAATTCATATATATTTTGACCTTGTCTTTTTCTGGTTAACTCTACTAAGCCTAATTCAGTAAGCTGAGCTATTTGAGGCCTAGCAGAATCATCTTTTATTGCTGAGGAAAAATGCTCAAGTAACTGAAATTGGTCTCTTCTAGATTCCATATCGATAAAATCTATTACTATAACTCCACCAATATTTCTTAATTTCATTTGCCTTGAGATTTCAACTGCTGCTTCGCAGTTAGTCCACAAAACGGTTTGTCTTGAGTTTGCTGATCTCGTAAATGATCCAGAGTTAACATCGATTACTGTTAAAGCTTCAGTAGGTTCGATAATTATATAACCACCCGAAGGAAGATCTACTCTTGGTTGGAGAGCTTTTTGAATTGTTTTCTTTATTTCGTACTTTTCGAAAATATGTTGGTTTAAACTATTATCGTGAAATTCAATATTAATATCAGATTCATAATTTATTAAAAAATCTTTTGCCCTTGCAACTGAAAATTTACTATCGATAATTATGCTTTTAGTTGATTCTTTAATATGATCTCTCAAGATCTTAAGAGAGAAATCATCATCTCTTTTTACTAAATTTGGCGGATTGGAAGTCTCAGAAACTTTTAGTACATTTTCCCATTGTTGAATTAATTGTTCTAAATCTTCAATTAGAAGTTCTTCTTTTATCTTTTCAGCCTCTGTTCTAAATAACAATCCTGTGCTGGGTGGTTTTATTAAAACCCCAAGAGCTTTTAAACGGCTTCGTTCGGTTTCTGTATTGATTTTTCTTGAAATATTTACGCCTTGGCCATATGGCTGTAATATCAAATATTTTCCTGGTATTGAGATACTTCCTGTTAGCCTGGGACCTTTAGATCCTGTCGGTTCCTTTATTACCTGTACTAAAACTTTTTGTTTTGGTTCTAGTAATTCAGTAATTCCGAATGTCCCTTTTTTAAGTCTTAGTGGACCTAAATCTGAAACATGGATAAATCCATTTTTCTCACTTTCACCAATATTTATAAAGGCGGCATCAATGCCAGGAAGAACATTTTCAACTGTTCCTAAAAAAATATCGCCAATTTGATATTGACCTTGTGCGACGATTAATTCATCAACTCGATCATCTGTGAGTAGTGCTGCTATTCGAGCCTGCTCAGCGATGATAATTTGCTGAGACATATAATTGATTCTGAATGATTTGGATTTTGAAAATCGTCTAGATTAAAGAATTAGATTTTATCTCTTAATAAAGCAATTTTTTTTAGCTATTATTGTTTACTTTTTAAAATTAATAAAGTTAATAGTGATTGAATTCTGCTATTTATAAAGATTTAAACGATTTTCAAACTAATTGAAATTGAATTCATAGCCATGATTATTCTTTAAATTAATCATAACTAGAATAATATTAACATCTAATCACCACTAAAGCACGTTGATACATTATTCTAATATTGGTTAAATTTTTTTTTCTAAAGTGGTTCAAGTAAACGAAAATTATTTAAAACTCAAAGCAGGCTATTTGTTCCCTGAAATTGCTAAAAGGGTAAAAATATATTCCCAATCAAATAAGACTGCTGAAATTATTAAGCTTGGCATAGGAGATGTTACAGAACCATTACCTAAAGCATGCATAGAAGCTATGGGTAAAGCTTTAGATGAGATGGGAACAATAAATGGTTTCAGAGGTTATGGACCAGAACAAGGTTATTCTTGGCTGAGAGAAAAAATATCTGAGCATGATTTTATTTCTCGAGGCTGTCAAATTTCACCTGAAGAAATCTTCGTTTCAGACGGTTCTAAATGCGATAGCAGCAATATTTTAGATATTTTGGGCAAAGAAAATTCAATTGCTGTAACAGATCCTGTTTATCCTGTTTATGTAGATAGTAACGTAATGACAGGCAGAACTGGAGAAGCTCTCGAAAATGGTACTTATCAAGGATTAACATATCTAGCAATAAATGAGGGGAACAACTTTTTGCCAAAACTACCTGAAAAAAAAGTTGATATTTTATATCTTTGTTTTCCAAATAATCCGACTGGAGCAACTATCACAAAAAAAGAATTGAAAAAGTGGGTTGACTATGCCCTCCAAAATAAATCTCTGATACTTTTTGATGCAGCTTATGAAGCATTTATCCAGGATAATGATATTCCACATTCAATATATGAGATTGAGGGAGCAAAGGATTGTGCTATTGAATTTAGATCTTTTTCAAAGAATGCAGGATTCACTGGAGTTAGATGTGCTTTTACAGTAATACCTAAGGATCTTAAAGGTTTGAGCTCAACAAATGAGGAAATAGAGTTATGGCCTCTTTGGAATAGGCGACAATCTACAAAGTTCAATGGAGTAA
The DNA here is from genome assembly GCA_003280935.1 of Prochlorococcus sp. AG-355-B23. GTDB lineage: Bacteria > Cyanobacteriota > Cyanobacteriia > PCC-6307 > Cyanobiaceae > Prochlorococcus_A. Next base: position 26,529 of record QCDJ01000006.1, read on the forward strand.
GTTATGTGGTTCAGAAAGGTGCAGAGGCTGTTTATTCTCCTGAAGGGAAAAAACAGGTGAAAGGTTTAATTCATTTTTATATGGAAAATGCAAAAATCATGAAAAATAAACTTCAGAATTCAGGATATAAAGTTTACGGTGGAGACAATGCTCCTTATATCTGGATTAAAGTTCCAGATCAAATGACATCTTGGGACTTTTTTGATTTCCTTCTCCAAAAAGTTAGTGTAGTGGGAACACCTGGGAGTGGATTTGGATTGGCAGGAGAGGGTTATTTTCGCTTGTCAGCATTTAACTCACGATCAAACGTCCTTGATGCAATGGAAAGAATAATTAATATATAATTACAAGTACAATTTAAACTCTAATCAATTTAATGCTATCTATAAAGTTAGAACAAAGTGCAAATAATAATTCAGCAGTGATTGAAAAGAAACCTGCTGAATTAAAAAATAAATCTCCAAAATATAAGGTTTTACTTCATAATGACCCAGTTAATTCTATGGAGTATGTCACCATTTCACTGCGAGAAGTTGTTCCGCAATTAAGTGAGCAAGATGCTATTGCAATAATGCTTGAAGCACACAATACGGGCGTGGGTTTAGTAATTGTCTGTGATTTAGAGCCAGCAGAATTCTACTCTGAATCGTTAAAATCTAAAGGAATTTCTAGTTCAATTGAGAAAGAAGATTAATAACGGTTGAATTTATTATTTAGAGTGAGCTAATTTCCTTTCTGATAAAGGACGGACTTTTAGGGATTCTTTTAAGGAAGACTTTCCATAATCTCTTTCAAGAATGTCGATAACTGTTTTGCCAAATTCGTCTTCTGGATTATCAAAAGCTTCTAAGCAAACCTGACCAAGTTTTTCCCCTAGTGTCCCTGGATTCCAGAGAAGTTTTCTTGCTGTCCATGGCATCATGCTCATTGGGTTATAATTTGGCTTCAAAATTTTATGCTCTAAAGCGTACTTCTCAAGGAGAGTGTGAGGTTGCAAACCTATAAAGAATATAGCTGGATCAACTAATCCTTTACCAAAAATATTTTCTAATTCTCTATGGTAAGCAATTGTTTGTCTTATGGTGCTGGGCGTTTCATCAAAAACATTAAATGAATAATTGACTGAAACATGATTCTTGAAACCTGATTTGACTAGCATTCTACAATTATTTAATACAGTTTCAAGGTCGTACGCTAATCTCATTTTTCTAACAAGTTCTTGAGATCCCGAGGTGATACCTATCTCAAAGTAGCTCATACCTGTATCAACCATAAGTTGAGCTAGCTCAGCATCAATATTATCTGCTCTGATGTATGCAGCCCAATTAATATCGTCCCAGCCTTGGTCCTTAATTGCTTGCAAAAGTGTTTTTGCATCTTCAATATGTTTTTTGGCTGGAATAAACTGTGCATCTGTGAACCAAAATCCCCTTACTCCAAGATCATATAATTGCTTCATTTCTTTAATTACTTCCTTAACAGGATTAACGCGAACCTGCTTTCCCTCCACAACTGTGTAAACACAGAAACAACAATTATGAGGACAACCTCTTTTTGTTTGTACCCCTACGTAATAATCTCCTCCTTCTATATACCAATCGAATTCAGGCCATATTGATTTAATATATTTATAGTTGCAGGCAGTTTTAACAGTGCCTGAAGGTTGTTCATGTATTAATTTATTCCGAGGTTTTTGTCCAGCAATATAACATCTTTCTTCTTCTATTGAGTCTCCTCTAATGATTTTTTCTATAAGATTTTCTCCCTCTCCAACTGAAATAACAGTTCCTTTTGGGAGCAGATTTCCTAATTGTTCATAGAAGACACTAACAGCCCCACCTCCTAAGATTACTTTTACATTTTTATTGTATTTTTGTGCTCTTTTTAGTCCCATCTTGACTAAAGAAGTATTTCTATATATTTCTCCATAATGAGATGCAATTAATTTTAATCCTCCCCAGGAACCTCTAATCTTTTTAAGGATATTTTTTGAGTAGAAAACTTCAAAAGAGTTTTGTAGGGGATTTCCACTTCTACCATCGACAGGTGCATAAATTTGTATATCTCTCCATGAAAAAATGATTAGATGTGGTCTAAATTGATCAATTTTTCTTGCTAAATATTTGGAAACTTTATTTGATGGAATTATTGCTAGATCAATGAATTGCTGCTCTAAATTTGGAAAACATTTATGAATATGGTCTGCTAAATAAATAGGTCCTATTGGAAATATTGGATTACATGGTAATCTTACAGTTAATATTTTTCCATAGTGCTTTCTTTGGTAATTTTTTTTATTTAATTTTTCGAACTTCAAATTAAAATTCATGTTATGAAGTTTAATGAATTTATTTCTTTTAAGAATCTAACTACTTTATTACTAATTTGGAGAAATTAAAAATCCTAAGAAAACATTCACTCAAATTTTATTTAAATCAGATATCAGAAATCATATAAATCCAGCATACTTTGAGAAGTTTTAATCCATCTATCCATCTAGATATATTTGGTGCTCCAGATTTTCTAGCGTAATATCTAACAGGGTAATTTAGTATTTTAATGTTATTGTTCGCAGCTTCAAATATTATTGTAAAGTCTCCAAATGGGTCACACTTAGAATCCCAACTTCCGTTTTGTTTCATAAGATTAAAGAATTTTCTTGAAAAAACTTTTGTTCCGCATAGTGAATCTGATACAGGCTTATTTATTAGAATTGATAGAAAAATTGCGAAGAGTCTATTTCCTATATAATTTGCCCATCTCATCGCAGCTTTTTCCATTGGAAAAGTTGTGCGGGCGCAATTAATAAGGATATTTTTATTTTTGGTTGATTCCATAATTGCTGCAATACTGTCATCAATATCTACAGTAAAATCACTATCAATTATTGCGAGAGTCTCACCTGAAGAAATATTAAATCCCTCCACGACTGCATTTTTCTTCCCTTTAGAAGTTTGTTTTAAAAGAGATATCTTGAAGAAATTTGAGAAATTTTCTTTTAATTCTTTCAACATGTCATATGTATTATCATTGCTATTACCTTCAACAAATATAATTTCTAATTTATTGGGAATATTTTTGAATTTATTTAAAGCATTCATTAAAAGTTCTTTATTTCCAGCCTCATTTCTTGCAGGAATTACTATTGATATTAAATGTTCAGAAATATTTTCACTATATTTATAAAAAACTATTTCGAGTTCATAGGCGAGTTGTTTTATGATTGGTATTTTCCGAAAAATATTTTTAATAGATTGTGGAATTACCTTAGTGGGCATAGGAGTTAGTTTTTTTGCTTTCCATCTAATTGATCTGTAGTTATAAATTTCTGCTAGAGATTCGATATCGCACAATGTTATTCTTGCTTTGCTAGTAGTTTCTTTAAAAATTCTTGAATCTAATCTTATCCATCTTGTGATTGGCTCCCAAGTATTACCTCGGACTTTAATAGAAATAAATTCGTTATCGTCTTTGAATAATTGATGAAGTTTATTATTAGTTAAATTCCAACTATTAACAGATCTCATTATTAAACTTGCAAAGACATCTTATTATATATGGATTATTTACTTTTTTAATATTAATTTCCATGGATTTAAAACATCATTTTCGTATATCACTTCATATGAATCACTATAATTTTTTATTGTTTTAAGGTCAGTTGTCCATGCTAATTCAGATTTTTTTAACTTATTAATACTTTCTAATCCCATACCTAATTTAGGAGTTGATAAAGAAATCCGGATGATTTTTGATTGCGATCGAGAGTTGTTGATCCCTTTTTTATCAACCATGATCGTTTGATTTTTTACTAAATCAAGGGATGAAACATATTCCATTTTCTCTCTTAGTTCTCTAGATCTATCAGTGAATAAACCTGATTGCAAAATAAATGAAGTGAATAAGTAAGGCCCAATTATGAGAGTTATTAATAATTCTTTGAACGAATATTTATGTCTTATGAATGACCAAGATAAGCCTAAAGATAATAATCCAAGAACTATAAATGTATTTTCCTTTGTATTAAAGTTAATTGAATCTTTAAAGAAAAAATAATATATGAAAGTTAAGGCAAATAAAAATAATGGTATTATTTTTGAAGTTATAAATATAAAAAATCGACTATATCTATAAGAATTGAATAAATATTTTATTCCTACATAAGTATTTAATGCAAAAATAGATGAGATTTGCAGAGTATAGTAGGGTGTTTTTGTAGAGAAAATGCTAAGAATTGCTATTAAAATTAATGGAAAAAAAGCGAGTATATATCTATTCTCTTTACATTGAGAAATATTGTAAGTTGTGCCAATAATTGCGAAAAAACTCCATGGCAGATATGTTACTGGTACATTCCAGAAATAATAATAAAAAGGATTTGTAAAAGTATTTTTACTTGATAGAAAGTTAAACTTTTCAACTAAGTAAAAAATAATATTTTTATCTAAATAAGGGTTGATAGAAAACTTCCATAATAAAAAAGGAATAAATCCAATTAGTAGTCCTAACCAAAAGAATTTTATAAATAAAAAATTTTTCTTTAAAAATAAATATGGTAAAAGTGATAATAACGGTACAAAAACTAAAAAAGTTTTCATCATAAAAGCTAATCCAATCCAAATTCCAAAAAGCAGAATATAGAATTTGTTTTTTTTACTTTTTATTTTTACTAATGCTAATACTCCAATCGTTACTAAACATGAATAAATAATATCTTGAGTGGCTAAGTGAGAGTAGTCAAACCATAGATATGTAGTAGCAAGGATTAGTGGAGATATAATTGCATATTTTTTGTTAAATAATTCTTCATGTAATTTATAAGTTGTCAATAGCATCAATATCGAAGCTAATGTTGTTGGTAGATATGCAGAAAAAATATTTCTTCCAAATAAGTATTGTGACTTTGCTATTAAAAACTGTAATCCTATTGTTCTATCTAAAACATATTCATCCCACCAAAGAGGAATTGTCCAGTTACCTTTATCTAGTATCCATCGAGCTTGTAGCGCATAAAAACCTTCATCAAAGGCAACATAACTTCTTTTGCCAAAATAAAATATGAGAGGAATAAAGGCAAATAGTTTAAAAAGATATCTAAATTTTAAAATTTTATTATTCATTCTAGTTTTATTTGCTTTTTAAGTGCCGATAATTGGAATTGAACCAATGACCTACTGTTTACGAGACAGTTGCTCTACCGCTGAGCTATACCGGCAATATTAAATATTGAATTTTTCATATAAACTTAATTTAATAATTGAAAGAATTTATGTCAAAAATAGATCCTGAATTAAAAAAGAAATTATTGAAAGAGTCACAGTCTCCTTTCAAGGGATTAAGGAGAATATTATGGATAACTTTTAGTGGTTCAGCATTTTTAGGTCTTTTAATAATGCTCTCAAAAATTGCAAGTAGTGGTGAATTACAGCTAAACAATCTTTTTATACAAATTGTTGCGTGTATTCTATTCCCTACTTTATTGTTTTTTGATAGGAATAAAGATTAAAAAGTGAAATATTTTATTGTTGTGTCAATGTCCTCTTTTTGGTGACAAATTTGAATGCTTCGATTATGTCCCCATTAATCCAAGAAGAGAATTTATCGCACCCAACTCCACATTCAAATCCTGTATTTACTTCTTTAACATCATCTTTAGACCTTTTCAGAGAGTCTAAATTACCTTCAAAAATTACTTTATCTGATCGAACAACTCTAAGAGAACAATTTCGTTGTAATTTACCAGTTTGTATATAACAGCCTGCTATAGCTCCTTTACCAACTGAAAAAGTTGCTCTAACTTCGGCTTTTCCTAAGGGTTCCTCAACAAGATCAGGTTCAAGTAATCCTTCCATTGCCAACTGTATATCTTCTAAGAGTTTATAGATTACTTCATATTCTCTTATATCAACGTCATTCGCGTCCGCCGCTCTTTTTGCCCCAGATGCCAATGAAGTGTTAAACCCAATGATTACTGACCCAGATGCAGCAGCGAGATCTATATCTGTCTCAGTTATCTCTCCAGGAGCAGAAAGTAGAACTCTGACTTGAACTTCATTTTTTGGTAATTGTTCTAATGATCCTAATATCGCCTCAACACTGCCTTGAACATCAGCTTTGAGAATTAAGTTTAACTCTTTAAGTTCTCCATCATTTGCTTGAGTTGATAAGGATGATAAGCTAACTCTTCTAGAGGCCATTTGCTGAGCTAATTTTGTAGCTCTAGCATCTGTTGCCCTCTCTCCGACAATGGCTCGAGCAGTTTTCTCATCAGAGTAGACTTCGAATTCATCTCCTGCTGTGGGTACTTCACTGAATCCTAGCGCCTCAACAGGGAATGATGGTCCTGCTTCTTTTATTCTAGAGCCATGTTCATCAACCATTGCTCTGATTTTTCCAAGGACTGAACCTGCAGCTAAAATATCTCCAGATTTTAAGGTTCCATTTTGTACTAACAAAGTAGCCACAGGCCCTTTCGCTTTGTCTAGGTGGGCTTCAATTACAGTACCTTTTGCAAATCTATCAGGGTTAGCTTGTAGATCTTCTACTTCTGAAACTAATAAAATCATTTCGAGCAATTTATCAATGTTTTGTTTTTTGATAGCACTTACTGGAACCATCACTGTATCTCCTCCCCAATCTTCAGCAATTAAATCTTTTTCTGATAGTTCCTGCTTTACTTTTTCTGGAGATGCCCCTTCTTTATCAATTTTATTTATTGCAACAACAATTGGTACTTTTGCAGCTCTTGCATGACTAATAGCCTCTAGTGTTTGAGGTCTGCAACCATCATCTGCAGCTACTACTAGAACAGCTACATCTGTAACCTTTGTACCCCTTGCTCTCATTGCAGTAAAGGCTTCATGACCAGGGGTATCAAGAAAAGTTAATTTTTTCTTTTGAGATTCATGTTCAAATTCAACTTGATAAGCTCCAATGTGTTGAGTGATGCCCCCTGCTTCCCCCGAAGCTACTCTTGATTCTCTGATGGAATCTAAAAGACTTGTTTTTCCGTGGTCTACATGACCCATAACTGTAATAACAGGTGGTCTTCTTATTAGATTATCAATATCTTCAGATTCAATCATATCTACTGTTTTCTCAGCAGCTTCTTGGATATCATCTTGCAAAACAGGTACCCCAAATTCTTCTGCTACTGTTTCAATAGTCGCTAAGTCAAGTGATTGAGTAACAGTTGCAGTTATTCCTTTAAAAAAAAGAGATTTGATTATTTCAGAGCTTTCAAGACTTAATTTATCAGCTAATTCTTGAACTGTTAAATTATCTTCGGGTACGATTATCATTTCAGGCCTAACTTGCTTAGCTTCTTTGGCAGCTTTTAACTCCATAGCTCTTCTTTTCTGCCTTTGTCTAGTAGTCTCTTTTTTCTTCTTTTTAAATTGTTTTATTGTGTTTTGAGATTTAGATTCATCAGACTTTGTTTTTTTTGGACGCGCCAAACTAGCTGATAAGATTGAGATTTTTTCTCCTGAATACCCACTAGTTTCAGATGTTAAGGAGTCATCATTCTCACCTATAATATGAACTTTCTGTCTTTGTTTTTGTGTATTTTTGCTCCTTAATGCTTCAAGTTTTGCGCTATCGTCCCAGTCTGTCTTTCCTGTTTTTTTAGAATTATTTGAAAATGTTCTATGGGGTGGTTTTTTTGAATTAGGGGCAGTATTTGGACGACTATTTGGAGCTTTCGCCTTCTGTTTCGTTATCTCAAGATTTTGTTTTTCATTATTTTTTATAACTTGTTTGTCATTCTCAGATTTGTTAGTTTTTTGAAGTTGTAAAAGTTCATTAGGTGAAACTGGCTTTCTAATCCCAGGTGTTTTATGACTATTGAATTTAGACCCAGGCCTATTTTGCATGCCAGGTCTGTTGGGGGCGCCAGGCTTATTAATATTGGCTTGTCTATTGAAAGATCCAGTTCTGCCTGGGTCTGATGGTTTGTTTCTTGATCCAGGCCTGTTTTGCATGCCAGGTCTGTTGGGGGCGCCAGGCTTGTTTGTATTGGCTTTTCTATTGAAAGATCCAGGCCTGCCTTGATCTGATGGCTTGTTTTTTGCTCCAGGCCTATAGGGCGTACCGGGTCTGTTAGGGACAGTTTGTTTAAAAGAAATATTTTGCTTATTATTTTGCTGATTGATTCCTTCTCTTCTGATAGGAGCCCCTACGAGCTCCGGGGGGGACGTTAAGTTATTAATATTTTTTGTTTTGTATTTGTTAGAGTTTTGGTCAGGTTTTTTTGATATTTGTCTTTCCCTTTCTGAACTGGAGATGTTCTGGGAATAATCATTAGATTTAATATTATTATTAATATTTTTAGGCTTTGCAATTAGTTGAATAGGCGGTTTTACAGGAGTTTTTATAGGTGGGGTTGTGTTATTTCGGAAAGTTTTTTTATCTTGTTTGAGATTTTGAGAAGTTTTGCTATTTTTATTTTGATTTGTAGGATTTGCTTGAGATTGTGAACTGTTGACAATTGTCGGTTTATTGGGATTTTTAGGTTGATTTGAAATTATTTTTAGACTCTGAGGTTTGTTAAGAGGTTTTATCAACAAGGGCTTTTTGTTTGAATTATTAAGAGGTTTCTCTTTCGAGTTAACAGAAGATTCATCTTTTTTGTTTTGTTTGTAATTATCTGTTTTAATTAAAGGCTTTTTAATAGAAAGTATCTTTTTATCTGAATTTTTTTGATTAATAAGATTTTTTATTTTTTTTGCTTCCTCTGCACTTATTGAACTGCTATGGCTTTTTACTGAAATTGAAAGTTTTTGAGCCGCGTCCAATATATCTTTATTGTCCAGATTTAAGTCTCTGGAAAGTTCATAAATTCTGATTTTATCGCTGATAGTCATTTAGTGTGATTTGTACTCTTTTTAAAAATTAAAGAGGATTTATTTTAATTATATGCCCTTATTGGGATAGTAATTGTAGCTTGTAATTTCTTTTTCAAAAATATCAATGAATTCAGTGTCTAAAGATGTTTTTAAAGCTTTTTGAAGCTTTTTTTTAATCTTGGAATCTGAGTAACATTTTTTTGACTTGCAAATGTAGGCTGATCGCCCCATCCCCTTTTGAAACATAATACCTTGCTTATGATCTTTAGTAATCTTTAATAGATATTTCCTGTCATATGTTTTTCTACATGAAATGCATATGCGCATAATAGGGGTTTGACGTATCATAGTTTTCTCTCCTCTGTGGCTGATATTTCACCATCTTGAACAGTCTCTAATTGATCACTATCTGATGAAACGACTTCTTCATATGTTTCTTGTCCATATTCTTCAACATCATCTTCAGGAAGAGGATAAAGTTCTCTTAATCTTGCATCTTCCGCAGCACGCTCAGCTTGCTCAGCTTCTAATCTAAGCTCAGCTTCTTTCTGGAGATTCTCTTCATCTTCCCTCTGAATGATTAATGCAGAGACTGCAGCATCTTCTGCTTCCTTATCATATTCATGGGAGTTTTTAACATCAATCTTCCAACCAGTTAATCTTGCGGCAAGTCTTACATTTTGTCCTTCTCTACCAATTGCGAGACTCAATTGATCAGGAGGAACTAGTACATGTGCGTGTTGACCTGCTGGGTCAACAAGTCTAACGAGATCAACTTTAGCAGGACTTAAAGAGTTTAAAATATACTGAATTGGGTCAGATGACCATTTAATAACATCAATTTTTTCTCCTCTTAATTCATTTACTACTTGTTGGATTCTTGCGCCTCTGGCTCCAATACAAGCACCAACAGGATCAACTTCTTGTTCAACGCTATCAACAGCTACTTTAGTTCTTGGCCCAACAGCTCTTGAAGGAGGATTCGCTTCTCTTGAAACAGCAACTATTTTTACAGTACCTTCTTGGATTTCCGGTACTTCATTCTCAAATAAATACACGACTAATCCAGCATTTGCTCTGCTCACAAAAAGTTGTGGTCCTTTTCTGGCTATTTCGCTAACTTCTTTCAAGAATACTTTGAAAGTTGCGTTGGCTCTATAGTTATCATTTGGTAATTGGTCTCTTTTTGGAAGTTCGGCTTCTACTTCAGGTCTACCAATACCTGAACTAACCCCCATAATTACTGATTGCCTTTCAAATCTTATAACTCTTGCAGTTAAAACAGGATCTTCTAAATCTGCAAATTCTTCTTGGATCATTTTTCTTTGTTGATCTCTTAATTTTTGGGCTAACACTTGCTTTGTTGTTGAAGCAGCCATTCGCCCAAAATCCTCTTTTTCAGGAGTAACGTCTAATACAACTGTGTCACCTATTTGAGCATCATCGGCAACTTGTTTAACTTCTACTAAAGATATTTGATGATCTTCGCTTTCAACTTCTTCAACTATTATTTTACTAGATAATATCCTATAACCCTCTTCATCTAGATCCAGTCCAACATCGAAATTGCTAAAGTATTCTTCATCAAATGGATCTTCGTTAACTCCAATGTAGAAAGTTCTTCTATATTTTTCGTATCCCTTTAACAAAGCTTCGCGCAAGGCTGCTTCAACGATATTAGGAGGTAACTTTTTTTCCTCACTAATGTCTTCAATAAGATTGTTTAAACCTGGGAGAATAACTAATGCCATCTATGATGGGAAAATTGAATAATGGTTGAAAAATAATTAATCTTTTAAGGTACAAAGACTAATTTTTAATACTTCATCGAAAGGGATTTTCTTTATCCTACCTTTGATGTTAATGGCTAAATAATCATTAGATTTTTCATAAAGTAAACCATTCAGGAATTTTATTTTTGAATTCTTTTGATTTACCTCAACATTAACTGGAAAACCCTTAAAAGTTTTGAAGTCTCTTTCTGAGGTTAATTCATCACTGACCCCTTGACTACTAATTTCTAACACATATGAACAATTTAAAAGATTTGATTTTTCTATTTCGTCAGATGCTGGGGTATTAAATAGCGCACAATCATCTAAGGAAATGTCATCTCCATTAGTTTTTTTAATAATTATTTCAATAACTATTGGATTTTGATTAGTTTGAATATTTAAACCGTAGATTTCTAAATCTCTTTCATTAGCAACTTTTTCTAATAGAATTCCTAGCTTACTTTTGTTTTCTTTATTCAAATTTATTTATAAATTTATTTAATGTTATTGTCACACATAAAGAATTTTTTTCTATAAAAAAATTTAAAAATTTGTATTTTAAGGATGTAAACAAAAAAACAACAATAATATGTTTCTTCAATTAGATTTATTAAATAAAATCTAAAAAACTATAAATAAATGAAGTTTCTCAAGATTAAATTTATTAATTTAATCCCAACATTCATTATTGTTTGTTTTTGTTTAATCAATTTATTTCACAATGATGAAGTTTTAGCTTTAACTTCTTTCGACAGTCATAATTTCGTATCATCCGCAGTAAAAAATGTTGGTCCTGCCGTTGTAAAAATTGATACTGAGCGATTGGTAGAGAGGCAACAATTTGATCCTACTTTACTTGATCCTTTATTGAGGGATTTACTTGGTGAGCAAGGAATTACTCCCGAGAGAGAGAGAGGGCAAGGCTCTGGTGTGATTATTAATGAAAAAGGTTTGGTTCTTACAAATGCTCATGTCGTAGATAGAGTCGATGATGTTTCAGTTACTTTGGCAGATGGATCTATTTGTGATGGTCAAGTTTTGGGCACAGATTCAGTAACTGATTTAGCTTTAGTAAAAATTGATGAAGATGCTTATTCTGGTTTCGCTCCACTTGGAAATTCAGAAGATCTTGAAGTTGGAGATTGGGCAATAGCTCTTGGTACTCCTTATGGTCTTGAAAAAACAGTTACCTTGGGAATTGTCAGCAGTCTACATAGAGATATTAATAGTTTAGGATTTTCAGATAAAAGGTTGGATCTTATTCAAACTGATGCGGCAATAAATCCAGGAAATTCAGGGGGACCACTCATAAATTCCAATGGTGAAGTAATTGGAATTAATACATTAGTAAGAAGTGGCCCTGGAGCTGGTTTAGGTTTTGCAATACCTATCAATCTTGCTAAAACTGTTTCAGATCAGCTTCTTGAAAATGGGGAAGTTATTCATCCATATTTAGGTGTACAGTTGATTTCTTTAAATCCTAGAATTGCTAAAGAACATAATCGAGACCCTAATTCGCTAGTTCAATTACCCGAAAGAAATGGAGCTCTAATTCAATCAGTAATACCTAATAGCCCCGCTGAAAAAGCTGGTTTAAGAAGAGGCGATTTAGTAATAGCAGCCGAGAATATATCTATAAAAGAACCTAAAGCTTTACTGGATGAAGTTGAAAAAGCGCAGATAGGAAAGGTATTCCTTTTAAATATTTTAAGAGATAATAAAGAAATACAGATAAATATCAAACCAGAAAGACTCCCAGGTTTGACATAAATCACCCATTGAAATTTAATAATCTATAACCATTAGAGAAGATTTTGGATTCACAAACTCAAATGAAACAAGTAGTTGCTGATGCAGCAATAAGGGAAGTCAAAAGTGACATGATTATTGGATTAGGATCTGGATCTACAGCTGCGTTAATGATAAAAAGTCTCGCCAATGAAATTCGTCTTGGAAAACTTCAAAATATAAGAGGTGTTGCAACTTCTTTTCAATCAGAAGTTTTAGCGCTTGAACTTGATATCCCGCTTATCGATTTAGCTTCTGTTTCTCAAATTGATTTAGCTATTGATGGAGCGGATGAAGTCGATCCAGGATTTCAACTAATAAAAGGAGGAGGAGCATGCCATGTTAGAGAAAAGTTAGTGGCATCTAAAGCTGATCTATTATTGATTGTTGTTGATGAAACTAAACTTGTACAAAATCTAAATCAATCTTTCCCTTTACCTGTAGAAGTTCTTCCAAATGCTTGGAAGCAAGTTCAGGGAGTAATTTCAGAAATGAATGGTAGTTCTTCTTTGAGGATGGCTACTAAAAAAGCTGGCCCAGTTGTTACTGACCAAGGCAACCTCATCCTAGATGTATTATTCGTTGATGGAATTAAGAATCCAAAGGACATTGAGATGAAGATAAATAATATTCCAGGAGTATTAGAAAATGGATTATTCGTTGATCTTACAGACAAAGTATTAGTGGGTAAAATTGAAAACGATACTTCAGTGGTTTACTCACCCTCAAGAGTTAGCTAATCTTCAAATCTTATTTGTACTGAATTAGCGTGGCTATGTAAGCCCTCACTTTTTGCAAGATTAATAATATCAGGGCTATTGACTTTTAAACTTTCTTCATTAAATTCTATTATTGAAGTATTTTTCATAAAAGTTTCAACCCCCAGAGAACCGCTAAATCTAGAATTACCTGATGTGGGTAATGTATGATTTGGTCCAGCAAGATAATCTCCAACAGCTTCTGGGGTCCATTTTCCTAAAAATATTGCTCCTGCATTCTCTACACCTGCAAGAATTTTTTTTGAGTCTATAGTGAGAATTTCTAGATGTTCAGGGGCAAAGTTATTGCTTAGTTCAACACATGATGCATAATTTTCGCAAATCACAATTAACCCCCAATTTTTTATTGATTGCATGCAAATTTCTTTTCTTGGATGATCATCGATTTTTTTATAAAGTTCTTCTAAAACTTCTTTTGCCTGGTTCTTTGATGTAGTTAGAAGTATTGATGACGCTAAAGGATCATGTTCTGCTTGCGCTAGAAGATCAGATGCTATATGAGTGGGTTTAGCTGTTTCATCTGCAATGATTAATATTTCACTTGGACCGGCTAATGAGTCAATCCCCGTAAAGCCATAAATTAGTTTTTTCGCAGTTGTAACAAAGATATTCCCTGGACCTGAAATAACATCAACTTTATTGATTTGATTTGTTCCAAATGCTAAAGCACCAATTGCTTGAGCTCCTCCAATTCTAAAAATTTTATTGATTCCTGATAAGTGAGCTGCAGCTAAAACAGTTTTGTTTATTTCCCCTTCTTTATTCCCAGGAGATACCATTATAATTTCTTCCACTCCTGCTACTTTTGCAGGTATTGCATTCATCAATACAGTACTGGGATAAGCAGCTCTACCTCCAGGAATATAAATTCCTGCATTTTTAACTGGTCTCCATCTTCTTTGGACTATATCACCATATTCCCCTTTTATAGTGAAAGACTGGGGTATTTCTTTTTCATGGAATTTTTGAATTCTTTTATGCGCTATCTCAAGTGAGCGCTTTAAATTGTTATCTATTGCATCCCATGCATTTTTTATTTCATCCGCACTTACTTGCATAGGGTTAGGGTCGAAACCATCAAATTTTTTTGTATATTTTTCTACTGCTATATCTCCAGAAATTTTTACCTCTTGAAGAATTTCTTCAACAATTGCATTGATTTTATTATTGTTTTCTGAATTGGTTCGAGCAGAAATCCTTTTTAATTCTTCAATAGCTTCTTTTTTATTATTTATGATCTTCATATAATTATTTTTTCAAATTGTAAGGCTAAAAACCCAATTTAATAACTTTCTAAATTATATATGATTGATTAGAAGTCGATTTGTTTGTTATGATAAAAATCTTCTATTTAAGTACCCTCTGTGGCCAATAACAAATCAGCAAAAAAGAGAATACAAATTGCCGAAAGAAATCGTTTAACAAACAAGTCATATAAATCTACTGTTAGGACTGTAACCAAAAAAACCTTTGAGAATTGCGAAAAATATAAAAAAAATCCTAATGAAGATAATAAAAATTTAGTAAAAATAAGTCTTAATAAAGCTTTTAGCTTAATTGACAAAGCAGTTAAAAAAAATGTTCTTCACAAGAATAATGGTGCTAACAAAAAATCGAAAATCAACAATTTTGTCAAAACCACACTTACCAGCAAGTGAAAAGGTAGATAAAAATTATGAGCGATATCGAACTCATAGACTCCCACTGTCATTTAATATTTGAAAATTTTGAAAAAGATCTAGAAGATGTAGTTCTAAGATTACGTTCTAAAGGTGTAAAAAAATTAGTTCATGCTTGTTGTGAATTCACAGAAATTCCAAAATTAAAAAAAATATCTCATGAATTTAATGAAATTTATTATTCAGTTGGTCTGCATCCGCTAGAAGCAAAAAAATGGGAACAAAGTTCAAAATCTCTTTTAAAAAAATCAGCTCAAGAAGATAGAAGAGTTGTAGCTATTGGTGAATTAGGATTGGATTTTTTTAAAAACAACAATAAAACTCAGCAAATTGAAGCACTTATTCCGCAAATGGAGTTAGCTTATGAACTTAAATTGCCTGTAATTATTCATTGCAGAGATGCTGCAAATGAAATGATTGAGATATGTAATGATCTCTCTAAAAAAGGGAAATGTCCCAATGGTGTACTTCATTGTTGGACAGGAACCCCAAAAGAAATGAAGCGATTTTTGGATCTTGGATTTTACATCAGTTTTAGTGGAATATTAACTTTCCCAAAAGCACATGAAATTCATGAGTGTGCCAAAATAGTTCCAAATGACAGATACTTAATTGAAACTGACTCACCATTTTTAGCTCCAGTCCCTCATAGGGGTAAAAGAAATGAACCTTCATTTGTTGAAAATGTTGCCAATTTTATGGCAGATCTAAGAACCACTGAATTATTCACAATTGCTAGAGAGTCATCTAAGAATGCTGAAGATTTGTTTAAATTTGACTTGTTAATTTGACGTAACAGCTGTTAATATTAGGAATTACTGGAAATTTTTCTTAATTTTTTAGCTTTAACTTACGCAGTTAATGATTTATCAGCATTAAACAAAATTTAATACCTCTCTATAAATTGATTTTATGTTGAGGTAAAGATTTTGGTTGATCTCATATTATTAATTGAAAAGTTAAAATACTAAATAATGAGTAGATTAAAAGTAAATAATAAATCTCACAAAATCGCAGGTTTCTTGGATGAGCAGTAGCGCTTTACAGGTAGCAAAAACAGCTACTTATCTACCAGATTTAGTTGAAGTACAAAGAGCAAGCTTTAAATGGTTTTTGGAACAGGGTTTAATAGAAGAACTACAAAATTTTTCTCCCATTTCTGATTACACAGGTAAATTAGAATTACATTTTATTGGTGAAGAGTACAGGCTAAAAAGACCTAGACATGATGTTGAGGAAGCTAAAAGAAGAGATGCTACATTTGCATCTCAAATGTATGTAACTTGCAGGTTGATTAATAAAGAGACAGGGGAAATAAAAGAGCAAGAAGTATTTATTGGCGAATTACCATTAATGACTGAAAGGGGAACTTTCATCATTAATGGTGCCGAAAGAGTTATTGTTAATCAAATTGTTCGAAGTCCTGGGGTATATTTCAAAGATGAACTGGATAAAAATGGTCGAAGGACTTACAACGCTAGCGTTATCCCTAATAGAGGTGCATGGTTAAAATTCGAGACTGACAAAAATAATTTACTTCATGTGAGAGTTGATAAAACTAGAAAAATTAATGCTCATGTTCTTATGAGAGCAATGGGTCTTTCAGATAATGATGTTGTGGATAAACTTAGGCATCCTGAGTTTTATCAAAAATCAATTGAATCAGCTAATGATGAGGGTATAAATTCAGAAGATCAGGCATTACTTGAACTATACAAAAAGCTACGTCCTGGAGAACCACCCTCCGTTTCTGGGGGGCAACAGCTACTACACAGTAGATTTTTTGATCCCAAAAGATATGATTTAGGCCGAGTTGGTAGATATAAAATAAATAAAAAATTGAGACTGACTGTACCAGACGATGTGAGAACACTTACCCACGAAGATGTTCTTTCTACTATTGACTATTTAATTAACCTAGAATTGGATATTGGCGGCGCTAGCCTGGATGATATTGACCACCTTGGTAATCGAAGGGTTAGATCTGTAGGAGAACTACTTCAAAATCAAGTCAGGGTTGGACTTAATCGTTTAGAGAGAATCATCAAAGAAAGAATGACTGTAGGAGAAACAGATTCTCTAACTCCCGCTCAACTAGTTAATCCCAAACCTTTGGTTGCTGCTATAAAGGAATTTTTTGGCTCAAGTCAATTAAGTCAGTTCATGGATCAAACTAATCCTCTGGCTGAATTAACACATAAGAGAAGAATCTCAGCATTAGGTCCGGGAGGTTTAACTCGAGAAAGAGCAGGCTTTGCCGTAAGAGATATACACCCTTCACATTATGGAAGATTATGTCCTATTGAGACTCCTGAAGGTCCTAATGCAGGACTTATAAATTCTTTAGCTACCCACGCAAGAGTTAATGAGTATGGATTTATTGAAACACCTTTTTGGGAAGTAAATAACGGTAAAGTTAATAAAGAAGGTAATCCTATTTATCTTTCCGCTGATTTAGAAGATGAATGTAGGGTGGCTCCCGGAGATGTCGCAACTGATAAAGATGGTAATATAATCGCAAATTTAATACCAGTAAGATATAGACAGGATTTTGAAAAAGTCCCTCCTCATCAAGTTGATTACGTTCAGCTTTCTCCGGTTCAGGTAATTTCAGTTGCTACTTCACTTATTCCTTTCTTGGAACATGATGATGCGAATAGAGCTCTTATGGGATCAAATATGCAACGCCAAGCTGTTCCATTGCTTAGGCCAGAACGTCCTTTAGTTGGTACAGGTTTAGAATCTCAGGTTGCTAGAGATTCTGGGATGGTTCCCATAACAAAAGTTAATGGAACTATATCTTACGTAGACGCTAATGAGATTGTCGTTAAAGACGAGCATGGTAATGAACATTTTCATTATCTTCAGAAATATCAAAGATCAAACCAAGATACTTGCCTAAACCAAAGACCTATAGTGCAAATTGGAGATAGAGTTATATCTGGTCAGGTTTTAGCAGATGGATCAGCATGTGAAGGAGGGGAAATAGCCCTTGGCCAAAATGTTTTAATTGCATACATGCCATGGGAGGGATACAACTATGAAGATGCAATACTTGTGAGTGAGAGGATGGTAACTGATGATTTATATACTTCAGTACATATAGAAAAATATGAAATTGAAGCAAGACAAACGAAACTAGGACCTGAAGAAATCACGAGAGAGATTCCCAATATCTCGGAAGAAAGCTTGAATAATCTTGATGAGATGGGAATTATTAGGATTGGTGCTTTTGTCGAGAGCGGAGATATTCTTGTAGGAAAAGTTACTCCTAAAGGAGAATCAGACCAACCACCTGAAGAAAAACTTTTAAGAGCTATTTTTGGTGAAAAGGCACGAGATGTGAGAGACAATTCCCTAAGGGTTCCAAAAACTGAAAAGGGAAGGGTTTTGGATGTTCGCATTTACACTAGAGAACAAGGTGATGAATTACCTCCAGGAGCCAACATGGTAGTTAGAGTTTATGTTGCTCAGAGGAGGAAAATTCAAGTAGGTGACAAAATGGCTGGTAGGCATGGTAACAAAGGAATTATTAGTAGAATCTTACCAAGAGAAGATATGCCTTATTTACCTGATGGAACGCCTGTAGACATAGTGCTTAATCCTTTAGGAGTTCCAAGTAGGATGAATGTAGGTCAAGTTTTTGAGTTATTGATGGGCTGGGCAGCCTCCAACTTAAATTGCAGGGTTAAAGTTGTTCCATTTGATGAAATGTATGGAGCTGAAAAATCTCACCAAACTGTTCAAGCATTTCTAGAGGAAGCTTCAAAGCAGCCAGGTAAAGCATGGGTTTACAACCCTGATGATCCTGGAAAATTATTACTTAAAGATGGTAGAACTGGGGAACCCTTCGATCAGCCAGTTGCTGTCGGATACTCTCATTTCCTCAAATTAGTCCATTTGGTGGATGATAAAATTCATGCTAGATCTACTGGGCCTTACTCTTTGGTTACACAGCAACCGTTGGGTGGTAAAGCTCAGCAGGGTGGACAAAGGCTTGGAGAGATGGAAGTATGGGCTCTTGAAGCCTATGGAGCAGCTTACACTCTTCAGGAATTGTTAACAGTTAAATCAGACGACATGCAAGGAAGAAATGAAGCCCTTAATGCAATCGTAAAAGGTAAACCGATCCCGAGGCCTGGTACTCCTGAGTCATTTAAAGTTCTTATGAGGGAATTACAATCTCTTGGTTTGGATATTGGGGTTTATACAGATGAAGGAAAAGAGGTAGATTTAATGCAAGATGTCAATCCGAGAAGAAATACCCCATCAAGGCCGACTTACGAATCACTCGGAACCTCTGAATATGAGGAAGATTAAATACTCAATTAAAACCTTTTAATTAAAATTATCTAAAAATGACAAACAGCAACTTAAGAACTGAAAATCACTTTGATTACGTAAAAATTTCAATAGCTTCTCCGCAAAGAATAATGGATTGGGGTCAGAGAACATTGCCCAATGGACAGGTAGTTGGTGAAGTTACTAAACCTGAGACTATTAACTATAGAACGCTGAAACCAGAAATGGATGGTTTGTTTTGTGAAAAGATTTTTGGGCCATCTAAAGATTGGGAATGCCATTGTGGAAAGTATAAACGGGTAAGACATCGCGGCATCGTTTGTGAGAGATGTGGTGTTGAAGTAACTGAAAGTAGAGTCAGAAGACATAGGATGGGCTATATAAAACTCGCTGCACCAGTTTCTCACGTTTGGTATTTGAAAGGAATCCCTAGTTATGTAGCAATTCTTTTGGATATTCCGCTTAGGGATGTAGAACAAATAGTTTATTTTAATTGTTATGTTGTTTTAGACCCAGGTGATCATAAAGAACTTAAATATAAGCAATTACTTACTGAGGATGAGTGGCTGGAAATTGAAGATGAAATTTATGCTGAGGATTCAACTATCGAAAATGAACCTTTTGTTGGAATTGGTGCTGAGGCACTGAAACAGTTACTTGAGGACCTTGATTTAAATCAGGTTGCTGAGGAGCTTAGAGAAGAAATTACTAATAGCAAAGGGCAAAAGAGGGCAAAACTTATAAAAAGGATAAGAGTTATTGATAATTTCATTGCAACTAATGCAAAACCAGAATGGATGGTTTTAGATGCAATCCCTGTTATACCTCCTGATCTTAGACCCATGGTTCAGCTTGATGGGGGAAGATTTGCAACTTCAGATTTAAATGACTTATACAGAAGAGTTATAAATAGAAATAATAGACTAGCTAGGCTTCAAGAAATTTTAGCTCCTGAAATTATCGTAAGAAATGAAAAAAGAATGCTTCAGGAGGCGGTTGATGCACTTATAGATAATGGAAGGAGAGGAAGGACTGTTGTTGGAGCTAATAATAGAGCTCTTAAGTCCCTAAGTGACATCATTGAAGGAAAACAAGGAAGATTCAGACAGAATCTTCTAGGAAAGCGAGTTGACTATTCAGGAAGATCTGTAATAGTTGTGGGTCCTAAATTAAAAATGCATCAGTGTGGTCTCCCAAAAGAAATGGCGATAGAGCTCTTTCAACCTTTTGTAATTCATAGATTAATACGACAAAATATTGTAAATAATATTAAAGCTGCAAAAAAATTAATACAAAAAGCCGATGACGAAGTTATGCAGGTACTTCAGGAAGTTATTGAAGGTCATCCAATTCTCTTAAATAGAGCTCCTACGCTGCATCGTTTAGGAATTCAAGCTTTTGAGCCCAAATTAGTTGGAGGTAGAGCAATACAACTTCATCCTTTAGTTTGTCCTGCGTTCAATGCTGACTTTGATGGAGATCAAATGGCAGTTCATGTTCCTTTAGCATTAGAGGCACAAACTGAGGCTCGAATGCTTATGTTGGCTAGTAATAATATTCTTTCTCCTGCTACTGGTGAACCAATTGTGACTCCATCACAAGATATGGTTTTAGGATCTTATTATCTGACGGCTTTGCAACCGAATTATCAAAAACCACAATTCGGAGACAACAAGACTACTTTTGCTTCATTAGAAGATGTCATTTTTGCTTTTGAAGATAAAAGACTCAGCCTACATGAATGGGTTTGGGTTAGATTTAATGGGGAAGTTGAAGACGAAGACGAAATGCGTAATCCTCAAAAAACTCAAGAGCTAGAGGATGGCTCAAGATTAGAAATCTGGAATTTAAGAAGGGACAGATTTGATTCTGATGATAATTTAATAAGTAGATTTGTTCTGACAACTGTTGGGAGAGTAGTTATGAACTATACCATCATTGATTCTGTATCTAAAACGTAATCTTTAAAAACTATTTTTCATTTCTTTAAAAAATCATGACTTCATCTAAACCTAAAAAAACATCCAGAGGACGTAAAATTTCTAAAAACTCAAAAAAGGATAATCCAATTACAATGCCTGATCTAGCTAAAACACCTCCATCATTTAAGAATAAGGTAGTTGATAAGAAGGCTTTAAAGAATTTAGTATCCTGGGCATATAAAACTCATGGTACTGCAATAACTGCGGCTATGGCCGATAATTTAAAGGACTTAGGATTTAAATATGCTACTCAAGCTGCTGTATCTATCTCAGTAGATGACTTAAAAGTTCCTGAAGCTAAGCAAGATTTAATAGGAGAAGCTGAAGAGCAAATATCTGCTACAGAAGAATGCTATAGACTTGGTGAAATTACCGAAGTTGAAAGGCATACAAAAGTTATAGATACCTGGACTGAAACTAATGAAAGATTGGTTGATGCCGTCAAGAATAATTTCAATCAAAATGATCCTCTTAATTCCGTTTGGATGATGGCTAATTCAGGAGCTAGGGGTAATATGTCTCAGGTAAGACAACTTGTTGGTATGAGAGGGTTGATGGCTAATCCTCAAGGAGAAATCATTGATCTACCAATAAGAACTAATTTTAGAGAAGGACTAACTGTTACTGAATATGTAATTTCTTCTTATGGAGCAAGGAAAGGTTTGGTGGATACTGCCTTAAGAACAGCTGATTCTGGTTATTTGACTCGAAGATTAGTTGATGTAGCGCAAGATGTAATTGTTAGAGAAGAAGATTGTGGAACAGAAAGATCAATAGTTGTTGAATCTGAAGATGGTAACTTTGGATCAAGGCTTCTTGGTAGGCTTACCGCTGAAGATGTTTTTGATGCTGAAGAAAACCTTGTTGTTCCTCAAAATACTGCCATAGATCCTGTATTGTCGGCCGAAATTGAGAAAGCATCTATTAATAAACTAAAGATAAGATCTCCATTAACATGTGAAGCTAATAGATCGGTTTGTAGAAGGTGTTATGGATGGGCTTTGGCTCATAATCATTTGGTTGATTTAGGTGAGGCAGTTGGAATTATTGCTGCTCAATCTATTGGTGAGCCAGGAACTCAATTAACAATGAGAACTTTTCATACTGGAGGTGTATCTACTGCCGAAAGTGGAGTAGTAAGATCAAAAGTTTCTGGAAGAGTTGAATTTGGTTCAAAAGCAAAGGTTAGAGGTTATAGAACCCCTCATGGCGTAGAAGCTAAACAAGCGGAAGTTGATTTTATATTAAAGATAGTTCCTCAGGAAAATAAATCTGGCAAAGCTCAAAAAATTGAAGTTACTAGCGGATCCCTGCTATTTGTAGGTGACGGTGAAGAAATTAATTCTGATATAACTGTTGCTCAGATTACTGCTGGAGCCGTGAAAAAGAGTGTAGAAAAAGCAACAAAAGATGTTATCTGTGATTTAGCTGGTCAAGTAAGGTACGACAAGGTTATTCAACCAAAGGAGGTAACAGATAGGCAGGGTAATATTACATTAAAAGCTCAAAGATTAGGCAGATTGTGGGTTTTAGCTGGAGATGTTTATAACTTGCCACCTAATGCAAGACCTGTTATCTCATCTGGAAAATCTGTAAATGAAGGAACTGTGTTGGCAGAAGCAAGCCAATCAACTGAGTTTGGAGGACAAGTTCGATTAAGAGAATCAATAGGAGATTCAAGGGAAGTTCAAATTGTTACTACTTCAATGTCTTTAACTAATTTTAAATTAATTGAAGAATCTACTCACTCAGGTCAAATATATAGTTTGGAATCTAGTGATGGCATATCTTATCGTTTAAATGTTTCCCCAGGAAGTAAAATTAGTAATGGTGAAGTTATAGCAGATTTAACAGATGAAAGGTTCCGAACAAAAACGGGTGGTCTAGTAAAATATGCACCGGGATTAAGTGTAAAAAAAGCAAGATCATCTAAAAATGGTTTTGAAGTAAGTCAAGGAGGGACTTTGCTTTGGATTCCTCAAGAGACACATGAAATCAATAAGGACATATCTCTTCTAATGATCGAAGATATGAAATGGATTGAAGCTGGAACAGAAGTTGTAAAAGATATTTTTAGTCAAACATCAGGAATTGTTACTGTTACCCAAAAAAATGATATTCTTCGTGAAATAACTGTGAGAAATGGAACTTTTCATGAGTGTGATGATGAAGAAGTTTTGAATAGATTTACAGAAGAAGGAAATCTTGTAAATCCAGGTGAAAAGATTTTAGATGGTGTTGATAATCAAGAAATTCTATTTGTTCAAAAATTAGAAACACCTAAATGTAGAGGCTTATTATTAAGAACTGTTGAAGAATTTACTATTCCTGATCAAGCGGAACTACCCCAACTAAAACATGTCAAGCAGGAAAAAGGACCACATTTAGGCTTAAAAGCTATCCAAAGGCTTACCTATAAAGACGGTGAGTTAATAAAATCAGTTGAAGGAGTTGAATTACTTAGAACACATTTAAGCATAGAAAGCTTTGATGCTACTCCCCAAATGACTATTGACGTCGAGTCGATTGAAGATGCAAGTGATGCATCAATCAATAGATTAAATCTAGTAATATTGGAGTCTATTCTTGTAAGGAGAGACACTATATCTGACTCCAGTCATGGCTCAACACATACAGAACTGCAAGTCAAGAATAACCAACTAGTAAAAGCAGGAGATGTAATAGCTACTACTCAAATTCTGTGTAAAGAGAAAGGATTCGTTCAATTACCAAATGTTGTTGAAGGTGAGCCCACAAGAAGGTTAATTGTTGAAAGAGAAGAAGATAAAATTATTATTAATACTAGTGATAAAGCAGTAGTAAAAGTTGGTGATCGTGTAGTTGATGGTGATCCTATTACTAAGTCAGTCAAATCAACTTCATGTGGAGAAATAGAAGAAGTTTCTAATAGCTCAGTAACATTAAGACTTGGCAGGCCTTATATGGTTTCGCCTGATTCAGTTTTACATGTTAAAGATGGAGATTTAGTTCTTAGGGGAGATGGTTTAGCTTTACTTGTTTTTGAGAGACAGAAAACTGGAGATATTGTACAGGGATTGCCTCGTATTGAAGAGTTGTTAGAAGCCAGGAGACCCAGAGACGCTGCAATTTTATGTAAAAAATCTGGAATTGTTCAGATTAAACAAGGTAATGATGAAGAATCAGTTTCTTTATCGGTTATTGAAAAAGATGATTTAGTTAATGAATATCAGCTATTAATTGGAAAAAATATAATGGTTAGTGATGGACAGCAAGTTACAGGTGGTGAATCTTTAACTGATGGTCCAATTAATCCGCATGAACTATTAGATTGCTTCTTTAATGATTTAAAAGATCAAAAAACTCTAATAGATGCAGCTCGAGAATCCATATCAAAACTACAAAGAAGTATGGTAAGTGAGGTACAAAATGTTTACAAGTCACAGGGTGTAGCCATTGATGATAAGCATATTGAAGTTATTGTTAGACAGATGACAAGTAAGGTCCGTATAGAAGATGCTGGTGATACTACTCTTTTGCCTGGTGAACTCATAGAGTTGAGGCAAGTTGA
Organism: Prochlorococcus sp. AG-355-B23; assembly: GCA_003280935.1. Lineage (GTDB taxonomy): Bacteria > Cyanobacteriota > Cyanobacteriia > PCC-6307 > Cyanobiaceae > Prochlorococcus_A. Next base: position 51,230 of record QCDJ01000006.1, read on the forward strand.
AGATACAAACCAAGCAATGGCGATTACAGGAGGAGCTCCAGCAGAATTTACTCCAGTTTTGTTAGGTATTACTAAAGCCTCTCTCAATACAGATAGCTTTATTTCAGCGGCATCATTCCAAGAAACAACACGGGTTCTTACAGAAGCTGCAATTGAAGGTAAATCTGATTGGTTAAGAGGTTTAAAAGAAAATGTTATTATCGGTAGATTAATACCTGCTGGTACTGGTTTTAGCGGTTTTGTGGAGGAACTATCCTCTGAGGCAGGCCCTCATCCTGACATCCTTGCAGAAGAATCTGCTGGCTACAGAAGAGCACAGAACTTGAGGCCAGATTATACAGTTGAAATGCCACAATCACCTGCCGTAAGCTCTACTGCAATTCTTGATGATCCTAGTGATGAAGATTTGGAGACAACGCGAAACCGACATGGAATAGATCCTTCTTCGAGCAATTTTGCCGCCTTTGCAAGGCCTAATGCTGAAAATCAATTTTCTGAAGATCAATTACCAGATCCAGCAGCATTGGAGGGATTACAGGAGGAGGGCCTTCTTTCTGATGAATAAATATTATCTTTTATTATTTTTAGTTACTAGAATGTTTTTATTAAATTTGTAATTGATGATTAAGCCTGAGATTGTCCCCAAAAGAAAATTACCTCGTTATGGATTCCATTTTTATAATGAAAGGCTTAATGGAAGAATAGCGATGATTGGTTTTATTGCGCTTATTCTTACAGAATTCTTTTTAAAACATGGTTTGCTGTTATGGTGAAAATAGTTTTGCAATAAAGACTACCTAATTTGAAAAATCTTCTTGGAAGTAGTGTTAAAGATTTAGAAAATGTAGCTTTGGATTATGGTCAAGCTGCTTTTAGAGGTCGTCAAATCTATAATTGGATTTATAACTATAGAAATAAGAAGAAAAACATTGATCAAATAGAAGTCTTACCTTTAAATTTTAGAAAGAAGTTAAAGGATGATGGTTTTAAAGTAGGTGAACTAAGTATTCAAGAAAGAAACTTAGCTAACGATGGTACTCTAAAATTGTTACTGTCTACAGACGATAATGAGAGTATTGAGTGCGTTGGTATACCCACTGAAAACAGATTAACTGCTTGTCTCTCTAGTCAAGTTGGTTGCCCAATGGACTGCAAATTTTGCGCAACTGGCAAGGAAGGTTTGAAGAGATCTTTAAAAGCAAGTGAAATTCTAGATCAAATATTATTTATCGAAAATGAAATGAATAGAAAAGTGACTAATATTGTTTTCATGGGTATGGGCGAGCCCTTGTTAAATATTGATGACTTACTTTTGTCAATAAAATCTATAAATGAAGATTTTCAGATCAGTCAGAGAAAGATAACTGTAAGTACAGTTGCTATTCCAAAAATGATAAGTAAATTATCAGCAAAGTCTTTTCAAATTTTAGGTAATTGTCAATTTACATTAGCGATTAGCTTACATGCCTCCAACCAAAAAACAAGAGAAAAAATCATACCAAGTGCAAAAAACTATGAGATCAAAAATATAATCCAAGACTGTAAGAAATTCGTAAGAGAAACTGGGCGGAGGGTAAGTTTTGAATATCTAATGCTAAGTGGGGTTAATGACAAATTAGAACATGCTTATGAATTGAGTAATTTGCTAAAAGGTTTTCAATGTCACGTAAATTTAATACAGTATAACCAAATTGACGAGGTTGAATTTAAACGAACCTCTTTAAAAAATCTCCAATTATTCCAATCTAGACTTGTTAATAACGGAATAGCTGTTAGCTTTCGAAAAAGCAGAGGTCTAGATAAAAATGCTGCATGTGGTCAGCTCAGACAAAATGCAAAAAATAAATAATATTATCTAATAAAAATTTTTTAAAAGTTTCTTAAACAGGTTATTATTGTGTTAATTAATTCTAAATCTTTGGGTTTTATTAGGACAAAAATTTTACCTTTCGCTATCGTCTCTCTTTTTGGTATTGCTTTTCTTGCAGTTAGTGCAAGAATTTGGTTGCCTGGAGATATGTTGTCTCCTGCCCCCGTAAATTAATATTTTATTTTTTCAAAATGACAAAAAATAAGGATACTAATAAAGTAAGTTTAGCTGATATAGCTGTTGATCCAGATGTTTTAGCGCAAGAATTGGCCTTAGAAATTGAAGTAGATCCCTTAGAGCAAATTGATGAAGATTCTTTTTCAAAAGGATTAAATATAACTCAAGAGTGTAATGAAGCTTTAAAAATGCTTAATGGTAATAAAGAAGAAAGAATACAAGGCCTAAGAATATTTTGTGAATATAGAGATCAAAGATCTTTCCCCCTTTTGTTACCATTACTTGATCAACCTTGTCCTGTTGAAAGGATGAGTGCGGTATATGCCTTAGGTCGTAATCCGTGTCCTAAAGCGGTTGAGAAACTCGTTGGTCTTTTGGAGACTGACGATAATGCTTATGTTAGAAGAGCAACTGCATGGAGCTTAGCTAATTATGATAATCAAATTGTTTTGCAGCCATTAATAAATGCTTTGAAGAACGATGTAGCTGCAGTAAGGTTATGGTCATCTAGTTCTTTAGCTGAAATCGGAAATGCCTCTGTTGAAAATGCTCAACTGGCAGCAGAACAACTTTTAATAAGTTTAAAAATTGATAATGAATCAGGTGTAAGAAGTAATTGTATCTGGTCATTGTGTAGATTGTATGAAAAATTAAACAATATATTTCAAGAAAGTTTCGTTGATGAATGTACCAAAATAGCTCTTTTCGATAAGGAACCCTCGGTTATGGAAGAAGCAAAAACTGCCTTGGATTCAATGGGCATGCAAGGTTTTTATAACTAAATAATTTAATTTTTCACACCAGAAGCTATCTAATAAATTAAATTATCAGATATTCAATATAAAAATTAAAATTAATTAACTTGTACCAACTGAAACAAAAAATTTTCGTTATTCTATATAAAGTAAAAGTACTTAATACTTGAATTTAATGCCTCAAAAAACATTAAGATTCAAAATTCATCAAGACGGTAGAGTCGAAGAGACTGTTGAGGGATTTACTGGTAACTCATGTAATGAAGCTACAAAAAATCTCGAAGACGCTCTCGGTAAAGTAACAGTTAAGAATAAAACATCTGATGCTTTCATCACTAATCATAGTGAAAACTTAACACAATTAAATAACGAATCTAATGTCACATTTTAGTACGATTAAAACCCAGCTTAAAGAAGCAGAGCCATTAATTATGGCTTTAAACCATTTCGGTTATAGTATTAATAAAGAAGAAAAGTTTATAAAAGGTTATAAAGGTCAATTCACAGCAGTTGATATAAGTATGCTTTTACCTGGTGATACCCATGTTGGATTTAAATGGGATAAAAATTCTAATGCATATGAATTAGTTACTGACCTTGAACTATGGAAATTTGAGATTCCAGTAGAAAGATTTATCTCAAAAGTTACGCAAATGTATGCCTACGAAACTATTATTTCCAAAACAAAAGAGGATGGATATCAAATCTTAGAACAAAAAAATAAAAATGATGGTTCTATTGAATTGGTCTTAACCAAGTGGGAAAACTAATGTCTAAATATGGATTTAACGGATCCATTTCATAATACTGAAGAAAATATTGAGATTACAGGCTGGGAGCCCGTTTTAGGTGGTCAGTTAGCAGAAAAAGCTGTATGGGTTGATGAAGCTAAGTGTATTGGTTGTCAGTACTGTGTTCACGTCGCTTCAAACACTTTCACTGTTGATGAATTTCATGGTAGAAGTCGAGCTATTAGGCAAGATGGAGATAGTTCTGATGTCATACAAGAAGCAATAGATACATGCCCTGTTGATTGTATTCATTGGGTAAAATTTGAAGAATTGGATGATTTAGAGAATAGTCTCGATAGGGATATGTTTCAAACATTTGGAAAGCCACCGAGAATGAATAAGCACTAATATCAAAAAGATGCAATATCGTAGATTTGGTAGAACCAATCTGAAGATTCCCGTTTTATCTTTGGGTGGTATGAGATTTCAAAAAAGTTGGGATCAATTAGATTTTTCTGAGGTTTCATACGAAGAACAAAATAAAGTAGAAAAAATTTTAAATCTAGCAAACGAATACGGATTAAGTCATGTAGAGACCGCCAAGTACTATGGAACTTCTGAGGTGCAATTAGGGATGTGTTTTAAGAATACTAAGAAGATCCCAAATATAATCCAAACAAAGATTCCACCAAGTAGTGATCCGGAAATTTTTAAGAGTGCTGTTATGTCAAGTATTGAAAAATTGCAAGTTAAAAAAATTGATTTGTTAGCAATACATGGTATTAATACAGCTGAACATTTACAGCAGGCTATTCGAGATGGAGGTTGCATCGATATCTTGAGGGATTTTCAAAAAGAAAATTTAATTGGATCTATTGGATTTTCAACCCATGGAAAATCTTCACTTATTGAAAAAGCCATATCAACAAACTTATTTGATTATGTAAATTTGCATTGGTATTTTATTAATCAGGAAAATACAAAGGTTATTAATTTAGCCAATAAGCATGATCTTGGGGTTTTCATAATAAGTCCCACTGATAAAGGGGGACATCTTCATACACCCTCAAGAAAAATGTTGGAATTTTGTAAACCACTTCATCCTATAGTTTTTAATGATCTTTTTTGCTTAAGAAATCAAAATGTCCATACTTTGAGTGTGGGTATTGCAAAAGAGACAGATTTCGCTCTGCATTTAGAAGCTGTCTCGTTATTATCAGAATCTGAGATGTATGTGCCTAAGATAATTAACAAATTAAGGCAGGAATCAATTAATTGCTTAGGTCTAGAGTGGCATCAAAATTGGAATAGAAATTTACCAAGTTGGGACTATACGCCGGGAAATATTAATATTCCTGTACTGCTTTGGCTTTCAAATTTAATTGATTGGTTGGGTATGGAAGGATATGCAAGAGCTAGATATCAATTGCTTGGTAATGGCAGCCACTGGTTCCCAGGATTCAACGCAAATTTACTAGATGTAGATGTTTCTGAAGGACAATTATTGAAAGTATTAGAAGGTCATATAAATCCAAAAAAAGTTATAAGAAAATTGAGAAATTTAAAAGAAAAGTTTGGAGATAAGAATGTTAAGAGGCTATCAAAAAAATAATTTCATAATGGATTTTTTTCAGGTTTGCCAACTTTTCTTGGGTAAATTTCAGGGCATAATCTTTTTTGTTGAATAAGAATTATATTTCGGGTGCCTTTATTTCTTGGTAATTGTATCTCTTTTTTATCTTTAACTTTCCCTTCTAAAATTTCTAAAGTTTTATCTAGATTTTTGCTTTCTTTATTCGTCCATTTGCCACAATATAAAACTCCAAACCCTTCTTTTTTAAGCATTGGTAGAATATACTCTGAAACTGTTGATGGATTACTAACCGCTCTAGTTGTTGCAATATTAAAATTATTTCTCATTGACGATTGGTGGGCTAAGTTCTCAATACGATCATTGATTACATGAATATTGTTTTTGAAATTGATCTGTTCAACTAAAAATTTTATTGCATCTGTTTTCTTTTTCAAAGAATCAATTAGGTATATCTCAGAATTAGGATGAGTTATGGCATATGCTAAACCTGGGAATCCACAGCCTGATCCAATATCTAAAAATTTTTTTTTATCAAAATTAATATTCGTGAAAGCTTTGAATGGCCAAATGCTATCAAAAACTTGAGATACCCAATAATCATCCCCGTCAGTTAATCTCGTGAGATTGGTTTTATTATTTAATTCTTTAATTTTAATTTGTAACTCTTGAAATAAATTTATTTCTTCTTCAGTTATTAAGGAAAGAATTTCTTCTGGAATGTCTTGTTTTTTCATTTCGTTATAAATATGAATTTTAACCATCCATTAAATACATTCTATTTAGTAAAAATTTATTAGAATTACAATATTAATAAAAGATTATTTTGAAAGGGGAAACTTCCTATTACAAAATTTTAGGTGTAAATGAAAATGCTTCCAATCATGAATTAAGAAAGGCATTTTGTAAACTTTCTATTGAATTGCATCCCGATACAACTTCATTAGAAATAGACATTGCTAAAAGTAAATTTCAAGAAGTTCTTGAAGCTTATGAACATTTAAATAATAGTAATTTAAGGAAAATATATGATGAAAAACTAAAAGAAAACTCTCGAAGTACTAATAAGACTAACGTTTTAAATAATTTAGTAATCGATTCTAATAATCAAAATTTATTAGGAAATAGAAGACCTTTTTCGAATGGAGAATTGTTTTCGTTGTTTCTTTTAATTATCATCATTTCTATAAGTTTAATTTGTTCAATCTTTATTGCTTCTTTTACTGGAAAAGAATTAGAGACAATACCGCTTTGGCTAATTAAATAATTTTTTTAAAAAGTCTGTGAATCCCTCTAAAAAACCTATCAATCAAAATTCACTTCAATCATTGGAATTGTGGTTAACTGATTTAGGTGCTGTAAAGGATTTTAATAATCCATCTAAATGGTATCTTTTACTTTCAAGTTGGAATGCAACTATTATTTTTGAACAAGAAGATTTAAGTGTTATTTGGGAAAGTGAAGGACAAGAAACTAAAAGACTATTTTCCTATTGCATTAATAGAGAAGATGTGGAAAATGCAATACTACAGGGACCTTAAATTTCTATCTAAAGATTTTCTAAGATATGCCTTATTATCCAGTAACTTTTTTCTAATTGATCATCGGTTAAACAGAGAGGTGGCAAGAGATAAATAACATTCCCGAGGGGTCTAATAAATAAACCTTGCTCCATTGCAAGACTCTTTATTTCTTTCCCAATATTATTGAAATAACCTTTTTTGTTCCCAATATCTAAATCGAAGGCAGCAATTGTGCCGGATACCCTTATTTTTTTTATATAAGGTAAGTTTTTAAATTTAATTAAGTGAGATAAATGTTTTTCTTCAAATGAAAGGTATTTGTGTGGTTCTTTTTCTAATAAATCAAGGCTAGCATTTGCCGCAGCACAACCTAAAGGATTAGCAGTAAAACTATGTCCATGCCAAAAAGTTTTTCTTGGGGAATCATCAATAAAGGATTGAAAAATTTTTTCTTTACATAAAGTTATTCCCATTGGTAAAAATCCACCAGTTAAGCCTTTTGAAATACTTATTAAATCAGGAACGATTTTTGCCTTTTGAAACGCAAAAAGACTGCCACATCTTCCAAACCCAGTCAAAACTTCATCAGCAATTAACAAAGAATTATTATTTTTTATAATTTCTGAAACTTTTTTTATAAACTGAGGCCTAACCATATTCATTCCTCCTGCTCCTTGAACAAGTGGCTCAAGGATTACTGCAACTGTGGGAGTTTTAAGTAGAGTGTCTAATTTTTGGATCGCCTCATTTTCTTTATTTTCTACTTCTTCATCGTTCATCCAAGTTGAAGGCCAGGGGACTCTCCTAACTGGGAACATAAGATTATCGAAATTCTCATTAAAAATATTTCTTTCACCTAAAGCCATTGCTCCAAATGTATCGCCATGATAGGCGCCATCAAAAGCTACTATTTGATTTCTTGTCTCTCCTCTATTTTGCCATGATTGGAAGGCAATTTTTAAAGCGACTTCCACTGCAGTAGAACCGTTATCAGAAAAGAATAATCTTTCTAGTTTTGTTAATTTACTAAGTCTTTCCGCCAATTTTTTTGCCTGTGGATGTAAAAAATCAGCAAATATAACTTGCTCAAGTTTTTTTGATTGATTAAAAATGGCATCCGCAATATATTCGTTACTATGACCATGAAGAGTTACCCACCAACTACTAATTGCATCTATTAGCTCTTTTTTAGGATTTTTAGTAAATATGAGGGCATCCCTACCATGAGTTACTTCTATTTGCGGTTTGCTGTTATTGATTTGTGTAAAAGGTGGCCAAATATTTGGGTGCCAATACTGATTTGGAGTTTTTGAATCCAAAGATTTCATTTAACTTATTTTTGAGTTTAAAAGTGAGATCAACTTATTTTTAATTTCAAGTTCTTTCCATAGTATATCTAAATTATTTGAGTCCATTTTTTTGATGTAAGGAAATTCAGCAATTAAAGGAATACCACTAAAATCAACTAGAGTTTTTGGATTATCTAAGTGTTTTTCGCCATTGACTACTAAACCTAAAATCTCAATATTTCTTCGTTTTAAGGCCTCAATACTAAGCAGGGTATGGTTAAGAGTGCCAAGTGAGCTCTTACATACAAGTATTACCGGAAGATTCCATTGTTTTATTTGATCTATTTGTAAAAAATTGCGTGTTATTGGAACCATTAATCCACCTGCAGTTTCTACAATTAATGAGCCTTTTACTTTTGGCAATCTCAACATATCAAAGTTAATAGTTTTTTGATCTATTTCAGCAGCCCAATGAGGAGATAGAGGTTTTGTAAAGACATAAGCTTCTTTAATTATTTTCTCTTTACTTACTTGTGAAAGTTTTTCAACAGTTTGGCTATCAGTTTGCGATTCAATACCACTTTGAATAGGCTTCCAATAAAAGGAATTTAATCCTTTAACGAAAAAAGAGCTTATTAAAGTTTTCCCAATATCAGTATCTGTTCCACAAATTATAAATTTGAAAATATTTTTGTGAATACTCATGATTTCTTTATGATTTGAATCTCAATTTGCCATGAAAGGTTTACTGTATTATTGTAATTCTTTGGCCAAAACTTTTGAATTTCCTTTAACTCTTTCACGGTTTTGCGTTTACAGTTTGTTGATTGTGCTCCTACATTTTTTATACTTCTAAAAAGCTTATATATATCTTCAAAATTTTCAAGATAATTAAACTGTTCTGAATAATATATTTCAGTTGATTTGAAATCTTTTAATAATTCTTTAGAGCAAAGGAAATTAAGACCACTATATTCAATATTAATTTTTTTACAAGTATCTTTCCATTCAGGGAAAGAATCTTTTGTGGGATATGAAATGATTAAAAAACCTCCAGGTGTTAATTTGCTAAACCAATTTTTTATTATCTTTTCTGGGTTGTTTAACCAATGTATGCAAAAGTTAGATGTTAATAGAGAACAGTTATTTATTTCAGAAGGTAAATCATTATTCAAATCCCATAAAATTTTTTTTCTAGATAATTTATTCTCAAGAAGCATTTTCTTGCTGAAATCAATTCTGGATACTTTTTGGGAAGAAAAATTTTTTTCTATTTCATCTGCTAATAGTCCTGGTCCTGATCCTAGATCTATCCATTCTCTTTTTTGTTGGGGATTTAATTCTTTGATAAATTGAACAATCTTTTTTGCAAAAAATTTCTGAATATTTGAATGCTCTAAATACCGATATGCAGCATCATTGAAATTATTTTTTATTTTCTCATTCCACTTCTTACTATCCATTTCAATCATTAAGTGTATTAAGTAAGATCTCGTATAAATTTAAATTATTCAAGCAATGACCTTGTTGAGCTAATTTAATTAAAATTGGTTTCCTATCAAGTGTTTTATTTAAGGAATCTAAAAAGTTATTATTTGATTCGTTGTCTAGAATCAAATCGTTTTCTGATTTTATAAAAATAATTTTGCAATCTTTTCTTAAAAATACTGGAAAATCTCTATTGATGTAAAGTTGTTTTAAATCACTTAAAAGAAGAGTTTTATTTAAACTCTCTAGACTTTTATAAAAGATATTTTTAAAACTATTATTCATATGATTTGGCATAAATGATCTATTTATAAATTCTTTCAACATATCCTTATGTTCATCTTTTATGATTTTTGTTTCCATTCTTTTCAGAGACCTCAAAATAAAGTTTCTCTTATAACTTAAAGGAAGAAAATTATTAAAAGAATTTATAAGAACAATATGAGTTGCTTCATTTAAAATGTTTTTTTGCATTAAATGAAAACCAAATGAATGGCATAAAGTCATTCTGATTTCTTTTTTAGATTCGCTTTTAATCCATTTTGATTGATAATTATTTGTCGAAAAATAGCCCCTTTCATTATCTTGCCAATGCCAATTATTATTTAAAAAATCAACTTTATAATCATCCCAGAAATATTTATTTAGTCCCCACCCATGTTGAGTAATAATTTGTTTCATTTAAACTCTTTTAATACTGCAATGAAGTTCTTTAGCAAATTAAAATCTAAGTTTCTTCGTATTGTTATTCTGATTCTTGATTGCCCCACTGGAACAGTTGGAGGTCTTATTGCAATTGCTAAAAACCCATTTTCTTCGAGATATTTTTGTAGATAAATTGCCTTCTCTTCTTGGCCAATAATAATTGACAAAATGTGAGAATCTCCCTGAACTGGAAAACTTAGACTTTTAATAATTTCATTTTTCCATACATTCGCAGAAGATAATAAATCATTACCCCATTCTTTATTTTCTAAAATTTTTTTTAAACCTTCTAGCGCCCCAGCAGCTAAAGATGGCGCAAGTGCGGTTGTATATCTAAATGCACCACTTGTTTGAATAAGATATTCTCCAATTTCTGAATTGGAAGCTATAAAAGCTCCACCGCTCCCAAATGCTTTTCCAAAAGTTCCAGTAATCATAGTTATATCTGAACGACAAATAAAACTTAAACCCCTGCCTTCAGGGCCCAAGATTCCAATTGCATGAGCTTCGTCAACTAATAATTGAACACTATTTTTCTTGCAAATTTCCGTTATTTCTTTGAGCGGAGCAATCGATCCCTCCATGCTATAAAGAGATTCAACAACAACTAAAATGGAATTTTTTTTAGGGTTAGATTTAATAATTTTATCTTCTAAATCTTTTAAATTATTGTGTGCAAATCGAACCAGTTTTGCTTGAGCAGCTTTGACTCCAACTAATAAAGAGTTATGGATCAATTTATCTGCTATTACTATACTATTTCTGTTTGCTAAAGCCTGGATAGCGGCTATATTTGCTTGAAATCCGCTTGGGAAAAGTAACACTTTTTGTTGATCAAGCCACTTGGCAAGTTCTGTTTCTAATAATTTATGTATTGGTCTTGAACCTGTAATAAACCTAGAGCTTCCTGAACCAATACCTTCTAACAAGCTTATTTCGTAAGCAGCTTTTATTAAATCCTTATCCCTACTTAATCCAAAATAATCATTACTGCATAAGTCTATAAGTTTTTTATTTTGCGAATTTAAACTTAGAAGTTCGAATGATTTTTTACCTAAAGAAAATGTTTTTAATTTACGGATTCTATTTTTTGGAATTTTTATTTTTTTCATTTTGACAAAATAAAATATAATGGATTTAATTAAAAAGATTTAGATTTACTATTAAAGTTTGCAAGGTATTTTTTGTTTATTAATATCTATATAGATCATATATTAAGAAGTTAACTCATCCTCTCTTCAATCACAATTATTGCTTAATTTAGAGGAATATTTCCCCTTTCCACTAGATGATTTCCAATTAGAAGCAATTCGAGCTATTAATAGCGGAAATTCTGTTGTTTTAACGGCACCAACAGGTTCGGGTAAAACATTGATAGGTGAATTTGCTATACATAGAGGCTTATCTCATGAAAGTAGAGTTTTTTATACAACACCTTTAAAAGCACTATCAAATCAAAAGTTTAGAGATTTTGCTAATCAATATGGTAATAATAAAGTTGGTCTTTTAACTGGAGATATAAGTATAAATAGAGAAGCACCAATCTTAGTTATGACGACTGAGATTTTTAGGAACATGCTTTATGGCGAATTTGATGAGTTTGATGATCCCTTAGAGAATTTAGAATCTGTGATTCTTGATGAATGCCATTATATGAATGACCCCCAAAGAGGCACAGTTTGGGAAGAAACTATAATCCATTGCCCTATTAGAACTCAAATAATAGCTTTATCAGCAACAATAGCCAATGCAGATCAACTACAAAATTGGATAGATAAAGTGCATGGGCCCACAGTACTAATTAATAGCGATAAGAGACCAGTCCCACTTGATTTTATTTTTTGTAGTGTTAAAGGCCTCCATCCACTTTTAAATAATAAGGGTAATGGAATTCATCCAAACTGTAAGATTTGGAGAGCTCCTAAAGGTCAGAAAATTAGAGGAAAAGTGGGCAGGATAATGCAACCAAAGTCTCCCTCAATTGGCTTTGTGATCTCTAAACTAGCTGAACGAAATATGTTGCCAGCTATTTATTTTATCTTTAGTAGAAGAGGATGTGACAAGGCTATTGAGAATATAAAAGACTTAACTTTAGTAAGTTATTCAGAAGCGAATATGATATCCCAAAAATTAGATGTTTATCTTAAAAATAATCAAGAGGCAATTAAAGATAAATCTCAATGTGAGGCATTAAAACGAGGCATTGCATCTCATCATGCTGGATTATTGCCTGCATGGAAAGAATTGGTTGAGGAATTATTTCAGCAAGGTTTGATAAAAGTTGTTTTTGCAACTGAAACTCTTGCAGCAGGAATTAATATGCCTGCAAGAACCACTGTTATTTCTTCTTTATCAAAAAGGACAGAAGATGGGCACAGATTATTATTTAGCAGTGAATTTTTGCAAATGTCAGGAAGAGCTGGAAGAAGAGGAAAAGATACCCAAGGATATGTTGTTACATTACAAACAAGATTCGAAGGTGCCAAAGAAGCAAGTGCACTGGCTACTAGCAAACCAAATTCTTTAGAGAGTCAATTCACTCCTAGTTATGGAATGGTACTTAATCTTTTACAAAGTTATACTTTAGAAAAGTCTAAAGAATTAATTAAAAGAAGTTTTGGTAGTTTTTTATATTTAGGTGAATCTTCAGGTGAGAATATAATTCTTGAAAATTTAGATAAGGATTTAAT
>QCDJ01000007.1 GCA_003280935.1 Prochlorococcus sp. AG-355-B23
AGCAAAAGCAAGATTCAATTGATATTCTTAATACAGAAAATATTGCTGAACAGTCTAAAACTGTTGCTGAACCAGAATTAGGAGAATTTGATGATAATTTTACTTGGTCGGCAATGGTATTAGCTGCTCAAGGAAAAAAAATAAATCAAATATCGATTGATGAAATTGATTGGTTAACTAAATTACGGAGAGGATTAGAAGAAACCAGAAAAGGATTTGTTACTGAATTATTGGATAAATTGGGAGATGATCCTCTTACTCCTGAATCTCTTGATGATTTAGAGACTCTATTAATAAGAGCTGATGTAGGGATTGATTCAACTGATAAAGTTATAAGTTCTCTGAGAACAAAATTAAACGAGGAAGTCGTGGGTGGAGAAGCAGGAATAGAATTTTTGAAGAAGGAATTAAAATTAATTATCGATAAACCAATAAAAAATTCGGGTTCTGATCTTTTAGTTCCCCAAAAGGGTAAATTAAATGTCTGGTTACTAGTGGGAGTTAATGGTGTTGGTAAAACCACTACTTTAGGGAAATTAGCATATTTGTCATCAAAAAGTAATTATAAAACTTTGATTGCTGCTGCAGATACTTTTAGAGCGGCCGCAGTAGAACAACTTAAAGTGTGGGGAGATAGAAGTAATGTTGACGTTATATCTAATCAATCGAAAAATGCTGATCCAGCTGCTGTAGTTTTTGATGCAATTAATTCTGCAAAAAAAAGAAATGTTGATTTATTACTTGTTGATACAGCCGGTAGATTGCAAACAAAAAATAATTTGATGGATGAATTAGCAAAAATAAAAAAAATTATTGATAAAAAGGTTCCAGATGCACTTGTTGAATCATTATTAGTTTTAGATGCAAGTCAGGGACAAAATGGCTTAAAACAAGCAAAAAGTTTCGCTAAATCAGCAGATTTAAGTGGAGCAATTATTACTAAATTAGATGGCACTTCTAGAGGAGGTGTTTCTTTAGCAGTATCTGAAGAAGTAAATTTGCCTATAAGGTTTATTGGAGCTGGAGAAGGTATAAAAGATTTGAGACCATTTAATAGTTATGAATTTGTAGAGGCTATGCTTGCAGATAAATAAAAATTTAATTAATTTTTTTTAAAAACTTAAATTTAATGTTAAAACATACTTATCTATTATATTTGTTTTGGCAAATAATCAAAAAGAAAAAATATTTTCGAATAAATTTATCCAAAATTTTTTAGAAAATGATTCTAAAGTAACTCAAAAAAATAAATATAAATTTGCTGAAATTGCATCTTCTTTATCATATTATTTAAAATCATTTTCCAATATAAATAAATTACTAGATTATGCATGCTTAATTTTTAAACATATTTTTTCGGAGAATATAATTTTAATTATTCCTTTAAATGACGAGGGGGGGATATGGAAGGAAAATATAAAAATTTCTGTTAATTGTGAATATTTAACAATTCAAGAAAAGATTAATAGTTTTTTGGATCAATTTCATTTTTCAAAAAATTTTAAAATAAAAGAAAATCTAACTTTTGAAAATGCTTTAAAAAATAAATTTCAAGAATTTAAAATTGAAACAAAAAAAATAATATCCAGAGGCAAATGTAGAGGATTTATTTATATTTTTAGCGAAGATATTTCTAGACAGTCGATTACTGAAGATAGTAATTTTAATTTTATTGAAAATTGTCTAGCTGTTGGTTTAGAAAATCACTTCTTAATAAAAACAAAGAAAAAGCATGAAAATTTAGATAGAGAAATTTCTACTGGTGCTGAAATTCAATCTCAATTACTCCCGGATTATTGTCCAATTATTCATGGTATAGATCTAGCCGCACATTGTAGACCAGCGCTTCAGCTCGGAGGAGATTACTATGATTTTATGTGCTTAAAGACGAATATTTCTGAAAAAAGGAAAGAAAAATCAAGATGGGCCTTTGTAATAGGTGATGTCATGGGTAAAGGGATTCCAGCCGGTCTTTTAATGACTATGTTAAGAGGAATGCTACGTGCAGAGGTTCTTACTGGTCTGCCTCCAGATAGAATTTTGCATGATTTGAATCAACTAGCAATAAATGATCTAGATCAATCACATAGATTTGTGACTTTATTTTACTCAGATTATGATCCTAGAACTAGAAAATTGAGATTCGCTAATGCAGCGCATAATCCTCCTCTGCTTTGGAAAAGTGCAGATCAGAAAATTATTAAATTAGATGCAAAAGGATTTGTACTTGGAATACAGAATGATGCTGAATATCATTGTGGTGAAATTAAGCTTAATCAAAATGATTTAGTTCTTTATTACACAGATGGAGTAATTGATACTTCTAACTCTTTAGGACAAAGATTTGACGAGGAAAGATTAATTAAAACTCTTACAAAATTATGTAAGCAATCTTATACATCCCAAGAAATTTTAAATAAAATATTTAAAAAGTTAGATGATTTTACAGGGCAAAATAGACATCTTGAAGATGATGCCTCGATGGTTATTTTTCAATTACAATAGATATTTTTTGTCACTTATATAAAAAAATGCTTTATTAGAGATACTTAAAGTTTCTAATTGATATGGCAAAAGTTTGGAGTAAAAGGTTTGATAATGCACTTGACCCTTTTATTGAAAAGTTTAATGCCTCAATTAGTTTTGATAGAAAGCTTATTTTAGAAGATTTAGATTGCTCGATTGCTCATGCGAAAATGCTTGGCAAAACAAAAGTTTTATCCTCTTCTGAAGCTTTCCAAATTATTAATGGTTTAGAGTTAATAAAAGTTGAATATTTGGAGGGCAAATTTTCTCCTAGTCCACCCTCTGAAGATATTCACTATTGCATAGAAGAAAAGCTGATAAGTTTAATTGGTGAAACTGGAAAAAAATTACACACAGGTAGAAGTAGAAATGATCAAGTTGGTACAGATATAAGATTGTGGCTAAGAAAAGAGATTGACAATATTGAAATTTTAATAACCGAATTGCAAAAATCTTTTTTAAATCTTGCTAAATCTAATATTTATACCTTAATTCCAGGATATACCCATATGCAAAGAGCTCAACCATTATCTTTGGCTCATCATTTATTGGCTTATATAGAAATGCTCCAAAGAGACCGTGAAAGGTATAAAGAAGTACGCTCAAGAGTTAATATTTCTCCATTAGGAGCTGCAGCATTAGCTGGAACAAAAATAAAAATAGATAGACACTTTACAGCTGCAGAATTGGGTTTTAAAAAGATTTATAAAAATAGTATTGATGCAGTAAGTGATAGAGATTTTTGTATAGAGTTTGTTTCTGCATCTGCTATATTGATGTCTCATTTAAGTAAAATTTCAGAGGAAATTATTTTATGGGTAACTGATGAATTTTCTTTTGCAAAATTAACAGATAAATGTGCCACAGGAAGTAGCTTAATGCCGCAGAAAAAAAATCCTGACGTTCCAGAATTGATAAGAGGTAAGACAGGACGGGTGTATGGGCATCTCCAGGCATTGTTAACGATGGTAAAAGGGGTACCACTTTCTTACAATAAGGACTTTCAAGAGGATAAAGAGCCAATATTTGATACTGCAGAAACAATATCTGCTTGTATTACAGCAATGACTATTCTAATAAATGAGGGCATTGAATTTAATATTGAAAATCTATCTGATTCCGTAGAAAACGACTTTTCTAATGCTACTGATTTGGCAGATTACTTAGTTGGTAAAAATGTTCCTTTTAGGACTGCTTATCAAGTTGTTGGTCAAATGGTTAAATATTGCCTGGAGAGAAAAATGTTATTTAAAAACCTTAAAATTAATGAATTTAAAAAATTTCATCCCGAATTTGATGAGGATGTTTTCGTGGATCTAAAGCCTCTTAATGTCGTTAAATCAAGAAATAGCGAAGGTGGCACAGGTTTTGTTCAGGTGGAAAAAGAGGTAAATAATTGGCAAAAAAGATTGTTACTTTGAATCTCAATTATTTTTCTACAACAAGGGTATGCTTTGAAGTAGAATAGAAGGGCAAAGTTATGAGACTACTCATTGTAGTTTTTTTTAAGGTAAATTTTTTGTTGAGTTTAAAGTGAGTATTTTTGTTGGCAATTTGCCGTTCCGCGCAGAGCGTGAAGATGTTATACAATTATTTTCCCCTTTTGGTGAAGTTTTAAATTGTTCTCTCCCCTTGGAGAGAGATACTGGTAGGAAGAGAGGATTCGCATTTATTGAAATGGCAGATGAAGCGCTTGAGTCAACAGCCATTGATGGTTTGCAAGGCAGTGAACTTATGGGTAGACCATTAAGAATTAATAAAGCTGAGCCTAGAGGTTCTGGTGGGCCCCGTAGAGGAGGGAGAGGCGGCTCCCCCGGTGGTAATTCTGGTGGCGGCTATGGAGGTGGCGGCTATGGAGGTGGTAATTCTGGATCTAATAGCTTTAACGCTAATAAATCTTCTGGAGCAGAAGGTTGGGAAGACAGAAGTTATGGCAATTCTTCTGAAAACTCTGAATACGAAAATAGTAGGAGCAGGAGAAAAAGGGGGGTGTCCAATGAGAGCAATGCCTCAAATGAAACAAATTAGTAACCCATTTCTTTAAGCACAGTTGTTAATTTAAATAAATATTCAATAGTTAATTCTTTTTTAATAGATTTATTTGAAATTTGATTTCTCCAAATTTTAGCTTTTGGTATCCCTTCCACTAAATTTATGAGGTGTTTACAAATATCCCAAGATTTTCCTCCATTACTTAAATGTGCTTCTATGTATGGAATTAAGGAGAATATAATATTTGAAGCAGATTTAGGTTCTTTATTAATTCCATAAACCTTTTTATCGATTTCAGACCATCTTAAGGGATGTTTATAAATTGAACGTCCAATCATGACCCCATCAAAATCATTTAAGGCTTTTAATGATTGATCGATATTTGTTAAACCCCCATTGATTTCTATTAATAATTCTGGATTTGATTTTTTTAATTTTTTTACTACATCATAATTTAGTGGCGGTATGGTCCTGTTTTGTTTTGGATTAAGACCTTTTAATATTGCTTTTCTTGCATGAACTGTAAATCTGTCAGCACCAGCATTCGCGATAATTCTTACGAAATTATTTAAGTTAACGAAACTATCATCATTGTCTACACCAATTCTGTGTTTGATCGTAACCGGTAAGTTGCAATTATTTTTTATGGACTCTATACATTTTGCTACTTTTTCAGGTTCTTTCATAAGTGAAGCGCCAAAATTTCCAGAACAGACCCTTGGACTAGGACAACCAACATTAAAGTTTATTTCGTCATAACCCCAATCCTGTGCCATTTGAGCTGCCTCTTTAAGGATTTCAGGATCGTCTCCTCCAAACTGAATCGATATCGGGTGTTCTTCATCATTAAAATCTAGAAAATTTTCTTTTTTATTCGTAAACACTAAACTCTGGGCCACAATCATTTCCGTATACAATAGAGCTTTAGAACTTATTTTTCTCATTATCATTCTGAAATGCTTATCAGTACAATCCATCATTGGAGCAATACTTAATTTATGAATATTTTTAATAGAATTAGGCTTATTGAAATTCATTACTTTTTTGCGATTTAAATATATGAATCAATTTCTATCAAGAAGAACTTTTATTCTAATTCCTACTATGTCAATCTTAAAAATAATCTTTAACCCTATGCAAGTATTAGCATCTTCACTACCTTCTAAAGAAGAGTGGAATTTATCAAAAGATGAATGGAAGGCTAGGCTTAGTCCAGAATCATATTATATTTTGAGGGAGGAAGGGACTGAAAGAGCTTTTAGCAGCCAATTAAATTATGAGAAGAGGAAAGGGATTTTTCACTGTGCAGGATGTGATTTGCCGCTTTTTTCCTCAGATAAAAAATTTGATAGTGGTACAGGATGGCCAAGTTTTTGGGATTCAATTCAAGGATCAGTAGAAACAAAAGTTGATTTTAAGTTAATTGTTCCTAGAACCGAATATCATTGCTCTAGATGTGGAGGTCATCAGGGACATGTCTTTAATGATGGGCCACTTCCTACTGGCAAAAGATACTGCAACAATGGATTAGCATTAAGGTTTGTTCCTGACTAAATATTTGTGCGGCCTTCCGCAACTTGTTTTGTGCATCACTTTATTGGACAATAGTCTTATTAAATTTTAGTAAAATGATTGAAAATCAATCAGAAAATATTGATAATAAAGAGATTGATGATTCTAATCTGGATAATGTTCCTGAGGATACATCATCTACCCAAAATTCAAAAACTGAAAATGATGAATTATCTTCTCAAGAAAAAGAAGAAATAAATACTGAAGAATTAAAAAATACTATTTCAAATAATGATGCGAGATTAGAACAATTAGAAAAAGAGCATGAAACATTAAAAAATCAATATGTAAGGATTTCAGCAGATTTTGATAATTTTAGAAAAAGGCAGTCTAGGGATCAGGACGATTTAAAAATCCAACTTGTTTCCAAGACTTTAACTGCCATACTTCCTATTGTTGATAATTTTGAGAGAGCAAGACAACAACTTAAACCAGAAAATGAGGAAGCTCAAGCTCTTCATAGAAGTTATCAAGGATTGTATAAACAACTAGTAGAAGTTTTAAAACAACAGGGAGTGTCACCCATGAGAGTTGTTGGTCAGCAATTTGATCCAAACTTGCATGAAGCTGTATTAAGAGAACCTAGTGAAGAGTTTGAAGAGGATTTGATTATTGAAGAATTGCAGCGAGGATATCATCTTGAAGGTAAGGTTTTGAGACATGCATTGGTTAAGGTTTCTATGGGACCTGGTAAACAAAATTCACAACAGGAAGTAGAAAAGGATACAGTTGAAGGGGATGTTAATTCAGAGGCAAACACTTCTGAAGATGTATAAATTCCAAATTCTTATTTGAGCATTATCTAATGGCTGATTTTTACCAAATACTTGGAGTTTCAAGAGATGCTGATGCGGATACCTTAAAAAGGGCTTATAGAAAATTAGCAAGGCAATACCACCCTGATGTTAATAAAGAACCTGGCGCTGAAGATAAATTTAAAGAAATTGGTAAGGCTTACGAAGCGTTAGCTGATCCTGAAACTAGAGCAAGATATGACCAATTTGGAGAAGCTGGCCTTGGAGGTGCAGCTGGAATGCCTGATATGGGAGATATGGGTGGCTTTGCAGATTTGTTTGAAACTTTTTTTAATGGCTTTGGGGGGCAAAATCCTCAAGGAGGAAGAACACAAAGAAGAGGTCCTCAGCAAGGAGATGATCTAAGGTATGACCTTAATGTTGACTTTAAAGATGCAATTTTTGGCCAACAAAGAGAAATTAAAATTCCTCATTTGGAGACTTGTGAAGTCTGTAGGGGAACAGGTGCAAAACCAGGAACAGGCCCCAAAACTTGTTCAACATGTGGTGGAAGTGGACAAGTTAGAAGAGCTACAAGAACACCTTTTGGTAATTTCACACAAGTAGCTGAATGTCCTTCATGTAATGGGGCTGGCCAGATAATTGCAGATCCATGTGTAACTTGCGGCGGTAATGGCGTAAAGCAAGTCAGAAAAAAATTAAGAATTAATATTCCTGCAGGAGTTGATACTGGCACTAAATTAAGAGTTTCCGGCGAGGGAAATGTTGGTTTGAAAGGGGGTCCACCTGGAGATCTTTATGTTTTTATAAAGGTTAAGAATGATGCAAAACTTAAAAGAGATGGTGTAACTATTTACTCAGAAATAGTAGTGAGTTATTTACAGGCTATTTTAGGAGACACTGTAAAAATCACAACAGTTGATGGAGATGTTGATTTAAAAATTCCAAGTGGCATTCAGCCAAATACCACTCTTTCACTTGAGAATAAAGGGGTACCTAGACTTGGAAATCCGGTTGCGAGAGGAAATCATGAAGTCTTAGTAAAAGTAAAATTGCCAACTCGTATAACCGACGCAGAACGTGAACTTTTAGAGGGTTTAGCTTCTCAATATTCAGATAAAAATATTAATTCCAGTAGTGGACTGTTTAGTAAATTATTTGGTAAAGAATCTTAATGACTTCCTTAAAGCATTTGGATCTTAAATCTGTTCCATGTCCTTTAAATGTTGTCAAAATTAAATTGGCTTTGGAGAAGTTATCTAAAAATGAACAACTTATTGTTGAACTAGATAAAGGTGAACCAGAAGAAATGGTAATAAACAATTTAAAAGAGATGGGATGTTTGTTTAAGCAAATCAAAGAAAATGAAAAATTTATAAAAATAAAAATATTGAATGAAAACTAATAGTAAATATTTAGGTTTAGTCACGAAAAAATTTAATGATTTTTTTTTAGTTGATTTAAAAAATCAAGAAAACTCTGGAAATAGCCAGAAATTTTTATGTAAGGTTAAGAAGTCTATAAATTTCAAGGATCAATTAATTTATGTTGGGGACGAAGTAGCGATTGAAAAAATTGATTTTAAAAGTAAACGTGCAATAATAACAAGTCTAAAAAAAAGAAAAAATCTTTTAGTTAGACCTTCAGTTGCAAATATTTCTAACATATACGTTACTTTTTCCGTTGAAGAACCAGAGTTAAATTTATCTCAAGTTAATAGGTTCTTGATATCAGCAGAATCAATGGGAGTTGAAGTCTCATTAGTTTTGACAAAGTGTGATTTAATTTCTGATAAAAGAAGATCATATCTACTTGATAAATTTGAGAAATGGGGTTACCAAGTAATAACTTTAAATTTACAGAAATCTGATTGCTTTAAAAATTTATTAGCCGAGGTAAAGCAAAAAGAATGTTCAATTTTTATGGGTCCATCCGGAGTTGGCAAAACTACTTTGCTAAATATGATTATTCCAGGTCTTCAAAATAGTACTTCTCCAGTTTCCAATAAAATTAAGAGAGGAAAAAATACTACTCGAAATGTTGAGTTATTTTCTATGTCGAATCAAAGTTACATTGTGGATACTCCTGGTTTTAATATGCAACCTCTAGAGGTTGATATTAAGTTGTTACCAAATCTTTATTCAGAAATATATAAACAGGTAATCGAAGAAGGAATTAAGTGTAAATTTCGTAACTGCTTACATTTAAACGATGAGGGATGTAATTTAAATAAATCCTTCGAAAGATATTCTTTTTATAAAGAAATGATTGAGTCTTCTAGGAGTCACTATTATCAAAACCAGGAAGATTGAGATTTAATCCACCAGTCAAATCATTCATCCTTTCTTTCATAGTGGTAGTTGATAATTCATGAGCTTTTTGAATAGCTTGTAGAATATTCTGCTCTATTTTTTCTTTATTTGCATTTAAGATATTTTCTTGTACTTCTACCTTTAAAGGAAGTTGGTTTCCACTAATCCAAACTTTTATCATCTCATCATCACTTTTACCTTCAATCTCCATATTTTCAAGTTCATCTTGTAGTTTTTGAGCATCTTGCTGAATTTGTTTAGCTTTTTTAAAAGCTTCTGTAAGTTGTCCAAAGTTAGGAAGTCCAAAACCCGCCATTTTGTAAAAACGTTTCTTTAGTTAGGATAGTCAAAACCAATCATTCTTACTTCCGGTTGCAAAAAAATCCCTTTGTTTTGTAGTACTTTTTGTTGAATTACTGTTATTAATTCATAAATATCTCTTGAACTTGCTGAAGAAGTATTAATTATAAAATTTGAATGCATTGTAGAAATTTCAGCACCGCCAATTTTAAATCCCTTTAAACCTATATCATCAATTAATTTTGCTGCATAGTTATTTTCAGGATTTTTAAAAACACTACCAAAACTTGGTTGATGATATGGCTGTGTTTCTGTTTTTAATTTAAGGTTATTTTTGGTTGTTTTAATTAATTTTTCTAGATTTCCATTAGGTTCAAAATGTAATCTTGCACTAATAATTGTTAAATCATTTTTTTGAAAAGAGCTAAATCTATACTCAAAATTGATATCTTTTTTTTCAATTTCAAGTTTTTCAAGGGTTTTATTATTAATAACTTTTACGGAAATAAGATTTTTTGCTAGCGATAAATTACCTGTGCCAGCATTCATATAGATTGCTCCTCCTAATGTTCCTGGAATCCCGACAGCCCATTCCCCTCCTTGTAATCCATTTTTAGCAAGAGAATTAGATAATGTTGGGAGCATTACACCTGCTTCCGCTTCAATAATTCCTGAATATGGTTCTATCTTTAGTGATTTCAATTTTTTTGTACAAACAACTAACCCTTTTATGAAAATATTATTTATTAATAGATTTGAACCTGCGCCAATTATTTGACATCTTTGTTTATTTAAATTAGCCCATTTTATTAGATATGAAAGTTCTTCAACGCTTCTTGGCTCAGCAAAATATTCAGCCACTCCTCCCACTTTTATAGTTGTATAACTACTTAAATTACAGTTTTCAGAAAAAATATTTTTATTCATAAATTAGTTATTTATTTTAATAATTTTTTTCATTTAAAATTGACCAGAAATTATGACAATCACCAGCTCCCATATTCAAAATTAAATCCCCTTTTTGAGTTAATTCGTAAAAATTCTTTCTAACTTCATAATAATTATTTATGAAACTAACATTTTTATTTTTTTTATAAATCAAATCAGTAATAATTTTCGAAGTAATTTTATCTTCGTTTCCTTCTCCTGCTCCATAAATACTTGTTACATAAATAACATCTGCTTTAGATAATTCTTCAGCGAATTCTTTATTAAATTGCTTTACTCGAGAATATCTATGAGGTTGAAATAAAGCTATTAATCTACTTTTTTGACATTCATTATTACGTTTTTGCTTAATAAATAATCTTCCTAATTTAATTGTCTCTTTTATTTCGTTTGGGTGATGTGCATAATCATCATATAAATGTCTTTCATCTATTTGGCCTCTGAATTCAAATCTTTTTTTTGGCAGTTTAAGATATTTTATATTTTTCTTAATTTCTTTAAAATCAACACCTATCATTCTTGCAGCTGCTATTGCGGCTGTGATATTAGATAGATTATGTAATCCTGGAATTGGAATATTTAAACTACTAATAAAATTTCCATTTTCATAATATTTTCCAATCGTATATTTTGAATTAATTTCAGTCGGGATTATTGCATAAGTTACGTTTTTGACTGTAGTGTTTGACCACTTACTATTAGAAAAAAAATTATTTCTTGAGGTTTCACAATCAAAATTTATTAGTAATTTTTTAGAGTTTTTAGCAAAACTTTTAAAAGAAGATATGACTTCATTTAAATTAGAAAAGTGATCGCAATGATCAAAATCAATGTTATTTATTATTCCAATATCAGATTTATATTTATTAATTGTCCCATCAGATTCATCAACTTCAGCTACTAAGTATTTTGTATTTTCTAAATGACAATTAGAGTTGTAGATAGGAATTATTCCTCCAGTTATTGAAGAAGAATCATTTGTACATAATTCAAGTATTGTAGAAAGAAATGTACTGGTTGATGTTTTCCCGTGACTGCCTGCTACTGCCAACGCAGTGTAAGTGCGCATTAGCATTGAAAGTATCTCTGAACGATGTTTTATTGATAAATTTTTTTCTCTGCAGTAAGAAAATTCTTCATTTTCTGGCTTTATCGCGGAGCTTATAACAAAATTTATCAATTTGTTGGTAAATTTTGAAATTACAAATTTAATATTTTGTGGAACTTGAGAAGTAAATATTATTGCACCTAATTGCTCTAATTTTTTAGTTTCATTGTTTTTGACTAAATCAGAACCTGAAACTGAACAACCTTTTTTAAGTAAACCCATTGCTAATGCTGACATTCCAATACCTCCGATCCCAATAAAATGAAAATGACTTTTCAACTGTAATTCTTTATTCAATGTTTATCTTTTACTAAAATCAAAATAACTTCTAAGTAAAATTTTGCTATTTTTTATTAAAAAAAAATGTTTTTTTTCCTTGAATTAATACAAAACTAGACTTATTTGCTTAATAAATCAAAAAAACCTTACGTTATTGCACAAAATTCAGTATGATCAGCAACTTAGGTTAATCATTTAGAAATTATTAGTTATGACTTTGCGTGTTGCAATTAACGGCTTTGGCAGAATTGGTCGAAATTTTATGCGTTGTTGGCTTAGTAGAGGGGCTTACACCAATATCGAAGTTGTTGGAATTAACGTTACCTCAGATCCCAAGACTAACGCTCATCTCCTAAAGTATGACTCAGTCCTTGGTCAACTTGATGGTGTTGATATTCAATATACTGATGATACTTTTGTAATTAATAATAAGACCATTAAGTGTTTCTCTGATAGAAATCCATTAAATCTCCCTTGGAAAGAATGGGGTGTAGATTTGGTTATTGAATCTACTGGAGTTTTTAATACAGACGTAGGAGCAAGTAAGCACTTAGAGGTAGGAGCAAAAAAAGTTATCTTAACTGCTCCTGGTAAAGGCGATGGGGTTGGTACTTATGTGGTTGGAGTTAATGCTGATAAATATAAACACAAAGATTATGATATCTTGAGTAATGCTAGTTGTACTACAAACTGTTTAGCTCCAGTAGTTAAAGTTTTAGACCAAACTTTTGGGATTAATAAAGGTTTGATGACTACAATTCATAGTTATACAGGGGATCAGAGAATTTTAGATAATAGTCATAGAGATTTAAGAAGGGCTAGAGCCGCGGCGACAAATATTGTTCCTACTTCTACAGGCGCTGCTAAAGCAGTAGCTCTGGTATATCCAGAAATGAAAGGCAAATTAACAGGAATTGCAATGAGAGTTCCAACTCCTAATGTTTCAGCGGTAGATTTCGTTTTTGAATCTTCTAAATCTGTTACAACCGAAGAAGTCAATAGTGCTCTTAAGGAAGCATCTTTAGGCTCTATGAAAGGCATTATTAAGTATGGAGATGAACCATTAGTGTCAAGCGATTATGCAGGTACCAATGAATCATCAATTGTAGATAGCGACCTCACTATGTGTATCGGTGATAATCTTGTAAAGGTCCTTGCTTGGTATGATAACGAGTGGGGTTATAGCCAAAGGGTTGTAGATTTGGCAGAGATTGTTGCTAAAAATTGGGAATAATTAAAAGTGCTTGAAAGGTGTGTTTTTTAGTAGTTTATTTTTATTTTTATCTTTAAATTCTATTGAAGGTTCGCCAATAGTAAAATACCCAATCTCATAAATATTTTTATCTAGTTTAGATAAATTATTTGCCCATTTTCTAGGTAATGAGAAAACTAATTCGTAATCTTCACCACCAAAAAAATAGTACTTATCCCATTTTTCTCCTTCTGGCCAATTCTTATCTTTAGGTATTTTTTCATAATTCATTATTGCTTTACAATTGCTAGCTATTGCTAAATCTTGTATGGCTTGAAAAAGACCATCGCTACTATCAGTGCATCCTATTCTTCTTATATTTTTATTAGATCGAGTTTTAAGGAGATTTTTTAGAAAATTTGGGTAAACTTGAGGGCGGCAAAAATGTTGAATGGACTTATTTATTAATCTTTCATTCAGAGAAACATTTTTATCGAAATTAATTTTATTTTGTATCATAAATCCCAGTTTGCTAAGACCATGAATTCCTGTAGTTAAGATTATATCTCCTGGTTTACATGCGTTTCTTCTTAATTCAAGCTCACCTTGAATTCCAAAGGCCGTAATTGAAATGATTTTTTCATTCCCCTTTGAGCAATCTCCCCCTAGAATCAATCCGCCATATTCTTTTAATGCTTTATTTATTCCTTTGTATACTTCTTCAACCCAAATCCATTCAGTTTTAACAGGTAGAACTAGGCTTATTGTAATACCAACAGTTTTCTTGCTTCCACTAGATAATAAGTCAGAGATGTTGCTTACAACTGCTTTCCACCCAAGGTCTTGAGGACAAATACTAATGTCATTGAAATGAATATTTTCCACTAAAGAATCAGTATTAATAAGTAAATTTTCATTTTTAGTTTTGATTAAAGCGCAATCATCTAAAACTTGATTTTTAGGCATAAATTTTCCTAGCCTATTTATTAATTCTTTTTCCCCTATATCTTCTAATATTTCTTTATGCATTTAATTTGAGGTTTTCAATCCCTTCTAAAACATCAATCGAAATTATTGTGTCATCTCTAGTAAGCTCTTCTAATACATCAAATCCATCTACAACGTAACCAAAGGCAGCATTCCTCCCGTCAATTAAATTGCGACCCGCTGGATTTAATTCTGCTTCATACAAAAAGAAGAAAAATTGCGATGACCCATCATCAACTGCGGCATTCGAATGGGACCATCCTAGAGTTCCAAGTGTTGCAAAAGGTAATGTTGGCGTCTCTGTGTAAAGACCTAAATCTTCAAAAGTTTGATTATAAAAAGTATCTTGTTCATCAGGAATTCTTATTTCTAAGGGAACGTGACGTTCTTCGTTTGTTTCAGGATCTATGTAACCAATATCATCACCAATTGGATCACCTGTTTGCAGTACAAAAAATTCTTCTGCTCTGTTAATCGGTAAATCTTTATAGAATTTTTTTGAAGATAAATCTATAAATGCTCCTGCTGTAAGTGGGGCGTTAAATCCATCCACAATTGCTTGCATATCTCCTTTGGAGGTTTTTATATTTACTTTTGCTCTGCCAAGTAATCTTGGTAAATTATCAAATTCCTGTGGAATAGAGTATGGAAATTCTTTTGGTAGAAAATATTCTTCTAATCCACCTATTTTATCTAAAGCATTTCTTCGAGTCGCTATAAACGAGTATTTATCCTTTGATTTAGAGTAATCTTGAAGGCTATCAAAATTTTCTTTGAGTTCTAAAAATGTTTTTTCGGCAATCTTCTTTTTATCTTTTGGTAATTCTTGAATAATTTTACTTTGGTATTTTTTTAGCAAAGATTGACATTTTGTAACAGTTTTCGTAAGAGCGGGCCATCTTCCTCCTCTTACAAGGTCACTAGTTTCTTCCAATTTGTGTTGAATTTCTTGTAACTCAACTTGCTTGATAGGGAGTGCGTTTCTGAGGATTGCATTAGGGTCTTTTACTGCATTTCCAGTAGGTAAATCAGCTAATACTTGAATAGGTTTTAAAAGAAAAACCTGTAAAATCACAAGCGAAAGAATTAAGAAAAGTTTGTTCTGATTTGATAAGAATTTTTGCATAGCACTCTTGCAGGTTTATGATCCTTGGGGGATGTAATACAGGAATGATTTCCAGTAACGATTTTCGCACAGGTACTACCATCGAATTGGATGGACAAGTTTGGCGTGTTGTAGAATTTCTACATGTCAAGCCTGGTAAGGGTTCTGCTTTCGTACGAACAAAATTAAAATCAGTTCAAAGCGGCAATGTTGTTGAAAAAACTTTTCGAGCCGGAGAATCAGTACAGCAGGCTATCCTTGAGAAGTCTAACCTGCAGCATACTTATGTGGAGTCTGGTGATTATGTTTTTATGGACATGACAAGTTTTGAAGAGACAAGACTCACCTCTGAACAAATCGGTAAAGGCGCAAAGTATTTGAAAGAGGGAATGGAGGTTAATGTAATTTTCCACAATGGTAAAGTTTTAGAAGTAGAACTTCCAATATCTATTACTTTGAAAGTTACAGAGACTGATCCAGGAGTTAAAGGTGACACTGCTAGTGGGGGCACGAAACCAGCTATTCTAGAAACAGGTGCTCAAGTTATGGTTCCTTTATTTATTTCTGTGGGAGAAATGATTAAAGTTGACACTCGAAATGACACTTATCTTGGACGTGAAAATTAATGGCTATGAAATTAGATCATGATGACTTAGATCGCTTAATAGAGAAAATCTCTACAAGTGATATACAAGAGTTCTCGCTAGAGGGAGAAGATTTTAAACTCGAAATAAAAAGGAATATATTTGATCAGAATCAAGTTATTAATAATTTAGTTTCTAATACTTCATTTGATAAGCAGACAATTGCTAATCAAAAAACTATTAATGATAATATCCCTGTTGTTGATGAGCCTGAAGTTCCTCAGGTGGCACCCCCAGGACGTTCTGACCTAACTGAAATTACTTCTCCTATGGTTGGGACATTTTATAGGGCTGCAGCGCCTGACGAGGAGCCATTTGTCGAAGTAGGAAATAACGTTAAGGTCGGTCAAACTATTTGTATTTTGGAAGCAATGAAGTTAATGAATGAAATTGAATCTGAATTTAATGCTGAAATTGTAGAGATTCTCGTTGAAAATGGAACTCCAGTTGAATTTGGTCAAGTTTTAATGCGTGTTAAGCATTCTTGAATTGTTAGTCATTTCTACAGCAGCCTTTATAGCCTCTATCATACTCTGAGATTGAGCAATTCCCTTGCCAGCAATATCAAATCCCGTTCCATGATCTGGAGATGTTCTTACAAAAGGTAAGCCGATGGTCGTATTGACTGAGTAATTAAGAGCTATCACTTTCATTGGTATTAAACCTTGATCATGATACATAGCAAGAATGCCATCATGCCTTTCAGCATTTTTGTTATTCCATGCTTTTACGGAAGAATTCCAGCAACTATCTGGTGATAAAGGACCTAATAATTTAATATCTCTATTCTTCTCATTCCACGTAATTAATGCATTATTAAGCCAATCTTTTTCTTCATGACCTAAAATACCTTCTTCACCGGCATGAGGGTTTAATCCTGCTACTTTAAAAGTAGGTTTGTCGATAAAGGCATTACAGAAATTTTTCAAAAGATCCAATTTAGTGTGGATTAATTCTGTATTTAATTTCTTTGGAACCTCACAAAGGGCTATGTGTGTTGTAGCTAGTAAAGTATTAAATCTCCAACCCGTTATAGGTGATTTTGCTGTAAATAACATTCCAACGTTTTTTACTCCACACGATTTTGCTAGGACTTCAGTTTGGCCAGAGAAGTAATGACCTGCTAGAGACCATGATTTCTTGCATATTGGTCCAGTTACAAGTGCTGAATTGGGATATTGTTTTACAATTTCTATTGCTTTTGTTAAATATTGGAAACTTGCATTACCGTAACTTGATTTAGGGTCATTATCTGATAAAGAAATTTCGAGATCATGTATATTTAAATTTTTTGGATTTGCAAGGTTTTTTAACCCTAGGGATTTAAGATGTCTGAATATAGTGATTAGATTTTTTTTGGATCCAACCAATATAAAGTTAATATTTTTTGGTATCTCATTTGAACAAAGTGCTTTTAAGATTATTTCGGGTCCAATACCTGACTCATCTCCGACGCTTATTACTACTTTCAATTCTTTATTAGTATTCTCAAAGTTCATAAAAAGTTTTTAAATTTATTTTTAACTATTTGAATAGCAATTTTTTAAGCCTATTTTATAGTTTTTATAAATTAGTTTATATCCAAGTTTTTCGCATAAAAGTTTATTCGAAACTCTTCTATTTTCCATCCAAAAAGATTGAGCGATAGGTGATAATTCCTCTTTTGCATCCTCAAATAAAATTGGCTTTGGCATTGTTAGACCAATTAAATCGTAGCAATACTGCATAACTTCAATTTGAGAACAGGGTTCATCATCCGCAATGTTAATAATTTGATAAAACTTTAAGGAATTTTTATTTTGTAATAGATAAATAATTGCATTTGTAATGTCAGCAACATGAACTCTTGAAAATACCTGATTTTTTTTAGATATAACACGAATTTTTTTATTTTTTATTGCTTCAAAAGTAGATCTTCCAGGTCCATAAATGCCAGGTAATCTAAAAATTTGTACAGGTAAACCAGATTTAATCCATTTTTTTTCGCAATTTAATCTATTATGGCTTCTTTTTTGAAAAGGATTTGGCTGATCCATTTCAGAAACCCAACCACCTTTTGTGTTCCCATACACTCCTGTGGTAGATAAATATCCAATCCATTCAAGGGGTAAATCTTGTAGTTTACTTTGAAGGCTTTCTAATACGGGATCATTTCCATTTTTGTCAGGAGGTATGCAACTAAGTATATGGGTGACTCCATCAAAAATTTTTGCATCAGGAACCGTACCGTTTTCACTGTTGAAAACAAAACTATTTGGATCTCTGCTTAAAGATCTTGAGCTTGTTAAAACAGTGCAACCGAATTTTTTAATAGTTCTTGCAAAAAAACTGCCGCTGAAACCACATCCAAAGATTAAAAATTTATTTTTATTTCCGAGTAAACTTGCAGGCTTTTTCATGCTAGGCTAAAGTAGTACATATGTATTAATTGATGATGAAGACAGCTCTTAAGCCCGATTTAAAATCAAAAACTTTTTGTGTTAGCAAAAGTTATCCCCGTTTTGTAGAGAAAGAAGTAAGTTCAGTTAATTTTAAATTCTATCAAAAATTATTTGTCTTTCTTATTGCATTTTCGACAATTTTAATATTCCCAGAATCCCCTAGAGAATTGGAAAATATATGTGAAAGTTATAACTTTAGAAAAATATGCAATGTTTGGTAGTCAAGCTGCTTTATATTCTGATTCATTTTTTTCATAATTTTTACTTTTTATCTTAAAATTCGGGTTAGCCCACTGCAGTAATCTAATAGCTAATCTTAAATCTCCCTCTAACCAAGCTCTAATAGCCATTGCTCTGCGAGGATCATAAAATTTTTGCCGTCTATACCAATACAAAGCATTTTCATCTGATTTATCCCCATTACAGGAAAGACATGCAGGTACACAGTTTTCTGTTGTACTTAAGCCTCCTTGGCATCGTGGTATTACATGGTCTATAGATTCAGATGGTTTTCCGCAATATATACAACTTTTTCCTGTAAACCTATGAATAGATTTTCGCCATTGTCTAAATCTGAACTTAGGACATAAATCCTCTAAAAACACCGCATCATTAATATGCATTCAGAATATTTAGTTAAATAAATAATGGCTTGAATTTTTTAAAAGTCAATAATTCTTCTTGCTTTTTAGCCTAAATTTACCATTAAAAATATTTTTTAGTGTGTTTAGATACAAAATAGTATTTATTAAATTTAGCAAAAAGTATTATCTTTCTGAAAACTTAATTAATAACTATATCTATCGAGTGTTTCATCATTAAATTCTTCAGAAATTTGTTCATTAGTTTCTTCTAATTCTTTTTTTAATTTTTTTCTTTTGTTTTCTCTATCTTTTTCTTCTTTTTCTATTCTTTTTTCTTCTTTTTCTAAATCTCGTATTAGTTTTCTATTTGGATGAAGATTATCTAAATATTCAATGCAATAACTAAATTTTTCTCTTTCCCTTATAACTGTTTCAGTAATTTGCGCTGCTGCATTTTTAGGTGAAACTTTAAATAATCCTCCCTTTTGTTTTTTTATATACGTATAAGCTGCATCCCAACTACTTTCATGGTCATTTCCACCGTCTCTCATAGTACAAAAAATTTCCGCTCCAAATGCACTTGCATTTACTTTTGGCGTAGTAAAGGTCAGAGGAGCAAAAATTCCCAACGCTAATGGTATTAGTTTTTTCTTCTTAAATCTCTGCATTAGGATTTTATCTTCTATTTAAAAATATCTTTTATTGTGAATATGTCTATAGAAATTTAAGATTTAATCACTCCAAATATATTCAAGCATTTTACAACTAAAGGAAGAATTAAGAGTACAGTGATTAATCTGACAGCGTGTAAAGTTGCTACCGCAGGCCCCACTCCGTATTCAGATCCTACAAGACTCATTCCGCTAATTCCTCCTGGTGCAGCTCCTAGAATTGTTGTAATAATATCTATTTTAAGTAATCTGCTTGTCCACAAACCAATTGCTAATCCAGTAATAACTAAAGTAAAAGTTATTAATATCGCTGGTCTCCATAAATTTTGAATATCAACTAATGAGTCTTTTGTTAATGATGTACCAATGACTGTTCCAATTCCAATTTCTAAAATTGTTCTTGTTCCGATTGGCCACTCTGCGATGTCAACTTTGCCACTTATGCTAAGTATGCTTGCGCCTATTAAAGCACCTGCTAGAGGAGCCGCAGGAATACCTGTTTTTAGAGCTAATGCTCCAAAAATACAACCTGCAAAAATATAATAGATTAGATTTATGTTAGGCATAAATTTGAAAGATGTTTGATCATAATATTAGAAAAAATTTTTTTTGTTTAAGTTTATAGTCAAATAATATTTTTGTTTTTCTCTCGTAATGTTCCCTTTTGTTGGCATAATATTAACTAAAGCATGAATTTTTTATGTCTTCACAAATTTCATATAAAGATAATAAAAACAGAATAAAGAAAAAATTATCTTTTTTTGAGGGTGGTCACCAGCTTGAAAAATTAGAGTTTGCCCTTGCTATAGCTCAAACTAAAGGTGATGAAAAAAAATCAATCGTTCTTAGAAAAAAGATTGTGGAATTAGGCGGAAATGTTGAAGAGCCAGGCACTTAACTTAATTCCCCTCGAGATATCTTGATACCACAAGTAATGCCTCACCAGCTTGTTGGGTAGTAATTTTACCGAGGCCTAGAAGTGTATTACTTATAGCAGAAACTACCGTGATAATATCTCTGTCATTAACATATCCTAAATGTCCGACTCTAAATATTTTCCCCTTCAAATGGTCTTGACCACCAGCGAGTAATATATCAAAATTTTTCTTTATTGTTTTTCTAAATTCTTCAGCATCCATACCTTCAGTTTTTATTGCAGTAATAGAAGGACTTAAATATTTTTCATCAGCAAATAATTTTAGATTTAAAGCCTTCATAGCATTGCTCATCGCTAATTTGTGTTTATTGTGTCTTAGGAAAATATTATCTAGGCCTTCTTCTTTCATCATTTTTAAAGCTTCATCTAAAGCAAAAACTAAATTAACTGCTGGAGTATATGGATTACTGTTACTTAAAAGACTTTTTCGGTAGGATTTTAAATTTAAATAAAACTTTGGTAAATTAGATTTTTCTGCAGCTTCCCATGCTTTTTGGCTCATTGATATAAAACTGAGCCCTGGAGGTATCATATATCCCTTTTGTGATCCTGAAGCAACGATATCTAATTTCCATTCATCTATAGGAACATTGCAAGCTCCAAGACTTGTAACGCAGTCAATAATTGATAATGCCGTGTTGTGTGTGCGAATATATGAACTTATAGTTTTTAGGTCATTAATTACACCTGTTGAAGTTTCAGAATGGGTTAAAATAACCGCCTTTATTTCTTTTTGTTTATCTTCCTCTAGTACCTTTTTGAATTCTTCTGGATCAAGTGCAGTCCCCCATTCGGAAGCAATTTTTATTACTTCTAGACCAAATTCTTTAGCAACTTTTACCCATCTTTCGCCAAATTTTCCATTTTCTCCACAAATTACTTTATCTCCTCTACTTAACGTGTTTATTATTCCAGCCTCCATTGCTGCAGTCCCACTACCAGTGATCGTTAGAACATCATTTTGAGTTTGATGAAGCCACTGCAAATTCTTGGTAGTACTTTCTACGAGATCTTGAAATTCTTTACTGCGATGGCCTATTGGATGTTTACTTAATGCTTGCAAAACTTTTTCTGGAACTGGTGTGGGTCCAGGAATCATCAATGATAATTTTTGTTGTATGGCCACTTTTTGTTAAATAGGTCATTCTTAGATTAGTTCTCATTATATATTTTTCAATTACTTGATTTGAAAAAAGGATTTTCTTTACCTTTGTGGGTTGCTGGAGCTGCTAGGTCAGCATTAAAAAAACTAGTAGGGTTACCATTTGAGAATTATGAACTAATAAAAATTCCTAATGAAAAAAAAGAAATAAAAATCGAGATTCATTCTGTTGGTTTACTTAAAGATGATTCGCATGCATTAGGAATCACTTTTGCAAAGTCTGGCCTAGATCTTGATATTACCCAAAACTTAGAAATATGGACATTAGCCTCTCTAGAAGAAATTCCTTTTAATAATCCTGTTCAAAGAATTCCAATAAATATTATTGCAGGATATGGTGTAGGTATAAAAGAAGATACATCAGAGATATGCATTTCTAATTTTGCAAAAGAAGTTTTATACGAAAATTTATTAGATATTATTCCTAAGGGCTTTAATTTGAAATTAGAAATTATTTTTCCAAATGGGAGGTTTTTAGCGGAAAGAACTAGTAATAAGTCATTTGGTATTGTTGATGGATTATCTATTATTGGTACTTCTGCTGAGACTTATTCGAGTGCTTCACCTGATCAATTAGAAGAGGCAAAAATTAATCTTGCAAAGTTAGTTCAAAATGATTTTAAAGGTGCAGTTGTTTTTGTTATTGGTGAAAATGGGTTGAATTTGGCTAAAACTTGTAATGTTAATTTGCCAATTATCAAAATTGGAAATTGGATAGGACCATTATTAGTTGATGCTGCAATAAAAAAAGTTAAAACTGTAATTCTTTTTGGTTATCACGGGAAATTAATTAAATTAGCAGGTGGTATTTTTCATACGCATAATCATTTAGCTGATGCAAGAATTGAGATTCTTGTTTATCTAGCTGTTCAAGAAAAAATTCCGCCTGAAATCATAGTTGAGTTATCTCAGTTAGATAATCTTGAGGATGCATTACTCTTGCTTGAAAGATTTAATAAATCTTGGGCTGATAAATTATTCAATAAATTATCAAATACGGTTGAAAAACGTTCTTTTACTTATGTAAATAGGTACGTAAAAACTGATATGGAAATCGGTGCAATAATTTTTGATAGAAAAAGGAATATAAGGTGGGCTGGAATTTATGGTAAGAAATACATTTCTTATTTTCATTGAGATTACTTTGTAATTCATTATGCTTTTGTAAATAAATTGAGCTAACTTTTATACATGAGTCAAACATCTTTAAAAAAAGAACGGGATCCTTCAATATTAATTTTAGATTTCGGATCTCAATATTCTGAATTGATTGCAAGAAGAATTAGAGAAACTAATGTTTTTTCTCTTGTAGTTAGTAATTGTATTTCAATTGATGAAATCAACAACATTAACCCTAAGGGGATCATTTTGAGTGGAGGCCCAAATTCTGTATATGAACAAAATGCTCCTAAGTGTGATAAAAAAATTTTTAATTTAGGAATTCCTGTTCTTGGTATATGCTATGGAATGCAATTAATGGTCAAAGAACTTGGAGGATCTGTTATTTCAGCGACCAAAAAAGCTGAATATGGTAGAGCACCAATAAATTTAGACCAAGAATCTGAACTCTTTACTGATGTAGAAGATAAATCAATAATGTGGATGAGTCATGGTGATTCTATTAACTGTTTGCCTGATGGATTTAATAAAATTGCTCATACCGAGAACACACTCCATGCAGCAATTTCAAATGATGTAAAGAAATTATTTGGTGTACAATTTCATCCCGAAGTTATTCACTCAGAGTTTGGGATGACGGTAATTAAAAATTTTGTTTATAAAATTTCTTGTTGTGCGGCTGATTGGACAACCGAAACTTATATAGATGAAACTATTCCCAGGATAAGAGAGCAAGTTGGCAATAAAAAAGTTTTACTCGCCTTATCTGGGGGAGTTGATTCTTCAACTCTCGCTTTTCTTCTTAATAAAGCAATTGGAAATCAGCTTACATGCATGTTTATAGACCAAGGCTTCATGAGAAAAGGTGAACCAGAATTTTTAATGAATTTTTTTGATAAGAAATTTCATATAAAAGTTGAATATATTAATGCAAAGGAAAGGTTTATTTCCAAATTAAAAGATATTACTGATCCAGAACAAAAAAGGAAAATTATAGGTGAAGAATTTATTAGAGTATTTGAAGAGGAAAGCAACAGATTGGGACCTTTTCAGTATTTAGCCCAAGGTACTCTTTATCCTGATGTTATTGAAAGTGCTGGGACTAATATTGATCCTAAGACTGGTGAAAGAATAGCGGTAAAAATAAAGAGTCACCATAACGTGGGTGGATTGCCAAAAGATTTACAATTTAAATTAGTTGAACCATTAAGAAAACTTTTTAAGGATGAAGTCCGAAAAGTCGGGGCTGCTTTAGGTTTGCCTGAGGAAATTATAAAAAGGCATCCATTCCCAGGCCCTGGATTGGCTATAAGAATTTTGGGAGAGGTAAATAATGAAAAACTTGATTGTTTAAGAGATGCGGACTGGATAGTAAGAGACGAAATTAAAAAAGCAGGTCTTTACAATGATATTTGGCAAGCTTTTGCAGTATTGCTACCAGTTAAAACTGTGGGAGTGATGGGTGATAAAAGGACTTACGCATGGCCAATAGTTTTACGTTGTGTATCAAGTGAGGATGGTATGACGGCTGATTGGTCAAAAATTCCTTTTCAGATTTTGGAGAGGATTGCAAATAGAATCGTAAACGAAGTAGATTCAGTTAATAGGGTTGTTTATGATATAACAAGCAAACCTCCTGGAACTATTGAGTGGGAATAATGGGTCGTATCAGAACCCAGTTATAGTCTAATAAACTACATCGTACTAACATCGTACTTTAAGAAAGACATGTTACTCTAGAATCAGAAACAACAGTGATACAAACTAATGTCAGGGTTGAAACTTTTGCAAAAATTATTCCTTATTATGGAGTGGGAGTAAATTACAATTTTTCTAAAAATTTAAGACTTTTATTTTATTTAAGAAATATTTTTAAATGGGGTGTTAACTGTAATGAGCGAGATTATTAAATTAAGTAGATCTACTGTTGAAAAATATCTCAGTTGTCCAAGATGTTGTGTACTTGACAAAAAATATAAAATAAAACCCCCATCATTACCATTCACTCTAAATATAGCTGTAGATAATTTGTGTAAAAATGAATTTGATTACTATAGGAAAATTCAGGAGCCGCATCCTTTATTTATTGAATATGGAATTGATGCTGTACCTTTCAAACACAAAGATTTAGAACGTTGGAGAAGTAATTTTCAAGGGATAAGATATAAGTCAATTGAACATAATTATGATTTTGGAGGAGCCGTGGATGATATTTGGCAGAAAAAAAATGGTGATCTTATTATTGTTGATGTGAAAGCAACTTCTAGAAATAATTTTGATTGGTCTGAGACTTTTAATAAATACGAATATGCAAAAGCTTATAAGAGACAACTAGAAATGTATCAGTGGTTATTTAAAAAAAATGGTTTTCAAGTGGCTAATGAAGCTTATCTTTTATATTTTAATGGAAAGAAAAATGAAGAGTTATTTAATAACCAATTAAATTTTGACGTACATCTAATTAAATTAGATTGTTCTACTTCATGGGTAGAAAATAAGATAATTGATACGGTTAATTTATTACGTTCGGATAATTTCCCCAAACCTTCATTAAAGTGTGAATACTGTAATTATTTAAAGAAGCGTTGGCAGTTATCAATAACTTAATATTCATGGGATAATTTTTCATATTTCTGGAAAAATAGTGAATAAAAGATAATCTTTAATTAGATTAATAATTTAGACTTTTGATAAATTCGAAAAATCCTGACAGAAAAATAACTAATCATCTGCAACAAGATGTAGTCAAAGTATCTGGCAAAACAATTTTTATTAATCCTTTTTTATATTGGCGAAGATTTGACGAAAACACCAATAGATGGCTTAGAGAACCTGGTCAAATGTCAGAGGATCAAATTGCACCAAACAGGAATCGTTTTTATCCAGAAATAGAGTGGGCTGATTTGAGTCATGAGCAAAAGCTTATAAAAGATGCAACTGTTGAGATGTTTTTAAAAACTCTTGAATTGATAAGTACATTTCATCCTTATCTTAGTTCTGGACAATTATTAGAAGTGGAGAGGAAAATGGCGATTACAAAAAAAACTCCTTTCGAAAAATGGGTAACAAAATCTTTCGCCAAAAAAACGAGATTATTAGAAAATGAAAAAAGAAAATTTCAAAGAGAAAGATTTTTTAATAGCTGGAGAGAATGGTTCAGTCTTACAAATACTCAACAAGCAATTTTGCCGTTAATAGTTACGATATTTATTTCTTCGTTTGTTGGGTGGTCTTTAGGGATATCAAAGAATAGTTGTAATCCTTATTTTGAACAAAATATAAATAAATTAAATTAATTTGTTTTTGATATTTTTTAAGTATCTAAGTAAAAATAATTTTGAAAAAATAAATTTATTATTTAGAATTCCATTAATTGAAATAATTGCTTAAAAAGTATAAGTTTTATGAGTGAAAATTTAAATTCAAATAATCTTGAAAATGATGCGTTCGATTTGAACAATGAAGATAGTGATTTTCAAGATTTAATCAATAGACTTAAAGAGATAAAATCAACCATTGCTTTATTGGAAAAAACAATATTTAAATAAATTTATATTTTTGATAAAAACAAGTCCTAATAAAAAACTTATTTCATTAAAAAGACAGCCACTAGTCTTACTTATTTTTTCTTCTGTTTCCTTTTTATTGATTCTATTTAGATTAATTTTTTTACAACTTTTAAATTATGAATCTTTTAAGAAAATGTCAGATGAGAATAGGATCAGACTTATTGCTTCGCAGCCAATACGTGGAAGAATACTAGATAAAAATGGTAATGTTCTAGCAAATAGTAGAGTGAAATATTCTTTAATAATAAAGCCTCAATATGTTAAAAAAAGCAATTGGGAACAACAAAAATCAAGTATTTCTAACTTGTTAAATATTGATAGTAATGTAATTCAAAAAAAATACTCTGATGGTCTAAAAAATCAGAAACTCTCAGTAATTATTCGTGATGATTTAAATGTAGATCAATTAATAAAATTTAAGGAGAATGAAGGTAATTTAATTAGTTTTGAAATAGCTACCAATTTAATTAGAAATTATCCTTATAAATCCCTTGCTGCCCATGTAATTGGTTATACTCAGCCAGTTACTGAATTAGAATATAAATTTTTATCTAAGAAGGGTTATAAATTAAATGACTTAATCGGTAGGACGGGAATTGAATATGTTTACGAAGATTTTATAAGAGGTGAATGGGGCGGAGAAATGGTTGAAGTAAATTCATTAGGAAAATTTCAAAGATCATTGGGTATAAGACCTTCAGTACAAGGTAAAGATATTCAACTAACAATCGATCTTAATCTGCAGTTAGTTGCTGAGGAGGTTCTTAAAGATAAAAAAGCTGGAGCCATAATAGTAATGGATCCAAGAGATGGTGCAATAAGAGCAATGGCAAGTAAACCTACATTCGATTTAAATTTTTTCTCAAAGGATTTTAAACCTGAGAAAGAATATAATACACTTTTTAATTCTCCTGAAAAACCTTTATTTAATAGAGCATTAAATGCCTACGATCCAGGAAGCGTTTGGAAAATTGTAACGGCTTTAGCTGGCTTGGAAAGTGGAAAATTTCCTAGAGAAACAATGTTAGATACGAAACCATGTA
Organism: Prochlorococcus sp. AG-355-B23; assembly: GCA_003280935.1. GTDB lineage: Bacteria > Cyanobacteriota > Cyanobacteriia > PCC-6307 > Cyanobiaceae > Prochlorococcus_A. The sequence goes on from QCDJ01000007.1 coordinate 27,247, forward strand.
TCACTTATGGAAGCCAATGTTTCAGGGAACACAATGATTTAGGTTTTGGAGTAATAGGTTATGAAGATGCTTTAAGAGTTTCGAGTAATACATTTTTTTATCAAGTCGGATATGGTGCAGGAGTTGATGAACTTCATAAGGTTTCTAGAAAACTTGGTTTTAATTCTTTATCTGGAATTGAAATTTCTGAACAAGAAAATAAAGGATTAGTAGCAAGTAGTGAGTGGGCTAAAAAAGGCAGAGGATGGGGGCAACCAGGAAGAACTCCATGGGTCCCAGAAGATATTGCGAGTATGTCTATTGGACAATTTGTTGTTCAAGTTACTCCTATTCAAATAGCTAGAGCTTATGCTGCTATTGCAAATGGAGGTTATTTAGTTACTCCACATTTGACTAAAAAAGATGAAGAAAGTCTTTTAGATAAAAAACGTATTCCAATTGATATTGACCCACAAAATATTCAATTGATAAAAAGTGGTCTCCGGAAAGTAGTAGAGTCTGGCACAGGAGTATCAATTAATTATGGAGTTTCAAATTTACCTCCAGTGTCAGGTAAAACAGGAACTGCTGAAGATGGTGAAGGTGGCTTAGATCATGCTTGGTTCGTTTGCTTTACACCCTCTGAAAATAGTGAATTACTTGTAGTTGCTTTTGCACAGAATACTCCTGGTGGTGGATCTGTTCACGCCCTGCCAATGGCAAGAGAAATTTTAAAAGTTTGGAACGAGAAAAAATGAGATTAATTTTTAGCTATTAAAAGTTTATGTTTTTAATTTTTTCATTTGTAAAAGTCTTTGAATAATATCTTCAATAGTTTTTGTATCTATAGGTTTACTATATGACGACAAAAGTTGTCTTCCTAATACTTGACTTCCTAAATGCACTAATTGAATTCGTAATGAGGTCAGTAGTTCTAACCCTATGCCACCAGAAAATGTTGCAATTGCAATAGGTTGACCATTAAATAAATTCCTAAAGTCATCTCCCGAAATAGATAGCCATGCTATGAAGTTGGAGAGAATGGGAGGTATAGATCCATTATATTCAGGCGCACAAATCACCCATTTTTCAATCTCGAAAAGCTTTTTTTTTAATTCTTCTATTTCATTTGGAATATTTTCTTTGCTGTGAATTCTTGGATTAAATAATGGAATATCAAGAGTAGTAAGATCTAAAATTTCAGAACTTATTTTCAGTTCATTACTTTTTTCAAGAAATTTTTCAGAAAGTTCTAGATTTTTACCACAACTAGCCGTAATGATTATTAGATCTTTTGTTTCAGTCATAAATTAGATAAATAAATTTAATAGTTAGCACCTGTTTTGCGGTGATGAACTGCTGTTAGACTATCGGATTTTAGTATATTACCGTGTAGTACTTCGGCGTAAATTACCCAATGATCTCCACATTCCATTCTCTCTTTAACAGAAGCATCTAACCATGCTAGCGATTCAGGAATTATTATCTGTTTATTAGGAGTTAGTTCAATATTTATTCCTTCAAATCTATCTTCTCCAGGTGAAAAGGGCTTTGTGAATCTTTTCAAGGGTTCTTTAAAATCCTTTTCACTAAGAATATTTAATGCGAATGAATCTCCTACTTGTAGAAGAGACTCTACTGATCTATCTTTTGCTACTGCAATACTTAACCCAGGCGGAGAAAAACTTGCTTGACTTACCCAAGATGCAAGCATGGCTCCTTTAATATTATTCTCATCTTTGCCTTTAGAGGCTGTCAGAACACAAAGTGAACCAATAACTCTTCCAAGAGCTTGTAGCTTTGGATCCGTTTTGCTTGTAATCATTCCAGTATCAGATTTTCTGGGTTTTTTCTTTGCTTTTTTTATAATTTTTCTTCCAAAGTGAGTTCCTATTTCTTCTAATTCTTTAATCTTTGGTTTATTTGGACTGAATTTAATCCTAATAGGGTCAAAACTAAACTTAAAACCACCGTCTTTTAATTTTGTTTCAAGTAAATCTATAGCTTCGCCGCTCCAGCCAAAACTACCAAAAATTCCCACTGGCTTATCTCTATTACCCTCTGATAATAATGTTCCTAGCGCACTTACTATTGGAGTTGGGGCATGCCCACCTAGTGTTGGTGATCCTATTAAATATCCATCTGCGTTTTTGATAGATTTTATAAGTACATCATTTGGTGTAAATTCACAATTTATACTTTCAACTTCGACAGAAGTTCTATTTATCCCTTTAGCCAATGCATCACCTATTGAAGCTGTATTTCCATATGCACTTGCATATATCAGAGCGATCTTAGGATTATTTGTTGAGAGATTTTCACCCCATCTAATGTAGTCATTTAAGAAGCTTTTTAAGCTATATTCGATAGCGGGACCATGTAATGGTGCAATAGTTTTGATATCGTAATCTGCAATTTTTTCAGTTATTGATATTACTTGATTAGACATTGGTGCCATTAGGCAATCATAAAAATGTTTCCTATCAATTTCTGTACTAACTCGATTTGTTTCAGACCAATCTGAAGAAGCAATGTGAGCAGAAAAAATTTTTTCACTTAGAAGGATTTCTTGATTACGTTCATAAATTATCAGGCCTCCAGGCCAACGTGCTGTTGGAATAGGAATTAACTCTAGTGAAATGTTATCTAATTCTAAATTTTGCTCCTTTTTGACTATGTTTATTTTAGGTAATTGAATTTCAATAAAGTTTTCTAAACTAGGATTTCTTTGATTCCAAAGTTCGCTAATAAGTTTATAACCTGGATTAGAGCAAGTAATAGTTGTGTTTTCAAATTGGGTACTTATATTCTTTATAGTTTCAATAATTTGGGGATTAATATGACCAGAAATGAAGTTGATTTTACCTAATTTAAATTGATCACAAAACCTAGAAATTACTTTATTAAACGAATCTAAATATTGTTTCTCAGGTGGATGAATAATAAAAAGTTCCTCATCACTTCTAATGAAAAAAGTGTTAAAAGAGGTTCCTTTTTCAAGGTTAAATTCAAGTTCAAATCTTTCTTTATTTTGGTCTAAGAATCTTACACAAGAAAAATTTTCGCTAATTTCAAATTCTGATAAGTTTTGATTTTCTGCAAGTAAGCCTATATTGATATCTGACATTTTAAAGACTTATTTTCTAATAGTGATTAGCAACTTTTCTGTGATGAACTGCTGTCTTACATGATAAGTCAGAAACATTACCATTTTCAACAACTCCGTAAATTATCCAATGGTCTGGAGTCTCTAGTCTGGAGCTAACTTTGCAATCTAAAAAAGCGAGTGAATCTGAGAGAACTGGTCCACCTTCCGCGATGTTGCTAATTACATCTACATCTGCAAATCTATCAGCTCCAGGAGCAAATCTTTTTAAAAAATGTCTGAACATTTTTTGATAGTTATCTTCTCTCAGAATATTCACAACAAAACCTTTCCCAACTTGCATATATGATTCAATAGCTCTATCTTTTGCTACTGCAACTGTAATACCTGGTGGAGAAAAGCTTGCTTGACTTACCCAGCTTGCGACCATTGCACTTTGTCTAAATGTAGAACCTTCGCCTTGGCTCGCTGTAACTACATATAATCCTCCACTTAATCTCCCTAATGCTTTATCTAAATTTGAATCAAGGCTCTTCATAGAGGCGATATTTTTCTTTTTATTGATCAATTGACCCAAGTCAGTTCCAGCTTCTTCGAATTTTTGATAAACAATGGGATCTGGAATATTTTTAACTCTTAAGGGAGAGAAAGCTTCTTTTTGACCAAGTTCCCTTAATTTATTTGCTAAGGAATCTATAGGTTCATCATTTCCGCCAAATGCATCATAAACGGCAGTAAATTGTTTTGGTTTTAGTGCTGCAAATAAAGTACCGAGAGATTTTTTTAATTCATTATCTGAGTCTACTGGCCATGTGGGAATGACTACTGCTTTTGATTCGGAAATCAAACTTGTTAATTCTTGCGGGTCAGAAGATCTTAAATCAATTAACTGAACTTGAGCATCTGCTTTGCTTATTCCATGAGATATCGCTTGACTTAGTCGATCACAATAACCATAGTCGCTTATGTAGCACACTGACACAAAATCATTACCTTTACTTTTATTACTACTCCATTCAAGATATTTTCCTTTCCAAAAATTGACCTGATTATGGAGCAAAGGACCATGACCAACAGCTATTGTTTTTAATTCAGGTAGCTTATCTATTCTTTTAATTGCCTGCATAACGCTTCTAGCGTTTGGACCCATAAGGCAATCGTAATAAAAACGGAAATCATCGTATATTTCTTTTTGATCTGTGTCAAAAAATTCGTCAGAACAATAATGGAGTCCAAATGCATCACATGTATAGAGAACATTTGTGCTGTGATCATACGAAAATATGGTATCTGGCCAATGTAAATTTGGTGCACTTATAAATTCAATATTATGTTCTAAACCACTATTAGGATTAATTCCGAGATTTAAAAACTCTCCACTCTTAACTTCCAGACGTTTAAAGGGAATATGTATTTGGTCTTCAATAAATTTAAGTGCTAATTTTGATCCAACTACTGTGATATTTTGGTTTAATTCTAAAAGATTACCTATTAAACCAGAATGATCAGGTTCTGTATGGCTAGTAATTAGATAATCAACTTCTTGCGGATTTACCTTTTTCAGTAATTCTTCAAACCATAATTCTTCGAACTTTGCGTGACTAGTATCAATAATTGCTAGTTTCTCGCCTTTAATAATAAAACTATTGTAAGTAGTTCCATTTCTTAAACCAAATTCAATATCAAATCTACTGCGATCCCAATCCAAAGATCTTATGGCACAAGAATCAACAGCAAAGTTCTGAGATTGAATCGTCAACTTGTTATTAGTTTGTGCCAATTTAGAATTATTTTTATGGGCAGAGGCTATCATAGAATAATTAGCTTTATAAATTAACTTTAGTTATATAGAATATAAATTCGCGTGATTATTTTTGCGAAATAACCGAAATCACGCTTTTCTTTAATTTTTAATCTTCTTATTCTGGATAAATGACATCTCAACTAATAAAAGAAATAGTTACTGGAGATGAGATAAGAAATGCTTTTTTAAAATTTTACAGTGAAAAATTACATAAAATAATTCCAAGTGCATCTTTGATTCCAGATGACCCTACGGTTATGCTCACAATTGCTGGAATGCTACCTTTTAAACCAGTTTTTTTAGGTTTAAAAGAAAGACCATCAAAAAGGGCTACATCTAGCCAAAAGTGCATCAGAACAAATGATATAGAAAACGTTGGAGTTACAGCAAGACACCACACTTTTTTTGAAATGCTTGGTAATTTTTCTTTTGGAGATTATTTTAAACGAGAAGCTATTCAATGGGCTTGGGAATTAGTTACTAGTATTTATCAACTTTCTGTTGAAAATATAATTGTGAGTGTTTTTCACGAAGACGAAGAGTCTGCAAAAATTTGGAGAGATGAAATTGGTATTCATCCAGATAGGATAGTGAAACTAGGTGAGGAAGATAATTTTTGGTCATCTGGCAAAACAGGTCCATGTGGACCATGTTCAGAACTTTATTATGATTTTTATCCTGAAAAGGGTCTGCAGAATATTGATTTAGAAGATGGAAATCGTTTTATTGAATTTTATAATCTTGTTTTTATGCAATATAATCGTGATCCTAATGGAAAATTGACAGATTTAAAATTTAAAAATATTGATACAGGTATGGGCCTTGAAAGGATGGCTCAAATACTACAAAAAAAGCAAAATAATTATGAGACAGATTTAATTTTTCCTATCATTAAAAAAATTTGTGAGATTGCAAATATTGATTATTTTTCTTCAGATGATAAAAACAAAATTTCTTTAAAAATCATTGGTGATCATACAAGAGCTGTTATTCATTTAATTTCTGATGGAGTAGCAGCAAGTAATCTCGGCAGGGGATATATATTAAGAAGGCTTATTAGAAGAATGGTCAGACATGGGAGATTATTAGGAATAACAAATGAATTTTTACCTCATATTGCTAGTGTCGGGATCAATTTAATGCAAAATAATTATCCTGATTTAAAAAATAATAATGATTTAATTTTAAATGAGATAAAAATTGAAGAAATAAGATTTAGGGAAACTCTTGAAAGAGGAGAGAAATTGCTAGATGAGATAATTTCTTCAGGGCAGAAATTAATTTCTGGTTTTAAAGCTTTTGAACTTTATGATACTTATGGATTTCCTCTAGAACTTACTGTAGAAATTGCAGAAGAAAATAGTATCAGTGTAGATGTAAAGGGTTTTGAAGAAGAAATGAATGCACAAAAAGAGAGAGCTAAAGCTGCTTCAAGTAATATTGATTTGACATTAGAGGGATCATTAGAGCGAGAAATAGATCTTTTTAACAAAACTGTTTTTAATGGTTATAATTCACTTCTTTCGGAAGCCGAAATAAAGGGTATATTTCTGGATTCCACATTAGTTAAGGAAGCAAGTGAAGGTCAGAAAGTTTTAATTGTTCTTGATCAGACAACTTTTTATGGGGAATCTGGCGGGCAAGTTGGTGATATTGGAACGATATTTTCAAAAGATGTAGAGGTCTTGGTTGATAATGTTATGCGAAAGAAAAATGTTTTTTTACATTATGGAACTATCAAAAAAGGAATATTAACTATTGGACAAAAAGTAAAGACTAATGTTAGCTCCTCTAATAGAGCTAAGGCTGCTGCAAATCATACAGCTACTCATTTATTACAATCAGCACTTAAATCAGTTGTGAATGAAAGCGTTGGACAAAAAGGTTCATTAGTAGCCTTTAATAAATTACGATTTGACTTTAATTCCTCTAATCCTATTTCTAAAGATCAAATTTCTAAGATTGAGACTTTAGTTAACTCTTGGATTATAGAAAATCATGCCCTAGAAATAAAAAATATGTCTAAGAGTGAGGCTCTTAAAAAGGGCGCAGTCGCCATGTTTGGAGAAAAATATGATAATGAAGTGCGCGTTGTTAATGTACCAGGAGTTTCAATGGAACTTTGTGGTGGCACACATGTTAAAACTACATCCGAATTAGGTTCTTTCAAAATAATTAGTGAGGAAGGAATCTCAGCTGGAGTCAGAAGAATCGAAGCATTATCAGGCCAATCAGCATTAGACTACTTCAGTGATAGAAATGCTTTAGTAAATCAACTAAGTGATTTGTTAAAAGCAAATCCTAATCAACTTTTTGAAAGGGTAAATAATTTGCAAGCAGAGCTTATTAATAAGAATAAAGAGATACAAAAAATGAAAGATGAAATTGCATATTTTAAATACTCTTCTATAAAATCATCCGCAGAAATAGTAAATTCTTTTTCAATTTTAGTTAATCAAATTGATGGCTTAGATGGGAATTCTTTGCAATCTGCAGCACTTAATTTAACTTCTCATTTGGGAAATAAAGCAATTGTGGTTCTTGGGGGAATACCAAATCCAGAAAATAGAAAGTTGTTATTTGTAGTTTCTTTAGGTGATGATGTAGTCAAAATAGGATTGCATGCAGGTAAATTAATTAATGATATTGCAAGAATTTGTTCGGGAGGTGGCGGAGGAAAGCCTAACTTTGCTCAAGCAGGTGCTAAAGATATTGATAAGTTAATTGATGCTCTAAATTATGCTAAAAATTATTTGCAAAAAACATTAGATTTTCATTCTGATAAATAACTACTTTTTCTGAGACTAATTTCGATTTGATCCATTAATTTCCTTGCTTCTTCAATAGTTAATTTTTTTTGATCAATTGCTGATTCAGTATTAATCCTTATAGATTCAACCAAAGAAGCTGAACTGTAATCCAACAATTGTAAAATTTCAGATTTACTGTCCTCTTTAATAATATTTTTAACCTTATATGAATCATCTTGATTTATGTCTATATGAACAATATTTGTACTGCCAAATAAATTGTGCAAGTTTCCTAATGCTTCTTGATAGGCTCCAGTCATAAAAATTCCAATCAGATAATCTTTCCCTTCCTCTGGCTTATGTAAATTTAGTAATGATTTAATTTTTCCATCATTAATAAAATTATTTAGTTTCCCATCTGAATCACAAGTTAAATCTGCAAAGTTGCCTTTGCAGAACGGCTCCTCTAAGTGCCTGTGTATTGGCATTATTGGGAAAATCTGATTTATTGCCCAGCTATCGGGAATAGATTTAAAGATAGATAAATTTGCATAATAGGTTGATGCAAGAGTTTCTGTAATTTCAGATAAATCAGGGTGATTGATTTCATCACTATTCAGGTTATTAGAAATTTCTTTTGCGCAAGCCCAAGTAAGTTCTTCGGCATAAGCTCTTTCTGCCAAACTTAAAAATCCTAATCTAAAAGCGACTAAGCAATCTTCTTTAAACTTTTTTGCATCATTCCATAGTTCAATTATTTGAGATAAATTTACTTTTTTATTTTTAAGTTTTTTTAATTCATAGAAAGTTTCAAGTAAATTTGAAATTATTAATTGTTGATTTTTTTTATCAAAAATTTGTAGTTTGGAACTAACATGGCTTGTTCCTAAGACATTAAATATTAAAACTGAACAATGACTAATTATTGCTCTTCCACTTTCTGAGATTATGGTTGGATGCTTGATATTATTTAATTCACATGAATCCTTAATAGTTGCAATTACATCGTTAGCATAATTTTGAAGAGAATAATTAGTAGAGGTGTTTGATGAGGTTTTAGTTCCATCAAAATCTATCCCTAATCCTCCACCAACGTCGATATATTGCATTGGGGCTCCTAGTTTGCATAGTTCAACATATATTTGACTCGCTTCTTGTAATGCGTCTTTGATAACAGCAATATCACTTATTTGACTGCCTATATGAAAATGAAGCAATTTCATTTCGTTGATAAGATTTGCTTCTTTTAGTTCTTTTATTGTCAACATAATTTCTGGGATTGATAATCCAAATTTGGAATTATCTCCAATAGATTTACCCCACCTACCACTACTTTTACTTGATAATTTTGCTCTAATTCCTATCAACGGAGTTGCGTTAAGTTCTTGAACTGCTTGAATAATTCTTTTTACCTCATCTCGTTGTTCAATAACTATTATTGGATTTTTGCCGAGTTTTCTGGCCAAAGTAGCAATCTGAATATATTTTTTATCTTTATATCCGTTGCATATTAATAATGAATTTTGGTTTTCAAGAAGTGCAAGGCCAATTAATAATTCTGATTTACTTCCTACTTCTAAACCAAAATTCCATTGGCTACCAAACTCTATTATCTTTTCTAGGACATTTTTATGTTGATTACATTTGACAGGAAAAACGCCTTGATAAATGTTCTTATATTTATAGGTTTTTATTGCTTTTAAAAAAGAGTCATGTAATGCATTTATGCGATCTTTCAAGATGTCATTAAATCTTATGATTAATGGAGGATTTATTTCTCTACTCTTAAGTTCTTTGACAAGCTTAAAAAGATCAATCTTATTTTCAGATTTTATATCTTTAGTGACTGATATATTTCCTTTGGAATTTATAGAAAAATATTTATCTCCCCATTTATCTATGTTATAAGTCGAAATACTATCTTTAATAGTCCAAATATTCTTTAATTTTTTCGGCTCAAAATTGGTCAATTTATGTCTAAGTGATTAATAAATGTTTTTGAAAATAACTCAAAACAATATCTTTTATTTTAATGATTACTTGCCAAGTTACCACCCAAAAGTTGAATATACATAGAGTGATTATTAACTAAATGACCAAAGAGAGAACCTTTATTGCAATTAAACCAGATGGAGTTCAAAGAGGATATGTTGCTGAGATTATTGGCAGATTTGAAAAAAAAGGATTTAAATTGGTTGGATTAAAGCAATTAATTCCTTCAAAAGATCTTGCTCAAAATCATTATGGAGTACATAGAGAAAGACCCTTTTTTGGGGATTTGGTAGACTTTATTTCAAGTGGTCCTGTTGTAGCAATGGTGTGGGAAGGCGAAGGAGTTATTTTGAGTGCTAGAAAACTAATAGGTGCAACAAAACCTCTGGAAGCAGAGCCTGGAACAATTAGAGGTGATTTAGCTATTGATATTGGGAGGAATATTATTCATGGTTCTGATGGAGAAGATACAGCAAAATTTGAAATTGATCTATGGTTTAACGAAGATGAATTATGTGAGTGGGAAACTTCTGATTCGAAATGGCGATCTGAAAATTAAAATTTAGATCGCAAATCTATCTAAACTAAATTTTTCTAAAAATCTTTTTTCTATTTCTTTGAGATTTTGATTTTGAACTATTTTCAATAGAAGATCACTTGTTATTGCGGAAAATAAAACTCCATTTCTGTAATGTCCTGTAGCTATTAAAAGATTTTCAATTTTTGATTTTCCAATTATTGGTTTTAGATCTGGTGTGCAAGGTCTAAAACCCCACCAATGTTCCATTTGTGGCCAATTAATAGCTTCTGGTAATAAGGAGCGAATGCCTTCTTGCAGTTGTTTAATTCCATTAGGAGTATTACCCTGATTAAATTTTGAATCTTTTTCAACTGTCGCTCCAACTACAATAAGTCCATCATCTCGGGGAACTAGATAAGTTTTTGGACCAAAAATAACTCTTTTCAAAAAATTTGTTGGACCTTGTATTGATAGCATTTGTCCCTTTACAGGAAAGACTGGAATCTTATTAAAAATTTTTTTACTCCAAGCACCGCTGCAAATAATTGCTTTTTCGCAGTTAATTTTTTTTAGTTCCCCAGTGGCACATAAAACTGTTACGCCTGTAATTTTGTTTTTTTCGAATGTCAAATCCTCTACTTCCGATCCTTCTTGAAATTCGACTCCATGTAAGGAGCATGCTCTCTCAAGAGCACGCATTAGTCTTCTTCGGTTATCTATTTGACCATCTTGTTCAAAAAGTAAACCATGTTTCCAAATAGAATTCATTCCATTAATTTCTGTTTGAAGATCTTTATGATTTAAATATTTTCCATATTCATAAGTGGGAAACTCTTCAAGCTCTTCTTTGTTTTTAAAAGGAACTACTATGCCGCATTTTTTTAAACCGCATTTAATATTACTATCTTGTTCAATACTTTTTATCCACTTTGGAATTAGACTTTGACTTTCTTGCCCAAATTTTAGTAATTCATTTTCGAGCCCTTCGGCATGAGTAGCTAACATTCCTGCAGCAACAAATCCAGCTGATTCATTTCTGTTTTTGCTTAAAACTAAAACTTTGAAGTTATTTCTAGAAAATTCATAAGCAATAGATAAACCTAAAAGCCCACCGCCAATGATTAATATTGAATTTTTGGTTTCTTGTGCCATTTAATAATTAATATTTTTATTTGTGTTTTGGTCCTCTTTTCCTTTATATCCAATAATATTAATAAAGAGACTTTTAATAATGAACAATTTGGAATCTTGGGAAGCTGTGATTGGTTTGGAAACTCATGTACAGCTTAATACGAAAAGTAAAATATTCACATCTGCGTCAACAGCTTTTGGTGATGCACCTAATACGCATATAGACCCTGTGGTTTGTGGGTTACCAGGAACTCTTCCAGTTTTGAATGAGACTGTTCTTGAGTATGCTGTAAAAACTTCGTTAGCATTAAATTTAAACGTTGCAGAACATTGTAAATTTGATAGAAAACAATATTTTTATCCTGATCTGCCTAAAAATTATCAAATTTCACAATTTGATGAGCCACTAGCAGAAAATGGCTGGTTAGAGGTTGAAATAATTGAAAAGGACAAAGAACCTTATATCAAAAAAATTGGTATAGAAAGGTTACATATGGAAGAAGACGCCGGAAAACTAGTCCATGCAGGAAGTGATAGATTAGCTGGTTCTAAGTATTCTTTAGTTGATTACAATCGTGCCGGAATAGCACTTTGTGAGATTGTAAGTAAACCAGATATTAGATCAGGTAAAGAGGCGTCTGAATATGCTTCAGAGATTAGAAGAACAGTTAGATATCTAGGCGTATCAGACGGAAATATGCAAGAGGGTTCATTACGATGTGATGTCAATATTTCAGTTAGAAAAGGACCTAATGCTCCTTTTGGTACCAAAGTGGAAATAAAAAATATGAATTCATTTTCTGCAATTCAAAAGGCTTGTGATTATGAAATAGCCAGACAAATAGAAGTTTATGAAAATGGAGGAACAATTTTCCAAGAAACAAGGTTATGGGATGAAGCTAAGCAATTAACGAAAAGTATGAGATTAAAAGAAGGTAGTAGTGACTATAGATATTTTCCTGATCCTGACTTAGGTCCAATTGAAATAACAAAAGCTCAACAAGAAATATGGTTTAAAGAACTACCAGAATTACCTTCAAAGAAAAGAAACAAATATGTAAGTCAATTTGGGTTGTCTGCATATGATGCAAGGGTAATTTCTGATGAAATAAGCATGGCAAACTTTTTTGAAGAAACAGTAGCAAATGGTGCCGATGCCAAACTAGCTTCAAATTGGGTAACAAGTGATATTGTGGGCTATTTAAAATCAAACAAACTAAGTTTTAGTGAATTAAAGCTTAGTCCTGAAAATCTTGCTGAAATGATTAGCATGATTTCAAAAAATATAATTAGTGGAAAAATTGCAAAAGAAATTTTACCTGAACTTATTCAAAAAAATATTTCTCCGAGAAAATTAGTTGAAGAAAAAGGGTTGGCAATGATATCTGATTCTTCAAGTATTTTACCAATAATTGATGAACTTATAAATGAACATCCAAATGAAGTTCAAGCATTTAAAAATGGCAAAACTAAGTTACTTGGTTTTTTTGTTGGTCAACTTATGAAAAGAACAAAAGGTAAAGCTGATCCTAAACTTGCAAATAAACTTCTTATGGAAAAATTAAATAGCTAAAGCTTAAAGAAGCTCTTTTATCGTATTGATCCATTTATTTTGATCATCCGAATTATCTAAAATAATATCTGAAAATTTACTTTTTTCTTCAAAACTTAATTGCAAATTTATCAATTCATATGCTTCTTTATCGCTAATTTTATCTCTTGTGATAAGTCTGTTTTTTTGTAGTTCTTTAGGACATTTAACTAACCATATTTCAGTGCAAATATCTTCAAATTTTGCCTCAAACAATAATGGGATAACCAATACTATAGTTTGATTATTTCTGTATTGACTGCATTCTTTTATCATTCTTTCTTTAATTAAGGGGTGAAGTAGTTTTTCAATCCATTCCTTGCTTGCTGAATGTTTAAAAATAATGTTCCTTAACAGTTTTCTGTTTATTTCCCTTTCTGAATTGCTCTTATTATCAATAATTTTATTTCCAAAAAAATCTAAAATTTTTTTATATCCATATGTATTTGGTTTGATTAATTCTCTTGAAAAATGATCTGCATCTAATATTGGTATATTTTTATGTTTTCTAATGTAATTAGTTATGGTTGTCTTTCCACTTGCTATACCTCCGGTTAAACCAATCCTTCTTTGATTGTTTGTTGATTTTTGAAGAATATCCATATAATTAATAATAATCTAATTTCTTAGTTTCTTTAGTATTAAAGAGTAGTTAGTATGAATTAAAATACCAAAAAGTTTGAGCCAGTTTGATTCCAATTGGTCGTTTGTTGATGACAGTAAGGTAACACCCGAGGGGTTTCTTTTTGCTGGGATATCTGCTGGTTTAAAAGCTTCTAATAAAAAAGATTTAGCACTAATACTCGCTCCAGAAGGAAGTGTTTTTAGTGGGATGTTTACCCAATCAATAGTTCGAGCTTCTTGTGTGGATATTTGTGAGGAAAGGATTAAAAAAACTTCAGGTTTTGTAAGAGCAATACTAATTAACTCTGGCCAAGCAAATGCATGTACAGGAAATCTTGGCATTCAACATTTTCAAATTGCGACAGGAAAGATTGCGGAACTTTTAGGCATAAAAGAAGAAGAAGTTTTAATGTGCTCAACTGGTGTAATTGGTGTTCCAATACAAATAAATGATTTAGTAAAAAATTTACCGAATTTAGTTAGTGATTTAAAGGGTAATAATTTTCAAAATGCAGCAGAAGCAATTTTAACTACTGATTTGACTTTGAAAAAAGTGTCAATAGAGACGATTATTCAAGGCAGAAAAATAAAAATAGCAGGATTTGCAAAAGGTTCAGGAATGATTTACCCCAATATGGCTACAATGCTTGCTTTTCTAACCTGTGATGCGGGCATTCAAAAAGAAGAATGGGACAAAATGATTGCTATTGCGGTTAAAAAATCTTTTAATGCAATATCAGTTGATGGAGAGACAAGCACAAATGATTCTTTTGTTGGGATAAATGCAGGAGAGAAAATTAAAAAAAGGTTTTTTCCATTAATCCAACAAGGAGTTGATATTGTATGTCAGAACTTGGCAAAAAATATTGCAAGGGATGGAGAGGGAGCAAATTGTTTATTAGAAGTTTTGGTTCAAGGAGCAAAAAATACAGATGATGCAATTATGCTCGCGAAATCTATTTGTAATTCTGCCTTGGTAAAAACTGCGATACATGGTTGTGATCCGAATTGGGGACGAATCATTTCTGCTGCAGGCAATTCTGGAGTTAAATTTAATTTAAATGACGTTGACTTGTATATAGGAAACGCTCAGATTTTGGAAAATGGTAAGTTAAATAAATATGATCCACAAAAAGTCACAGACTATATTAAGTCCAGAATGAAAGGTAGATATTTAGTAGATGATATTGTAAAAATTATGATTAATCTAAATTCTGGCGAATCGAAAGGCACAGCTTGGGGGTGCGATCTTTCTAAAAAATATGTTGAAATAAATAGCGAATATACTACTTAAGTTTTAGTAAATCTAATGGTAGATATTCATTCATATAAAGAAACAGTATTGTTAAAGTTCCAATTACAGAGCCTATAAAACCTCCATAAAAATTAACTAATAATCCAGATTGTCTAATTATTGCTTCTTCTTTTTTTTCTTCTTCAAAATTAGTAGAATCAACTACTTTTAAGCGCTGATTGGTTGTTGGTTGTTTAAGTTGTTGGTGTCGGATGAGGGCTTCGAAATCAGGCATGGAATTTGTGAGGCAATTGAACAATAAGCAGACCAGCCCGTCATTCGACGAGGATCTGATCTACCTAAATCGTCTACAGCTTCAGATACAGCATTGCCCGAGGCTTCTGCTTTATCAAATGCTGAAAGTAAGGGTATAAATCTATCAAAAACATATAAACCAAAATTTTCTAGAGCTGCTTTGGCTTGCTGCGCTGCTTTTTGCTGTCTAAAATCAACTTTTACTATTACTACAGCATGGTTAACTTTTAAGTTGCTTAATAAATTCGCTAGTTCAACAGTTAATTCTACTGATCTTGCTTTTGCAGTTGTAGGTAAGATAACTAAATCTGAACCATACGCTAAGTGTTTAAGTTCTTCTTGATCACTGCTAGCCTGGCCATCAGTTATTACGATTTCTGATGATCTTGATGCTTTAGCAGCAGAACTGACGGGGAAAACTGGAAATGGAAGATTGCCTCTTGATGCGTATGCTAAAGCAGATCTATTCTTGTCAGCATCGACTATGCAAACTTTTTTACCTTCAGAATGCCAAACACTAGCAAGGTGAATACTTGTACAGGTCTTGGCCACCCCCCCTTTTTGTCCGCAAACGGTAATGAAC
This sequence comes from Prochlorococcus sp. AG-355-B23, assembly GCA_003280935.1. Classification (GTDB taxonomy): domain Bacteria; phylum Cyanobacteriota; class Cyanobacteriia; order PCC-6307; family Cyanobiaceae; genus Prochlorococcus_A. The sequence continues at coordinate 42,876 of QCDJ01000007.1, forward strand.
AATTTTTTATTTTTATTTCTCTTACTTTGGAGAATAATTTCTTAATGTCAAGAGAAATTGGTTTTTAATGCTTTAAAACTTATTTTTTGAAATATTTTAAAGAAGTTAATATTTTTAGATAACCTTATAAAGTTCCTTATTTAAATTGGCTAGTGAAGAAAAGAATTGGATTAGGTACGTGGTCTTGGGGGAATAAGCTTTTCTGGAATTACCAATCTACAAATGACGATGATTTACGTGAGACATATAATGAAGCGTTACTAAAAGGTTTCGATCTAATTGATACTGCAGATTCCTACGGTACTGGGAATCTTCAGGGTAGGAGTGAATTGTTGATAGGAAAATTTTTACTAAATACTCCTTCAGTAAAGAAAAAAAGAATTCAAGTAGCAACCAAACTTGCACCTTATCCCTGGAGAATAGGTAATAGAGGTTTTAATAAACCTTTTTTGAAAAGTTTAGAAAGACTTAATAACAAATTAGACATAGTGCAATTACATTGGTCTACTGCAAAATACAATCCTTGGCAGGAATTAGGGTTGTTGAATAATCTTTGCGATTTAAAAGATGAAGGCTTTGATTTTCAAATAGGCTTATCAAATATAGGCCCTAAAAGATTGATGAAATTAATTAATTTCTTAGCAAAAAGAGATCAGAGCCTAAAGAGTGTTCAAGTACAGTTTTCTTTGCTTGCTCCCGATTTAGGAAAACAATATCAGGTAAAAAAAATTTGCGACGAAAATAATATTGATTTCTTTGCTTATAGTCCTTTGTCCTTTGGAATACTTTGTATCGATCCAGATAAAGAACAGAATAAAGAAAAAAGTTTTATTCGCAATGCATTATTTAAAAACTATAAAAAACCAACATATGAATTGCGGAGGTGTTTAAAAAGAATTGCAAATCAAAGATCAGTTTCCCAAGCGCAAGTAGCAATTAATTGGTGTTGTTATCAAGGAGCTATTCCGCTCGTTGGAATGCGAAAAAAATCTCAAGTTATAGATGTATCGAATGTATTCAAGTGGAATTTAAATAAAAGTGAATTTAAAGTACTTCAGGAATTGTCAAAAAAATGTTTAAAAAAAATGCCTAAAAATCCTTTTTCAAGCATTTAATTAAATTTTTAGCTAGATATTTTCTTATTTTTTTTTATTTGAAAACCACTATTCCATAGTTCATTGGGAAATTTTTCGCCAGTGAATCTAATAACTTTTGGTTTGAGATTTATTATTAAGTCATTCAGTTTTTTATTAGATTCCATTTTGCAAGATTCGATTTTTTAATAAGATAAATTAATTTAAAACTTATCTTCTCAGTATTTATACTTATAAAATTAAAAAAATTCTTTTTAATACAAGCATTTGCAGCAATATTTACACACTAATAAATTATCTATTACAACTTCTTAGTTATTTAAAAAAGTGGAGTCCTTCCAGACTCCTCGTATCATTTGGTTGATAAGGCTGATATAACCCCATCTCCTTTAAGATCAAGCAGCAACTGGTGCTGTTTGACGGGAGAAACTAACGATTTTGTTAGCATTTGTGTTTTTGCCCTAACCGAGCCGGCTTCAGTCACCTTCCTTATGCCCCGTCGAAACCATTACAACCCCAAATAGTGGAGTTGAGCGGAATCGAACCGCTGTCCGAAACATCGGTTGAGATCACCTAGTCCTATTGGACATTTATATTCTGACAGGCAAAATGGTTATTGAATAGTTTTTTTACTAAGTTTTATCGTATATGAATGTAGTGGCATCATCTCCGGAGGGACTAGAGAAATCTTTAGCAGAAGAAATTTCAAATTTAGGCGGCTTTAATATTAATACTTATAAAAGATTTATTAATTTTGAGTGTGATCTTGAAACTTTTTATAGAGTTCATTTCTATTCCAGATTAACTTTTCGTTTTTACAGAGAAATTGCAAGTTTTAATTGCTATGACAAGCAATCTTTATATGCGGGGGTTAGAGATTCATTTGATTGGTTAAATTGGTTGCACTTTGATAAAACGTTTAACGTTCAAGTAACTGGGAGAACATCTTCTTTAAGTCATACTCATTTCACAGCTCTTGAAGTAAAAAATTCTATAACTGATTTGCAACAGGCAGTTTGGAATAAAAGATCAAATATTTCTCTAGATAATCCTGATTTTATAATTCATTTGCATTTAAATAATAATAAAGCAATTCTCAGTCTTCAAAGCAGCGTAGAAAGCTTACACAAAAGAGGCTATAGACCCGCAATTGGGTATGCTCCATTAAAAGAAAATTTAGCTTCTGGATTGATAAATATGACTCAATGGAATGGCAAAGTTCCATTAATAGATTTTATGTGTGGTTCGGGTACTTTTTTAATTGAGGCAGTCAACCAATTCCTTGGAGTTCCCATAAATATTGATCAGGTATATCTTTTTGAAAATTGGTTAGACTTTAGGCAAGATATTTATCTTAATGAAAAAAATAAGGCAAAAAATAAAATCATAAATTATGAAAAATTACCAACAATAATAGGGTGTGAAATTAATAAAAAGGTCTTTGAGCAGGCGAATCTAAACATATCATTAGCTGGACTCGAGAATTATATTGAGCTTATAAATAATGATTTTTTAGAACTCCAATTAAGTTACACACCTGGGATCATCATATGTAATCCTCCATACGGCAAAAAATTAGGCGATGAAAATGAATTGATTAGTTTATATGAACAAATGGGAATCTTTCTAAAGAACAATTTTTCAGATTGGGAATTTTGGCTCCTAAGTGGAAATCCAAAACTAACAAAATATTTGAAAATGAAATCTTCATTGAAAATTCCTGTTAGTAATGGGGGGATAGATTGTAGATGGATAAAGTATTTAATTAGGTAAATTATTTTTTGCCTAAAACGGCCTTTGTTGTCTTGCCTAAACCTTCTAATGTTTGAGGAAGATATGGTCCTTTGGCTAATTTTCCTCCAAGCTTCAAACTTAGGCCTGCAAGAAATAAATCGATAAATATTATGAGTAATAAATTATATTCAATATTCCAGTTATTATATTTCGCTAGAAAAAGATAAAAAATAATATGGATGCAAATTAGTACTAATAATAATAATGTGCTGCCAATTGCTAAAAATATTCCACCACTAATTAATCTTCTTTTTTCTCTATCTACTTCTTGAAGAGCTATTCTGACATGCAAATCCATCACTGAACTTGCTATGGCTGAAATTCTCGAGGCTGTATTTGCAAAGTTTTTATTTTTTGGTTTTTCCATATTATTTTCTGCCACTGTTTAGGAGACTTCCTATTAGTAAACCAATACCAGCTGCAATAGCAATAGATAATAGTGGTTTTTTTCTTATTGGACTTTCTATTTTTGGTCTAAGTGTATTGTTAAGCTCTTCTAATAATTCTTCTAATTGACTTTCAATAGGCTCAATTTTTTCTGATATTTCCCAATTGTTTTCTCTTATTGAATCAATGATTTCAAATAGTTGGTTTTTTATTCCAATTGCTGAGGTTCCACTATGGCTAGCTATTACTTCAACTAAATCATCAATACTCCCTTTTGTGGCTTCAAGGGTTTGTTGTGCAATGTTAGGCCATTTTTCTTTTATTAAAGGTATTAAACTGTCAATTTTTTCAAGTAACCATTTTTCCAAGATAACTTCTTTTTCAGGAAGATCAGATTTATCTTCTTTTTCTTCTACTTCTTTGGGAGGATGGTAAGTCTCCATTATTCAAACTTATTTATTTTAAGATTAGACCCTATTTTCTTAATTTGGAACCCTTATCTAAAGAATTGTGCGATTTATATAGAATAAAAACATATAAAAGTTTATTTACATTTTATTCATCTACTCTGTTCTGTAAGAAGGTTTTGTTAAGCTATTACTGAATTTATTAAATGAGTTTAAATTTAATCATGGATATTACATTTGCATCATTAATTTTTGCATCTCGCACAATCCCTACAGATTTTGGATTAGTAGCTGCAGCTATCGCTGGAGCTGGAAGTTTGCTATTTATTGCTTTAAGATTTGTTCCTGATGCAAGTAATTAAATAACGGGAAACATCTCTTAACAAATATATCTTTACTCAACTTTGTTTTGAAAATAGATTCGATTTATTTATCCACTAGATAATGAATAAATGGGTTTTGCTTGAACATAAAGTTTATTCTGCTAAAGCTATAAATATTCATTATGATTTTCTTGTTGAAAATGGTATAGATTGTTTAACTTGGAAATTTTTAAAACTACCTTTATTAAATCAAGCTTCTATAAAAATTTCTAAGCAGCCAAATCATAGACTTTTATGGTTGTCTAGGATAGAACATGAACTTTCTGATAATAGAGGGTTTGTAAAAAGAATTGATCATGGAATATTTAAAAATGTTTCTGATAAATTGGACTCTGAATATTATCGATTCATTTTGGATGGTGAACTTCTTTCTGGTTTGTTTGAAATTTCGGGTAATTCTTGTAGATTGAGCAAAAATTATTAATATTCATTTATAAATAAACGTAATATTTCTATTGAGAATTTTTGCAAATTAGTTATTCTTATTTAGCTATTGAGACTTGAGATTGGTACATATCAATCAGGTCGAGTTTGAAAATTTTAAATCTTTTGGGGGAAATGTAAAAATTCCTCTTGAAGAAGGTTTCACGGTGGTTACAGGCCCTAACGGTTCTGGGAAAAGTAATATTTTAGATGGAATTTTATTCTGTTTAGGTCTAGCTAATAGTAGAGGGATGAGGGCTGAAAGATTACCAGATCTAATAAATAACTCCAAAGTTAAAGAGGGTAAGTCATCAGAAACATGTGTATCAGTAAAATTTAATATTCAAGATTGGTCTCCCAGAGAGGACCTTCCGCCTTTGGAACTAGAAGAAGAAGAAATTTCCCTTAATAAAGGTCAAAAAGAATGGGTAGTTTCTAGAAAATTAAGGCTTATGCCAGGTGGTTCTTATGCTTCTACTTATACTTCTGATGGCAAACAATGTAGCTTGCAACAAATACAGAGAATATTAAGAGATATTAGTGTTGATCCTGAGGGCAGCAATGTTGTTATGCAGGGTGATGTAACAAGAATAGTATCAATGAATAATAAGGAGAGGAGAAATCTTATTGATGAATTAGCAGGAGTCGCACTTTTTGATACAAGAATAGAACAAACTAATGCAAAATTAAATGACGTTTTCGAAAGGCAAGAAAGATGTGAAATTTTAGAAAATGAATTGCATTCTAGTCAAAATAAGCTTGAAAAAGAATGTGAAAAAGCAAAGCGATATAAAGAGTTGAAGGCAAAACTATTACAAATAACGGAATTAGAGAAAGTTCTTATTTTTGAAAAACAAGTTAAACATGTTGAATCTATAGAAAGAAAAGAAAGTGAAATTGAAAAAAATAAAATTTTATTTAATAAACAAAAAGAATCTATTAGTAAAGAAATATTAGTCTTAGAAGATGCTTTGAAAATACTTGTTGATGAGCTTAAGGAGAAAGGCGAGGATAAATTGATTAAAGTGAATTCTGATATTGGAAGTATTAATTCTAGCTTGAGAGAACTTGATAGGATATCAAGTCTGAATAAAGAAGAAGGTATTAAATTACAAAAGCAGAGGGATGAAATTGCAATTTCTAAAAGAAATATTGAGTCAGAAAAGATGAGAAAAGAAAATTTCGATGATAATTTTTTAAATCAATTGAACTTGCAAATTGATGATCTCACTTCAAAACACAAAATATCCAGAAAAAAACTTTCTGATGCGGCTGGAGAATCTGGAGAATTCTCAAAACAAAGTATCAAATTAAATACTGAGCTTGAAAGTATCAAAAATCAAATTAATCCTTTGGAAATAAAAAAAAGGAAAATTGAAGAAGAAACTATCCAAAATAATATACAAAAAGATGAGATATTGTCACAGATCGAATGCTTAGACTTAGAAAAGCAGAAACTTTTTCAGGTAAATCAAAGCAAAAAAGAGACATCCGATACACAGAATAAAAACTTGGCAAGTAACAGCACAGAAATTAATTCTTTAGAAAATGAAATCGATTTATTAATTAAAACTAAATCAAGGCTAAATAACGAGCAATTAAGGCTTGAAAAGGATTTATCTAGATGCGAAAGCAGGAAGGAAGCTTTAAACGAATCTAGAGGCTCATATGCCCTCAGAATTCTCTTAGAGGCAGGGTTAGAGGGTATACATGGTTATGTAGCTCAACTTGGAGAGGTCAGTGAGAAAAATAGATATGCTTTAGAAATTGCTGCTGGAAATAGATTAGGACAAATTGTTGTTGATAATGATCATATTGCTGCTAAAGCAATTGAAATTCTTAAAAAGAAGAAAGCGGGAAGATTAACTTTTTTACCTTTAAATAGAATTAAAAGTCAAAAAAAGAATTATGCAATTTCAAGATTTGAAAATAACAGGGAGAATGGATTTATTGATAAAGCTATTAATCTAATTACTTTTGATGAAGTCTATTCAGATGTTTTTCGATATGTTTTTGGAGATACTTTGGTTTTTTCAGACTTATCCTCAGCTAGGTTATCTACACAAAAAAATAGGTTGGTCACCTTAAGTGGTGAATTATTAGAAGCAAGTGGAGCTATTACAGGAGGTAGCAAGTTAAATAAAGATTTGGCTTATAGGTTTGGAATTAATAATGATATTGATGATTCTAGTCCTATAAAAGAAAGATTATTAATCATCGAAGAAGCTTTAAAAGAGTCAAATAATGATTTGATAATAAAAAATAATAGACTTAGTAAATTAAATTCTAACCGCAGTCAAATTATTGAGGATTGTGCCTCATTTAATAAAGAAATTGAAGTAAATCAAGATTCTCTTAAAGTTGTCTCGCAAAGAATTGAGGATTGTAAATCGAGATTAAATAAACTTGATACTGCTAATAATTTATTAGTTAACGAGTTAGGTCATTTAAAAAATGAATTGAAGCCTTATCAAGATAAGTTTAATCAACTACAAACCATTCAAAAGGCAAATTATGAAAAAAATCAAAAATCATCATTAATAGCTTTTAATGACGATTTTAATAATCTTGATAAAAAACTTGAATTACTTATTAAGGAGAGAAATACATTACTAGATAAAAAGAATCAATTTGCTTTAGATAAAGAGCGTATCAATAATTCATTAAAAATTACTTTACTACAAGAAAAAAACTTGCAGGAATCTATTAAACAACTCGCAATTGCTCATAGTGAATGGATAGAAAAAAGAGATGAATTTAAAAAAGAGCTTTTAGATCTCGATAATCAAAAAAATTCTCTAGAGAGGGATTTAGGTTTATTGAGAAGGAAAAGAGATGAATTAAACTCTTCAATTTCAAATAAAAGGCAAGAATATAATAACTATCTGTTAAAGCTTGAATATCTTGAAAGGGATATGCATTCCCTTAAAGAAGAGATGAGGAGCGAGAAAATAAAATTAGAAAATTATAAAAAAGATCTACCTAATCCTTCCCCGGAGTTTGGAGAATATGAAGGAAAGAGTCTTGAATCTTTGCAATCAGAAATTTCGATTATAAATGCAAAACTAGAAAGCTTAGAACCTGTCAATATGTTAGCTCTTGATGAACTAGAAGAATTAATTGAGAGATTAAATGGTTTGCGAGAAAAATTAGAAATTCTTTCTAATGAAAGATCTGAGTTATTGCTGAGAATAGAAACTGTATCTACGATGCGTCAAGAAGCTTTTATGCAAGCATTTACAGAAGTTGATAGACATTTTAGAGAAATTTTTGCAAATTTATCTGATGGAGATGGATTTCTTCAACTTGAAAATCCTAATTTTCCTTTAGAAGGAGGATTAACTTTAGTGGCTCATCCTAAGGGAAAAAATGTCAGAAGATTAGCGTCTATGTCAGGTGGTGAAAAATCGTTAACTGCTTTAAGTTTTTTATTTGCTTTGCAAAAGTATAAGCCTTCACCTTTTTATGCATTAGACGAGGTTGATAGTTTTTTAGATGGTATTAATGTTGAAAGGTTGTCAAAACTAATATCAAATCAGTCATCAAATGCTCAATTTATAGTCGTAAGTCATAGAAGGCCTATGATTAGTGCATCTGAACGAACAATTGGGGTTGCGCAAGCAAGAGGTGCTAATACTCAAGTTCTTGGGTTACCAAATGCTGCATAAGCACACTTTTTTAAATTTATACGTCAGAATGATAAAAAGAAATTTATGAGCTTGTCTAACACATCTGCTAATAAGAATCTCCCTAACTCGGTTCCTAGTGAACGTTTATGGTTAAGGTCAGAATTAATGGGAACACAAGTGATAACTACTGATACTGGAAGGCGGCTAGGCGTAGTTGGCGAAGTTGTTGTTGATATTGATAGAAGAGAGGTGGTCGCTTTGGGACTCAGAGATAATCCACTTACAAGATTTTTACCAGGTTTGCCAAAATGGATGCCCTTAGAAAGTATAAAGCAAGTTGGAGATGTCATATTAGTTGACTCCCTAGATTCTTTGAGTGAAAGTTTTTCTCCAGAAAGGTATGGGAAAGTAATTAATTGTCAAGTGATTACAGAATCTGGACAACTTCTTGGAAGAGTTCTTGGCTTTTCTTTTGATATTGAGACTGGGGATTTGATATCTCTTGTTGTGGGTGCTGTTGGTGTTCCGCTTTTAGGTGAGGGAGTTTTAAGTACTTGGGAAATACCTGTTGAGGAAATTGTAAGTAGTGGTACCGATAGGATTATTGTTTATGAAGGTGCAGAAGAGAAATTGAAGCAACTAAGTAGTGGACTACTTGAGAAACTTGGAGTCGGGGGTTCTTCATGGGATGAAAGGGAAGCAAATGGATACTCAGCAAATCTTGTACCTGTTGAGAATCAGTTACTTTCAGGTTCTGAATCAGAACAGCAAAATAATTTGGTCGAGGAATATGAAGAAGTTGTTGAACAAGATGATTATGAAGATGATTATGAAGATGATTATGAAGATGAACTTGAATATGTTGAAATAAAGGGTTCTGCAGAGGAAATAAATAATAGAAAAAAGCTATACCTGGATAACGATGATTCTGATCAGATCGATACTAAAAAAAGAGTTAATCAAATAGATGAAAAAAACAATATTGATTTTAAGCAAAAGAAACAATCAACTACTAATTTAACTTCGAAAAGACCAATTCAAAATGCAACTGAAACCTTAGATATTGAACCACTAGATGAACAAAATTTTGTTCAAGATAATAAAAAATCAGAAAAGTTTGAAATTGATGACCCCTGGTAATTGTTAAAGTTTTTTTATTGAATTAAGAATTATAGAAGCAAGTTTTTTTGCAGCACCTTTATCGCCTCTTTCTTTGTGTAGATTATTCCTAATACTTTTTAATTGATCTCTATTTTTAATAAGAAATAATACTTCTCTTGCAATTTTTATTGGTGAAATATTACCTATCCTTTCAGGGACAATCATTCTTTTAGCTTTAATATTTGGCCAAGCAAAAAATTTCTTTTTTTTAAAATAGAAATTTTTGATTATAAAAGTTAGGAATCTATTTATGAATGAAATTTTTCCAATCACTCCAAAAATACCATCCCAGGCATTCATCATATTTAAATGTTGAGTTGGCAGAACTACTAACATTGGAAGACTAATTGCTGCTAATTCTGCAGTATTTGCTCCAACAGTTGTAATTGCAAGATCACATTCTTTTAATATTTCATAGCAAGGATGTTTCTTGATTAGATAAATCTTTGTATTTTTTGATGTTTCAATTACATAATCAAAACGAGAGTCTTTGAAGTTTTTAATTGTTTTGATTTTTGATGAGTAATATTTAGCAATTGGATTTTTATTGCTTTGAAAAAATAAATATTCACTTTTATCAGTAGTTGGGGCAATAGGAATTATAAAATTTATATTTTGATTTTCTTCAGCGATATGATCTGCAACTTCTAAGAAGAAAGGAATTCCTACAGAAAGCTTTGCTTTCTTAGAACCAGGCAACAATGCAATATGGTGTTTTTCTTTATTTCTTAATGATATTTCGCTATTAAGTTTGATATCTGCCATCAAATCGCCAATGACCTTACATTTATATTTATATCTTTCTGGTATTGCCTCTTTTACTTTTACATTCATAGCAGCTATTGCGTTGGTCCATTTAGGCCATCGTGAAACCCATTCAGCATATGTGATATTTAAATAACCTAATCTTTTAGCTAATAAAATGCTCCAAAATTGATCCCCACCAAGGAAAATAACTACCCCTTTTTTTGGCCAATATGCAAAAGAATGTGGCTTTATTAATAATTTCCAAAAACTTTTGGATTTTGTAATTAATTCGAATTTATTCCATGAATTTGCAACTGAAAATTCTTTACCAGTGGCATTTGGGCAAGGAACAAGGACTAACCTAAGAGTGAAATCTTGTTTATCGTCATCACGCAGTGATTTATTGACTTTGTTAAGCTCATCTATTACAGGATTTACCCATGTGGTTAATTCACCAGGACCATTGGAAATTATAACTACTGCAACTGATTTTTTTTTCATTGCAGTCAAACCAGAATACATTAAATGCGGACGGCGAGACTTGAACTCGCAAGGCCGAAGCCACACGCTCCTTAGACGTGCGCGTCTACCAATTCCGCCACGTCCGCAAAGGGTTTTCAGCAACCGTGGGATACCTAAACCTTAAAAATATCATACATTATTGGCTGAAATAAGGATGTAGTTCGAAAAGAGTATTTTTGAATATCATGAATAATTTTTCTATTGCATAAAACAAATATTTATACATATATAACGTTTTAGGTTGTATTGTAAAAAATGTCCTCTGATCACTAAAAAAATTTGTTGAATACTTTGGCAAATAATTTTGTATTTTAAGTCATTTCATTTCTTCAATTTTATTTTCATAATGGTTGAAAAAGTTTTAATTGCTAATCGTGGAGAAATAGCTTTACGAATTGTCAGAAGTTGTAGAGAACTAGGCATTGCAACAGTTGCAGTTTTTAGCACTGTAGATAAAAAAGCATTGCATGTTCAGCTTGCTGATGAGGCGGTTTGCGTCGGAGATTCATTAAGTAATAAGAGTTATTTAAATATTCCAAATATACTTGCTGCTGCTACATCAAGAGGAGTTGATGCTATTCATCCTGGTTATGGATTTCTTGCGGAAAATGATAAATTTGCTGAGATGTGTAACGATCACGGCATAGTTTTTATTGGTCCATCTCCTAAAGCTATTAGATCTATGGGAGATAAATCTACAGCTAAAGAAACTATGGAAGCAGTTGGAGTTCCAACAGTACCTGGCAGTAAAGGCTTGTTATCAAATGTTGATGAGGCTTATAAATTGGCAGATGATATCGGCTATCCGGTAATTATTAAAGCGACTGCTGGAGGAGGTGGAAGAGGTATGAGGTTGGTTGAAAACTCTAATAATCTCGAAAAAATGTTTAAAGCAGCTCAAGGCGAAGCAGAAGCAGCTTTTGGTAATGATGGTTTATATATGGAGAAATTTATAAAGAAGCCAAGACATGTAGAAATTCAAATTTTGGCAGACAGGTCGGGTAATGTTGTTCACCTAGGAGAGCGAGATTGTTCAGTTCAAAGAAGACATCAGAAGTTACTAGAAGAGTCTCCCAGTCCTGCAATTAATCCTGAGCTAAGAAAAAAAATGGGGAACGCAGCTATTGCTGCTGCAAAAAGTATCGGCTACGAAGGAGCGGGGACAGTTGAATTTTTAGTTGATGATGATAATTTTTATTTTATGGAAATGAATACTAGGATTCAAGTTGAACATCCTGTGACTGAAATGGTTACAGGAGTAGATTTAATAGCTGAGCAAATTAAAATCGCAAGCGGATCAAACTTGGAATTTAATCAGGATGATATCCATTTAAATGGTCATGCCATTGAATGTAGAATCAATGCTGAAGATCCTTCTCACAATTTTCGACCATCACCTGGAAAAATAACTGGGTGGCTTCCTCCAGGTGGCCCTGGTGTAAGGGTGGATAGTCATGTGTATACAGGCTATGAAATACCTCCTTTCTATGACTCATTAATTGGTAAATTAATAGTCTGGGGAAAAGATCGTAATACTGCAATTAAACGTATGAATAGGGCTTTAAATGAATGTGCGGTCACTGGTATTCCTACAACAATTAACTTTCATCTAACTTTACTGAATAAATCTAAATTTAAGCAGGGTAAGATTCATACTAAATATGTAGAAGAAGAATTATTGCCAAATTACTGAGAAATAATTACTTATTTCTATGAAATATGTGTATGTAATGCAAGTTTTATGAGCCCTTGCTGACCGACTAAAATTTCTCTTAAAAAGCTTATAACTCCGATCCAAATTACGGGTCCAACATCAACACCTCCAATAGGAGGAATTAGTTTTCTTGTTAAATTAAGAATAGAGCTTGATGGTATTGAAATTAATAACCATAAACCTTGACTTAAATCAATTTTTGGGTACCAAGTAAGTATTAATCTTATTAGAAAAACTATAGTTAGATATGAAAGAGAAATTCCTAAACTAATATCTAAAATTTGAAGAGAGTTTACAAGCAAGAAATCACAATTATTTAACTCATCTTAATAAATAACCCATTGAAACGTATTTAATTCGTATTATAAATTGAGAATTTAATATTTTAAAAAGTGTTTCAAATCTCAAATTTATTACTAGCCGCAGATTTTTCTGCTGAAGTTGCAAATAATTCAGCAGTTGGAATGATAGGTAGTTTTATTGCGGCTGCCTTACTTATAGTTATTCCAGCCACTGCATTTTTGATTTTTGTTAGCCAGAAAGATTCCCTGGATCGTACTTCTACCGGAAGACGCTAGTTTTTGTAGAAGTTTTAAGTACACTATATATATAGGGGATATAAGTAACCCTTTAAAAAATAAATTTTTGGAGAAAGAATGTGGTCAATGCTAGTCTCAATTGGGCCAGTATTGTTGGTATAGTTCTCGCGGTATGTGGAGGAGGCCTTTATTTCTTGAGATCCTTTAAGCCCGCCTTGGCAAGGGATTATGATGTTTTCTTCGCAGCAATTGGACTTTTGTGTGGAGGAATATTATTTTTTCAAGGCTGGAGGTTAGATCCTATCCTTCAGTTTGGTCAGTTTTTACTTGCAGGAACTACAGTTTTTTTCGCATATGAAAGTGTGCGATTGAGGGGAGTTGCTACTGATCAAGCTAGAAGATCATCTTATTTTGATGATGATCCTATTTCTGATGGTCCCAGAAATTCTAGAGGCCGATTTAATGACGATTATGATAGGTTTGAAGAATCTGAAAGACCACCCAGAAGATTTAAACCTCAAGAAGATGAATTTGAAGAAGACTATATGGAGGAGAGATCTCGTAGGAGGAATGTTTCAAGAGCGATACCCTCTGCTGCAGCAAGTAGAAGTAGGCCATCTACAAGAGAAATAAGTAAGTTTGAAAATGACGAACCTATAAGAAGGAGAAGAAGACAGACTTCTGAAGATAGAAATAGTAAACAACCAGAAACAAATAACTTTGGTGAAAGAAGAAATTTATCTCGCGATGAAGTTAAAACAGGGTCTAGACCCAGAATGAATCGTACAGTTTCTAAACAAGATAATATCTCTGCTCCTAGTGATTCTTCTCCATTAAGAAAGAAACCTATTAGATCCTCTATTAGGCAGCAAACTTCAATAACTCAAGTAGAAGATGCTTCATTTAAAGATGCTAATCAAGCCAAAAAACCACGTGAGACTCGTAGAGTGAGCTCTTCAGTTAGATCAAGTTCAAAAAATCAAAATAGTAGATATAACGTTGGAACAAATAAGAAGAAACCAAGAGATAACAGTTCTAGATTTGATGATTAATTATAAGATTCCTGCCCATTTTAAAAAAGATTGTTTACTAAATAATTCAATCAATACTATTGCAAGGAAGCCAATCATTGCAAATCTTCCATTAGTTATTTCAGAATAACTACTCCATCCAAATTTATATTCATCTTTAATTTCTATAGTTTTTTCATCTAATTTATTGTCTTCAATTTGTTCATTGATCTGATTCAGATCTTTTTGTTCTTCTATAAAACTCTCATTCTCTAAACTAGTGACTTCTGAGTTAGTTTGTTCTTCTTTAGAATTCATTTTTTTTGTTAATCCTTAAAATTATACTTATCAGAAGTCAATAATTTCCAGTCTCCTTGTCCATTTAATTCTAAAATATTTTCGTGAAAATCTTTTAAGCTAGGTCTATGTCCAACACTTATTAGAGAAAGTTCTCGTTCCTTTAGTAAACTGTATAGTTTTTTTTCAGTGTTAATATCTAAAGCACTTGTTGCTTCATCAAGTACTGCAAATCTTGGAGAATTTAGTAACAGTCTTGCAAAAGCTAATCTTTGTTGCTCGCCTAGGGAAAGAATTCGTGGCCAATCTTGTTTTATATCAAGATTAGGATACCGATCCACTAAGGTTTTTAAATTTACTTCATGTAGTACAGAAGTAAGATGTTCATCACTAAATTTCTTAACTTCTGTGGGATAACATAATTGTTCTCTTAAAGAACCAAGTAACATATATGGTTTTTGAGGTATGAATAATAATTCCCCAATTTTTGGTTTTTTAATTACTCCTTGATCGGGTTCCCATAAACCACTAATCATTCTTAGTAAAGATGTTTTTCCGCACCCAGATGGTCCTACAACCAAAAGTGATTGATTATTGTCGATGCTTAAATTTAAATTTTTAATGATTGTTTTATTTGATCCTGGTGGGCAAAGGTCAGCATTATTAATCAGAATTGAGGGGTAATCTGAAATAACGTTTTGATTGCTTGTTGGGTTGGTTTGACTAATGGATTCAACTTTTGATTGGAATCCTTCTAATCTGCCAATGCCAGCAGTAAATTTTGCAAGTTCTTCGATTTGATTAACAATAAAAAATAACGAACCTTCAACCATTCCAAATGCAAAGCTTGCCTGAATAAAGCGTCCATAATCAATATCACCTCTAAAGTAAGGGATTGCCATTATTAGATATGGAAAGAAATTTCCAGCATAATTAATGGATCTTCTCATTACGTCTATTATTACTCTCCATATAATCAGTAAATTAAAGTTTCTCACCACTTCTCCTAATCGCCTTTCAGTTTCACTTCGCTCAGGATTCTCCCCAGAGTAAAAGGCTATTGATTCAGCATTATCTCGAATATGAACTAAGCCATATCGAAAATCTGCTTCATATCTGAGTTGATCAAAGTCAATCTTTACAAGATTTTTTCCAGCAATTAAAAGGATAGAAGTTGCAAATGCAGCGTAACCGAATAAAGAAAAAGTAAGTGTTGTACTAATACTCCATAAAATAAGAATATTAAGTGAAAATGTTAGTAGGGCATCAAAAATACCTAATGTGAAAGAAAGACTTTGACCGGTAAAAGCTCGAGTATCATCTGTGATTCTTTGATCAGGATTATCTACATCGGTTTGTTCTTCATCATTGGGATTTAATTGGTAGTAGGCTTTATTAGTCATATAATCTTTGACTAAACTTTTTGAAAGCCATTCTCTCCAAATTATTCCTAATTTATATGTAAAAAATATTTGGGAAACACGTATAGGTAGAGCCACAGCGAAACAACAAGCGTAAATCCCTAATATCCGATAAAACCCATCTTCTTGTTTTTCTACTAAAGCATTTGTTAAATCTCTTGCTATGAACCCAATACCTGCGTTTATTCCGTTTACAGCTAAAAGCATTAATACAATTATCGCAAGGAATAACCAATGTAACCATCTTCGGTTTTTTAATTGACGTCTCAAGCTAAAAAAGCTGCCTGATCCAATTAGAAATAAGGCAGAGAAAAGTAATCCCCAGCTACCAGCCCAAATCGAATTGACAGTACTTACAACACCTCCAAAATACTTTTCAAGAAATATTGGTTGAAGGTTTTCAAAAAAACTAATTATGCCTGTAAGACCAACAAGTACTACTCCACCAACACAAAATAAAAGAGAAATCAAAAGCCATATGAATTGAAGTCCATTGCATTGATCTATTGGAAGAAAAAATGGCTGAGATAACTTCCTTAATTTTTGTAATTGGTATAATATTTTGGATTTATTATTAACTGCTTTATTCATTACTCGACTAGTTTTATAGAATAAATTATAACTTTTAGCAGTCTATTGACCAAAACCAATAAATGAAAGTGCCCAGTCAGGTAAATTTAAGTAATTCAAGATCGTTATATCAAATTCATGAACTGTTGGAAAAGATTTATCTAATACCCACCATAAAAGAAAAGGTAGATTAAATAAAATTTGTAATTGCCATTTGTAAGTTAAAACTCTCCAAATTTTTATTAACTTATTTTTGAGTGAATCATCTAGCTCCTCCCAATTTTTTGATATTAAATTGAATAAATTTTTGTATTCTGTATTTAAGGAATCTGGTGTATTCATTATGTTTTTACTTATTTATAACCCATAAATATTTCTTTCGAGAGTTTTAACCTGGGGGCCAATTCATTTTTCTTCCAGATAAATAATGAATATGTAAATGAAAAACTGTTTGTCCCGATTCTGATCCAGTATTAATTACTGTCCTCCAATTAGTTAAATTTTTTGATTTAGCTATTTTGCTACCAACAAAAAGTAAATGCCCTAATAAATTTGCATCTTTTTCAATACAATCTAATAAACTTATAATTGGCTTTTTGGGAATTACTAAAAAATGTACTGGTGCTTGAGCATTGATATCATTAAAGGCAATACACAACTCATCTTCATAAAGCTTATCGCAGGGTATTTCTTCATTAATTATTTTTTGAAATATTGTAGTTTCAGTCATTAGATTAATTAATAGAAATTACGTCTTTTTCGTTAAACCCTTCCTTTATAAGTTCTTTGTTCAAATCATCTTTTGATGTAACTCTATCAACAAATAATATTCCGTTTAAATGATCCATTTCGTGTTGTATACACCTCGCCAGAAGTCCATCTGCTTTCAATTTACGTGGTCTCCCCATTTCATCTCTAAATTTTAATTTGATAGTTGAAGGTCTTATTACATTCAAATAGACGCCAGGTATACTCAAGCAGCCTTCTTCATATGAATTAAGGGTTGTTCCAAAGTCTGTAATTTCTGGATTGATTAATATTAGAGGTTCTGCTGCTGAATCTTCAAAATTTACATCTATGACAAGAAGCTCTTTGTTGATACCAATTTGAGGTGCGGCAAGTCCAATTCCTTTAGCTGCATACATGCTTTGAAGCATTTCTCTAGCAAGTTTTCTAATCGATTCATCAACCTTAGTTATTCTTTTGGAATTTTTTCTTAATACATCATCACCAAGTTTATAAATGTCTAGAGATGGCTTACCTGTTTGTTCTTTTGCAATTTTTTCCGAGCTTCCATTTGTTCTTGACTTTTTTGCAAGTTGTGAAAAATGGTTTGCCACGTTAAAAAAGTTTTTAATTAAGAGTTTAGCTATAAAAATACTAGCACTTTAATTTACGTTCTTTATAATTTTTTAAATGAGTATTGATGATAAGCTAAAAGTTAATCAAACTGAATCTAAAAAAAAAGCTTTTAAGGAATTAACTATTATTAGGGATACTATTTTTTGGATTGATGTTGTTGGTGAAGGTCAAAATGAAAATGCCATTTTTGCAAGACCATTTAATGACAAAGAAGCGTTTCCTCAGAAATTAACAAGTAAAAAATATAATATTAAAAATAATTTTCATGGATATGGTGGTAAATCTTATAAGTGTATAAATTTTAAAAATAATTTTTATTTGATATGGATAGATCAGATTACCAAGGCATTATGGTTTCAAATTTTTAAAGAGGCAGCGTCAAATTATAGAAGCCAAAATAAATATCTCGTTTCAGTTCAAGAACCTAGGCAACTATCTAAATCTATTGATGCAAATTTTGATTCTTCATTTGTCATTTCTGAAAAAAATTTTTTGTATGGAATTTGCGAAATAAATAATAGAGATTATTTATTTTCTTTAAAT